>CAZFTR010000034.1:410-2596 GCA_964522405.1 uncultured Gammaproteobacteria bacterium | reverse complement strand
TGGAGCAATCAAATACCGGGATACCATTATACCCATAAAGGGAGTAGTTCCTGAAGATTTAGAGCAAATAAATCCTCTTGTCACAAAAGCTTATATTAAAAAGCTTGGAATGATATATAGAACGATGAGGCTGGGATTTGATACTAAAAAGCATGAAGCATCAACCTTAGAACTTATACCAAAGCTATGAAAAAAAAAGTGACATTGGTGGTGCTCTTTTGGCAACCGGAGTCCTGGTAATTTTGTTCTCTATGCAGTGAAGGCGGTGGTTTTATCCGACAATCATCATGAGTGGAGGCTACTTCCTGGTCAGAACAGTCAGCCTTTTTGTGGATGGCTACCACCCGACAGTAGTAATAGGGTTAGCTCTGGAAGGAGCAGTAATTCTTGCTGCTTATTTCCTGAATACCCTGTTAATTAGGAGCGGCAAATAGATGCCGGCAACAATAAAACTTGTGATAAAGCATGAAAACAGTAGTCTTTAAAACCATTTCAGAGTTTCACGAGCAACGTGAATTTCCCCCACCTGAGAATCCTTTATTCAGTGTCCTGCATACTGAATTGAAAGATGGTGAAGATCGCAGTTGTGAAGAGGAAGATCAGGACGAAGCAGTAAGCCTGACCAACGGATTTTATTCCATCAGTCTGAAGAATATTATTTCAGGAGAGATTGTGTATGGACGTACCAAATACGATTGCACGAATGGAACCTTGCTTTTCACCGCTCCTGATCAAACCCTGGTATTTAAGGGACTGGTATTTAGTTCCGAGGCATATCATATTGCATTCCATAAGGATTACTTAGTAGGAAATCCACTCTTTGATAAGATAAAAAAGTATAACTTCTTCAATTACAATGTAAACGAAGCCCTTCATTTATCACCCAAAGAGGAGGAACTGTTAAAGACTCTCTTTAACAACATTAAAACTGAGTACCACAACAACCAGGATGAATTCAGTAAGGAAATCATTTTGTCACACCTGGAAACCTTGCTCAAATACTCCGACCGCTTTTACAAGCGTCAATTCCTGAATCGGAAAGAAATAAACCAGGGCCTGTTTACCCGGTTCAAAAATATCCTGGATGTGTATTTTGAGACCAATCAGTTCGAAGAAAATGGGATCCCGTCTGTTGAATGGTTGGCAAATCAATTAGGTGTTAGCCATAGGTATATGAGTGATACGATCAAAGCAGAAACAGGAAAAACAGCAGTTGACCAGATTAATCTTTACCTGATTGAAGAAGCTAAAAATCTATTGCTTGCTCCTAATGCCTCAATCTCTGAAACAGCATACAAATTAGGTTTTGAATATCCCCAGTATTTCTCAAGGCTTTTCAAGAAGAAAGTGGGAATCAGTCCAAAGGAATATATTGAGAGTAGTTCGATGAATTAGGACAATTAGGTCGGAAGCGAATGGATTTAGTTGTAATATGATCGTATTTGGGCATTTGGTCAGCGCTTTTAATTGTAATGTAAATCTTTTTTCTAATCTGATGGCCTTAAAAGAATCCCAAATGCAATTTTTTATGTTTTCGTACCTTTGTATCAAGCATTTACAGGTATGGATAAACAGATATTTATAACTCTTTCGTTCGAGGAATTTACCCAGACAATTAAGGATTGCGTGACAGAAGTTTTATATCAAGATACACAAGATAAAACATCAAAAGAGGTCCCTGAGGAGCTTTTAACAATCTCAGATGTTCAGGAAATATTTCAAGTATCAAAGGTGACTATCCATAAATGGAAAAAGCTTGGATTAATACCATTTTACAAGGTGAATCGAAAACTCTACTTTAAGAAATCCGAAATACTAGAGTCCTTAAAGGAAAAACAAAGGAAATTAGCTCTCTAAATTGGAGCCAAATCTCGAAAGAATATATCATTATCCTCTTCTATCGGAATACATAATTTTCATCATTAAACCTTAGTTATTGTTAATTGGATTGCATGAAAATCCAGAGACTTTTACCCTCCAGATAAATGCAATTTTGTTTAACTTTTACTGCCATATACCCAAACAACTAGTCCTTATTTAGACTCATTCTGTGGGAAAAAATATTTTGCTTCAAAAATCGCTGTGCGTCAATGGTGATAGGTGTTCCATAGTTTAGGACAAAGTAGTACGTACTAATGTAGCTAATCGTGTTACATACACAATTTTCAGGCTAGTAATTTTAAGTA
>CAZFTR010000034.1:0-400 GCA_964522405.1 uncultured Gammaproteobacteria bacterium | reverse complement strand
CCTTTCCGGCCAGTTTAAGTTTTATTTCAGATAATTCAGTTTCCAATGATTTCTTTTTGTTGGTTAATTGAGTTAATTCTGCGTTAGCTTTTCTTAGTGTGTCTAATTCAGACTTGAAAGTCTTTTATAGTGAAAATCTATTTCAATAAGTCTATTTGATAATTGATCAATCATGAAAAAACAACTGACAAATCTCTAGCTAAATCCAAACCAAATTATTAAACCTCGTTTAACTCAATTTAAGAAGGATTTAAGGGCTCAAATGAAAAAAGCATTAATTATCCAACAGTTACATTGAATTGCTATTATACACGCTAATATGCAGGAAATATAAGGATGAGAGATAATTGATTATTCCGGTGATACCCTGCCAGTGATTCCGATGATACCCTGCCAGTTT
>CAZFTR010000033.1:0-3052 GCA_964522405.1 uncultured Gammaproteobacteria bacterium | reverse complement strand
ATTACGTGCCTGAGTTGATGAACAATGCTGTCGGGCATATTATTTCTGAGGTGAAGCCCAAAAGTTATATCACCTACACTTATTCCCTCAATCACAAAAGTGAAATATGAAGCAGCATGCATAAAGGTAGTGTGATGTCCGGGTTTAAACAACTTTTTATTCCAATCAATTAACACTCCCCACTTAGGAAGTTTTGCTAAATAACAAAGTAATGCCGCATAACTAGCTGACCTAACCGGATTAACATTTCCCCTTGGTGCTAAACTTACCCTAATTGGCTTCGTCATAATTCCCTCCTTTTTTATTTATCCAATTGTTAATATTCAAAGTTTACTCAACTTAAGTTACTATAAATTAACAAAAAACAACCCTTAAGTCAATTTTATTTTCAAGGCTGCTTTTAATAATTTTTTATGCAAATTATAAATAAAAAAGACCAAAATTTATTTACATTTGGTCTTTTTGCAAAAAATCATATTAACATCATCCAATAAACTCTGACACAACTGAAGCTACCTTGTCCTCATGTTTTAAAAAATAATGATCAGCTCCCTTGAAAATTCTTGAATTTTCAAATTTAAATTCAATACTTTCATAAGGTACGGTAGTATCCTTTTCTCCATGAATATGCAATATTTTATCCCCACTCACTTCTCCTCGAGATGAAAAATGCTCGCTGGGCTCATAGCAGTTATTTTTCTCCTCATGCCAATAATCTGATTTTATCTTCACGCCATTTATTTCTTTTTCTTCCTCTATAAACCGCTTAAATTCGTCTTCGTGCAGCCAATATGCACTATAAAAATTATCTTTTCCATAATCGGTCATTGCCTGCCAAAATGTTTTTTTACTTCTGGCCTCCGTCCATTTCTCAAAATTAAAATCATATCCTCTCTTTTTGGCAAACCAATACCTTAGTAAAAAATTTTGGTTTAACGCCGGAGAAATAAGAATTCTTTTACAAATATTTACATAACTTTGTCTGTAAAACCTTTGAATTATGCAAGCTCCGAGACTATGTCCGATAAGATGAAATCTGCTAAACCCTTCTGACACAAAGATGCTGACAACTCTTTTAAGATCATCTGCAAGTCTTTCTACTGTCACATCACCGAAATCACCTTTGGACAGTCCTAAGCCATGCCAGTCGAAAACAAATGACGGCTTGTTGAGTTTTTTAGCAATTGTCAATAAAAGATCTTCCCGGGTGGCAACACGAGCAAATCCACCCATAAGTATTACTATCTCCCCGGAATCCAAATCACCTCTTGACTTATCATAAAACAAAAAGCCTCCTAGCATTGGAGCTTTTTCAGCATTAAAAGTTCCACCAATTTCCATTAGATGCATCACCCACCTCCTGAACTGATATTATTAAACGTATTACAAAGAACGACCTATAATTTAATCGTATAATTTAAAAATTGTCAATACATCTTGTTATCTCCTTTTCCAATATAACAAAAAGGTATATTATTTTTTCTTTTTTTTAGTGACTAGATACTTTTTCCATGGTTTCCAATAATAATCTTTCCATCCTTTTTCAATGTCCTTTGCGCTTTTTGGCGGGACATGGGTGTGGACCATATGCAATTCTGTGCCTCCTTTTACTTTCTTAAATGTCAAAAGAAGAATTGAATCATCATCTTTCTTTCCGAATCCGTTCCAGCTCTGTACAATCATTCTACCTGGAACCAACATAAGATTTTTTCCTTTTATGTCTCCATTCCATAACTTAAACGAATCACCAACCTTTTTTCCAATAACAGCCTCTGATCCAATGATAGCGCTATGATCCTTTGAGTTCATATACATTTTGTATAGCTCATCAGGTTTTACCTTCTTGAATGTAGATCTTTGTTCAATTGTTTTTGTTCTCATATGTTTGTAAGTTAATTTTAAGCTCTTGATTTAATAATTGTTTTTTGAAATTGCCAAGACAATGCACCAAGACTGATTAATACAAATGCAAAATAAACCAACCATCCAACAAGAGGGATAAGCCAAATAATTTCTAGAACAATCACGCCTACCACTATTTCTTGCCAGCGCACCATATATCTATCTCCTTTCTTAATAGTTTTGATAAGCCAACTTCCAAAAGTTATGCCTGCAACAACAGAAGACAACATCAACATTAATACATACAGGACTCCAAGCAAGCCAGCTAGATAAATCCCGATTACAGTAATTGCTAAAATGAATCCTGCAATTGGAGTTAAGAAAAAAACTGCAAACCCCAAACCCAAACTTCTCCAACCATTACCAAGACCTTGTCTCACAACATTCTTTATCGGACTCTTGAAAAGATAAATTAATACAAGCCCGGCAAGAATCAAAATTATAATTTTTAGAATAAACAGTCCTGACAAAACGCCAAATACTGCTCTTAGCGCATAAGGCTTATCCCAAACTTCCTCTTGGTCAAAATCAATAGCACCCATGATTTTAGCATTCTCGTGAATTTCGGCTTCTTTCGGAGAACTGTATTTCAAATCTTTTTCAATTACCGCCGATTCCCCCATTTTCAACTTCTCAGCTTCAATTAGGATCAAACCGCCTATCATACTATTTATGGTCACTTCTCCACCGCCGATAGAAACACTTCCGGCAACTGGACCTTGTATATCTACTGCTCCTCCGGCAACTATAAGATCACCGCCTATTACTGCCGATTTTGATACCAGTATATTTCCCCCAGCCACAAACAGATCTTCCTTGACATACCCCTCAATCACAACACTTCCACCTGCTGCATGAATATTGCCCCCAACATTGTTTTTCACTATAACCGTTCCGCCGACAGCAACAACGTTATCTTCTACTTGGCCGCCAACCGTAACTACATTTCCGGCTGCATACAAATCTTTCTGCACTTCACCATCAATTGAGATAATGTTTCCGGCTGTATACAAGTTCCTTACCACTTCATCTGAATCAACTGTAACATTGCCTCCCTTAGGGGCAAATTTAAACTGAGCTGCTGAGGCAGGGCTAGCATTTAAGCCAAAAAATAAAATTAATCCCAATAGTAAAAAAAGTAATTTTTTTA
>CAZFTR010000032.1:0-3142 GCA_964522405.1 uncultured Gammaproteobacteria bacterium | reverse complement strand
ATGGACCAAAAGAATGTTTAGAGTTCGCTGATTATTCGTTTGATGAACATTTTAAGCAGCCGATACCATCTTTTCCTCCAAGAGAAGTTTTATATGATTACATATTAGGCAGAGCAAAAAATGGTAACTTAAAAAAATATATTAAATTTAGTACGACTGTATCAAACGTCATTTTCAATGGTAGTCAATTTGAGCTCACCTCAATAAATAAAAAAGAAAATAAAGTAGCTAAAGAAATATTTGATTATGTAGTTGTTTCAACTGGTCACTTTTCTGTGCCATATATTCCTGAATATGAAGGGATGAAATCTTTTCCTGGTAGAATTTTACATGGTCATGATTTTAGAGATGCTGAGGAATTTAGAAATAAGGATGTCGTTGTATTAGGAAGTAGTTATTCTGCCGAAGATATAGCTCTTCAATGTTACAAATACGGAGCTAAATCTGTAACTATTGGATATAGAAATAATCCAATGGGCTTTAAATGGCCAAACGGTATGAAAGAAGTTCATTATCTAGATAAGCTAGAGGGTAGCAAAGCAATTTTTAAGGAAGGGCATGAGCAAAATGCTGATGCTATCATTTTATGCAGTGGCTATTTACATCATTTTCCGTTTCTCGATGACAGTTTGAAGTTAAAAACAGGCAATCGCTTATATCCTCCAAAACTTTTTAAAGGAATTGTTTGGCAAGATAATCATCAGTTAATATATCTTGGAATGCAAGATCAATTCCACACATTTAATATGTTTGATTGTCAGGCTTGGTATGCACGAGATGTAATTATGGGAAAAATTAAATTACCAAGCGATGCTGAGATTGAAGCAGATATAAAAAAATGGGTTGCAGAGGAGGAAAGTTTGGAAGATCCAATTCAAATGATAGACTTTCAAACTGAATATACTAAAGAATTACACGCTACTTCCGATTATCCTGCGATTGATTGTGAATTAATAAGAAAACATTTTAAAGAATGGGAACATCACAAAGAAGAAGATATTCTAACATATAGAAGTAAATCTTTTTCTGCACCTGTAACTGGAACAGTGGCTCCAATTCATCATACTCCATGGGCAGAAGCAATGGATGACTCTATGGATACTTTTATGAAATCAAAATAAATTAATTTTCGTCTGTATAGATAAATTTACCTCTATGAGTCACAACACTTGTGCATCCTGAAACCGTAGTGCTGAAGTGTTTTGAATCTGGACCCAAATGTACAAAATCTCCTTTTTTATAGGTGAAACCATCTGAGTCTTTTAAATCTCCCTCCAAAATAAAGAATTCCTCTGGGCCAGTGTGGGAGTGTGCTTTAGATATAGTGTTCGGACCCATCTTATAAAGATACGATCCTTCACCAGTTTCAAAATTATAACTAAGATTGTACCACCAAATATCACCTTCCTGATCTTTGCACTCGTCTTCTAAAAGTTCCCAATCTAGGGTATTAATATTAGCAACTTTTCTTAAATCAGATAGGCTTGGCATTATTTATTTATGCTCTTACTCTACTTTTTGTTGGATCATAAAAAGGAAAACTGACTACTTTTGCTGAAATTCTTTTTTGATGACCATCTAGTTTTCCAATTTCTAATTCTGTTCCTATTTCCGATGAGCGTATGTCAACTCGACATAATGCAATATTTTTATTTAACGTTGGAGACATGGTGCCACTAGTAATTATACCAACTTGCGCTCTTCCAGAGTGTACACAATCTCCATGATTAGCTTTTTCGTTACCTTCAATTTCTAAACCAACCAACTTTCTATGAGGGTGAGCTTTTCTCTCTATTAATGCTTCTTTACCAATGAAATTTTGCTCTTTTGATTTTAGAGGAACTGTAAAACTAATTCCTGCCTCAAAAGGATCAGTTTCATCACTAAATTCATTACCGCCTAAAATTAATCCTGCCTCAATTCTGAGCATATCAAGGGCTTCAAATCCCATTGGACAAATTTTAAACTCTTGACCAGCATCCCAAACAGCATCCCATACTTTAGGAGCATCATCTGGATGACAATATATTTCATAGCCAAGTTCACCAGTATAACCAGTTCGTGATAACATGATTGGGATTCCAGTGTGATCACCAATTCTACTGATCGTAAAATGAAACCATTCTAAATTTTTAACATTCGGGTGTGATGGCGGTGTCCATATGATTTTTGAGAGAACTTTTCTACTATTTGGCCCTTGAACAGAAATATTATGAAGATGGTCTGTTGAAGATTTAATATTTGCATGAAGTTTTAATTCTTCACTTAACTGTGTAAGCCATTCTCCTGAATAATCACTTCCACAAATCCATCTAAAATTATGATCACCTAACTTATAAAGTGTACCATCATCAATCATTGTTCCATTTTCGTAACACATAGCTGTGTACACTACTTGTCCAACAGCTAATTTTTTTACATTTCGTGTTAAGGCCACATTTAGAAGTTCTTCTGCATCCGGACCAAGAACTTCAAATTTTCTTAATGAAGAAAGATCCATCATCACAACATTGTTTCTGCATTCTGTGTATTCTTTTATTGTTCCGTAATTATTGTACTTATTGGGTATCCAAAATCCTGTAGAGTCCATCATATCGTTTGTTAATTTTGATGTTCTTGGATGAAAACCAGTTTCTTTTGTTAACATAAAATCACTTCCTGCATTTTTTCTATAACCAATAGATTTAGAAAATTTATTTTTTTCTGAATAAACTCTAACGTATATATCTGTAGGGTTCCAGTCATTTGCTGTGTCAATATCATCAGGACAGGAAGACGATACGCATACAAGATCTTTTTGCGCTTGAAATAAAACATAGTCACCTGATCTTGACCAAGGCATATCAGAAAATATTACGTTATTTGCATCAATTCCTGTATTAAAAAAAAGATTTAAAGCTGCCCATCCATTTCTTTTTTCTACACCAAATTTATCAAGGGCATAGTTAAAATTATCAGAACAGTTTATGTGTCCGAAATATCCCTGATCTTCATACAATTTTCTTGTGCACGCAGTTCCAAATGTATCGTGACGACCAATAGTGTCTTGTACAACTTCAACTAATGGTTCTAAATTTTTATCAAAATATTTTGAATGCAATCCTGGCATTGCATAAGCGCCTCCTAAAATAGCTCTAGTAGC
>CAZFTR010000031.1:0-3492 GCA_964522405.1 uncultured Gammaproteobacteria bacterium | reverse complement strand
TCTTTGTTTATATCAAACTGTATTTCCACCTGAATATCTCCGGCTTTTGCAGGAGTAATCCCATTTAGAAAGAATTCACCCAAACATACTCCACCTTCATCTGAAACAAATTCAGCTGTATCAGGAAATTGAAAAATTGTTATTCGCATAGACGTCATGTTATCTGTAGAATTAACATAGGTTTTTGTCGCTTGTGCTGGTATTTCAATTCCTTTATCAATAAGAACATTGAAACGGCCACCCTTGATTTCTATGCCAAGAAAGTGTGATGTTTTATTATCCTCCATGATGGATCCAGCAGTATCTTCTTCTGTTTTTTCCTCAACATTATCATCTGGTAGGGCAAGACTTGAACCAAGAATCGCAGCACCTTGAGCTACAACAGTATCAGGATTGACATCAGCGTATGGCTCCATATCCATCATTTCAGTGACAATTTTTTTTATAAGAGGTATTTTAGTTGAACCTCCCACTAGTATTATTCTGTCAATGTCATCTTTTTCAATTTTTGCATTCTCTAAAGCCTTTTGGATAGCTATTTCTGTTTGTTTAACCATATCAGTAATGGCTTCTTCAAATTGCTGTTTAGTTAATTCCATACTTAGATGATGTTGCGTGCCATCTTCACCTTTAACGATATTCGGGGCATCAATATTCGTAACCTCCATTTCCGATAAATCCATTTTTGCCCGTTCAGCTTTTTCCTTTAGCACTTGCCTTGCTGCTCTAAGTTTTTTTTTGCTGATTCCCTGATCTTTTTTTTCATCAAGCAAATCAATTTTAGATTCATTTTGAAAGTGTTCGTTGATTATTTTCATCAGTGCAATATCAAAATCATCACCACCAAGCTCTGGTATTCCTTCTTTTGCTAAAACTGTGAATTTTGGTTCTTCAGATTTATCTGCGGATGATTTTACATCAAGGATAGAAACATCAAACGTGCCACCACCTAAATCATATATCAATATCTTCTGATCACGATCATTTCCAACACCATATGCCATTGCTGCAGCAACTGGTTCTTCAAGTAAACGCAAAACCTCTAAGCCAGCAAGCTCTCCGGCTTTTTTGGTTGCTTCACGTTTATTATTGTCAAAATTAGCAGGAATACAAATTATAGCATATTTCATTGTTCCTTCAATTGGTATTTTCTCCTGATTTTGTGCACCGTTTTTTATAAAATCAAGAATTTGGGCAGAGACATCTTCAGGAGCAAATTCTTTATCTCGACAGCTAATTTTAAATCCAGGTTCTCCCATGTGTCTTTTGATAGATACTACTGAATTGTTAGGATCTAAAATAATTTTTCGTTTTGCTTGTGCCCCAACGATCACTGAACCATCTTCTCTGTAATTAACTACAGATGGATTTACTTCATGACCACTTATTTCAAGAATCTCTGCTTTACCTCTTTTATAAACAGAAGCAACTGAATTGGAAGTCCCCAAATCAATACCCACAACATAGGGACTAATTTTATCTCCAAGATTGCTCTTTTTTTCATTATCTGTCATTTCTTATCTCCTTTCATAAAATAAAAAAAATATATATATTTGCACAATCTCTATTCTATTCTATCAAATAGTTAACGCAATTTCTTGAGCAATATTTTCCAGCAATGTTGAAAAATCAACATTCCGAGATGAAAAAATATCCCAAAATCTACCACCTGTTTCCTCTGCAATTATACCATGCGCATTATCACCGGGAACACCAAGAACATGAACTGTGATTTGATGTTTTTTCATAAGATTAGTAATAGATTTACATGCTGCTTTTCCCCCAACCTCATCGCTTATTAGTATGAGAATTTTTGTTCTTTCTGTAGAATTATTAAATAATGGTGGTATTTGGTTAAATACAGGTAGTGTATTTTCATTGGCAACATAACAGCCACCATATCCAATTCTACCAATAGCAATTTTCTGAATATTTTTTTTAAATGTATGAACGTCCATCTGCAGTGGAAAAGTTTCATACTTGTACCCACCACTACCTGGTAAAGCGAAATCGACTAATCCTAATCTGCAATCAATACCCTGAGAAGCTATGTGGCTAGCAAAATTATCACAGGACTTTTTAATTCCCTCTAATTCACTTGTCATACTTCCAGAAGTGTCAATTAAAAATACAATATCCACTTGTCCGCCTTCTTTTTGATCAAGGTCACTCATATCCGCAACTTTATTTACATTGACTGTAAACTCACTTTGTTTTCCCTGACAAGAGGCAGACACATTTAAAATATCTGAGATATCCATGGTGAAACTAACATCAACTGTCATTTCTCGTGCTTTTGCTGGGGGTATTCCATCAAGAATAAAACCACCTACAAATGTGTTATTGCAACATAAGTCACTATTACCTTGAAATACTGCTACTTCAACAGCTTTTTGATTATCCCTGATCGTTTTAAATTCCTTGGCAATTGATGCCGGAATTGGCGTGCATACTGGAATAATAGGTTCAAAAATATCTGGATTTCCATCTTTTTTAACTCTTATCCCAAGTGAATGAGCCGTAATTTCAGTTATTTTTATCTGTTGATCCATTTCTTGAGGAGCAATCAAATTTGCAGCAACAATTGCTGCACCAGCAGCTACTACTTCATCAACATTATCAGCACACCAGGGCTCTTTTATTGTTGATGAGAGCATTTCTCTTATTAACGGTATACGAGTTGAGCCACCAACCATAACAATTCTGTCAATATCATCAGAGTCCATTCCAGCATTACGTAAAACATCATTTGTAGATCGTTGTGTTTTGTCCACTAACTCCTGGATGAGCTTTTCAAATCGAGTTCTAGTTAAATCAGTGGATAAATTATAATTATCAAATAAATTAGGTATATGGATAGTTGTTTCATCAACTTCGGAAAGCTCCTTTTTTGCTTTTTCTGCAGCTTCTTTCAAAACTTGAATAATTTTGTACCTCATTTTAGGAGAAACAGATAAATCTTTTTTTCCTAATAATCTGTCAAATAATGTATGTCTTTTAGTTTTGCCTACATTGGCTCCAAATAAGTCAATTCCAGTCTGACTCTTAAATTCTTTTCCCATAAAATCAATAATACAATTATCAAAATCATCCCCACCTAAATGTGGGTCTCCCCCAATAGCTTTTACTGAAAAATTATTTCCTTTTACTTCCAAAATAGAAACATCAAACGTTCCACCCCCTAAATCATAAACCATAATTAGCTGATCTTTTTCTTTATCAAGTCCATAAGAAAGGGCCGCTGCTGTCGGTTCAGGGATCAATCGAAGTACATTGAGCCCTGCCTTTAAACCAGCTTTACGTGTATCTTCTTTTTGATTATTTGTAAAATAAGCTGGTACACTGATAACAACATCTTCTATAGATTGCTCTAATTCTTTTGAAGCACTTTCTGCAATTTTCTTAAGGATAAGAGCTGAAATTTCAGGAGGACTATATGATTTGGGTGCGGCTCTTTTGCGACATGTCTGACAACAGCTTCGATAGTTATCA
>CAZFTR010000030.1:0-3680 GCA_964522405.1 uncultured Gammaproteobacteria bacterium | reverse complement strand
CAACTGTTGCTTCAACAGGAGGAAACACAGCCTCAAGTGGTGGATTCGCAAGTGAAGGTTCAAGTCTTTCACTTAAGTCATCTAACACTAATGGAGATCATAGTGCTAGTTTCTCATATGTAGCTGATTGGGACGGCAACCTCGATGAAACAATTACTGTTTCAGGATCCAAAAAAGCAGGAAAGTGGACTGGTTCAGCAAATGTGTCTTACAACATAGGAGCTGGTGCTCAGACGGGTGAAGATACAGGAGCAATTACACTTACAGATGGAACAATGACAATTGTTTTGGGAGAGGCAGGTCACCTTCCAGGACAAAATGTTAGTTCAGGTTCTGTAGCAGCAGGAGCCCAAACTATGGACTCTGCAGATGATGATTTATCAGTTGGAGCTTTTGTAGATTCATTCCATGGTGTATCTGTAGGTTATAAGATGAGTGACACTATGTCAGTGACAGTCGCTTATCAGAATAGTGGTGATGATGATGATCTATTAGGTGCTCAGGAATTTATGGATGGTGAAGATGGCGCCAAATATGGTACATCAGGATTTGGTGCAGCAATTTCACTGGCCGCTGGTCCTGCATCTGTAGGCGCAACATTTGGAAGCGCGGGCACAGCTGATAACTCAGGTGAAGGTGGTTCCAGTAAAACATCCCACTCAGTATTAGGTCTCGGTGTAAAAATTGATTTGGGAGATATTGATCCATTCATCAGTTTTGGATCTAACTCTTCAAAAGCCTCAGAAGCCGGCACTGAAGCGAAAAATAATGGTATGGAACTGGGTCTTACCTATGCGATGGGAAGCGACAGCATCGTATTGCTTAGTTCATCGGTAACTGAAGGTAACGCTGATGCCACGACGACAACTTCAGGCCTTGAGCTTGGTTACAATACAACTGTTGGTCCGGCATCATTAGGAGTTGGGTATGGATCGGCTTCTAATTCAGATAGTGGCTATACAATGTCAGATATTGAAGTTTCAATGTCACTAAGTTTCTAGTGTTTATAATTTAAGTAGTTAATATTTACAAACGGGGTCAAAATTTTTTTGGTCCCGTTTTTTTTATCTTCCTATCGGTTCAATCCAAAAATAAGCTGGTTCAAATTTAGGTATAGTTGCTAAATTCAGTTTACTATTAATCAGCTTTTTCTTTTCTCTTCCATTCAAAGAAACAAAAATTTCAGCGCTGATAACAGGCGTAAAACCTCCGTTTTTTTCTACAAGCTCTTTAAGATAATGAGCGAATTGCAGATTCATTCCTGGATTTCCTGCAAATGAACGAATCTGTGAAGCATTTAAATAATCTTCCAATGGTGCATATCTTTTTTCACTTGTTACTGGATGGGAAATATCATACCTAATTTCTATTTCTTTTTGCCTCAACATCATCCTCCAAGAAAAATAGTGTCCAACCTCGTGCCAATTCGTGTGACCAGGATATAAGTGATGTCTAAAAGGGATAATTAATTGAAAAAGTATAAATATACTCAATAGAACAGTGAGCCATTTTTGAGGCCACAAATTAATAAAATCTATTTTGCTTCGTGGGTCATAAGAGTAAATTTTTTTAAAATATACTTTAGACTTAATAGGTATATATTTTCTTGGGAAATTTGGTTCAAAATATATTGATGTTAATGCAAGTGATAAAAGCGGAAAAACACCAATTGGAAATACGAAATAGTTATTGGTGTGAAAAAGAATGGCAGCAATAAAAGCAGGAACTCGTGTTTTTTTCCAAAGCACTGCAAAAGGAACTAATAGGTCAAACAACATCCCTGACCAAGCATAAAAAATTGGTGTCCATTGTAAATTCATCAAGGGTTCTAGAAAAGTTCCTGCATTTGCTCTTCCCAATAGTTCACGAGTTGCTTTTCCGCTAAGCCAGTCAGATTCCATTTTTGCAATCGCCCCATATACATAAACCATGGTCATAGGGAATCGCATCAGCCAAAGCCAAATTGCAGGAAGTTTTTGTTTATGTTCTATTGCTCCTCTATAACAATCTAAGGACCATGAATGATGCAAAGGGGTAAAAATCATTAGGAATGAAAAAATACATATCAAATAAAAATGGTTGTTATAGTAGGCTTGATCTATTAGAAATACATAGGTATACAATAAGAAAAACAGAGTAATTGATATCTGGTAGAAAAGTCCTAAAGTTATAAATAAAGCGCTTATCATTAATAAAATAAAAACAACATACATTCCATTTCCAGGTAAAGAATCTACCCAGGTAAACCATTCATATTTAAAGTGGAAATCTTGTTTGATGTATAGATCTTCAATCCAATTATATGAAAAATAACGACTATGTTCCCAAAGCATCAAGACTCCAAAAGTAATTCTTAAGAAAACGAGGCTTGATATATCGGTGGGTAATGAAAGAAATGTTTTAATTTTTTTCAAATTAAGAACCGAAAAAAATGTTAAGTGTAATTATTAATTTGAATCTCTTTCTAGTTGTTTTAATTTCAAGCGTGCAGGAGTTGCAAAGGGACTATCAGGATATTGTTCGAGGAAAAAACGAAGATCTTCTATATTTTCAGAATCTTTGACTAGATCCCATGTTTTTTCCTCAGCTTCAACAAAAGCTTTTTTCTCAAATTTTTCCCGTACTTCACTTTCTGAAATTGGAGCTTCAACATATTTAGAGTAGGTTCTTTTTTGTTCTTCTTCCATTGTCTCAACCAAAAGATCTTTTTTTATGAGAGTTTCCCATTTTTCTATATCAGAAGATTCTATGTTTAGTTTATATTCACCAACTAGTAATATAATTTCATCACTGCTGATGATTTTTTCGAAATCATTAGCCTTCAGCCAAACAACCCATTTCTCTCTGGCAAAACCTGTAGTTCCATCAATATATTTTGAAGCTACATCATAGCTAAAAGTGTATCTTCTATGATTTAAGTCGATCTTTTCATTATCAGTCAAAATATAAAAATCTTTTCCTTCTAAAAATGAAAATTTAGTTTCAAGAGTAACCAGGATTTTAATATCTGTGACTTCACATATCGTTTTTCCAGGACACCTGCGAGATGCAAATACTTTTAAAATTCTTTCAGATGGAATTTCAATTAGTATCTCGTGTGTTGTAAATTCTGTGTAATTTTCATCATCAAAATATTCTGTGTAAACTGGCTTGTAACAAGAACTGAGTAAGAAAATCGACAAGAGCAGAATATTAAATTGTTTCATTTGACTTATTAGTATTTTTTGATGCAAAAGGAGTTTTAGAGTATGTGTATATTCTAAAACATTTATTTTGTTAGCTAAGTGTGCTGATCAGCTTTTGTAAAAAGATTTCACCCTTTTCCAACTGTTTGGTTTCAATGTACTCATTGGGTTGATGGGCCTGGTCGATGGAACCCGGTCCGCAAATGACGGTGGGAAAGCCAGCCTGCTGAAACTGCCCTGCTTCGGCGGCGTAGGGCACCTTGCGGGTGGTGGTTTCCATGGTCAATTCCTTTGCCATTCGAACAGCCTCACTCTCGGGTTCATGCCCGAGGGCTGGGGCATCGGCAAAGCACCGGGTCTGGATTCCGGTTTCCGGGGCAATCTTCTGCATTTCCGGAACCATCTGCTTCTGGCAGAAATCTTCGAAATCCTGGACGATCTGCTGCGGATCGTCTTCCGGAATGCTGCGGATGTCCCAGCAGAATTCACAATGCC
>CAZFTR010000029.1:0-4209 GCA_964522405.1 uncultured Gammaproteobacteria bacterium | reverse complement strand
CTGAAGGCAATCGTTTGGTAACCCAATTCTTACTTCCATCTACTGTTTTGTAAAAAGTAGATTTTATGCCAACTGTTCCGGTATAATATATTTCTTTGTCATTTTGAGGATTTACTGCCAGACCATATATAAAGGCGCTTCCGGGTGGGGTTATTAGCTCAAGAGCATCCCAATCTTCACCAGCATTTTTGGAATACAATATTCCGTATTTTGAAACCCAATATATTTGATTTGGATTTGTAGGATAAACTTGAAAAGCTCGGTATTCCAAACCACCCGTAAAATTGCCTAATTTACCTGAAAGCGATTCCCAAGTTGCCCCCTTGTCAAAAGATCTTTGTAAACCATTATTCATAGTTGGAATATAGACTAATCCTTCTCTATTAGTATCGAAAATAATTTGCATAGTCTGATGACCAAATCTTTTAATCGGCGCCCAACTCAAACCATCATCTCTGCTCAAAAATAAATCACCATTTCCAGTCAAAGCATAAATGCTCTTTCTATCAAAAGGATCAAATGCCAAGGATCTAACTATAACAGTAGGCCGACCTTCAAGATAGACCTCTAGCCAAGATCTTCCACAATCATCTGATCTGTGAACTTGTCTTCCATTGGTAGCAAAAATCTTACAACTTTCTTCTGGATCAATAGCAATATCAAATATAAATCCAGAATCATATGGAGCTGTACTCTGTGTCCATGAACGTCCACCGTCATAAGTATATAGCATTCCACCTCCTCTAGTTAGCCAATACATAGCTTCTGGATCATTTTTGTCTTCAATGATGCTATATACCCCCACACCAGAGTAATCTTTTACTCCGTCAACTGTAGGAACAAGTGAGATAGATTGCCACTCATCTCCTTGATTTGTAGAAACAAACATACCTGCCGGACCGGTTGTGGTCTCTTTTGAGCCAGACAAGCAACCTTGCCCCATTAGTAAAAATAATCCGAAAAGGAAAAAAATTCCTTTTATGTATTTAAAATCCATATATTTATGGTAATTGTAATAAAATATTTTCTATTAATAAGCGAGGATGTATGTTTTTCCTCAAAAGACTCTTAGTAAGCCTTAGATCATTTTCCGCTTCAATCCATCTACTAATATCTAGATCACTATCAAATTTCTTATGAAGATAATCACGAAGTTCAGTATGCCAAATATCTAGAACTCTGATTAAATTATCTCTCGCTATTATATGATCTGTCTTATCTCCAAACAACTCATCTACAATCTGAATTTTTTTGTAAAATGGCTTTCCAAACAAATCTGCAAAACGACTTTTTTCTGATTTAAAATCTTCGTATTCACTTGGATTTTTTTGCCAATTGACTACCAAACCCGGCAAACCATGGGAATTCTCTGACATTTGAGTAGCAAGCTCAGTATCAACACCTTTTGATTTCAAAAAATCTCCTAAAATATTTTGCTTAACAAATGGAAAATATATTTTCTGACATCTTGATCTGATAGTTGGCAAAAGTAGCTGATCATCACTGGTTATCAGAAAAAGCACAGTTCGTTTTTTGGGCTCTTCCAAAGTCTTAAGTAGTGCGTTTGATGCTCCTGTACTTAAATCTTCGGCATTATCAACAATCACAACCTTGTATCCATCTTTCTGCAGAGCGTATTGCTGTAAAAAACTAATTGCTTTTCTAACCTGATCTATACTTATATCTTTTCTGATTTTTCCGGTTTTTTGATTTATGCCTTTTTCAATAAATAAAAAATCCGGATTTATGAGCACCTTCTGCTCATCAACTCCAAGCAGTAGGGATGCAATCCTAAGAGCAACAGTTCTCTTCCCTAGTAGATGTTTTCCAACAAAACAATATGCATGGGAAATGCTCTTTTTTTCAACGATTTTTTCAAAAAAATCTACTATTGGCTGATGTCCAATAATTCCATCTCTCATATTCAATATAATACCATAGCAAAGGCTTTGTATCAATCCTATGAATTAAAGATAAATTAACTTAAGAGCAGTTCCAAAGTCTGATCTGCGCTTTTTTCCCAAGAAAAATTCTCCACATACTCATATGCATGATTGATTTTTTGATCTCTATACTCTATATCAGTAAATAATAAGTTGATTGTCTCGGCAATTTGCTCAGGATTTTCAGCACTAACATGAGCAACCGCATCCTTACTAAATTCAAACAAACTTGAACTCTCTGAAACAATAGTAGGAACTCCACAAGCCATAGCTTCTAAAACCGGGATGCCAAATCCCTCATAAAGACTTGGGAAAAGAAAAACCGAACAAGCATTTAGCAGGGTCGGCAGACCATCACTGTCTACCCAGCCCAGCTCAATAATATCTTTTTTAAATTGCGAATTTTGTATTGCAGTTTTTACAGCCTGATAACCAAATCCCGGCTTTCCAGCCAATACTAATTTTAAATTTTGATAATTATCTAAATTTTGTTTTTTCAAAATATCAAAAGACTTAATGATATTTTCAGTATTTTTCTTTTGCTCAAGTCTACCAATAGTCATAATAAAGGGTTTCTCAATATCATATTTTTCCAAAATCTGCTTAGTTTTTTCTTTATTAGAAATCCTTTTAAAACTTTTGTCATACCCGTGGGCAATCACTTTAATTTTTTGATCAAGATTTTTTTGGTTAACATACTCAAGCAATTCATTCTTAGTAAATTCACTCGGGGTAATTATTTTCCAAAGATTTCTGGTGGCGGTTTTTGCTGACCAAAGACTATACCATTTCTCAAACCAATTATATGACTGAGGAAATCTATAAGCTGCGATATCGTGAACTGTCATGACAATTTTCTTGGGATGAATAATTGGAAAAACATGTGCCGGGACAAATAAAACATCAGGTGGATTTGAAATCATTTCAAAGCTCAACCTAATCTGAGTCCAAAATCTCTTTGGTGGCCATCTAAGAACTTTTGATTGCCAATTTTTAGGGAGCTCAGCTAAAGCTCCTACTAGTTTTTCTCTAGAGTACAAAACCACCTGAATATTTTCTGGAACTTTTTTCTTCAGTTCTTCTATCAAAAAAAATGCATAGTTTTCTACGCCGGTTTTTTGAGAATTATTTGCACGGGAAGCATCAATTGCTATTTTCATAAATTACAAACTTATCCCATTATCTTTCAAAAACTTTACAAAAGCCTGAGCATCATTTTTCTGACAATCATGAAAATAAGTAGTAAAACCCATTTCTACAGGAACTTCCAAATGCTTCTGAGTATTGTCAACAAAAATACACTCTTCAGGATTTAAACCAGTCTCATTCAAAATATATTCAAACAATTTTCTGTCATCTTTGAATGCCTGAACATTGGCTGAAATGGCAAAAACATCAAAAATATTTTCAAGACTAAATTCATCTTTTAACGATTCAAATCTCTCAATAAAATTAGCTGAAATAATTCCAGTCTTATATCCATTCTTCTTTAAAACTCCGACTATTTCAAACATTTTTTCATTTTTTGGAATTGTTCTAAATACATAATCTAAAATTTTAATATCTAGATCTTCCCCCAAGCAAGCACAAAATTTATCCCAAATATCCACATGATTTACTTCTCCATTTTTTAGAGGCTTAATAAATGGCTTGAAACAAGAATTTAATTTTTCTATTGAAATTCCTGTTTTAGCATGATAATTGTTTGAAATAGTCAACCAACCATACTCGTCAGTGGTTAAAACCCCATCAAAATCAAAAAATACTGCTTTTATCATAAAAAAATACTAAGCCGCGATGGCTAAATCTTGCTTCCTTTCACTATCCAAATCTGTATAATAATTTGCCAACTCACGAATCCTTTGAGGGAACTGGGTAAGCGGCACATCTACCAACGAATAAATAAAAATAGCCCGATCCTGATCACCACGCAATTTATCTTCAATTTCTTCATAGGCATCAGCAATATCACCAATTAAAATCCTATTTTGAGTTTCCTTAGGACCGAAACCCTCTAGTAAATCATCATAAATACCCGCTTCAACAAAATCTCCATAAAGATTTGAGCCATCAACACCCTCTCTAAAAAAAGCAAATAATTCATCTTTTATTAATTGATAGCCTTTTCTAACATTTGAAATCAACTTCTGATCTTCCTCTTCCTGATCTAAATATCCTTTTGTCCCTGGCTCAAACGAACTAAAAGGCCTGTCAGTTTTCGCACTTAAGAGACTGTCATTTATAAAATGCTGTTTTTCATGAGTAA
>CAZFTR010000028.1:0-4277 GCA_964522405.1 uncultured Gammaproteobacteria bacterium | reverse complement strand
ACGGTCATTTTTACGCATATTGAACTCCATTAAGGTTAGTTATAAAAGGATCAACAATGGTAACACTGGAAAAGGAATTTTGATAGCTTTTGTACCTTTCGGAACTCTGCTCCAGTCCGTCGCACCGAAGAGTGATCAACCGAGCGCAGTATCTTGGGGCAGCATGGAGATTTAGGATTGAAGCATCAAACATGGTAGCGGGGAAAGGATTCGAAACTCTGAACTTCGGGTTATAGAATTGCAAAAATGTATATTTACATTGTGTGTAAACCTTTTCTTTTTTTGAAATATCTTTGTCTATGTTTGCTCTTATTTTTTTGCCCTAAAAGCACTTCAAAATTAGGTTCATAACCTTCTAAAATTTCTTTTGGGATCTTTTGCTTTAGAAGCTTTTCTATATCATCTAAAAGCTTTTGTTCATCCATACTTACAAGTGAAACTGCCATCCCTTTATTACCAGCTCGACCTGTACGACCAATCCTATGTATATAATCCTCTGGAACGTTTGGAAGATCATAATTGACTACGAAAGGTAGTTGATCTATATCTAATCCCCGTGCTGCAATATCTGTTGCTACAAGAACCCGCAACCTTCCAGTTTTGAATTCTCTCAGAGCTCGGTTCCGAGCTCCTTGACTTTTATTGCTATGAATTGCAGCGGATTTTAGACCATCTCTCTCTAACTGCTGAGCAAGTCGATTGGCACCATGTTTGGTACGTGTAAATACAAGTACCTTTGACCAGTTTAGCCAACCAATTCTATGACTTAGCAACTCCCGTTTGCGTTGTTTTTCAACAGGATAGACTAAGTGTTCAACAAGCTCTGTAATAGAATTTAGCTGATCAACTTGGATCCGTTCAGGAAGATTTAACAAACCCTCTGCAAGCTGGTTAATTTCCTTGGAGAAAGTAGCAGAGAAAAGTAGGTTTTGACGTGAGCTTTTACTAGGAAGCACAGCAAGAATACTCCGTATATCATGGATGAACCCCATATCCAGCATCCGGTCTGCTTCGTCCAGGACAAAGATTTCAATCTTAGAGAGATCAACCGAGTTCTGACCTATGTGATCTCTCAAACGCCCTGGAGTTGACACTAAAATATCAACCCCCATTCTTAGTTGTGCTTTCTGTGGATTGATCTTCACTCCCCCATAGATTACTTTTGATTTAAGTGGTAAATGAGATCCATATTTATTTATGCTCTCGTTTACTTGTGCAGCTAATTCACGTGTTGGAGTTATAATAAGGGCACGAATTGGAGATTTCCCTTTTGTGTTGGATGTTTTACTCAGGCGTTGCAACAAAGGTAGGGTAAAACCTGCTGTTTTTCCAGTGCCTGTTTGAGCACCAGCCACAACGTCTTTGCCTGTCAAAATGAGAGGGATCGCCTTTTGTTGAATAGGAGTTGGATTTGTATAGCCTTGATCGTTAATAGCTCGCAAGAGTTCGGCTGAAAGACCATAAGTTTTAAATGACATTTTTTTTATTTATCCTTTATTGGCTTCAATACAAGAGCATTGAAGAAATTTTGATTAATTATAGAATTTATTGAATATTTATATTTTTTTATTTTAAATGAATTTTAAATCACTGAATTAAATTAAACTACATCACCACCTCCTGCTCCAGCGATTACAATCGTTCCATCTTCTTCAAGTTTTTTGACAACTTTAATGATTTTTTGTTGAGCTGCTTCAACATCAGAAACTTTTACGGGTCCTAGATTTTCCAGGTCATCACGAACCATTTCAGCAGCACGAGTTGACATACTACTGAAGATAAGTTCTTTAATTGCATCACTAGATGTTTTCAATGCTAGTACCATATCAGCTTGATCTACATCTTTCATAACAGTTTGCATTTGCTTACTATCAATGAGCGCTAAATCTTCAAAAGTAAACATTAACTCTCGAATCTGTTCAGCAAGATCTGGATTCGATTCTTCAATGGTACTGAGAATTCTTGTCTCCGTAGCCTTGTCAACTGAATTTAGCATTTCAGCTACTGGTTCTATTCCTCCAACTTTTGAACCCCCCGTTCCTGCAGCCTTCATTTCTTCTGTTAGAACATCATTTAGTTCTTGAACCACACCAGGGGGTATACTCTCCATTGCTGCCATTCTATAAACGACATCAGCTTGTATGCTTTCTGGAAGAGTTCTAAGTACAGTTGAAGACTGCTCTATATTATTCAAATATGATAATACTAAAGCTATGGTTTGAGGATGTTCAGTACGGATATAATTTGAAATTATTACTGGCTCAATAAACCGAAGAGCATCTAAACCACTATCTTGACCTGTCGAACTTAGATTGTCTGCAAGTTCTTTTGCTCTGTCTGGCCCTACAGCTTTGTTTAAAGCATTCCTAATGAAATCAGGAGACGAATTGATACTAACCCCTTCTTCCTGTGTAACAGAATTGCGGTAAAATTCCTCTAAGACAATATCTACTTCTTCTGGAGAAATATCAGTAAAGCGGGTCATAAAGTAACCGACCTGTTGAATTTCAATTTCCTCTAAATTTTTCAATACATCTGCAGCTGCATCTTCTCCTAAAGCTAATAGTAAAATTGCCGCTTTTTTTGGGCCTGTTAATTTACCAACACTCATAAATTTAAATACGAAAATTATTATTACTCAAAGCTATCTTAATATAACAAATGGGATTAAATGATAAAAATATTTACTTAAAAATTTTCCAATATATGGAATATTATCTTAAGTAAATTAAGATATACTTCTAAATTAAAAGCCCTAAAAAATCAGAGATTACACCGAGTTTCGGGTAATTATGGGATTCCTAAAAATTAGAAATTGGATAACAGATACGATGAAAAGGCCTAGCCCACATTTTGTGAGTTCCTAAGGTAGGTCTTGAACAGGCCTCCATGTAACGCAGGATTGCTAATATAATATCGTACTTATAGATCTGTAAATCAACCTATTTTTTTAAAAAAAATTTAGGCAAGATAATTCCAGGTCATGATGATTCACCCAAGCTTCAATTCTTGGTCTAGGTAGGATCTGGATTGCAAAAAATATTAAAGTACATTCCTTCGACACATAGAAATTCTGTTAACCAATTTCTCCCCCGAGTAGAAGGACTGGATGTTCCAGATAGTTGGAAGAACCTATTTTGTCCCCCCACCCCCCTTTGCTTTAAATTTAAATACTTTTTCTTTGGAAAATATATTATGGCGTATGATCAAGGCATTTATAAAACCTAACTTTCGAAATTAGTTGTTTAATTTTTCCCTCCTATATTCATGAGTGGAAGTGGTGAAGGACTGTCACCATCCATAAAATAAATTTTTGATGCAGGATCCTTGGAAATAGATTTCAGGGCCTCCAAAGCCTGAAGTTTAACATAGTTATCATTACTTCCAATGGCTTGATTGATTTTCTCAATTTCATAGGCTTTCGCGTCGGCAAGAACTCGCTGTTTGTTAGCTTGCTCTTCTGCAGCTTCACTTTCTGCTTTAGCGAGAGCAACCTTTTGTTGTTGTTCAGTACTAAATCGCTCCAGCTCAGCCTTTTGTTTTTCAACTTCCTGTTCACGCTCTTTCTTAGATTCAATTGCTTTTATAATAAAAGGAGGAAGAGATATATCCCGGATTAATACAGCACTGACTTTAACCCCTTTGGGGCCTAGATAATCTATCAATCCATCGAGAAGAGACACCTGCATATTCTGCTGTGTTTTTTCTGAGAAAAAGTCTTCAGCCCTTTTGATTGCTTTTCCTTGCTCACGAAGAAGAGATCTCAGTTTAGGCACAATATGAACCCTTAGGACATCTTGAGCCTGTCCTGTTTCCTGTAAAATTTTTGGAGCGCTTTCGTTAATTAGTCGAAACTGAACACTGACTTGAATCTTAGTCTGAAGTTGGTCCTGAGAGGGTACATTCGCTTCTTCTAAGTGAGATTTTTGTCTGACATCGTAAAAATACCACTCATAGAAGGGATTGACAGGAATATGAAGTCCCTCTTCATAGGGATCTATCTGAACTTCTCCGAAAAGAGTCGCAACCGCAACATAACCAGCTGGAACCTTCTGATAGAGTGATGAAGCGAACCATAAAAATACAATTGCTATAATTCCTAAAAAAACAAATGATGTTCTTAGCTTGTTCATATAAGTATATAATTAAGGTTTCTTTATTATATTTAAAATATCTTAGTACATTACTAACAAATTTATAAAGCTCAATTTTTCTTATATTCAAAATATTATTACTAAAATTAAGAAAGATTCTTGCAATTAAAAATTATCCAATAG
>CAZFTR010000027.1:0-4318 GCA_964522405.1 uncultured Gammaproteobacteria bacterium | reverse complement strand
CTCCATTTTCAATTGCTTTTGTAATAGCATCTTTTATTCTCTGTAATTCAGCCGCACTATCATCTGCGTATTTTTTTGGATCAAGCTGATAATGATCTGCCTGAACATAAACAGTTTCATTTTCTAAACCAAGTGAAATATATGCTGCTTTTACAAGAGCTGCATACTCATTCTTCCCTTGACCTGTATAACCAACTTCACTGAGAGCTAATTCAAAAATAATATGTGGCAAATTCATTGCTTTTGCAGTTTTCACAGCAGCACGAACTTTGTGAAAACTTACCATCCTGGCGTTTATTGCAGGAACTGTAAAAAACTGATATTCTCCGCCAGTCTTGGCAGAATAAAAATCATGATTTGAACCGGATTTAATATCTAAAGCTTCAGCAATCTGATTTATCCAATAAATTGAAGCTTTTTTTACTTCTTTATTATCAGAAACACTAGCATTAAATTGCAAGGTGTAGATAATTTCGTCCCGAAGTAGATTCTGATCAGTAATTGAACTTATTTTTTCACCTTCAAGAGTGCATGATTTACCAATCAGATCTTTTACTTCTTGCTCAGATTGCAAATCATAGTAATTTTTATTGGGCATATTTTTGTTATTAAAATAATTGAAAAAACAATGCTTTACAAATTATGTCGGGTCTCCAAAAACCGAACAGTTCCAGTCTTAACTCTCATAACAACAGAATAAGTATAACAATGATCAGCAGTATAGCGCACACCTCGAAGAAGCGGTCCATCAATAACACCAGTAGCAGTAAAACTAAGATTCTCTCCAGCTGCCAAATCTTCAAGCAATAATTTTTTATCCACGTCTTCAATTCCCATGTCTTTTATTCTCTGCAAATGCTCATCATTCTTCGGTGCAAGACGTCCTTGAAAATCTCCACCAAGACATTTGATAGCAACGCTCGCAAGAACACCCTCTGCACTCGCACCTTTCTGAATCAATAAATCAATCCCAGAATCAGGTAAACAAGTGGCAATAGCGCCAGCAACGTCACCATCAGAAATAAGACGGACTCTAGCGCCTATTTTTCTTATTTCTTCTACAGTTTCTTGATTATAATCACGATCAAGCGCAACAAGAACCATTTCAGAAATTTCTTTTTCAAGTTTCTCTGCAACTCGACCAATATTTTCTTCAATAGAGGCATCAAGATCAATCACACCTTTTGCTTTTGGCCCACAAGCGATCTTATTCATATAAGTATCAGGAGCATGGAAAAGAGATCCTTTTTTTCCAATAGCAATAACTGAAATAGCATTTGGTTTTCCATTGGCAACACTATCAGTACATTCAAGCGGATCAACAGCAATGTCAAATTCCTGTCCTGTCCCATCGCCCAATTTTTCACCAATAAAAAGCTCTGGCGCATTATCTTTTGTACCTTCTCCAATAACAACTTCTCCTGAAAAAGGAATACAACTAAATCGACCCCTCATCTGATCAACAGCAGCCTGATCAGCGGCTTTTCCATCACCTCTTCCCAGCCATTTGGCCGCGGCAATGGCACCGGCCTCAGTAACACGAACAAATTCCAAGGCTAAATTTCTATCCATATAGTAAATATTAGTAGTAAAAATGATCTCTATACCAAGAGCCTATTACTGGAATAGGCTCTTATATACTACATAAAAAAAGCCGCGTAATCAAGTGCGGCATGAATTTAAAAATTGTCTTGTTTTTCGTCTAATCTGTGAATTGCATTGTCCCAAATCTCCTCAAGCTCAGCCCCAAAATCTATCTCATCACTATGTTCTGCATGCCACTGTTCAAAAGCAACCCTTAACTCATCTGGCTCAGAAGCATTTTCCAGTAAATCCTCAAGAAGTGCATAACGTTCTTCATGAGATCTGGCAACATCCTCTTCTATCTCTTCAAAAATTTCTCTAATGTGTTCTAATAATGCATTTTTTACTAATTCATGTTGCTCTTCTGTCATATTTTTTTGTTTAGAAAATATAGGTTTTAAGACTAAGAAAGACTATATCAATAGAAAGATTTTTTTGCAAATTTTAGGTGTGTGGACAAGTTTTTTAGCAGTTAATAGTTTACAGTTAGCAGTTAATAGTTTATAGTTAAGAATATTTAATTCAAGAAAAATGTCCAAAGAAACAATAAAAATTTTCTCATGGAATGTCAATGGCTTGCGAGCAGCAATCCGCAACAATGGATTTAATAAATTCTTAAAAGAATATGATCCAGATATATTATGCTTGCAAGAAACAAAGGCACTGAAAAATCAAGTTGTCATTGATTTGCCAGATTATCAGGAATATTGGAATTCAGCAAATAAAAAAGGGTACTCAGGAACTGCAATATTTACAAAGAAAATGCCTCTAGCTATTCATTTTGGATTTCCTAAACATCTTTATAAACCAAAAGATCTAATAGATGATCAAGGTCGGGATGTTAGCATAGAAGGGAGAGTAATTGCAGCTGAATTTGAAAACTTTTTTCTAGTTAACCAATACAGACCAAATTCAAAAAGAGATCTAACCAGATTAGATTTTGTATATAAAAAATGGGATCCTTTATTTCTTAAATATTGTAAGTATTTAGAAAAATCAAAACCAGTAATTTTTTGTGGAGACTTAAATGTTGCTCACAAAGAAATTGATCTTGCACGTCCAAAAGATAATCAAAAAAATGCTGGATTTACACCAGAAGAAAGAGAAGGATTTGAAAACTTGTTAAAAGCAGGATTTGTTGATATTTACAGACATTTCTATCCAAACACAAAAGACATTTATACTTGGTGGGCATATTTTGCTAACGCAAGAAAAAGAAATGTAGGTTGGCGCATAGACTATGTTTGTGTTTCAAAAAAATTAAAAAGTAAAGTAAAAGAAGCAGTGATTTTGCCGGACATGCTAGGTTCAGATCATTGTCCGGTTGGAATAAGAATAAAATTTTAATATTTCAACCTAATATAAATAGAACATACCAAAAAACCAGCAAATGCTGGTTTTTCCAATTCTTAAATCAAAATCTTTCATTCAAAAACAGGGTTGGCGGCCGGTTCGGAGATGATCGAACTCGGCCGCACGCATGCGCGTTGGACAGTACGGAGATGAGCCGAACTGGACACTTCCTGTTGACACCACGAACTGGTATCACATGCACTCCATGCAGAAACCGTCGCCGGTGAGCGGCGCACCGCACTCGCAGCAGGGCCGGCTCTCGGCACCGACAGCGGTAGCCGAAGGCGGAGTCAACGTAGGCGACGCGGCCGTGTCAGCGACGTCGCAGAAATCTTGGAAGCTCACGGCGTCGGCACCCGTGCACTCGTTGTAGTTGTGCCACAGGTACTTGACGACAACTGCACCCAGGTTCTCGGCAAGTTCCATGCCCTCGGTGCCGCTGACATCCAGATCTGCGACATTACTGCCCAGCATGTTGATCTGGAGGGCGATGCCAGCTGCCACTTTGACGACGCGAACGTAGTCATAAGAGTGCTGAAGCTGGCTCAAGCCGCACCTCAAGAAATCCGTGCCACCCGTCGGCGAATGGAACACGCCGAGGGTGTAAGCCGAAGCCAGCTCACGGACCAGCAGCTGACGCATGAACGCCATGAGCTGCGGGTTCTGTCCCACCAAGCTCTGCTCGCTGATCTGGAGGCCGCACTCACACAGCTCACTCAGCAGAGCACGGATCTGCTCATCCGTACCCACGATATCTCTAATCTTCATCTAATACTCCTGTCCAAGCGCCACCTCTCCAATAGGTAACGCAACGCAAATCCAGATTACGCCAAGAAATCAAAAAAGTCAAGTATCAAAAAACCAGCTTTTGCTGGTTTTTGTATTAAAAAAGAGACATTATCTTGGCGGCTACCTACTCTTGCCTTTCGACTACCATCGGCGCTAACAGGCTTAACTGCTGTGTTCGGGATGGGAACAGGTGTACCCCTGTCGCAAAGACCACCAAGATAATATCTCTTTTTAGTTTTTAAAATAATCAAGTTGTTTATCAGGAAGCTCTAAATTTGATGTAGTACAAGGAAGAAGTGAGGAACGGAGCAAGCCGTGCTTAGGCACGGCGGCGAGTACCGCAACTTCTGACGAAGTAATACGTCAAATTTAGAGCTTCTCAAAAGAACAACTGAGTGCTTCTGTAGTGTTCGATATATTAGTACACCTCTGCATACACATGGTGCCTATCAACCTCCTCGTCTAGAAGGAATCTCAAATGAATACTAATCTTGAGAACGGCTTCGCACTTAGATGCTTTCAGCGCTTATCCGTGCCAAACTTAGCTACCCAGCGATGCGTGGCGCACAACTGGCACACCAGAGGTTTGTCC
>CAZFTR010000026.1:943-4937 GCA_964522405.1 uncultured Gammaproteobacteria bacterium | reverse complement strand
CTAAGTTCTCTTTGTTTGGTGAACCATATTTGAGGCCATATGGCACTTTTCCTCATCCAAATATTTTTTCCGCTTATCTTCTATTTTCAATCTTGGCATTATGGACTTATTTGAGAAAAGCTGTCTCATTGCCTGTCATTTTAGTTGCCACTGTTTTTTTTATTCTTATGTTGTTTTTTACTAGTTCAAGATCTGCTTTTTTGGCTTTATTTCTGATTTTTCCGTTTTGGGTGTGGCGGAAAAAAGAGGATTTGAAGTTTGGGTATAAGCTCTCTTTTACGGTTGTTTTTGTTGCTCTTTTTTCTTTTTTAGTTTTTAGCCTCTTTTTTTCTGGAAGAGCTGGGGTAGTAGAGAGAATTGATCTGTTTTGGCATGCATTTGCTATTTTGTGGGATAATCCTCTTGGTGTGGGGTTAGGGAATTTTACTTTTGCTCTCTCAGATGTAGTAAGTAATAAAATATTGCCCTGGGAGCTTCAACCAGTGCACAATTCCTTCTTGTTACTGCTGAATGAGTTTGGAGTGGTTTTGTTTTTTCTTTGTCTGATTATTTTCTGTAAATTTTTCGGAAAAAATAATCTTAGTGTTGTATTTGGCGGTAGGGGGTTGTACTTCCTTGTTGCTCTATTTGTTTTGGCTAGTTTTGACCATTATTTTATCTCTCTTTATGAGGGGCAGTTTTTGCTCTGCATGTATGCCCTAGCTGCTTTAAAGGCCCAGTAGCTTCCTATTCCCATTTAGAAATTCTTTGTTTGAGCTTGGCTTTTTTCCTTCAATCTGAAGAGTCTCCGGCACAATTATGCCTTCTCCCGTCTGTATTTTTAGTAGCTTATCTTCGATGTAGAATTTTCCAGCTTCTCTTTCTCCTCCATGTTCACAATTTAATTCAAGAATTTTTAATTTCTTTTCTTTTATCTTTGTGTATATTCCTGGCCAAGGTGTGTAGGCTCTAAATTGATTTCTTATTTCAATTGCACTATTGTTCCATTCTATTTGACCGTCACTTTTTTGTATTTTTCTACAATAACTTGCTTCTGAGTGTTTCTGTTCTTTAGGCCTCAGTTTTCCTTCACTAATTTTCTCTAGTACTTCAGGAAGATATTGCGCGCTTAGTTCTGACAACTTTTTGCTTAAGCTTGGTAAGTCATCATCTTCATCAATCTTGATTATTTTTGTCTCGTATATCTCCCCATGGTCCATCTTTTTGTCCATTTTCATAAAGCTGATTCCTGTTTCTGATTCACCATTTAGAAGTGCCTGCTGAATGGGTGAGGCACCGCGGTGTTTTGGTAGAATAGATGCATGGCTATTTACGCAGGCTATTTTAGGCTTTTTTAGAACTTTTTCTGTGAAAATCATCCCATATGCGATTACTACGAAGAAATCGCTTTCAAGATTACCTATTATTTCTTCGAGTTCTTCCTTTGTATTTGGTTGGTGGACTATGAGATTTAAATCTTTAGCTGCAGTTTTGACTGGTGGTTCTTGGATGGTCTGTTTTCTTCCTACTTCCCTGTTTGGTTGAGTGAATACAGCTTCAATCTCAATATTAGCTTTATGTAAGGCGATTAGGCTTGGTACCGCGAATTGAGGTGTACCGAAGAATGATATTTTCATGTAATTTATAGTACTTGATTTATTATTTATTACACTTGCAATTTTTAGTGAATATGTTATCATCTCTCCTATTTATTCACTTTGAATGCAAACTGAGATAAAAAAATTGGTTGAAATGTCTTCACAGGCAGACAATATCCTGATTATTTCACATGCTAAGCCTGATGCCGATACTTTAGGTGCTGCAATATCGATAAAGCTTTGGTTAGAGAGTTTTCGTAAGGATGTAACTCTTGCGTGTGTTGATAAGCCGAGCAAGGATTTTGATTTCCTTCCTGATGTTTTGGAATTCAAAAGGGATTTTGTTTTGGCTGACTTTGATTTGATGTTTGTTGTGGATTGTGGAGCTTCCCATTTGACTGAATTTGATTCTAAGTATCCGGGATTTCTGGATTCAAATGTGCCTGTGATTAACATTGATCATCATGCTTCCAATGATTTCTTTGGAGATCTGAATATTGTTGATTCCAGGTCTGCTTCGACTACTTTGCTTTTGTTTAATATCTTTAGTGAACTAGATTTTCCGATTACAATTTCAATGGCAACTTGTTTGCTCGCTGGTATTTACGGTGACACTGGTGGCTTCATGCATTCAAACACTACTTCTGAAGTCTTAAAGGTTGCTTCTGTGCTTATGGGGCTCGGTGCTGATGTGCGTTCAATTACAGCCTCACTTTTTTCGAATAAGTCGGTTTCTTCTCTTCGCTTATGGGGTAAGGCTTTAGAGTCTGCCGTTCTTACAGATGAAAAAGTTGTTTTATCAGTGCTTAAGGAATCGGACTATAAAGATGTTGGAAGTGGTCCTGATCAATTAACTGGTCTGGTTGACTATTTAAACATGGTTCCTAATTCAAAATTTGCTGTATTGATTAATGAAGATAGGCAAGGGAATGTGAAGGGCTCTTTCCGCACTAGAAATGATGACGTTGATCTCTCCGAAGTTGCTGCTAGTTATGGTGGAGGTGGGCACTCAAAGGCTGCTGGCTTTAAGATGCCTGGTCGTTTAACAAGAGATGGTGAGTTTAGGATTATTTCAGATGGTGATGTAAAAGGGTTGGAATTTTAGTATTCGATATCTATATTGATTCTGCTAAATTGTTTTTAGTGATTAATATGATCTATGACGCATTCGAGGTATATTTCTTTGATATTTTTAGCAGGTTTAATCTCATGGATTGCCTGGTTTTTAATTTTGTTTAAGCTTTCGCCATTTGAGAGTTCTGGAGTTGCATTGCTTTTTTTCTTTTTAACCTTGTTTATAGCTCTTTCCTGTACTTTTTCTGTGATAGGGTTTTACTTTCGATTGTTGCTTTTTAGAAATGAGATTTTTTATTCTCATATTGGTGTTTCTTTGAGGCAAGGGGTTTTACTCTCATTAGTTGCAAGTCTTTCATTGGTTTTACAAATGCTTCGAGTATTAAGCTGGTGGTCAGGCTTCTTACTTGTAATTATGAGTTTGCTTCTTGAATTTTATTTTTCTGCCAAAGATTCTGAGTTCTCGACGTGAGCTGTATAAGGGTTTTCACTTTCGATCACTCGAATATTGCTTAATGGCCACCAAACCACCCAGGCTTTCCCGCGAATATACTCACGAGGAACGAATGCTCTCTCAGGGTTGTTTTTGCATTCAATTGACAATGAGCTTGAGAAGCAGCTTCTAGAGTCTGTACTGGCTTTTCGGTTGTCTCCGAGTAGGAAGTATTGATCTTCAGGTACTTCAAATACTGAGAAGTTGCTGAGGTATATTTTTGTCTTTCCTTTATTTGTTTCATTTAAGTAATTTTCTTCAAGTATATCTCCATTAAGGTAGACTTCACCGTCTTTTATCTCGACTGTATCTCCTGGCATTCCGATGATCCTTTTTATGAAGTATTTGTCGTCTCCTTCCGGCGCTTGGAATACTACGATGTCTCCTCTTTGTGGATCATTGAAGAGGTAGCCTGCTTCATTAATGATGATTTTTTCACCATATCCTCCGCGGCATTCACCATTGATGTGATTAAGTGTGTCGCACATTGAGGACCCTGAAACATCAAATGGGGCAATGAGCCATTTTTGGATTGCTAAAACCAAAATGACAATGATTGCCAGGTTAATTCCCAGGTCAGCCCCCCATAGCAGAATCTTTTTGTTTTTTTCTTGCATGGATTTCATTATAATTCCTATATGAAGAAAAGCAAGACGGGTAAGCATTTGATCTTCTCACATTATGTTGAAGAAGGAGAAAGGATTATGGAGGTGATACATCGCCATGTTCTGGTGTTTAAGATTTCTGTAATGAAGATTACTTTTTTTGGCATTATGCTGCCATTATTTCTGTTTTGGCTTTTCCCCAGTGGCCTGATGCTTTTTGTTGTGTGGTGGCTTGTTGCTGCGGC
>CAZFTR010000026.1:0-933 GCA_964522405.1 uncultured Gammaproteobacteria bacterium | reverse complement strand
GATGTTTGGCTTCTTACTGATTCTGGTGTGATTGATTTAGAAAGAAATGGTCTCTTTGATTTAACATCTACAAGAATTGATTATCACATGATGGAAGGTATCTCTTATCAGATTAAAGGTGTGATAAGAACTATCTTTAATTATGGTGATATTACGATTGATAAGATTGGTGCACAGACCTCTGTTGTGTTAAAAGATGCCGTTAATCCAAGAAGAACTGAGAGGTTAGTGATGAAGTTTCAAGAGCGGTTTATATCTGAACGCTCTGTTAAAGATCATAATAATTTGAAAAATATGTTGGCAGATATGATCGCTTACCATATGCATAATAAAAGTAAAATTTAGCTATGTCTCCTTTAGTTTTGGGCCTTTTGATATTTATTGCCATTGATTTTTTAGTGGTATTATATGTTTTTTGGAAGCGAAATCGACGAAAAAATAGTTTTACGATTAAGGAGCTAAATTATATCCGTTCCCATTGGATAAGGATTATCGATTCATTTCCTGGCAATCCAAAAGCTTCTATTTTGGATGCGGATAAGTTATTAGATTATTCTTTGAAGAAGAAGGGGTATGAGGGCAGTTTGGGGGAGAAATTGAAGAAAGCAAAGGGGCATTTTTCTAGAATTAATGATGTTTGGTCTGCCCACAAGCTTAGAAATAGGGTCGCTCATGAATTGGGTGAAATAGATGTTAGGGCGGCTAAGCTAGCGTTGGCTCAGTTTAAGCGTGCTTTGAATGATTTAGGGGCAAAACTCTAGTTATGGTTTTGGGTGTATTAGGAAAAATAGCTTCAGGTAAATCTCATGTGATGGAGTGCTTGGGGCAATTGGGGTTCTCCTTAATTTTTGCTGATGAGGTTGTTCAAAGTTTGTATCTTCCTGGTGGTGAGGGCAGTATTTTGATTGAAGATGTTTTTGGAACGGAGTTTAT
>CAZFTR010000025.1:0-4979 GCA_964522405.1 uncultured Gammaproteobacteria bacterium | reverse complement strand
ATATAAATTCTTCTTCTTTTAGTTATTATTTTTTGCTAAAATAAGTCAAAAAAATAGAATTTTGGCTTAATTGAGGTTAAGTCTTGACAAAAATTCTATTTTCTGCTACAATAATCTATTCATTTAAGCCTGTGGCTTGGCCCGGGCGACTCGAATCTTTTTTGTCTCAAATATGTGACCGCGAAGAATATCGGGTCACATATTTTATTTATGTCAAAACAAGAACAAAAAACAGGTCGTTTTAGCGACCTTGGGATTTCTAAGAATTTTCTAGAGATCCTATCTCAAAAAGGGTTCAACACGCCCACGCCTATTCAGCATCAGGTTATTCCTGGAGCTATAGAAGGTAAGGATGTGGTTGGAATAGCGCAAACTGGGACTGGAAAGACTCTAGCTTTTGGTATTCCAATGATTCAAAGACTTGGTCAATTTGGTGGTCAAGGTTTGGTTCTAGTTCCAACTCGTGAACTTGCTCTTCAGGTAGAAGAAGCACTTCGTCAGGTTGGTTCTGCTCTCAAACTAAGAACAGCTGTTATCATTGGTGGAACTTCTCAGCATCCGCAAGTAAGAGCACTTCAGCGTGATCCACATGTGGTGATCGCCACACCGGGGCGTCTGGCTGACTTGATGAATCAGAGAAAGTATTCCTTAAAAAAAGTAAATACAGTAGTTTTGGACGAAGCAGATCGCATGCTTGATGTTGGTTTTTTGCCAGAGATCAAGAGAATTTTAAAAGCTGCTCCAAGCGAGAGACAAACAATGCTTTTCTCTGCAACCATGCCTCAATCAATTTCAAAGCTGGCAACAGCATTTATGAAAATGCCTTTGCGTATTGAAATTGCACCACAAGGAACTTCTGCAAAAAATGTAGAACAAGAAGTTTTTGTAGTGAGAAAAAATGATAAAATGCGTTTACTTGATTCAATTTTAACAAAATATAATGAAGACGTAATATTGATTTTCTCAAGAACAAAACATGGAGCTAAGAAAATAGCACGAGATATTCGCCACATGAAGCATACAGCAACAGAAATCCATGGAAATCGTTCACAAAATCAGAGAAAAGCAGCCCTTGATGGATTTAGAAAAGGAAAATTTCGTATCATGGTAGCAACAGATATTGCTGCTCGCGGAATAGATGTAAAAGAAATTGGATTAGTAATTAACTTCGATCTTCCAGAAAACTCAGAAGATTATGTACATAGAATTGGAAGAACAGGGCGAGCTGGGAGATATGGAAAGGCTATTTCATTTGTGGCACCATCTCAAAAAGCAGATGTAAGAAAAATAGAAAGACTTATTCGAAAATCACTTCCAGTTTTGTCATTACCTGAACTTCCACCGGAAAGAGAAAAACCACCAAAAGAGGAGTCACGATTTGAAAGAAGAAAGAAGTTTGCAGATGAAAATATTCGAAAATATAGAAGAGGTGGATCAGGAAACTACAGAGGGAGAGGATCTGAGAGTAGAGAAGGATCTCCTGATAGAGGGCGAGGCAGATACTCTGGTGATAGAAATAAAAGTCGTGGAGGATCCTCAGGCGATAGAAGTGGCGGGCGAGGAAAAAGTTACGGAGACAGAAATCGTTCAACACGTTCAGAAGGAAGAAGAAGTTCAGGTTCAGGGTACTCAAAAACAAGCCCTTCAAGCGGTGGATACAAGAGTAGAAATAATCGCTCAAGCGATGATCGTACAGGTACACCCAAAAGTAGCCAGTTTTCAAGAAGTGGACGAAGTCGTGGAGCTAAAAGTGGTGGGAGTAGACCTTTTGCCAGAAATAAGAGACGACATTCTGGTGGAGGAAGTCGTTCCAATTACCGGACTAGATCAAAGTAAATTTACAATATAAAACTCCTGTGATATACAGGAGTTTTTAATTTTTCATTGTATGGATCAATTAAGGAAATAACCCCCAAATAGATAATCCACAGCTCTTTTCAAAATTTTGCTTCTTTTCACATAATGGTGTAAAATATAACAGTATTGAGCTTAAGGAAATTGAGTTATTTGGAGTATACCAACACATCTCCAAAAAGCGATTTTGAATGATTTATTTATAGAATTTATGTTTGGTAAAAAAACTAAAAAAAAGTATAAAATTTTTTTGATAGAAGATGATGCAATGCTATCAAAAGCGATGGTTGGAGTTTTAGAAGATGCTGGATATGAGGTTAAGAATGTTCTGGAGGGGTCAAAAGCTTCAACTACTGCTGCCAAGTTCCAGCCCGATTTAATTTTACTTGATCTTATTCTTCCGGGTCTTGATGGCTTTGGTGTGTTAAAAGAAATAAAAGCAGATACAGGCTTAGCAAAAGTTCCTGTGGTTATAGTATCAAATTTAGATAGTCCAGCTGACGTAAAATCTGCTCAAGCGCTTGGAGCAGAAGAATTTGTGTTAAAAGCTACAAGCTCTACAGAAGATATTGTGAAAATTGTAAAAAAATATCTAAAAGGTTAATTGATATATCATAAACTATTATGGCGAAAGAAAAAATATTGTTAATTGTGGAGGATGATGAAATACTTTTACGAGCACTTCATATACAGCTAAAAGATAGTGGATTTGTACTGTCTACCGCAACTGATGGTGAGCTTGGAATCCAGCTTGCTCAGCGACTTAAGCCAAGTGTTGTGCTTTTAGATCTTGTACTGCCAAAAAAGGACGGGTTTGATGTGTTGAGAGATTTGAAGGCAGATCCCTCACTAAAAAACATTCCTGTAATAGTATTATCTAATTTGGGTGATAAAAAAGACATAGATAAAGCTATGAAACTTGGCGCAAAAGAATATTTTGTAAAAGCCACTACAGAATTAGATAAAATAACTGAAATTATAGAAAAAGTAAGTAATGGTAAAAATCACAAAAACAAAGAATAAAAAACTAAACCAAAGGGGTATGAAGGAGAAGTGGTTAAATTTAATAGTTCGTGTTACCAATCACATATATACTGCTAAAAAAGAGATTACTACCCGATACGGACTTAAAAGTGTTTTAGGCGTTTTAAAGCTAGTATTGTTGGAGGTTATTTTGGCTCTTCTTTCTTTGCCTCTGTATTTAACTACGAGAGCTGAGAAATCTACAGCTTATTTAGAAACAAAAGGAGAATACGGCGCTATAGCTACAGATTACAAACTACGAAAAATATTAACTCTTACTGGTGTGGGAGTTATTTTTGTTATTTGGACAGTAAAACTATTATTGATTGTACTTACACCTGCTGTTTATGGACCACTTGAATTATATAAGGTTTCAGATTTGCGCCCACTGACTATTGAAGAAAGAGATATTTTTGTCCATGAAGCAGGAGTACAAACTGCCAAGCTCTCTACAGCACTCGAGGTACCAAAGATTTTAGATATTAAAAAGGAGAGAGGGTTAAAGTATTCATTTAGGGGAGAGGGGATACCGGGTGCGCAAGTGGTTTTGTTTGTGACTGATCAGCAAAGCGTTATGTATTCAGGCAAAGTAGATGAAAATGGATTTTGGGAAATAGAACATAGCCAAGATAATTTCAAGATAAATCAAGGTGTTCATTCTATGTTTGCTCTTCATTATGATGAGAGTACTGAAATGCGTAGTTCAGCATCAAATGAGCAATATTTTAGAGTTGATAAATCTTTTTTTGAGGATTTTACAAATAATTTAGATAGTTTTGCAAATTGGGTTTTGGCAATTTTAATAGTAATGGGAATATTTTTAACAGCGCTAACATTATAAATAGAAAGTTTCTTTTTTATGCTTGGAAAAGGTCTTGATATTTTTTTACGCTTTTCAGGTCTTGTATTTAAGACTAAAGAAAAGTTACACGAAGCTCGCGGTGTGCGGGTTGTTTATCTTGCAATAGTGATAATTGGTCTAGAAATGACAATGGCTGTTTTTGCTATTCCGCTATATATACTCGTCCCTCCAGAAAAGATAAAAGGTAGGAAAATTTATAGAAAAAAAGGACTTGACTCTGAAAAACATCTACAAAGTTATTCATTTCGAAGATCTGTAAGCCTTACTACTGTTTTAAGTGCGGCTGGGTTAGTTTTCTTAAAGTTTTTATTATTGATTTTGACTTCATTCTATCTACTAGGTGCACAGACTCTACTTGCAGCTACTGAGAGTTGGACTTTTGATACTCCAGGGAACTATACATATGACAGTGGGAAAATTGAGGTTACAACTGGGGTAGCAAGATTAAAAGATACTAGTGGCGGAGGTGGCTCATACAGCACTACAAACTCTGGATTTGATAGTGACTCATCTGGTTGGACTTTTGTGCAAGATTGGGCTCAGCCGGGTGGAAGAACTAATTCTGGAAATTATCAGTCAACCGGGGGTAATCCAGGAGGGAATATAGATATTGTTCTTGACCCAAAAAAGAATAATTCTTCTGCTGCTTATTGGTATCAGTCTTTTACAACTACTGCTGATTCTCCTAGTCCGGCCACATTAGATTTGGATTGGCTGATTAGTTCGGTTGATTCAAGTTTTTTAACTTCACTTAATCTTTATGCTTTTGTTGATACGGGTAGTGGTAATCCCACTATTGGTGAGGCTGTTTGGGATAGTGGAAATTTAACTTCTGTTTCTGATTGGGCTAGTATTTCTCAAGTAGATATAAGTTCAAAAATACCCACAACCGGAACATATTACCTTAAAATAGGTGTCTATGCAGTCTACAATAGTACAAATTCTCCAACCGGTGTAACCGCAGAATTTGATAATGTAGTAGTAAATTGGACTGAAACTGTTGCCCCAACTTACGCAACAGATGATCCTACCATTGAGCCAACAACTTCTCTAAATCCCGCAGCAGTATCTAGCTGGGATTCTTTTACTGAAACTGCTACCAAAAATGGTGGAGATATATTTTATCAGCTTTCAGATGATGATGGTGTGAGTTGGCAGTATTGGACTGGAGCAGCGTGGGCAACTGCAGGATCTACTGACTATAATACTGCTACAGTTGTAAATACTAATATTGGTAGTT
>CAZFTR010000024.1:0-5267 GCA_964522405.1 uncultured Gammaproteobacteria bacterium | reverse complement strand
GTTGCAGGATCCACCGTATGTCCAAGAATCCTCAGCACTTGGATTCTGCGACTCCGCCTTACGACTCCGCGCAGAATGACAGCATTTTGAGAGGTTTCTAAGTTTTAAATGAAATGGAGAAAGCATACATTCCGGTTCTTTTACAACAGGTTCTGCCTTGGTAGTGTAAATTTAATTGTGTGAAATCTGGAAAGGCTTGATCTCATGGGTATTTTTCCAATAGGGTTTGTTTCTCCAAAACAACAAACTTTCAATAAGGAGCTTACCCATGAGAATGGAAATCACAGTAGCGGAATTCAAAGAGCTGTTCAAGGGTCTTGGCAGCCCGGATGAGTTATTTGAAATGCTGAGAGTGGACATACGCGAACACGTTGGCCGTTATTTGATCACTTAATTCCGAACGCTTTGCAGATTATTAAGAAAAAAGTGATTGGTCTTGATGATCTGCAAAAAATGCTTGTGGAGTGTGGTTTTACTTCCACACACAGATTACACCAACAGATTTAATTCTGCAGAATGATGCTTACTTTAATACTGAAGGTGTTTTTGACTCTGACTGGAGAAGCGCGGACTCAATCTGGAGTTTAGTTTCTGATGAAATGCTGTCAGGTGTATTGGAGGAAGTAAGTAAGTTGAAAAAATCCAGGAAACTCGATGCTTTTTACAAATACATGATCAGAATAGGGCAACTACAGGACAGGAGACTTTCAGCATCGCACGTAAAACACTCTGAATTGAAGTACTCATCCTTTCCCATGCCATGGAATAGTTTTGGCAATAATTTTTCTAAGAGTTATATCAAATAGAAGCCCCAGCATTCCCATTACAAAAATAGTAATCCAAATAACTTCATATTGCATATATTTTCTGGCAACGTTTTCAACAAATCCAATACCAGTAGTTCCTGCCAAAAATTCCGCTGCAACCAGTGTCCCCCAGCACATACCCACCGCGACTCTTATTCCGGTAAGTATTTCAGGCAAAGAATTTGGAAATATAACATGCCTTAAAATTTGCCATCTTGACGTACCTAAAGAGTGTGCCGCATGAATTTTTGATAATTGTGTTCCCGAAGCCCCTGCTCTTGCGGAAATAATCATAATTGAAAATGAGACCATAAATAATAAAAATACTTTTCCCAGGTTATCGATTCCAAAAACAGTAATCACTAATGGAGCCCAGGCAAGTGGAGGCACAGGTCTATACAATTCAACTAAAGGGTCGAAAAATCCTTTGGCAAATCTATTTAAACCCATAAAAATTCCTAATGGAACACCAAAGATAATCCCAAGAGTTAGACCTAAAAATACTCTTAAAAAAGAATCCCAAATGTGTCCTGATGGAACAGGAATTTTGAAGGCTTTAAATTCACCAGTAACAATATCCAGAACTTTACTTTTAAAATTAGGTTCTACTTTTCCCTCAGAAGTGTGAACTGGATATTTACCAGGTAAAATGTCTGCTATCCAATCCGGAAGTATAAATCCAACTATTTTATTAACTCCCATCATTTCATACCAAAGCAAAGGAATCATTTTATATCCTACGCTTGGATTCAGCATTTCACCAAAAATTCTAAATGTATCAGATGGTTTTGGTAACCATCTTCCAGGGCCAGCTTCCGAGCACTGAGAACCACTGGCGACTATTGTTCCGGCTGGGAATAAAAGTGTATCTATAATTCTTAAATTTCCCTGTTCTTTTCTTTGAGCTATGTCAAAAGCTCTAATTGAATTTTCTAATCCATCAAGAGTATTAGGAGGAAAAATACTTGCGTACTCTATTCTTCGGACTAGTTTTTTAATATCCTTTATATAATCCAGTTCCAGGCCATCATCTAATCCATCTTTATACTGTTTAATTTCAGAAAAAATCACTCCTGACTGTCTTAAATACTCAGGGTTATGATTTCTCATTTCAAAAAATTCGTCACTAATAGAATTTAGTTCTGTCGCAACTGCATGAAATTTTAACCCTCTTTTACTTTCAGGAAGCGGAGGAACTTCCATACCAGTTGCTCCCCATCCTAATTGTCTTTCTAAACCTATATTTATTTCGTTTGTCTCTTCCTCACTTAAGTTAGGGTAACTGTCTTTTGAAAAATCCGCAGTTAATTGATTTAATCTAACTGTTAACTCTTTTATAATATTTCTTGTATCATCTTCTAAATATCTCTCATCAGTTAAAGTTGGGATCATTAACTTGGTTTTTAGAAGTATATTTATAAATATTTCCTTGTCTTGTTCTTTTAAATTTGGATCATTTATAATTATATTTATTTTTTTTTCTATATTTATGTTTTCACGTTTAATGATTGCAGTGCTTTTATGCTGTCTTTCTACAATAGGAAAAAGATATTTTAGTGATAGTAATGACTCAGTAACTTTTGCAACCTGACAAAGTTCATTTGCAGATTTCGGGTAGAAGGCTTTTGCGATATCCCATGAATAATAAAGCCATGAAAATAGAAGGAACCCTGTTCCAACAATTATCCAATGTACTCCTCCTTTTGCCCTTTCCGGATTCCCAAAAACAGCATCGGTTTTTTCTGTTTTTATTAATCTTCGTCCATAAAGGATTGCGCCAATTACAGCAAAAATAATCAAAAATGTAATGGTTCCTGTAACCATCTCAAATCTCTTTACCCATTATTTCCTCTTCCATGTTCCAGATCATGGATAGAATCTCTTCTCTTTTGCTTACAAAATCCTCATCATTTTTGATTTCTCTAAGATCTCCAGTCAGACCCATTGTTGCAAAAGGAAGATCGTATTCCTTATGTATTCTTCCTGGTCTGGGTGCCATTACATATAGCCTTTCACCTAATAATAAAGCCTCTTCAACTGAGTGAGTAATTAAAATGATGGTCTTTCCGGTTTCCTCCCATAATTTTAAAACCAAAGACTGCATTTTTTCTCTGGTTAAAGCGTCAAGAGCCCCTAATGGTTCATCCATTAATATCAGATCTGGGTCATTAATCAGACACCTTGCAAGAGCTACTCTTTGCTGCATACCACCAGATAGTTGATAAGTAGGAGTGTTGCCAAAACCTTTTAACCCAACTGTATCTAACCACTCTTCAACTTTTTTTGCTGTTGTAATTGGATCCTCTTTTTTCATTCGTAAACCAAAGTTTACATTTTCATTAACCGTTAACCATTCAAATAAAGCACCCTGTTGAAAAACCATACCTCTTTCAACTCCAGGACCATCAATTTCCTTATTGCCTAGAGTAATTGTTCCCGAAGTTGGATGAAGAAATCCGGCCGCTATATTCAGCAAAGTTGTTTTCCCACAACCTGAAGGACCAAGTACAGTTAATAGTTCACCTTGTTTTAGTGTAAAACTAATATCTTTTAGAGCATGAACCGTTTCTCCTTTTGGTGATTTGAAAATCATATTCAAATTTTGAGAAACAAGATCACTCATTATTCATTATATCTAATTGATTATATATGATATGTTTTGGGGATAATTGGCGGGAAGTTTAAAAAAATAGGCGCCAATAAATTAAAATGGCGCCTATTCGTATTTTAATTATCTCTAATTAATTACGGCAGGTACTTTGTAGTAACTACTTTAGAGTAACTTTTTAGAGCGGGGTTCTCTGCAGTTGCGAACATGTTCCCCATAACATTCAGATATTTCATAAGTATTCCATTTTTATTCATATACTTTGATCTTATCTCACCTGCATCGGGGAATCCGAAACCGCTCATTTGCTTTTTAGTACCAGCAAGATCCATTGCTGCATCTTTTGCAATGATGCTCATGTCTGATTTTCCTGCTCTAAACCTGGCATTGTATTCATGTGTGATTTCAACAAAAGTTCTAACCATACCAGGATTTTCTTTTAAGAATTTGTTTGTTACAGAAGTAATGTCAATACCAGATATACCAGCATCAGTTGCTTCTTTAACTGTCAGCATTCTTGAACCCGCTTTAAGTGCATTTTCAATAGATTTACCACCGAAAAGGCATGCCATAACCACGTCGCCGTTTAAAAGCGCTGCAGAACCATCTTCTGGAACCATGTCAACAACTGTTACTTTATTAACATCAGCTCCAACAACTTTCATTGTTTCTTTGAAAACGTAGTCAGCCATAGTTCCAACTGGAACAGCAACTTTTTGACCTTCTAACTGAGCAGCATTCGCTTTTGTAATTCTGGAGGCATTTGATACAACACAAGTTGTTCCGCCCATACCGTAAGTGACGGCTATATCTACAAGTTTGATTGGCGCTTTTGCGTTAACAGCATTTACAAATGGTGTTAAACCTTGTGAGTAAGAAATATCAATATCTCCAGATAACATTGCTTCAGTCATCTCGCCACCTGTTGCAAAATTTGTCCATTTAACCGGAACTCCTAATGCATCATCAAATACTTTTTTAACCTTTGCTTCCTGATTAGGCGTTGCCCATTCCAAGAAAAAAGCTACTCTAACCTCGTTAGCAGCTGCATATGCTACTGACGTAGAAATGCTTAGAGCAACAATAGTTCCTAGTAATAAATTAATTATTTTTTTCATGTTTTTCCTTTGTTTGATTAAAAAAATTATTGAAATCAAATTTCACTAAAAGAGAAGTAAATCAAATTTCAATTTCTTCTCCTTACGTTTAACTCATTTTATAGATAAAGTTTCATGTATATTAAGCACCTCCTCTTATTTATCTGGTTATTGATTTTAGTGTTTTCAGTAAAGCTGACTTGATTCAGAATAGAACAAAGTCAGGAAGTGATTTTTATTAAGAAATCCGGATTCATTAGAATTTGCAAAGCCGAATAATTTAAAAAACAATTCACAAAATTAAAATTAATAGGAAAATCGAAATTGGTCAAGAGAATGTTTCAGGGCTTCAGCAGCGCATTTTGGTTCGGTCACAGGTTTGATATATGAGGAAATCTAGATCTGGAGGCGATCCGCCTTCGATCCCGGCTGTGAAAAGCGAATCCGGAGTGGTTCAATCCTCTCTGAAACGACGGACATGGCTGCTCAGCGCGCAGGACTCCGTGCCGCCTTCAAAAGTCCAGCGCGGGAGGGTCGGGATACCAGGAGACTTCAGCGTGTTGGAAGTTCGTGTCGCCGAAGTCGCAGGATGAGGGAACGGGGTCGGTTGGCATCAGGGGCGGCGCACGTGAGGTCTGTTCCCCGGTATGTTTGAGTATCTTCGCGTCCTCAAGTGAATCGGTGATGAAGGCGATGATCCGCATCGGCTCCCCCACCTTCTCATCTTTTAAAGAATCGGTTTGGTAGATTTGGTCC
>CAZFTR010000023.1:0-6046 GCA_964522405.1 uncultured Gammaproteobacteria bacterium | reverse complement strand
GACGTCAAATCAGCATGGCTCTTACGCCTAGGGCTACACGCATGATACAATGGCCAGTACAAAGGGATGCCAAACCGTGAGGTGGAGCAAATCCCAGAAAACTGGTCTCAGTTCGGATTGAAGGCTGCAATTCGCCTTCATGAAGTTGGAATCGCTAGTAAACGCGCATCAGCCACGGCGCGTTGAATACGTTCTCGGGTCTTGTACTCACCGCCCGTCATACCACGAAAGTTGGCAACACTCGAAGGCTCTCTTTATTGAGGGACGAAGGTGGGGTCAGTAATCAGGGTAAAGTCGTAACAAGGCATCCGTAGCGGAAGCTGTGGATGGATCACCTCCTTTCTGGAGATACTTAATGGAAACATTAAGATCAAATATAAATGATCCGGTTTTTGTCACTTTTCTGCTGTGAAATTGGAATATAGAAATAAATAACTCCTTTTTGGAGTTTTTTTATTTACCTGGTAAAGCCTAAAGACGAAGATAGGTTTTTATAGATTTTTTTTATTAAAAGGTATATAATGCCGATATAAGTTATAGAAAATTTACCCTTTTCAGGTCTAAGTTTTTTTTGGGAGGTGGTATATGGATAAAAAAATTAAAATTGCAGTAATAGAGGACGATACTGTGATGTTAAGAGCGCTTAAAGTGGAATTGTCTTCTAATTTTGAGGTTGTTTCTACTATGGATGGCAGTGAAGCTATTAGCCTTATAAATAAATCAAAACCAGATTTGATTTTATTGGATATTGTTTTGCCTGGCATAGATGGGTTTACTATTTTAAAGCAATTAAAAGAAAAATCAGACACTAAGGATGTGCCGGTTATTATTCTAACTAATCTTGGTCAGGATGGTGATAGAAAAAAAGGATTTGATCTTGGAGCTATTGGTTATTTTGTAAAATCTTCTATGAATTTGGAAGATATTTCTAAGAAAATTACTCAAGCTTTAGCTTGATTTTTTTATATTTTTGTATGGTAAAAAAAGAAAAACCTAGAAAGAATAATCAGAAATTTGAATTAGAAGAACAAAAATTTAAAGTTTGGTCTGATATAGCACCAGTTGCCATTTACATTACAGATAAAGATGGAAATTGTACTTATGCAAATAAAACTTGGCTAAAACATGCTGGGATGACAATGAAGCAGGCTGAAGGAAAGGGCTGGAAAAAGGCAATTCATCCGGAAGATCAAGATTGGGTTTACAAAGAGTGGCATAAGTCAGTAAAGTCAGGAGGAAGATGGGGTTTTAAGTACAGATTTATTACAAAAAAAGGAAAAGTCACTTGGGTTTATGGGACAGCAAAAGAGATAAAAAAGAATGGAAAGATTGGTTACATTGGAACAAATATTGATATTTCAGATGCAAAGGAAATAGAAAAGGAAATAGAAAAATATAAGATTGTGATTGAAGAATCAAATCAAGAAATTGCTTTTGCAGATCTAAAAGGTAATATTATCTTTGTAAATAAATCTTGGGCCAAAAACCATGGACATACAGAGCAAGAATTAATTGGTAGGCATCTTTCATCTTTTCATACAAAAGATGAATTAAAAAATGTTCAAAAGTTTAATAAAATTTTAAGACAAAGAGGAAAGTACATAGGCGAAGTAGCTCATAAGAGAAGAGATGGAAGTACATATCCGACACTCATGAACAATTTTGTATTGAAGGTTAATGGTAAGCCAGCTTTTCTTGTGGGTATGGCTACCGACATAAGTGAGAAGAGGGCGGCAGAAGAAAAATTGAAAGCAGGTGAAGAAAAATACAAATCCCTTTTTGATTCAGCTGGGAATGCCATTTTTATTCTTGGCTTTACAAAACGCGGAGCGCAAGTGGTTGAATGTAATTCAGAAGTTTTAAAAATATTTAAATGCAAAAAAGAACAGATAATAGGGTTAAGCCCTCATCAATTTTCGCCAACAAAGCAGCCGGACGGAACAAATTCTTATAAGAGAGTTTTAAAGATCGTTATGGCGGTTATGAAGGGCGAGACAAAGAGTCTTGAATGGGTTCATAGAAGATTTGATGGTGTGGATTTTGAAGCAGAGGTTACAGTAAAGAGAGTTGATATTGCAGGAAAATCTTTTTTGCAGGCAATATTAAAGGATATCTCTGAAAGAAAAAAGACTGAAAAACAATTAATGGAAAGCGAAGATAAATATCGCAATCTCATAGAAAATAGCAATGAGTTAATCCAGAGCGTTTCCAATGATGGAAAATTTTTATATGTAAATAATGCTTGGTATAAGACTCTCGGTTATTCCAAAAAAGATTTGACAAGCTTGAACCTATTTAGGATTATCAGCCCAAAGTCGATTATGCATTGTAAGGAATTATTTAAAAAGATAATGATTGGAGAAGAGGTAAAAAATATCGAAGCTATTTTTGTAACCAAAACAGGAAAAGAAGTTTGGTTGAGAGGGGGAGCAGTGCCAAGATTGGAAGACGGAAAAGTTACAGCCACTCAAGGTTATTTTCATAATATTACAAAAATAAAAGAAGCTGAAAATAAATTAATAGAAAGCGAAGAAAAATTGGCCCAAGCAAATAATATGTTGCATTTGGTTTTGGATTCAATTCCGTCCAGAGTGTTTTGGAAAGATCGTGATTCAGTATACATTGGTTGCAATAAGGCATTTGCAAAAGATTCAGGTTTGGGTCATCCAAGAAAATTAATTGGCAAAAATGACCATCAAATGGGTTGGAAAGAGCAAGCAGACATGTACATTGCTGACGATCAGAAAGTAATAAAATCAGGGAAAAGTAAATTAAATTTTGAAGAAGAGCAAACAACTCCAAAAGGAAATAAGATTTGGTTGAAAACAAGCAAAAGACCTCTTAGGGATTCAAAAGGAAATATAATTGGAATGGTGGGAGTTTATGATAATATTTCAAAAGAAAAAGAAGCTGAGATTGAAATCAGAAAAGCAAAAGAAACCGCAGAACAATATCTTAATCTTGTTGCTAATATTGTAGTTGCAATAGATTGTAGTGGGAAAATTACACTTTTAAATGACGCGGGTTACAAAATTTTAGGTTACAATAAGGATGAGTTAATTGGAAAGAATTGGTTTGAGACTTGTTTGCCAAGACATAATATCTCAGAAATAAAAGGCGTATTTAAGCAGTGCATGGATGGTAAGACAAAATTGATCAGAAATTATGAGAATTCAATAATTACCAAAAAAGGCGAACAAAGATTAATAAGTTGGAGAAATTCGCTTATAAAAGACCGTGATGGGAAAATAGTCGGAACCTTGAGCTCAGGTACGGATATTACCAAGGAAAAAATAGCGCAAGTCGCCTTGGCAGAAAGCGAAGAAAAGTATCGAATTTTAGTTGAGCGAGCCAATGATGGAATAGTTATTTTGCAAGATAGAAAAATAATGTATGCAAATCCTCGTTTAGCAAAAATGCTTGGGTATTCTCTAAAGGGTGTTATTGGTCTTTCATTTGCAAAGTTTATAGCTCCAAGTGAATATAAAAAAGTTGCAAAACGCTATGCCATGCGTATGGCCGGTAAAAAAATTATTAGTACTTATGACACAATTTTACAAAGGAAAAATAAATCAATGCTTGATGTTGAAATAAATGCAGGCTTGATTGATTATGGTGGTAGGCCTGCTGATTTGATTTTGATTAGAGATATTTCTGAGAGAAAAAAAACAGAAACAGAGCTTATGTCTACGGTTGAAGCTGTGGTCAATGAAAAAGAAAAAATTGACACCATAGTTCAATCAATTGCTGATGCCGTTTTTGTGGTTGATACTAATGGTAAGATTGTTTTGTTTAATAATGCTGCTAGTAAAATGTCTGGATATACTGATAGTGAATCTCTTGGAAAAAAATATGATCGAATTTTAAATTTTGTTTTAGAGGATCAAATGAAAAAGGATGGAAAAAATGTAAAAAGAATTTTAGATGTCAGTGAGAAACGAGGGATGTCAAATCACACAGTTTTAATAAATAAAGATGATGATCAGATTCCAGTCTCAATAAGTTCTGCTCCGCTAAAGGGCGGAAAAGATGAAGTAATTGGTTCTGTAATCGTCTTCAGAGATGTTTCAAAAGAAAGACAAATAGATAAAATGAAAACAGAATTTGTTTCTGTAGCCTCCCATCAACTGAGAACTCCTCTTAGCGGTATTAAATGGTTTACTGAGTTACTTTTGAAAGAAAAAGCAGGAAAATTAAATGAAGAACAAAAAGATTTTATTGAACAGGTGTATTTAAGTAATGATAGGTTGATTAGATTAGTTTCTGATCTGCTTGATGTTTCACATATTGAAACAGGTAGAAAATTCAGTATTGAAAAAAAGAATTCTGATCTTGTTAAGATATTAAATGAAGTATTAGAGGATAACCAGGTTTTGATAAATAAACGAAAAATAAAAATTATCAAGCATGATAATTTGCCACAGAAATTAATATTGACTGTTGATACCAATAAGATACAACAAGTTTTTAATAATGTTATTTCCAATGCTGTCAAGTATTCAAAACCAGGTGGTCAAGTTGAAATTGGGATTCACAAAAAAACTAACAAGGAAGTTTCATTTTTTGTCAAAGACAATGGGTTTGGAATACCAAAAAAACAACAATACAGAGTATTTGAAAAGTTTTTTAGATCAGACAATGTTATGACTACAGAAACAGATGGTACAGGATTAGGGCTTTATATTGCTAAAGCAATTCTTGAGGCGCATAAAGGTAAAATTTGGTTTGAATCAAAAGAGGGTAAAGGGTCAGTATTTTATATTTCATTACCTAGAAAACAAAAAACCAAAAAATAATTTTGCCAATAGTTATCAATTGTTCTTAATAATTATAAAAAATACCACATCAGTGGTATTTTTTATTTATTTTTTTATTTTAATGATAATCGCTTAATAAAAAATTAATTTTCAACCCTTGACGGGGGAATGATTTCATGGATATAATTACCGCGTAATTATTCAGTAAAGGCGCTATCGCCAAAGATCTTATGAATTCAAATTTTGAAAGGCTATTTAGATTAGCTAAAAAAACAGGGGACAGATTGATTGTGTTTGATTCAAATACTGACAATCATATGGTTATCATGGGAATTGATGAATATGAGGAATTAATAGACCTTCAGACCAAATCTGAACTTGATTATTTAGAAAGCAACAATATACTTGAAAATATTGAACAGTTGGATAATATTCCTGGGATTGATTTTGAATCAATAGACCAATCAGATTGGCATTCTACCAAGGAAATTTTAGATGATGTTCATCCTGAGTTTGTCCCAGAACAAGAGGAGAAGCCGGAAAATTTTGAACTAAAAGAACCTGTATTTGAACCGATAAATGAACCATATGGACAGTTTGAACAGAAAAAAACAGACGATGAAGAGCCTCGCTTGTATGAGCCGGTAGCAGAGAGTCCACATTTTGAGCCAATTGAACAAAAGAATTTTGACAGTAGTTTTGTTCTGCAAGAAGAATCACTCGATGATGAGCCAGTTTTTTTTGAAGAGCCAATTGATTAAGTTGAGAGCTTTTCAAAAAACGCTAAATTAAGCCTTTTTTGGGTTAACTAACTATCCCCAACATATACACTTGACTTATAATTGATTGTCCGCTATAATATCGCCACGTTTATTTTAAACATTTTTTTTGCTCAATAGAGCAGTTTTTAATTAGATTTTTTAAAATCAAAATATAACACCGCTGGATTACAAATCTGTCTTGACCACTCAAGTCAGAGCGGTGAAATAGTTTAGCCTTATGGCAGAACAATTTCAACGTACAAAACCACATGTTAATGTGGGTACAATTGGTCATGTTGACCATGGTAAAACTACCTTGACTGCAGCTATCTTGAAAGTAGCAGGAGCTCATGGTTTAACAGCTCAGACCAAAAATTTGGATGAGATCGATGCTGCTCCAGAAGAGAAGCAACGTGGTATTACAATTGCTACAGCTCATGTTGAATATGAGACTGAAAATCGTCACTATGCTCATGTTGATTGTCCAGGACATGCTGATTATGTTAAAAACATGATTACTGGTGCTGC
>CAZFTR010000022.1:0-6476 GCA_964522405.1 uncultured Gammaproteobacteria bacterium | reverse complement strand
GAGCCAACTCGGGGACTCGAACCCCGGACCGACGGTTTACAAAACCGTTGCTCTACCAGCTGAGCTAAGTTGGCGTAAATTTTTAACTCTCCCCCTCCATCTTATATATCCTATTTTTAAAGGATGGTAATTTCTTATTTTCAGGATTAACCATTCTGAGCTGCTTATACCCCTCTTTGGCTGCTTTTTGGTCGCCCACTATTATACTAGATTCTATAAAATTGTCAAGATACTTAGGATTCTGTGGTTCAAGTTCAAGCGCTTGGGTAGCAGCCTCAAAAGCTGTATCATATTTCTCGAGTTCAGTAAGCAACTCATATATTCTAGCAAACCTACTTGAGATATGATCATTTATAAGCACTGCCTGCTGATAATAACTAACCGCTGTGTCCAAATCACCCTTTTTCTCATAAATTTCAGCTAATTCAACGTTGGCATGTTCACTACCTGGATCTAATTTTAAAGCAAATTTATAAGTTTCAATAGCCTCATCTGTCTGATTTTGAGCATGATAAACATCTGCCAAACCTTCGTAGGCTTGTGAATTTTTGGGCTGAGCTTTTATAATGGCAATAAACTTTTGTTCAGCATCATTATAATCTTCTACCTCAAAAGATTTCTGCGCTTCTTGTAATAATTGTTCAATTTCTGTCTTTTGTTTTTTCTTTTCTACTTTTGACACAGTTTTCTTGGTTTTTTTCTTTTTTTCTTTCTTAACAACTTCTGATTCAGTACGCACTTTGTATTCTATTTCTGAAACATATTCTCTAAATCTCTTTTGAATATTTTTTAATTTAGCAAACAAAGGTCGTATTCTATCCAAAAACTTAGTATTTATTTCCAGATCCTTTTCTTCTGATCTTTTTCTGAGCAATTGATCTTTTTTCTTATACTCTTTTACTTCTTTGATATTATCAACGTCAAGCAAAGTTAATTGAGGAAATTTCTTTGCCAAAATAAAAATTATCACTGAAAATGACAATGCAATAAAAATAAAAGGTAAGATATTTGCCATACAATTATTTTACAATTTTGTTGGTTATTTCTACTATTTCTGAAAAACTTTCAAATTTTGTAGATGCATTCCCAACCAAAACTCCTGAAATACTGTCTTCTCTCAAATATGATTCTACATTTTCAGACTTAACACTTCCACCATAAATTATTGGAAATTCTAAATCTGTGTAATTTTTTAATTCTTGACTGATGAAATCATGCATGATCTTTGCTTGATCAGATCCACAATCTTCTCCCTGGCCTGCTTTTGATATTGCCCAAACCGGCTCATAAGCAATGATCATTTGATTTTGTCCAACTCCCAAGCCTTCAAAAGCTTTCATAAGTTGTTTTTTAATTCTATATTCACTTTTTCCATTCTCTTTGTCTTCTGCAGTGTCCCCAATACACAACACAGGAATCAAACCTGAATCAAAACAAGCTTCAATTTTCTTTTTTATATCTTGATCTGTCTCTCCGAAAATATATCTACGTTCAGAATGCCCGATCAATGCATATTTTGCACCTACTTCTTTGAAAAACCAAGCTGAAACCGCACCTGTATAAGCTCCTTGCGGAGTCCAGGAAACATTCTGCGCACCAAGAGAAATATTCTTTCCAACCAACTCGAGAACATTTGAAAAAGCTAAGCTATTTGGAAATACACCCACTTCAATATCATCTGAAATTTCCAAATCAACCAATTTATTAGCCAACTCACCGGTTTCAGAATAGTTTAAATACATTTTCCAATTTGCAAATATATATCTCATATTTTTGTTTTAAATATTTTAAAACTTAATATCTTTTTGTTCAACATCACCAATAATGGCAATCCTCATCTGACTATCTTTGTACAATCTCTTAGCCATCTTCATTACCTGTTCCTGAGTCACTTTTTCAATTTCTTGCAACTTTTCTTCTGGAGTTTTTATTTTTTTACTAAAAAGCGATTGTCTGGCATACCAAGTTGCTTGAGAGCTTGAATTTTCCATAGAAAGTGTAATTGCTCCCCGAATATGGGTTTTGGCATCTCTCAACTCTCTAGCAGTCACCCCCTTATCAATAAGTTTTTTGATTTCCTTTTTTATTAAATCCAATGCTTTGTTTATATTTTTGGCGTCAAGCCCAGCTCTAACATAAACATACCCGGTGTCGCGGAAATTTTCTGCACCACTACTGACCATATAGGCCAAGCCATGTCGTTCACGAATCTGCGTAAAAAGCCTAGAGCTCATAGACCCACCAAGAATTGTATTCATAACAGAAACTATTGGATTTTCTTTTCTTCCATACTCAAATCCAGGGAAGCCGAGCATTATTTGAGCTTGATCTGTTTTTTTCTTTTGAACTGAAATTCTTTTAGTCTTAGCAGAAGAACCAAAACAATGTGGTTTAAATGCTCTTGCAGGTTTCTTCTTACTCTTCTTTTGTCCAAAATATTCTTCAACCAAAGATCTGGTCTTCTCACCAATAGCACCCGCCAAAACAATAGTCATATTATCTGGACTATAGTGCCTATCTCGGTATTGCAAAACCTCTTTTCTAATATAACTACTAACATGCTGGTCTGTTCCACCAATATCTCTTCCCAGCGGACAACCTGCAAACAGCAGATCCTCAAATACATTATCTATATTAATAAGTGGGTTATCTCTATACATTTTCAACTCCTCAATGATTGGACCTTTTTCTCGTTCCATTTCTTTGGCATCAAATACAGATTCAAATAACATGTCTGACAAAAGATCAATTGAGATTTTTGAAAATTTTTGATCGGTTTTTATGTAGTATCCAGTATACTCTTTTCCTGTATAAGCATTGTACTCAGCGCCGAGTCTATCAATTTCCCTGGTTAAAACTTTGCTACTTTTTCGCTTCTTTGTACCCTTGAACATAAGATGTTCAATATAATGAGACACACCACTTAATTTCTCCGGTTCATATCTGGAGCCAACCGGATATAAAATCAAAGTTGTAAGAGATTTTGTGTCTTTCAGTGGAACCAGAATTATATTTGCGCCATTTTTAAGCTTATATTTTTCAAACATAGATTATGAAATTTTATCTGCTATATAGTTATTTAGTTGGTCAATTGCAACCCTCTCCTGCTCCATAGTATCTCTATTTCTAACTGTTACCATATTGTCTTCCAATGAATCAAAATCTACTGTTACACAAAAAGGTGTCCCGATTTCATCTTGCCTTCTATATCGTTTCCCAATACTTGCTGTTTCATCATACTCTGTTCGAAAATTTGGCAAAAGCAGATCAAAGACTTCTTTTGATTTTTCAACAAGTTCATCTTTTCTCATAAGCGGTAAAACTGCAACTTGATATGGAGCCATTGAAGTCTTAAACTTAAGCACAACTCTGGTCTCTCCTTCAACTTCCTCTTCATTGTAAGCACTGACCAACATAGCTAGCAATGTTCTGTCTACTCCAAAAGTAGGCTCAACTACATGGGGAATAAATTTTTTCTTGTTATCAGTTGGATCTGTATAAGAAATCTTTTGTTTTGAGTGCTCTTGATGATTTTTTAAATCAAAATCTGTTCTATAAGCAAGACCCCAAAGCTCTTTGGTTCCAAAAGGGAAATCAAATTCAAAATCAACTGTTCTTTTGGAGTAATGAGCAAGTTTTTCTTCTTCCACTTCATATCTATGAAGTTTCTCCGACTCAATGCCAATACTTTTGGCCCAATTTTCCATCCAATCTAACCACAATTCAAATTGATTTTTCCAATCAGCTTCTTCTACAAAATATTCAATTTCCATTTGCTCAAATTCCAATGTTCTAAAGGTAAAATTTCCAGGAGTTATTTCATTTCTAAAGGCTTTTCCAATCTGAGCTATTCCAAATGGAATTTTTTTTCTATTGGTATCAACTACATTTTTAAAATTCACAAAAATTGCTTGGGCAGTTTCTGGACGCAAATAAACTTTACTTTGCTCACCTTCCACAGTTCCAATATTGGTCTCAAACATCAAATTAAAAGTTTTTGGCTCTGAAAGCGGGTTACCATCTGGACTTTTGAGATCATTTTCTTTTATAATTTTTTTTAATTCTTCGATAGGCTTTCCATCAGCTGAAATATCCAAAGATTGTTCAATAAGATCATCTGCCCGATATCTTTTGTGATTTACAGTATCCTCAACCATTGGATCAGAAAAATTAGCAACATGGCCAGATGCTTCCCAAACTTTTGGATTAAGAATAATAGAACCATCCAAACCCAGCATATCATGACGAGCCTCAACTACATTTTTCCACCAATTATTCTTAATATTCATTCGTAGCTGTGCTCCAAGAGGCCCATAATCCCAACTATTAGCTAAACCACCATAAAGTTCAGATCCGGGAAATATAAAACCACGGCGCTTTGCTAGAGATACTATTTTTTCAAAATCTACAGACATATATTGGTATTAATTTTTAAGTATTATACCACTCATTTTTGACTAAAAAAAGACCAGCATAAATGGTCTTGGGCCCCGAAAATCGGGGGGTTCCACCCAAGTTCCCTAATAAAAAGGGCACTTGTTCAGTTGTCTATTGGCTCGAAAGTTGCCAAACTTTGTCATTGCCAGATAAGGCTAAGTATATACCGAGCCATACTCATTGTCAATATCTGTAAAAACCGCCAATAAAGCGGTTTTTACATAGCTAGATCATACTTGCTTCAAGTATAATAACCCTATTGTCTATTTTATCTACATCTTCAGCAAGTGCCATATAATCTTCTGTGAACATTTGTTCAAATTTCTCAAAACCTATTTCCAATCTATCAACTCGATCTTCCAATGAAGAAATCATAGTATACATACTTGAAAATCCTGAAGACATCTTACTCTCAAGATCATCTATCCGTACTGAGAGTAATAACAGATCTGCTTTTGTAGCCATATTTTCATTTAGGAAGCTCATCAATTCATCAAATCGCTTGTCAGATTTATCCATGCGCTTTTCCATGCGATCAAACCTTGCGTCTATTTGTTCGAATCTTGCGTCTATTTGTTCGAATCTTGCGTCTATTTGTTCGAATCGCTTGTCAATCTGTTCGAATCTTGCGTCTATTTGTTCGAATCGCTTGTCAATCTGTTCGAATCTTGCGTCTATTTGTTGAAAACATTGGTGAATCTTTTTAAATTCAACTAAAAATTCTTTCTCCATACCTGTAGAAAATTACTGCTGCTGATTTTTCATTTCAGCTACAGGCCCCAAAATTAGTTAGAATTTAATTATCGGTCTTTTTCAGAGAACTGTCAAGAATTTTTATTAAATTATTCTAAAATTAGAGTAATAGGCCCATTATTTACCAATTCAACGTCCATTTGTTTACCAAAAATGCCGGTCTGCACCCTAACTCCATTTTCCTTTAGTTTATCAACAAAATAATTATACAATTCCTGGGCATAATCCGGCTGGGCAGCTTCTGTAAAACTGGGCTTAGTCCCCTTTTTACAATTTCCATACAAGGTAAATTGCGAAGCTACTAAAATTTCTCCGCCAACCTCTTGAATATTTTTCTCCATAAAACTCTTTGAACCTTGATCAGAAAAAAGTCTTAATTTTAATACTTTCTCGATTAGAGTATCAGCATTGATCTGACGATCATCGTGAGTTATTCCCAAAAGTAAAACAAAACCGTGGGCTATTTGACCCACGATTTGATTTTCAATTTTTACATTAGCCTGCTTTACTCTTTGCAGTACTATCCTCATATTTAAACAGTTGTAATTTCTTTTTCTTTTTCTTCTCCAACAAGCTTTACAGATTCATTGTATTCTTTTACTAGTTTTTCTAGCTCATCTTGCAAAGTGTATCTCTCATCTTCTCCAATTTCTTTGGCTTTTAGAGAAGCATCAATCTTTGCTCTAGCCTCTTCTCTTATTTTTCTAATTGCAATTCTGGCTTGCTCAAGTTTTTGATGAAGAACTTTGATAAGTTCGTTTCTCCTCTCTTGAGTCAACTCTGGCAAGGGCAAACGGATTAATTTACCATCGTTTACCGGATTGATACCCAACTGTGAATTTCTGATCGCTATTTCAATACCAGCCAATATACTCTTATCCCAAGGTTCCACATTTATGGTTTTAGCATCAGCAACATTTATAGATGCAAGTGTTTTCAAAGGTTGTTTAGTGCCATATGCCTCAACGGGAATATCTTCTACCAAAGCAGGAGTTGCTCTGCCGGTTCTCAAACCACTCACTTCTTGTTTTAGGTGATCAATTGCTTTGTCAAATTGCTCACTATATCCTTGTACCATGGTCATATTTGAGTTTATTAAGTTATTAACTTTTTTCTAAAGTACCACTCTTTTACAATCATGTAAAGACCTATTTCTTAGGAGGAACTGTAAATCCAAGATAGACCCATTTTTCATTGAGAGGATGAACTCTCAACATGGTTGGAACTTGACCTGAAGGCAATCGTTTGGTAACCCAATTCTTACTTCCATCTACTGTTTTGTAAAA
>CAZFTR010000021.1:0-8214 GCA_964522405.1 uncultured Gammaproteobacteria bacterium | reverse complement strand
GATACTACCACTGACACTACAACTGATACCACTACAGATACCACAACTGATACTACTACAAACGGAACAGTAGACGGACAAGTATTTACTGGTGCAAACTACACAGGTCCATTTCCAGCACCAGAAGGAATGATTTTAGAAGGTACAGTTGGAGAAGTTAAATATCAAAATGCCACAGGTTCAGGCGCTTATCAATTTAAGACCAAAACAGGCTGGACTCAGCCAGTAGCTTGTCTTGATACCACTCGTCTAAGACTTGGAAGTAAGGGTCTTTCATGGGACAATGGTTGGGCCAAAGGATATGATATTGGAAAAGCAGAGTATGATACTTGGCCAAAACCAGCATTCAATGATACTCCATACGGAACAGGAGCAGGTGGAACACTTTATGACGAAGGTTATAAATTAGGATATGCAAGAGGTTGGGATGGTTTATCAACCTATAACGCTGAATATCAATGTCCAGGAACTGGAATGGATGCAGCAACTTTAGCTAGATATGATTCTGACGGCTGGTACAAATATACTGGAGCTGATCACATGGATGGATATGGAATCACATCTGTAAGTATGCCACCTTCAACTTACGTACTTTCTCCATCAAAAGATCATAAAGATAGTTTGTTAGGAACAGGATATTCCTTTACTTTCAAAGACGTTGCTTATCCTATCCATGAAGGAACATCAAATAGTACTTCAGTAGTAAATTTAAGAAGATTTGATGTAAATGAAGGTGCTCTAGAAGCAGAAGACTTAGCAATAGGTACTATTGAAGATTGGGCACAGGCCTATTATGATGCTCAGAAGGCAGCCCTAGCTACTAAATATGGGCCAACTTGCGCTTATACTGATCCTACTATTGAAACTAAGTCTTATGGAAGCAATTCATTTACAACTCTTTCATACGTACTTGTTTGTAGCGCGGGTGGAAGCGCAGAGCAGAATTGGAATCAGTTAGCATTTGGATTTATGAGAAATTCTGCTGGTACAAGACAATTATCAACAGCATTCTATAATCCAAGTACTATCAAGAAAAGCGGTGTCAATGAATACAATACAGACGCTTTTATAAATACTGATTTTATAAATGATCTGTTCACAAAGATAGTTTACTAGTCAAAAATTAAGCTAGGTTTAGCCCCACCTGACAAAAGGTGGGGTTTTTATTATAAAAATTTGTTAAATCTTGAAAAAAACCGGTTTTTTTGATAAGCTCTTTATAGAAAGCGCCTAAAAAGCGCATTTGCTAATCCAAGAAAGCGCTGTAGCCAAATACCATTTTGGCTGAAATCTCCATTTTTTGATTTGAACATTTTCAAATTCAAAAAAATGAAAATTTTATCTCAAAAGCGCATTTGACCACAGCACTTCATATGAAATTCAATATTTTAACAATTTTTCCGGAAATTATAGAAGGCTATGCAAAACAGTCTGTTCTTGGGCGCGGACAAAAAGCAGGTGCAATTCAGATAAATCCAATAGACATTCGTAAATTTACAGAAGATAAGCATAAGAAAGTAGATGATACCCCGTACGGAGGTGGGGTAGGAATGCTTATGAAGCCAGAGCCAATATATAAAGCACTGAAAAGCATAGAAGCTATTCCATTTTCAAAAGATAATGGAGTTACTAAATTAAAAAAGATCTTTACTGGAAAAATTAAAAGAAAAAAGAAAACAATACTACTTTCGCCACGAGGCAAACAATTTGATCAGAAAATGGCAGAGAAATTTAGTAAATTAGATGAGATTACCTTTGTTTGTGGGAGATATGAAGGAGTTGATCAAAGAGTCGTAGACAAAATGATTGACGAAGAGATTTCTATTGGACCTTATGTCTTATCAGGTGGAGAACTTGGTGCATTGGCCATAGTTGAGGCAGTTTCCAGATTGATCCCAGGAGTTTTAGGAAATATAGAGTCAGCCAAAGAAGAAAGTTTTTCAGAGGGAATAGAAGTAGAGTATCCTCAATATACCAAGCCTGCAGATTTTATGGGCTGGAAAGTTCCCAGTGTTTTACTTAGTGGAGATCATAAGAAGATTGAAGAATGGAGGAAGAAACAGTCTAGATAATTATGTTTAAAAAAGTGGTTATAAAAATTGGCACAAATGTTATTACCCAAGATGATGGTTTTTTGGATAAAAAAGCCATCAAGCAAATTGTAGATCAGGTTGCCAAACTTAAGAAAAAAGGGACAAGTGTGGTTTTGGTTTCCTCAGGCGCCATGGGTGCAGGTCGTTCTCTAATTAAATTAAAAAATAACAAAAACGAAGTTGTGAAAAGACAAGCTCTTGCTGCAGTTGGACAAATAGAACTTTTAAATACCTACAAGGAATTACTAGCAAAACATGACTTGGTTCCAGCGCAAGTATTGGCAAGTAAAGAAGATTTTCGAGATCGACATCATTATCTGAATATGAAACAGTGTTTAGAAGGATTGCTTTCAGAAAACACCATTCCAATTCTCAATGAAAATGATGTGGTTTCAGTGAGTGAGCTCATGTTTACAGACAATGACGAGCTTGCAGGACTTGTAGCGGCAATGCTTGACGCAGATAAGTTGATTTTACTTACAAGTACAGATGGGGTTTATGATCGAGATCCAGAAGAGGCAGGCGCAAAATTAGTTTCAGAGATAGATCCAAAAAAAGATCAATTTAAAAATTTTACATCTTCAAAAAAATCTTTGTTTGGTCGTGGGGGAATGTCTACAAAGTGTAAGGTAGCAGAAAAATGTTCAGGAATTGGAATTGTTACACATATAGTAAACGGAAAAAGCAAAGATATAATTCTACAAGTTTTAGATGGAAAAAAAGTCGGAACTAAGTTTTTAACTCAAAAAAGAAAACTATCACCAGTCAAAAAATGGATCGCCCATTCAGAAGGGTATGAAAAAGGGGTTTTACATCTCAATGAATGTGCAGAACCATTTCTACGATCAAAAGATCGAGCAATAAGTTTGTTGCCGGTTGGAGTAGTAAAAATAGAAGGACATTTTGAAAAAGGAGATATAGTAAAGATTAAAAATCCAAAGGGAAAAGTTATTGGGCTTGGAAAAGTTGAATATGGATCAGCAGTTGCAAAAACAAAATTATTAAAAAAAGGTCAGAAAGCAATTATCCATTATGATTATTTGGTGCTTTTATGAAGAAAGGAATTGATTACTTAGGTGTGGGATGTGGAGTGCATATCTATAATGATAAGGACCAGATTTTGTTATTAAAAAGAACAGAGCAATCTCGTAACAATGCAAGATTTTGGTCAGTTCCGGGAGGTGCAGTAGAGTTTAATGAATTAGTAGAGGGTGCAGTCAAACGTGAAGCCATGGAAGAGTTGGGTGTTGAAATCGAAGTTCTAAGATTATTAAATTTATACGATGACATTATAGAAGAAGAATCGCAGCATTGGATTGCGCCGCAATATCTATGTAAAATTACAAAAGGTGAAATAAAAAATCTCGAACCTCATAAAACTTCAGAGATAAAATGGTTTGATCTTGATAAATTGCCGGAAAAATTAAAATTAAGCTCAAAATCTGGAATTGAGGCATATAAAAAAACTTTATGAATATATCAATACTAGGAATGGGAAGAATGGGAAGTGCAATTTACAAATCACTCGAAAATAGTGGTAAATTTGAATTGGCAGGTTATGACAAAGGAGATGATTTAGATTCTGGGATTGAGCGTGCAAATATAGTTTTTCTGGCAGTCAAACCACAGTATTTTGATGACTTGTTAAATGATATAAGCGTTGGTTTTGAAGATAAATTAGTAATTTCAATAATGGCAGGAGTCACTCGAGATAAATTAAAAGATAAATTAAAAACAGAAAAGGTAATTCGTTCAATGCCAAATCTTGGAGCGCTTCATGGATCAAGCGTTACAGGTTGGGTGTCAGCTGAAGGCGTAGATGAAAATGAAAAAAATACTGCAAGAGAAGTTTTTTCATCGTTTGGAGTTGAAATAGAATTAGAAAAAGAAGAAATGCTTGACTCTGTTACTGCAATCAGTGGGTCTGGTCCAGCATATTTTTTTTACTTAACCAAATTACTTGAAGAAAAAGCAGTAGAGTTTGGATTTAGTCAAGAACAAGCAAGGCTTCTGGCAGAAAAGACATTTATTGGTTCAGCAAAGTCAATGGAAAATGAAAATATGACCAGTGCGGAGTGGGTGAGTGCGGTTGCTTCAAAGGGTGGAACAACTGAAGCTGCATTAAAGTTGATGAAAGAGGATGATTTTGGAGAAGTATTTAAAAATGCAGTTGAGGTTGCGAAGAAAAGGTCTGAAGAATTAAATTAATATGGAAATAAAACAACAGCTCCAAAAAACTCAGCAAACTAGCCGCGAACTGGTAAACCTTTCAGAAGAAAAAATCAATCAGGTTTTATTGGATTTGGCTGATAGTATTTTGGAAAATTCAGAACAGATTTTATCTGCAAACAAAAAAGATTTAGAGAAAATGGATCAAGAAGATCCTAAATATGATCGATTGGAATTAAACCAAGAAAGATTACAAGGAATTGCAGAAGATATCCAAAATGTGGCAAAATTGGAATTTCCAATTGGGAAGATTTTAGAAGAGCGAACATTAGAGAATGGTTTGAATTTAAAAAAAGTTTCAGTGCCACTCGGAGTAATTGCAATAATTTATGAAGCTCGGCCAAATGTTAGTTTTGATGTTTTTTCGTTGTGTTTTAAATCAGGAAATGCCTGTGTTTTGAAGGGTGGAAGTGATGCGTATGAATCAAATACTGCAATTGTGGAATTAATCCATGAAGTTTTGGAAAAATATGAAATAAATAAAGATGTGGTTTATCTGGCTCCGGCAGATCGCGAAGTGGTCGGGGAAATTTTATCAGCAAATGAATACATAGATGTGGTAATTCCAAGAGGGAGCCAAGGTCTAATAAATTTTGTTCGAGAAAATTCAACAGTTCCAGTAATTGAAACCGGAGCAGGGATTGTTCATACATATTTTGATGCCAGTGGAGATATAGGAAAAGGAAAACAAATTATCTTGAATGCAAAAACTCGTAGAGTTAGTGTTTGCAATGCGCTTGATTCTTTGGTGGTTCATGAAGATCGTTTGGAAGATTTATCTGGGCTTGTGGCCGGACTAGCAGAAAAAAAAGTAGAGATTTTTGCTGATCAAAAAAGTTTTGAAAAAATGAATGGAGAATATCCAAGTGAATTATTGCATCAAGCTAGTGCAGAACATTTTGGAACAGAGTTTTTATCTTTGAAAATGTCTATTAAAGCAGTGAGTAATGTAGAAGAAGCAGTAGAACATATTACAAAATACAGTTCAAAACATAGTGAATCGATCATAGCAGAAGATCAGAGTGTTGTTGATTTCTTTTTAAAAAATGTAGATGCAGCTGCGGTTTATGCAAATACCTCAACAGCTTTTACAGATGGTGCCCAGTTTGGACTTGGTGCAGAAATTGGGATCAGCACCCAAAAACTTCATGCAAGAGGTCCGATGGGTCTTCGAGAGCTTACTAGTTATAAGTGGATTCTGACGGGGAGTGGGCAGGTTAGAGATTAAAAATATTTTCAAATAAAAAACACGGTTTAAGCACCGTGTTTTTTATTAAATTTCTTTATTCAACTTCTCCTTCAACTTTTTCCATTTCAGCCTGTTCAGCTGTTACAGCTTCTGTGGTAGCTTCAAATTGAGTTTTTGCTTGATCTGCAGCAGTTTCAAGCTGTTCTGCAGCTGCTTGTTCTGCTTCCGGGGTTTCATGTTCTTTGTTTGCTTCGGCAACAGCACCTTCAAGATTTCTTACGGCTTCTGCCGATTTTGCTACTTCCCCTCCTGCAGCTTCATGTAAATCATCCAGTTTTGAAGTGTCTGCCCCTGCTTCAGCTAGAGCTTCACTTGCAGCTTGAGCATCTTGGTGAGTTTGCTCATCCATAGCTTCTATTTTGGCTGCTGTTCCTGATATGTCTCCACCGGCAGCTCCTGTTTCAATAGCTTGTTTTTCTGCTGCACCAGTTGCTGCATCTTGTGATGCAACACCTTGTTCTAGTTCACCCATATTTTTATTTTAATTAGTAAAAACTATAAGGGTATAGTTGCTTAATTATACTATAAATGGTTGATTTGTCTAATTGATTTGAAATAGGCGGTAAATAGTTAATAATTATTTAATATTTAGATTGACAAGATAGTAATAATAATTTACATTTAAATATGTAAAAGGTAATGTCGTTAAATTATCGGCTTACATTACTTGTCACAAAAATTCTTCTTCGGGAGAATTTTTTGTTTAACTCTGTCTCTCGCGAGCCCTATCGTTCATGAACGATAGGGTTAAGGAAAATTTAATGCCGGTTTTTGTATAGTATGTGCGGTGGACATGGGCCGGTAGTTTAATAGGTAAAACTTTACCTTTGACAAGTAATGTTCGTGGTTCAATTCCGCGCCGGTCCACCATATAAACATGTCTAAAATTAGGCATTTTTATATATAATTTTATCCCCAACCACTCCACAATCTGTCCCCTTGACAATATATGAATACTTCTATATAATGCGCAGGCAACTAAAGAAAGACTTACAACTCAAGTATTCCCTTAAGTCCGGATCTAGATCAGGATACTGGGGCGAAAAAAGAGCAACTCCACATTTTGGGTTTCTCTTTTTTCTTTAGTGTATGTTCTCTACAATTCAATAACCAATTTTTCACATCAAAAATGTGACAAAAACCGATGAGTGTGTCTATTAACTCTGTACGACTAAAAATGTTTGTTTTCATCATCTTTTTTATTCAGGATTCCTTACCGATATAACCATATCGTTGCGTCGTCCTTCAAAAAAATCTGATAAAATCAAATCATTTTTACTTCGCACAGAGTTAATAGACACACTCAATATGATCGTTTATTCCAAAACATGAATCAACTTTTCTCAACTTTGAGAAAGGATCGTAACTCAATTGCCGTGAGGCAATTTGGTTAGAAAAGACGTCTTTAGACTTTTTTCTAACCTTTTATTGAGAGTTTGATCCTGGCTCAGGATGAACGCTGGCGGCGTGTCTAAGGCATGCAAGTCGCGGGATCGGCCTTTTTTTCTTCGGAATTTAGGGTACGGACCGGCAAACGGGAGCGTAACACATTGGTAACCTACCTTCGAGACGGGCATAGCTCCAGGAAACTGGAATTAATACCCGATAGTCATGGGGGGACGAAAGTCATTCCCATGTAAACCTACGGGGCTCGAAGAGGGGCCTATGGCTTATCAGCTTGTTGGTGAGGTAAAAGCTCACCAAGGCTATGACGAGTACCGGGCGTGAGAGCGTGACCCGGCTCACTGGAACTGAGACACTGTCCAGACTCCTACGGGAGGCTGCAGTCAAGAATCTTCCGCAATGGACGAAAGTCTGACGGAGCGACGCCGCGTGCAGGAAGACGCCCTTCGGGGTGTAAACTGCTTTTATAAGGGAAGAATATGTGACGGTACCTTATGAATAAGAGGTTGCTAACTCTGTGCCAGCAGCAGCGGTAATACAGAGACCTCAAGCGTTATCCGGATTCATTGGGCGTAAAGCGTCCGCAGGTGGTTATGTAAGTTAGTGGTCAAATCTTTCGGCTTAACCGAAAAACTGCCACTAATACTGCATAACTAGAGGCTGGGAGAGGCAAACGGAACTGTTGGTGTAGTAGTAAAATGCGTTGATATCAACAGGAACACCAAAGGCGAAGGCAGTTTGCTGGAACAGTCCTGACACTCATGGACGAAAGCGTGGGTAGCGAATGGGATTAGATACCCCAGTAGTCCACGCCCTAAACGATGTGCACTAGGTATTGCGAGTATCGACCCTCGCAGTGCCGTTCAAAAAAGCTAACGCGTTAAGTGCACCGCCTGGGGAGTACGGCCGCAAGGCTAAAACTCAAAGGAATAGACGGGGACCCGCACAAGCGGTGGATCATGCGGTTTAATTCGATAATACGCGGCGAACCTTACCTAGGCTCAACTACTAACTGCATTCCGGCAGAAACGTCGGAAGCCTTCGAGGGTGTTAGATAGGTGCTGCATGGTTGCCGTCAGCTCGTGCCGTGAGGTGTACCCTTAAGTGGGGTAACGAGCGCAACCCTCGTCCTGTGTTAAATGTACACAGGAGACTGCCTCCGCAAGGAGGAGGAAGGTGGGGACGACGTCAAATCAGCATGGCTCTTACGCCTAGGGCTACACGCATGATACAATGGCC
>CAZFTR010000020.1:8148-8289 GCA_964522405.1 uncultured Gammaproteobacteria bacterium | reverse complement strand
ATACTACCACTGACACTACAACTGATACCACTACAGATACCACAACTGATACTACCCCAACTGACACTACTACAGATACTACTACAGATACTACCACTGACACTACAACTGATACCACTACAGATACCACAACTGATACTA
>CAZFTR010000020.1:0-8048 GCA_964522405.1 uncultured Gammaproteobacteria bacterium | reverse complement strand
CTACAAACGGAACAGTAGACGGACAAGTATTTACTGGTGCAAACTACACAGGTCCATTTCCAGCACCAGAAGGAATGATTTTAGAAGGTACAGTTGGAGAAGTTAAATATCAAAATGCCACAGGTTCAGGCGCTTATCAATTTAAGACCAAAACAGGCTGGACTCAGCCAGTAGCTTGTCTTGATACCACTCGTCTAAGACTTGGAAGTAAGGGTCTTTCATGGGACAATGGTTGGGCCAAAGGATATGATATTGGAAAAGCAGAGTATGATACTTGGCCAAAACCAGCATTCAATGATACTCCATACGGAACAGGAGCAGGTGGAACACTTTATGACGAAGGTTATAAATTAGGATATGCAAGAGGTTGGGATGGTTTATCAACCTATAACGCTGAATATCAATGTCCAGGAACTGGAATGGATGCAGCAACTTTAGCTAGATATGATTCTGACGGCTGGTACAAATATACTGGAGCTGATCACATGGATGGATATGGAATCACATCTGTAAGTATGCCACCTTCAACTTACGTACTTTCTCCATCAAAAGATCATAAAGATAGTTTGTTAGGAACAGGATATTCCTTTACTTTCAAAGACGTTGCTTATCCTATCCATGAAGGAACATCAAATAGTACTTCAGTAGTAAATTTAAGAAGATTTGATGTAAATGAAGGTGCTCTAGAAGCAGAAGACTTAGCAATAGGTACTATTGAAGATTGGGCACAGGCCTATTATGATGCTCAGAAGGCAGCCCTAGCTACTAAATATGGGCCAACTTGCGCTTATACTGATCCTACTATTGAAACTAAGTCTTATGGAAGCAATTCATTTACAACTCTTTCATACGTACTTGTTTGTAGCGCGGGTGGAAGCGCAGAGCAGAATTGGAATCAGTTAGCATTTGGATTTATGAGAAATTCTGCTGGTACAAGACAATTATCAACAGCATTCTATAATCCAAGTACTATCAAGAAAAGCGGTGTCAATGAATACAATACAGACGCTTTTATAAATACTGATTTTATAAATGATCTGTTCACAAAGATAGTTTACTAGTCAAAAATTAAGCTAGGTTTAGCCCCACCTGACAAAAGGTGGGGTTTTTATTATAAAAATTTGTTAAATCTTGAAAAAAACCGGTTTTTTTGATAAGCTCTTTATAGAAAGCGCCTAAAAAGCGCATTTGCTAATCCAAGAAAGCGCTGTAGCCAAATACCATTTTGGCTGAAATCTCCATTTTTTGATTTGAACATTTTCAAATTCAAAAAAATGAAAATTTTATCTCAAAAGCGCATTTGACCACAGCACTTCATATGAAATTCAATATTTTAACAATTTTTCCGGAAATTATAGAAGGCTATGCAAAACAGTCTGTTCTTGGGCGCGGACAAAAAGCAGGTGCAATTCAGATAAATCCAATAGACATTCGTAAATTTACAGAAGATAAGCATAAGAAAGTAGATGATACCCCGTACGGAGGTGGGGTAGGAATGCTTATGAAGCCAGAGCCAATATATAAAGCACTGAAAAGCATAGAAGCTATTCCATTTTCAAAAGATAATGGAGTTACTAAATTAAAAAAGATCTTTACTGGAAAAATTAAAAGAAAAAAGAAAACAATACTACTTTCGCCACGAGGCAAACAATTTGATCAGAAAATGGCAGAGAAATTTAGTAAATTAGATGAGATTACCTTTGTTTGTGGGAGATATGAAGGAGTTGATCAAAGAGTCGTAGACAAAATGATTGACGAAGAGATTTCTATTGGACCTTATGTCTTATCAGGTGGAGAACTTGGTGCATTGGCCATAGTTGAGGCAGTTTCCAGATTGATCCCAGGAGTTTTAGGAAATATAGAGTCAGCCAAAGAAGAAAGTTTTTCAGAGGGAATAGAAGTAGAGTATCCTCAATATACCAAGCCTGCAGATTTTATGGGCTGGAAAGTTCCCAGTGTTTTACTTAGTGGAGATCATAAGAAGATTGAAGAATGGAGGAAGAAACAGTCTAGATAATTATGTTTAAAAAAGTGGTTATAAAAATTGGCACAAATGTTATTACCCAAGATGATGGTTTTTTGGATAAAAAAGCCATCAAGCAAATTGTAGATCAGGTTGCCAAACTTAAGAAAAAAGGGACAAGTGTGGTTTTGGTTTCCTCAGGCGCCATGGGTGCAGGTCGTTCTCTAATTAAATTAAAAAATAACAAAAACGAAGTTGTGAAAAGACAAGCTCTTGCTGCAGTTGGACAAATAGAACTTTTAAATACCTACAAGGAATTACTAGCAAAACATGACTTGGTTCCAGCGCAAGTATTGGCAAGTAAAGAAGATTTTCGAGATCGACATCATTATCTGAATATGAAACAGTGTTTAGAAGGATTGCTTTCAGAAAACACCATTCCAATTCTCAATGAAAATGATGTGGTTTCAGTGAGTGAGCTCATGTTTACAGACAATGACGAGCTTGCAGGACTTGTAGCGGCAATGCTTGACGCAGATAAGTTGATTTTACTTACAAGTACAGATGGGGTTTATGATCGAGATCCAGAAGAGGCAGGCGCAAAATTAGTTTCAGAGATAGATCCAAAAAAAGATCAATTTAAAAATTTTACATCTTCAAAAAAATCTTTGTTTGGTCGTGGGGGAATGTCTACAAAGTGTAAGGTAGCAGAAAAATGTTCAGGAATTGGAATTGTTACACATATAGTAAACGGAAAAAGCAAAGATATAATTCTACAAGTTTTAGATGGAAAAAAAGTCGGAACTAAGTTTTTAACTCAAAAAAGAAAACTATCACCAGTCAAAAAATGGATCGCCCATTCAGAAGGGTATGAAAAAGGGGTTTTACATCTCAATGAATGTGCAGAACCATTTCTACGATCAAAAGATCGAGCAATAAGTTTGTTGCCGGTTGGAGTAGTAAAAATAGAAGGACATTTTGAAAAAGGAGATATAGTAAAGATTAAAAATCCAAAGGGAAAAGTTATTGGGCTTGGAAAAGTTGAATATGGATCAGCAGTTGCAAAAACAAAATTATTAAAAAAAGGTCAGAAAGCAATTATCCATTATGATTATTTGGTGCTTTTATGAAGAAAGGAATTGATTACTTAGGTGTGGGATGTGGAGTGCATATCTATAATGATAAGGACCAGATTTTGTTATTAAAAAGAACAGAGCAATCTCGTAACAATGCAAGATTTTGGTCAGTTCCGGGAGGTGCAGTAGAGTTTAATGAATTAGTAGAGGGTGCAGTCAAACGTGAAGCCATGGAAGAGTTGGGTGTTGAAATCGAAGTTCTAAGATTATTAAATTTATACGATGACATTATAGAAGAAGAATCGCAGCATTGGATTGCGCCGCAATATCTATGTAAAATTACAAAAGGTGAAATAAAAAATCTCGAACCTCATAAAACTTCAGAGATAAAATGGTTTGATCTTGATAAATTGCCGGAAAAATTAAAATTAAGCTCAAAATCTGGAATTGAGGCATATAAAAAAACTTTATGAATATATCAATACTAGGAATGGGAAGAATGGGAAGTGCAATTTACAAATCACTCGAAAATAGTGGTAAATTTGAATTGGCAGGTTATGACAAAGGAGATGATTTAGATTCTGGGATTGAGCGTGCAAATATAGTTTTTCTGGCAGTCAAACCACAGTATTTTGATGACTTGTTAAATGATATAAGCGTTGGTTTTGAAGATAAATTAGTAATTTCAATAATGGCAGGAGTCACTCGAGATAAATTAAAAGATAAATTAAAAACAGAAAAGGTAATTCGTTCAATGCCAAATCTTGGAGCGCTTCATGGATCAAGCGTTACAGGTTGGGTGTCAGCTGAAGGCGTAGATGAAAATGAAAAAAATACTGCAAGAGAAGTTTTTTCATCGTTTGGAGTTGAAATAGAATTAGAAAAAGAAGAAATGCTTGACTCTGTTACTGCAATCAGTGGGTCTGGTCCAGCATATTTTTTTTACTTAACCAAATTACTTGAAGAAAAAGCAGTAGAGTTTGGATTTAGTCAAGAACAAGCAAGGCTTCTGGCAGAAAAGACATTTATTGGTTCAGCAAAGTCAATGGAAAATGAAAATATGACCAGTGCGGAGTGGGTGAGTGCGGTTGCTTCAAAGGGTGGAACAACTGAAGCTGCATTAAAGTTGATGAAAGAGGATGATTTTGGAGAAGTATTTAAAAATGCAGTTGAGGTTGCGAAGAAAAGGTCTGAAGAATTAAATTAATATGGAAATAAAACAACAGCTCCAAAAAACTCAGCAAACTAGCCGCGAACTGGTAAACCTTTCAGAAGAAAAAATCAATCAGGTTTTATTGGATTTGGCTGATAGTATTTTGGAAAATTCAGAACAGATTTTATCTGCAAACAAAAAAGATTTAGAGAAAATGGATCAAGAAGATCCTAAATATGATCGATTGGAATTAAACCAAGAAAGATTACAAGGAATTGCAGAAGATATCCAAAATGTGGCAAAATTGGAATTTCCAATTGGGAAGATTTTAGAAGAGCGAACATTAGAGAATGGTTTGAATTTAAAAAAAGTTTCAGTGCCACTCGGAGTAATTGCAATAATTTATGAAGCTCGGCCAAATGTTAGTTTTGATGTTTTTTCGTTGTGTTTTAAATCAGGAAATGCCTGTGTTTTGAAGGGTGGAAGTGATGCGTATGAATCAAATACTGCAATTGTGGAATTAATCCATGAAGTTTTGGAAAAATATGAAATAAATAAAGATGTGGTTTATCTGGCTCCGGCAGATCGCGAAGTGGTCGGGGAAATTTTATCAGCAAATGAATACATAGATGTGGTAATTCCAAGAGGGAGCCAAGGTCTAATAAATTTTGTTCGAGAAAATTCAACAGTTCCAGTAATTGAAACCGGAGCAGGGATTGTTCATACATATTTTGATGCCAGTGGAGATATAGGAAAAGGAAAACAAATTATCTTGAATGCAAAAACTCGTAGAGTTAGTGTTTGCAATGCGCTTGATTCTTTGGTGGTTCATGAAGATCGTTTGGAAGATTTATCTGGGCTTGTGGCCGGACTAGCAGAAAAAAAAGTAGAGATTTTTGCTGATCAAAAAAGTTTTGAAAAAATGAATGGAGAATATCCAAGTGAATTATTGCATCAAGCTAGTGCAGAACATTTTGGAACAGAGTTTTTATCTTTGAAAATGTCTATTAAAGCAGTGAGTAATGTAGAAGAAGCAGTAGAACATATTACAAAATACAGTTCAAAACATAGTGAATCGATCATAGCAGAAGATCAGAGTGTTGTTGATTTCTTTTTAAAAAATGTAGATGCAGCTGCGGTTTATGCAAATACCTCAACAGCTTTTACAGATGGTGCCCAGTTTGGACTTGGTGCAGAAATTGGGATCAGCACCCAAAAACTTCATGCAAGAGGTCCGATGGGTCTTCGAGAGCTTACTAGTTATAAGTGGATTCTGACGGGGAGTGGGCAGGTTAGAGATTAAAAATATTTTCAAATAAAAAACACGGTTTAAGCACCGTGTTTTTTATTAAATTTCTTTATTCAACTTCTCCTTCAACTTTTTCCATTTCAGCCTGTTCAGCTGTTACAGCTTCTGTGGTAGCTTCAAATTGAGTTTTTGCTTGATCTGCAGCAGTTTCAAGCTGTTCTGCAGCTGCTTGTTCTGCTTCCGGGGTTTCATGTTCTTTGTTTGCTTCGGCAACAGCACCTTCAAGATTTCTTACGGCTTCTGCCGATTTTGCTACTTCCCCTCCTGCAGCTTCATGTAAATCATCCAGTTTTGAAGTGTCTGCCCCTGCTTCAGCTAGAGCTTCACTTGCAGCTTGAGCATCTTGGTGAGTTTGCTCATCCATAGCTTCTATTTTGGCTGCTGTTCCTGATATGTCTCCACCGGCAGCTCCTGTTTCAATAGCTTGTTTTTCTGCTGCACCAGTTGCTGCATCTTGTGATGCAACACCTTGTTCTAGTTCACCCATATTTTTATTTTAATTAGTAAAAACTATAAGGGTATAGTTGCTTAATTATACTATAAATGGTTGATTTGTCTAATTGATTTGAAATAGGCGGTAAATAGTTAATAATTATTTAATATTTAGATTGACAAGATAGTAATAATAATTTACATTTAAATATGTAAAAGGTAATGTCGTTAAATTATCGGCTTACATTACTTGTCACAAAAATTCTTCTTCGGGAGAATTTTTTGTTTAACTCTGTCTCTCGCGAGCCCTATCGTTCATGAACGATAGGGTTAAGGAAAATTTAATGCCGGTTTTTGTATAGTATGTGCGGTGGACATGGGCCGGTAGTTTAATAGGTAAAACTTTACCTTTGACAAGTAATGTTCGTGGTTCAATTCCGCGCCGGTCCACCATATAAACATGTCTAAAATTAGGCATTTTTATATATAATTTTATCCCCAACCACTCCACAATCTGTCCCCTTGACAATATATGAATACTTCTATATAATGCGCAGGCAACTAAAGAAAGACTTACAACTCAAGTATTCCCTTAAGTCCGGATCTAGATCAGGATACTGGGGCGAAAAAAGAGCAACTCCACATTTTGGGTTTCTCTTTTTTCTTTAGTGTATGTTCTCTACAATTCAATAACCAATTTTTCACATCAAAAATGTGACAAAAACCGATGAGTGTGTCTATTAACTCTGTACGACTAAAAATGTTTGTTTTCATCATCTTTTTTATTCAGGATTCCTTACCGATATAACCATATCGTTGCGTCGTCCTTCAAAAAAATCTGATAAAATCAAATCATTTTTACTTCGCACAGAGTTAATAGACACACTCAATATGATCGTTTATTCCAAAACATGAATCAACTTTTCTCAACTTTGAGAAAGGATCGTAACTCAATTGCCGTGAGGCAATTTGGTTAGAAAAGACGTCTTTAGACTTTTTTCTAACCTTTTATTGAGAGTTTGATCCTGGCTCAGGATGAACGCTGGCGGCGTGTCTAAGGCATGCAAGTCGCGGGATCGGCCTTTTTTTCTTCGGAATTTAGGGTACGGACCGGCAAACGGGAGCGTAACACATTGGTAACCTACCTTCGAGACGGGCATAGCTCCAGGAAACTGGAATTAATACCCGATAGTCATGGGGGGACGAAAGTCATTCCCATGTAAACCTACGGGGCTCGAAGAGGGGCCTATGGCTTATCAGCTTGTTGGTGAGGTAAAAGCTCACCAAGGCTATGACGAGTACCGGGCGTGAGAGCGTGACCCGGCTCACTGGAACTGAGACACTGTCCAGACTCCTACGGGAGGCTGCAGTCAAGAATCTTCCGCAATGGACGAAAGTCTGACGGAGCGACGCCGCGTGCAGGAAGACGCCCTTCGGGGTGTAAACTGCTTTTATAAGGGAAGAATATGTGACGGTACCTTATGAATAAGAGGTTGCTAACTCTGTGCCAGCAGCAGCGGTAATACAGAGACCTCAAGCGTTATCCGGATTCATTGGGCGTAAAGCGTCCGCAGGTGGTTATGTAAGTTAGTGGTCAAATCTTTCGGCTTAACCGAAAAACTGCCACTAATACTGCATAACTAGAGGCTGGGAGAGGCAAACGGAACTGTTGGTGTAGTAGTAAAATGCGTTGATATCAACAGGAACACCAAAGGCGAAGGCAGTTTGCTGGAACAGTCCTGACACTCATGGACGAAAGCGTGGGTAGCGAATGGGATTAGATACCCCAGTAGTCCACGCCCTAAACGATGTGCACTAGGTATTGCGAGTATCGACCCTCGCAGTGCCGTTCAAAAAAGCTAACGCGTTAAGTGCACCGCCTGGGGAGTACGGCCGCAAGGCTAAAACTCAAAGGAATAGACGGGGACCCGCACAAGCGGTGGATCATGCGGTTTAATTCGATAATACGCGGCGAACCTTACCTAGGCTCAACTACTAACTGCATTCCGGCAGAAACGTCGGAAGCCTTCGAGGGTGTTAGATAGGTGCTGCATGGTTGCCGTCAGCTCGTGCCGTGAGGTGTACCCTTAAGTGGGGTAACGAGCGCAACCCCTG
>CAZFTR010000019.1:0-13225 GCA_964522405.1 uncultured Gammaproteobacteria bacterium | reverse complement strand
GATCAATTTAGTTTGGTGATTGGATTATTTACGTAGAGCCGTGTTGAATTTTGTAATATACTTATTAGTAGGTCAATCCAAAACAAGTAGAGTGAAAGTGGCGAAGCTGTTTTTAATAAAAATAGCTTATTAAAAAAATACCCACAAGAGGTATTTTTTAATTAATATAATATTATTTTCTAGAGTCTCTCTGCAATATTTTTTCTAGATACATTTTGCCATATTTTGTGCGAAAATCTTAATGGAAGATGAAAGATAGCCTCAGCTATATTGAATTTTTCAGTAAGATTTGTAGCAAAAATATGGTGAAATGAAGTCAGGAAAAATATTGTAGAGAGGCTCTAAATACTATCGTACTCGTACATTGTCATCTGCGCTTGAATTTGTCTGGCTGTTTCAATAGCAACACTTACCACAATTAGCAAACTAATACCACCAACAACTAGAGTCTGAGATCCAGTAATTGATTGGACTATAATCGGCAAAACAGCAATACCACCCAAAAATACCGCACCGGTAAACAGCAATCTATTCATAACTTTTCCAAGATATTCTTCTGTCTGTTTACCTGGACGAATACCAGGAACAAAAGCGCCCTGTCTCTGGAGATTTTCTGCCATCTTCTGAGGATTAAAAACAACTGCAGTATAAAAATAAGTAAAACCAAATACTAACAAGAAATACAAAGCTCCGTAAAATAATTGATTGTTGAAAAGCGCAATAATTCCATTGGCAGCACGAGCCATAAATCCCCCACTATTTACAAAAAACTGGGCAATAAGTGGTGGAAACAAAACAACAGAGATGGCAAAAATGATTGGAATAACACCTGCCATATTTACTCGAAGCGGAAGATGGCTTTTGGCACCACCAAATGAACGATTTCCTCTAATCTGTTTAGCATAGCTAATCGGTATATTTCTCTGCCCTTCACTGATAATAACAACCCCAACAATAGTAACTAATGACAAAATAACAAATAAAAGGTAAGTATAGAACTGTGATGAATCATAGTTTACAATTGCGTTTTGCACAGCAGTTGGAAAAGAAGAAATAATTGAAGCAAAAATCAATAAAGAAATTCCATTTCCAATTCCTTTTTCTGAAATTAACTCACCAATCCACATCAAGAAAATAGTACCTGCTGTTACAATAAGCATAATAGACATGAACTCAAAACTTGAAAGATCTCCAATAATATTTAATTGTGATCTTCGAAGCAATTGAATCATCCCAAAACCTTGCAACAATGCCAGAGGCACAGTACAAATTCTGGTATACATGTTTATTTTCTGCTGTCCTGACTCACCTTCTTTGGAAAGTTCCTCAAAATAAGGAAGAACTTTTGCCAAAAGTTGAAAAATAATAGCTGAAGTAATATATGGAGCAACACCCATCAAAACAACTGAAAAATTCTCTAATGTTCCACCAGAGAATATATTTAACAAACCAAGAGCTTGGTTGCTAGCAAAAAAAGCACGCAAATTAGCCACATCCACTCCTGGAACAGGAATATGTGCTACAAAACGAAAAATAACCAGCATTCCAAGAACAAATAAGACATTATTTCGGAGGGCTTTAATTTTCCAAATACGTTGAAATTTTTGCCACATATTGTATTTTTAAAAATCTAGAAGTTAGAATTTCAAACTGCCACCTGCTTTTTCAATAATTTCTACAGCTTTTTTGGTTGCTGTACAACCTTCAAATTGAAGTTTTTTCTTTAGCTCGCCAGTAGCAATTATTTTTGCTCCATTTTTTGGAGTACGAATTAAACCTTTTTCTCTAAGAACAAATGGGGTAACCATTTCACCAACTTTAAAAACTCTCTCAAGATCAGAAAGATTTACAGCTTCCGGTTTCTTGGCAATACTCTTAAAACCACGTAATTTCGGCACTTTTTGCAAACCTGCCTTAAATCCTTTTAGTTTAAGACCACCCTTTCCACCTGAACGAGATCTTTGACCTTTTAAACCACGGGCAGCATAAGTTCCTTTTCCTGAAGCATTACCACGCCCAACACGTTTAACATTTGGCTTTACTCGTTTTTTTGCTTTAATTGTTTGTGCTGTAACTGACATATTATTTCTTTTCTTCTGGTTTATCAGCTTTTACCGTCTTATTTACAGGTTTTTTAGCTGGTTTTTTCTTAGTTTCCGGTTTTACTGCTTTTTTTGAATCTTCTTTTTTAACCGCTTCTTTTGGAGTTTTTTTAGTCTGTTTTGCTTTGGCCACAGCTTCTGGCTTGAATGACTGAAGAGCGCAAAAAGTAGCTTTTATGTTGGCAATTTTATTATTAGTTTTTCCAAGCATTTTAGCAGAGGCATTTGGAACTCCGGCTAATTCTAAAACAGATCTGATAACACTTCCAGCAATAATACCTGAACCTCTAGGAGCTGGTTTTAGAATTAATTTTGCTGCCTTGAATTTTGCTTTGGCGCTGTGTGGAATTGTTTCGTTTACAATTGGCACACGAATCATGTTCTTTTTTGCTTGATTAACCGCCTTAGTTACAGCAACCTGCACATCTTTTCCTTTTTGAACACCGTAACCAACTCTTCCTTTTCTGTCACCAATAAGAACACAGCATCTAAAACTTAATTGTTTACCACCTTTGGTAACACGAGTTACACGAGCAAGATCAGCAATTTGTTGATCAAACTCCGGCTTTTCGCGTTGCATTTTTTTTCTTTTTTGAAATGGTTTAGCCATAATAGGTATTATTAAAATTGCAAACCTCCATCACGGGCACCTTCTGCCAAAGCTTCTACACGCCCATGATAAGGATATCCAGCACGATCAAAAACAACTGCTGAAATTTTATTTTCTTTTGCTCGTTCTGCAAGAACCTGTCCCAACTTGTAAGCTACAGCTATCTTCCCTTTTCTATCACCAACCTCAATCTTTGCAGAAGAATCTTTTTTATTATTTACACTGACAAGAACTTTTCCACTAATGTCATCAATGAGCTGGGCGTTCATACCTCTCAAACTTCTAAAAATATTCAATCGAGGTCGCTCTGCTGTACCAGAAATTTTTGCACGCACTCTTCTGCGTCTTTGATTTCTTCTATCTTGTCTGCTTTGGTTAGCTTTATTCATATTATTCTGATTTTGCAGCAGTCTTTCCTGCTTTTCTTCTAATATGTTCTTCCATATATTTAATACCTTTTCCTTTGTAAGGTTCTGGTTTTCTAATAGCTCTGATCTTAGCAGCAGTGTCCCCTAGCAATTCTTTGTCAATACTTGTCAAACGAATAATATTTTTCTCTGTTTCTGCTTTTACGTTTTCTGGCATCTTAAAGATAACAGGATGAGAATAACCAGCTTCAACTTTTAGATCTGCTCCTTGCATTGAAACTCGATATCCAACACCGTTAATTTCCAGTTCTTTTTTGAATCCTTCAGTTACTCCTGCAATCATGTTTTTAATATGAGAAGCAAAAGTACCCCAAAGTGATCTTTCTTTTTTATCCTCTTTTTTTGCCACATCTACTGTTACTTTTCCATCCTCCACAGCAACGGTAACTTTATTATTGATCTTTCTCTCAAGCTGCCCCTTTGGCCCTTTTACTTTTACTATAAAATCAGCCACTTCAACAGTAACATCATTTGGGATTTCAATTATTTGTTTTCCTATACGTGACATAATTATTTATTAATTAGTTCGTAATTCTTAATCTTCAAACAAAACTAAGAACTACGAACTAATATTAATATATTGAACAAACCAACTCACCGCCAATACCAAGCTCTTTTGCCTTTTTAGCTGTCATCAATCCTTGCGAAGTAGATACTATGGCAATACCATATCCATTTAAGATTTTTGGCAATTCATTTGATTTTCTATATTGTCTATGACCAGGCTTACTTTCTCTTTTGATATTTTGAATAGCTGGTTGATTGGCACTATATTTCAATTCTAGAGCAAGTTGTGGAAATTTACCATCTTCTTTCTTTTCAACTTTTACAAGATAATTCTCTTGCTTAAGAATTTCAGCAATAGCAAATTTAATTTTTGAATAAGGCATCTCTAAACTGCGCTTTTTTGCCATTTGCGCATTTCTTATTCTAGTTAACATGTCAGCTATTGTGTCAGTCATCATATATTAGTGGATAGTTTATAGTTATTAGTTATTAGTTAAATATTGATTTGGCTGTTAACTGTAATCTGTTAACTGCCAACTGTAATTTACCAACTTGATTTTCTAATCCCGGGAACAAGTCCTTGATTTGCCAATTCACGAAAACAAATACGACAAAGATTAAACTTTCTCATAAAACCGCGCTTTCGGCCGCATTTCCAACAACGTCTTACAGTTCTAGTACTGTATTTTGGTTTTTTATTTGATTTTGCGATTTGTGCTTGTGTAGCCATATATATTATTTTTTACGAAATGGGAAACCAATTGCCTCAAGTAAAGCTTTCCCTTCTTCGGCATTTTTTGCTGAAGTGGAAACAGTTATTTCAAGACCGTGAACAGAATCAGATGATTCAGAACTCATTTCTGGAAAAGCCAAATTTTCTTTGAAACCAATTGTATAATTACCATTTTTATCAAAACTTTTTGGATTTAATCCTCTGAAATCTCGAACACGTGGCAATGTCAAGTTAATTAATTTGTATAAAAACTCATACATATTGTCACCTCTCAAACTAACAGAGGCGCCAACATTCATCCCTTCTCTAATCTTAAAGTTTGAGATTGATTTTTTTGCTTTATTTCTAACTGGTTTTTGTCCAGTAATTTTTGAAAGAGTTTTTTCAACACCCTCAATAAAACTATTGTCTTTGGCATGTCTTCCAAAACCAACATTAATAACTACTCTGGCGATTTTTGGTACTTGCATAATATTGCTATAACCAAATTTTTCCTTTAGAGTAGGTACTATATCTTTTTTATAAGTTGTATGTAAAATTGAAGCCATATCTAAATTTAATCAATATATTCACCACTTTTTTTGGATAAACGTTTTTTGTCTTTTCCTTCTGTCTTATAAGCAACTCTGGTAGCTTTTGATGAATTAGGATCAATCAACATGATGTTGCTTATATGAATAGGAGCCGGCAACTCAATAATTTGACCTTTTTCACTTCTTCTTCCTGATCTAATATGTTTTTTCAAAATATTAATACCCTCGACAACAACATAATGAGTAGCTTTTCTCTTATTAAAAAGCAGCTGAATAACCTTTCCGGTTTTCCCTTTATCTTTTCCGCTTAAGATCTTTACTTTGTCGCCTGTTTTTATCTTCATACTTATTATTTAGTTTATAGTTGACAGTTGACAGTTTAGTTCTTGATATCTGTAAACTACTAACTGTCAACTACCAACTGCTATAGTACTTCTGGAGCAAGTGAAACAATTTTCTGATAACCTTTTGTACGTAACTCTCTAGCAATTGGCCCAAAAATACGAGTACCTTTTGGTTCTTTAGTTTTCTTATCAATAATAACTGCTGCATTTTCATCAAAACGAATATATGTTCCGTCTTTTCTTCTCATTTCTTTTCTCTGACGCACAATAACAGCATGAACAACTTCACTCTTTTTTACAGTACCACGAGGAGCTGCCTCTTTTACAGAGCAAGTAATAATGTCTCCAATGCGAGCAAATCTTTTTCTGTATCCACCAAGAACTCTGATACACATCAATTTTTTTGCTCCTGAATTGTCAGCTACCTTTAGTATACTTCTATGTTGAATCATATGCTTTAATTAGCTGATTTTACAATTTTTACCAAGCGCCAACGTTTTGTTTTACTCATTGGCTTACATTCTTCAAAAAGTACTACGTCACCAATCTTTGCTTCATTTTTCTCATCATGTACACCATATTTCTTACTTGAAGCATATTGCTTTTTATATTTTGAATGCATTTTCATGGTTTTAACCAAAACACGAATAGTTTTATCAGCACCAGCACTAACAACTTCACCTTCAAAACGTCTTTTCATTGATTTTTTGGTGTTTTTTTGTAATTCTTTTTCCATATGAAGTTATTAATTAAGCTTGCTTTTGTTCATTGATTAAAGTCAAAATACGTGCAATATCTTTTCTTACTGCTTTTACTTGATGATTTGTTTTTAACTGACCTTCACTAGCTTTGAAACGCAACTCTCTTAACTTGTCTCTAGTCTCAGCAAGTAACTTATGCAAATCAGAAATACTTTTGTTTTTTAGATCTTGAATATCCATATTTTTAACGTTTGACAAATTTAGCTTTTAAAGGCAATTTATATCTTGCTAACTCTAGAGCTTCTTTGGCTTTTTCTTCTGGAATACCTTCCATTTCAAATAAAACGGTTCCTGGCTTAACTGTAGCAACAAAATGATCAGGCGCTCCTTTTCCTCCACCCATTGGAAGCTCATTACCTTTTTTTGTTACAGGTCTATCAGGAAAAACACGAATCCAGATCTTTCCACCACGTCTAACATATCTAGTTAAAACACGTCTGGCTGCCTCAATCTGTCTTGAAGTAACCCAAGCATGAGTTTCAGTCTTAAGACCAAAACTTCCAAAAGCAAGAGTGTTAATACGGGTAGCAACGCCTTTGTTTGATCTTCTTGGCTTATGCCATTTTCTGTGTTTTACTTTTTTTGGTAACAACATATATTATCTTATCTTTTTTTCTTTTTTGGAGTGTCTGTTGCAGTGGCAAGTTGATCTATTCTTTCAAATGATTCACCTTTATAAATCCAAACCTTTACACCAATTACTCCGTAAATTGTATTTGCTCTTTTGTAAGAGTAGTCAACATTACTTCTAAGTGTGATCAGTGGTACTTTTCCAGCAGACAATGTTTCTTTTCTAGCGATTTCAACCCCATTCAATCGTCCTGACATCATAACTTTAACACCCTTACCTCCTGCTTTCATAACTTTTTCAATATGTGATTTGATAACACGACGATAAGGACGTCTTCCTTCTGTGTCACGAACAATACTCTGAGCCATGATCGCTGCTGAAAGTGAAGGTTCACCAACTTCTTGAATATTTAATTTAATTTTCATTGACATTTGTAAGAATTTTCTTTCAATTGCCTTTCTCAGCTGATCTAATCCTTGCCCACCGCGACCAATAATTATTCCCGGTTTCCCAGCAAAAATTGTTACTGTCATGTTCTTGGCATTTCTCTCAATAAAAATTGAATCAATATGAGCATCTTTGAATTTAGTCTCCAAAAAAGTACGAATCTTAATATCTTGCTCAAGTTGCTTGGCATATTTCTTATCAGAAACCCAACGTGAATTCCATGGGAATAGTATTGGGGATCTGTGAATTTTTGGATGTACTTTATGACCCATATTTATATAGTTAATAGTTTACAGTTAACAGTTAGTAGTTTGCAGCTATCTCTAACTGTCAACTACTAACTGTTAATGTTTTCTGTTACTTGTTTCTTGATCCATGTCTGCCCATGGTAGTTCGTAGCGCCTTTTGAGCACTTCCATCTTGTTTTTTAATTTTTGTATTTTCTGAAACTTTTTCCTGCTTTGTTATATCTTTTTTCTCCTCTTCAACTTTTACTTCTTCTTTTTTTGCTGGAAGTGGATGCCCTTTGGGTGTTGTTTCAGTTTTTGCTTTTTCTTTTTTCTTTTCTTTCTTTTTTTCCTTTGCTTCACCACTAACAACCAGAGTAATATGTGAACTTCTCTTACGAATAGGAGTTGCTCTTCCCATAGCTCTTGGCATCCAGCGCTTAAGTGTTCTTCCCTCGTCTACAAAAACTTTTTCAACCACTAGAGTAGCTGTATCAATTTCATGATTATTTTTAGCGTTAGCAATGGCTGATTCAAGTAATTTCAACACTGGTTTAGCAGCATCTTTGTTTGAAAATCGCAATTGCAAAACTGCATCTTCTGTTTTCATTCCACGAATCAAATCTATAACTAAGCGAACCTTTCTAGGAGCTATTCGTAGTGATTTCAATTTTGCTGTTGCTTGTGCTTTCATATATAAATATTCTATATGCTATTATTTCTGTGCTTTTGCCATTCTACCACCATGACCTTTGAAGGTCTTAGTAGGAGAAAATTCACCTAACTTATGTCCAACCATGTTTTCATCTACATATACCTCAAGAAATTTTCTTCCATTGTGAACTGCAAAAGTCATACCAACCATTTCTGGAGTTATAGTAGAAGCACGTGCCCAAGTTTTGATTGGCGCACTACTTCCGGTTGCTTTTGCTGCTTTGACCTTTTTCATCAATTTTTCATCGATAAAAGGCCCTTTTTTTAAACTTCTTGACATATTTTAGTTAGTTATTAGTTTATAGTTGATAGTTTACAGTTTCCTTTTTATCTGTTAACTGTAAACTCTATTTTATTTCTTTTTTGACTTTCGTCTTTTAATAATCAACTTACTACTTGCTTTTTTCTTATTTCTAGTCTTGACACCAAGAGCTTTCTTTCCCCAAGGTGTTTTTGGACCTGATTTCAAACCAATCGGACTAGCACCTTCACCACCACCATGTGGATGGTCAACCGGGTTCATTACTTTTCCACGAACTGTAGGTCTGAAGCCCATATGTCGTCTTCTTCCAGCTTTTCCAAGTCTAATGAGTTTATGGTCACTATTTCCAACTTGTCCAATACTGGCCATACATGTTTTTGGAACCAATCTAACTTCTCCAGAAGGTAATTTCAGCTGAGCATATCGCCCTTCAACTGTTTGTAATTGAGCTCCAGCTCCGGCAGCACGAATTATTTGTCCGCCTTTTCCTGGTAAAAGTTCTGCATTGTAAACAAACATTCCAGCAGGAATATGCTCAAGAGGCATACGAGCACCAACAAGTGGTTCAATTTTCTTGTCTGAACTAAGTACTTTATCACCAACTTTTAGCCCTTTTGCAGCTAGAATATATGCTTTTGACAAATCTTCATACTGAATAAGTGCAATTCTTGGTCCTCTATTTGGATCATACTCAATTGCAATAATCTCAGCAACATTATCATAGTTTTTTCTTTTAAAATCTACAACTCTATAGAGTCTTTTCGCACCACCACCACGATGTCTAACTGTAATTTGTCCAGAATTATTTCTTCCAGCTCTTTTCTTAAGTGGTTCACAAAGTGATTTTTCAGGTCTTTTTTTGGTTATATCAGAAGAATCAAGAACGCTTGCTTTTCGTCTTCCCGGTGTTGTTGGTTTGTATAACTTTACTGCCATAGTATTTTAGTTAACAGCTTAGAGTTTACAGTTAGCAGTTAACAAATTAATTTCTATTAACTATTAACTGTAAACTGATAACTGTTATTTATACACCTTCATGAATATTTATAGTTTTACCTTTTGGTAAAATTACTATTGCTTTTTTCCATTCTTTTCTTCTTCCAAATCTAGTACCAAATCTCACAGTTTTACCTTCCATGTTCATAGTACGTACTTTCTTTGGTCTAACTCCGTATACAGTTTCAACTGCATCTTTTATTTGTTCTTTATTTGAATTTACAGCTACTTTGAAAGTATATTGTCCTGAATTTTCTGCGTTTGCTGCTTTTTCACTCACAGCTGTCTGTAATAGTACTTTGTAAGCTGCACTTTTTGAACCTTTTGCAGGTTTTGATTTTTGTGGAGTTGTAAATTTTTTTGCAGGTTTTGCCTGCTTGTCAGCAGACACAGCTTTTTCAGATTTTTCAGTCTTTTTTTCAACATCAACCTTACCAACTTTTTCCTGTGGTTTTTCTGCTTCTTTTTTAGTTTTTTTCAATTTATCAAGTAAACCCATATAATTAGCTTAATCTCTTTTCAAGTGTATTTATTGTTTCTTTGCTAACAAAAATGTACTGATGATGTAGCAAATCAACTATATTTATATCTTCTGCTCTTTTTACATCTGTACTAGAGACATTTTTACTAGCTTGCATGATTTTCTGATCTTTTCCAGGAGTGACAAATAAAGCAGTTTTATGTTCACCAGGCAAGTCTTTTCTCATCTGTGAAATTTGTTTTGTAAGTCCATCAGTTGGAAAACTCTCCAGAACAATTAGTTTGTCTTCTTTTAATTTCCCTGTTAAACACATCTTAACTGCTTGCTTGTTTACTTTTTTGTTGATCTTTTGTTTAAAATTTCTGGTTTTTAAGGGACCAAATGTAACACCACCACTTCTCCAAATTGGAGATCTGCTAGAACCATGACGAGCTCTACCGGTTCCTTTTTGCTTCCATGGTTTTCTTCCTCCACCTCTTACTTCACTTCTGTCTTTGGTGTGAGCGAGAGGCTGACGAGCATTGGCAGTCAAAGCAACATATACTTGATGAACCAAGTCTTGTTTTGGCTCAACAGCAAAAACTGCATCATTCAAATCAACACTTCCCTGTTCTTTTCCTTCTAAATTGTATAATTTTGCTTTTGCCATATATTATTTAGTGGTTTCTTCTTTAGTTTCTTCTGGCTTTTTTTCAGCTTTTGAAGCTTCTTCAGCTTTTGGCTCTTCAATTTTTTCTTCCTTTGTCTCTTCAGCTTTAACTTCTTCTTTTATTTCTTCTGTTTTAGGTTCTTCTGTAGTTTCAACTTTAGTTTCTTCTTTTGGCTCTTCAACAACATCTTCAACTTGTGCAGTAATTTCACCATCTAAAGTTGCGATCAATAACATTCCATTTCTAGCACCAGGAACAGCGCCCTTAATCAAAAGTTCATTTTTTTCTTTATCAATTTCAACAATTTCTAAATTCAATACAGTAACTTGTGTATCACCCATCTGACCAGCCATTCTTGTTCCTTTGAAAACCCTAGCTGGACCTGTAGCACCAATAGAACCAGGCATACGAAGCTGATCCTTGTGACCATGACTTGCCGGTGATCCATGGAAACCATGTCTCTTTACCACACCTTGAAAACCTCTACCTTTTGATTTTCCAGTAACTTTTACTTTTTCTCCAGGTTCAAAAATACTAACAGTGAATACATCACCTCGTTTTAAATTATTTTTACTTTCACCAAGATTTACTTCTCTCAAATGTCTTAAAGTTCCCTCTCCAACTGAAAGATCTTTTACATGACCTTGTACTGATTTTGAAAGTCTAAAAACTTTTTGACTACCAAAACCAACTTGTAAACCATTTACACCATCATGCTCTTTGGTTTTAACTTGGGTAACAACACATGGTCCTGCGCTAACTCGAGTAACCGGAACAACAATACCGTTGTCGCGGAATATTTGAGTCATACCAAGTTTTTTACCGAAAATGAATTTCATAATTTTCTTCAATTGAGAACTATTGATATATAGGGATGGAACGCGACGGGCTCCACTCGCTACCATGCGGGATGAATTTCCCGCAATCGTCGAGGAAGCCCGCCACGCAGGTCAATCACACAGATTGTCTTACCCGAAGGTAGGGCGAGTCCACAACTGCGAACGTGCAGTCAAGTCCCTGGACAGGGAAACCATGGGTGGACTATCCGCCGTCCGTGCTTTCAACCGATGGTTGTCCAACAAGGGTGATCCGATGGGATCATTAATGGGCCTAACCCAGCGATGCGGGATGCCGCGGGCTCGAGTTTTGGTCCAATCCTAGCGACAAGCCAGACACACCTTTTTATCTATCAAAGACTGATAAATAAAAAGCTTTGCCCGGGATATAAAAAACTAGAAGGAAATCAGTATATAAAATTATATCTCTGTCTTCCTTCTAGCCTTTTGTGTATGGGAAATCTTCCCAATTAATAGGCTTGTAAAATATATTTTAACATTTTCTTGTCTCCTGGCTATTGATACTTCTTGACAGATGTTTTCTAGAAAAATCTAGATCTTATCTGCTTGAATTCATAGCCTAACTACCGACAATAGAATACAACTATTTAATAACTTTGTCAAGCGTTTTAACTATCCCTAACTACAGCCAAATTTAGATCATCTTGATCTCTACATCCACACCACTTGGCAAGTTCAAATTCATAAGCGCGTCTACTGCTTTTGGTGTTGGGCTAATAATATCAATCAATCTCTTGTGGGTTCTCATCTCATATTGCTCTTGCGCTGTTTTGTTGACAAAAGTAGCTCTATTAACACTATACTTATTGATCTCTGTTGGTAGAGGCACTGGACCTACAACTTTTACATTGTTTCTCTCTGCTGTATCAATAATAGTCTTAGTTGCCACATCAATAATCTTATGATCATAAGCTTTTATTTTGATGCGCACTTTTGCTCCACCTGCTTGTGGATCTTGTTTTTTTGTAGTTTTATCTGTTGCTGTTGACATAGGTAAAAAATGAACAAACCCAGCCCGCTATTAGCGGGCTGGGTATTTAATTTTATTTAACAATTTTAGTTACTACACCTGCTCCAACTGTTCTACCACCTTCACGGATAGCAAAACGCATGTTTTCTTCCATAGCTACTGGAACGATCAATTTGATGTTTAGGTTGATAGTATCTCCTGGCATTACCATCTCAGTTCCTTCTGGAAGAATAACTTCACCAGTCACATCAGTTGTACGAATGTAGAATTGTGGTTTATAACCCTTGAAGAATGGTTTATGTCTTCCACCTTCTTCTTTTGTAAGAGCATAAACTTTTGCTTCAAACTCAGTATGTGGAGTAATTGTACCTGGTTTGGCAAGAACTTGACCACGCTGTACTTCGTCTTTCTTTGTACCACGTAGCAAGATACCAGCATTGTCACCAGCTTCACCACGATCAAGATTTTTATTAAACATCTCTACTCCTGTAACAGTTGTTTTAGAAGTTTCTGAACCCATTCCAACCATTTCTACTTCTTCACCAACTTTCACAACACCACGATCAATACGACCAGTTACTACTGTACCACGACCTTCAATTGAGAAAACATCTTCAATTGGCATAAGGAATTCCTTATCAAGATCACGCTCAGGTGTTGGGATGTATTCGTCTAGTTTTGCTAGAAGATCTAATACTGGCTTAGAAGCAGCTTCATCACTTGGGTTTTCAAGAGCTTTTAGAGCTGAACCTCTGATAATAGGAGTTTCATCTCCAGGGAATTCATATTTCTTTAGAAGATCTCTGATTTCTTCTTCAACTAGGTCAATAAGTTCTGGATCAGAAACTTGGTCTACTTTGTTCAAAAATACAACAATGTGAGGCACACCAACTTGTCTAGCAAGCAAGATGTGTTCACGGGTCTGGGGCATCGGACCGTCAGCTGCTGATACAACTAGAACAGCACCGTCCATCTGAGCAGCACCAGTAATCATGTTTTTAACATAATCAGCATGTCCTGGACAATCAACAT
>CAZFTR010000018.1:0-16796 GCA_964522405.1 uncultured Gammaproteobacteria bacterium | reverse complement strand
TTTTTGTTTAAAACAAATTTCTTTTTCATAAATTGCATATAAATATAAATAATTACCTAATAAATTATACCACAATATCAGTATTTTATACTAGTCAAAGTTAATTAATTTATCGGCTGATATTCTAACCTCTGCTTTGATAAAATGATCTTGCTCATCAGAAACTAGCGAAGTAATTAACACCTCATCTAGAATATACTTGGTATTTGCATGATTTACTTCTTTTAATTGACCTAAAAACAGAGAATCTGCCTGTTTTTTAGAAAAAGCTAGCCAAGCAGTAGTAGATGAAGTTTTTTCAAATGGCTCTTCTAGTAAAATTTCATTTCCTGCTAATTGATTTTTTGCCCACTCTTTTGATAAATCCAACAAAAGAACCGGGTCTTCTGTATTTGCTTCTAAATTTCTATAATTTAAAAGCTTTCCATTTATCTTATCAGGCACATAAAATTCAGGCTTAACCACAACCTCTACTGTGAGTGGTATTGTCTGGGAGACTGAATATTGAGACTGAACTTGAGTTTTTACTTGTTCCAAATCTGTCTTGCTGGTATTTTTAAACCAAAAAGCTAGAAAAATCGCAATTGCTCCAAAAATTAAAATAATCACCAACATGATAATTTGCTTTTTTTGCTTCGTTGAATCTTCTCTAGAATCTTCAACATCTTCTTGTTTTGGTTTTTTCTGCTGATCTTTTGGTGCTTTTTTTAGCTTGGTTTTTTTGCTTTCTAGTTTTATAAATAAATCTCCATTTTTAACCTTAGAGGAGCATCCTCGAGCCAAACCAACAGCTTCAATATATTCAACAGAAGCTGTATTAGTACTTAAATAACTTGATTTTCCAATTTTTACATTGATTTTAAATACTTTTGCTAAATATTCTACAATTCCCTCTAACTGCGCTGATCCACCCACCAATAACAACTCGCCCACTTTAATTTGTCTTTCTTTAGCTACAAATTGTAAAGCAGTAAAAATTTCTTTTGCTAAACTATGTATAATTTTAGTGATAATTTGAGCAAGATCCTTATTTTTTGATAAAATTCCATTTTCTCTTTTTAATTTTTCCGCCTCTTCTAAAGACACTTGTAATTTTTCTGATATTTCCTGAGTAATTCTATCTCCACCTATATTTGCAGTATGAGCATAAACAATTCCTGAACTATCATATAGAGCAATATTTGTAGCCCTTGCACCAATATCTACAATTCCAATAGGATTTTTTAATTTCTCTGAAAATAACCCTCTGAAAACAGCCGAGGACTCTATATCAAATTTTGAAATATCAATCCCCAACCCTTTGTAAAAATCTTGCCATTCTGAAACAACATTTTTATCTGCTGCAACTGACAAAAACCTGGAATTTTCTCCATTTTTTTTGAAGGGATTTGTAATTATATAAAATATCTTCTTTTTCTATCGGGGCAATTGTTGAAATTTGCTCTAAAACAAGTTTTTCCCTTTCTTTTTTATCATGTTTCTCTAAATCAAAAAAATGCATGAAAAGCTGACTCTTCGGAAGAGCCACACAAACTTGACTAGAAGAAAATTTAATAAGGGTTGGTTTTGCAGAAGAAAAAACTTTTAAAACAGCTTTTGAGAGACTTTCTGAATTTTTTATTCTGCCATTTTCAACAATTCCCGGAAGGAGTCTAGCATGCCCAATATTTAGAACTTTTCCGCTCTTTGTCATTTCAACAACACTGATTGTATTATCAGCTATATCAAGTCCTATTTTATTTCCACTAAGCATAATTTTAATTTTCTACTTCTTGCCATGAATCAATTGTAATTGAATAACCGGTTATAGTTATACCCACTTGCAGTTTTTTATAATAATTACCCATTGTACTTGTAACTGAAACAGTCCGGTTTGGATCCGTTCCGGTTACTCCTATTATACATGACCCATCACCCAAACTCAAAGTATCCCCAGTATAGGCTGAATCCAATCTAATTCGCCTTAAAGCTTCTTCAATGCACGAATCAGCAATTGAGAAAGTCTCTTCCCCCTGTTGTGAATCATAAGCCATTTCCAAATCACCAAGCCCCAGTATAGTTGCTGTTAGTCCAATAACAAGAGCGGCTGCGCCAATAATAATAATTGTCAAAAGTGCTGCAAAAGCTTTTTGGTTTTTTATAATATCATTTAACATATAGGTCTGGTCTTTATTTTATTGCCTCACACTTACTGCTGTCTGAATACTTTGTCCATATTCAAAACTCACATCAGTTGAGGTTGCATAATCGATTGTATATTCAATCCTAATATTTTCTCTTGTACTAGCAGAGGTTAAATCTGTAAATTGCAAATTACTGACTTTTACTTCATCACTTGTTATTGAAACATAATCTGATAAACCCTCTTTTATCTGCAAAACACCATTATCTTCATCAAGTTGAATAATTGTTGGATTCAGCGCTCCAGAAGACATCGACAGAGAGAGTAAACCCGGATCACTTCCAAAAACTGAAGTGCTGGAATTTACAGCATTTGCAGACTGTATTTTCTGTGTAATTACATCAAAAACTGTCCTTACATTACCTTGAACTTCTTGAACAGCATAAGTTTTATTTCTTATATTTGACAAAGATAAAAAATAAGCTACAAAAGCGCTCAAAACAGCTCCAATAATTGTAATATATATAATTACTTCAATCAATGTAAAACCATCCTGTGATTTGATTTTATTTTTATTCATCATACAAAACTGATTAATTTGGTTCTATAATTCTAAACTCAGTAGCATTATCACCTACTATAAATATCCGATCTAAATTTTCGCTATAGGCAATACCATTTATATCACCAGAAATATTTAAAGACCCATATAATGAGGGACTTGCCGGTGTTGAAATATCAACAACTTGAAATTCTGTTGAGTCATAATCTGTTGCTAGAAATAAATAATTATTTGAATTCTCCAAGGTAAGGTCTCTTACATCATCCAAAGCAGCATAAGAACCAATCTCACTCGGAGAAGAAGGAGTTGAAATATCCATCAAATAGACACCTCCATCATTGCGACCAAGTATTACAGCACTACCAAATCCGGCTATTGTGATTGCATTTGAATTTCCAGATAAATTATACTGACCAACCTTAGAAGGAGATGATGGAACTGAAACATCAACAACCTGCAATTCCTGAGAATTATTTTTTGATGCTATATGCGCATAGTTACCCAAAACCACAACCTCCATACAATCTCCACTTAATCCCACAGAACCAAGCTCAACAGGCGATGTAGGTGTTGTTACATTGATAATATATAACTCATTATTACCAGATGAATCTCGTACCAGATACGCTGTATTTCCGGAAACATAGACACCATAACCATCTGCTGTACCTGTAGCATCAAAAGAACCTGCCAAACTTGGAGAAGAGGGGGTAGAAATGTCTATAACTTGTAATTCTTGTGTATCATTTGATGACGATATATAAGCATAGTCTCCAGATAGAGCAATATTATATGGAAGTCCTGTCAGAGTCAGAGAACCAACCAGAGATGGATTATCTGTATCGCTTATATCTATAACAGCAAAATCAGGTGTTCCGTCTTGTCGAACTACATAAGCGTAATTGCCACTAACCTGAACTTTCAAGCCATTCTGCCCTCCAGACAAATCCAAACTAGACTCTTCAACCGGATTATCCCAATCTACAGTTGTCACACTGGGTAAATTAGAAATAGTAGAAGTATTTGGAACTTCATCTGAAGTCTTTATGGCGAAATAATAAGTTGTATCTCTATTTAAATTACTAACAGTCATAGATTCTGAAGATCCTGCAACTGATGGTGTTGGTGTCCCTGTTGCTTGACTTGCTGATAAAAAATTTCCATCATTTATTATTGAAGTTGAATATCGCACATCATATGTACTGGCAGTTCCAGCACCTGCATCATCACCTGGCGCAGTCCAATCCAGCTGAACAGCAGTTGAAGTAACATTTGTAAGTGACAAATCTGCTATAGCAGATGGAGCAGTAACATCTCCTGCATCAGCCAAGGTTGAAGTTGTCGGAACATTGGAAATTCCTGAAATATTTGGAACTTCATCGGATGTTTTAATTGCAAAGTAATAAGTTGTAGATGGTGATAAACTACCAACAGTCATAGATTCCGAAGATCCTGCAACTGACGGGGTTGGCTCTCCAGCAGCTTGAGTTGCAGAAGACCAATTTCCATCATTAATATTTGATGTGGAGTAACGAAGATCATAACTTGATGCAATACCTGAATTTGCGTCATCACCAGGAGCAGTCCAATCAAGATCAATAGAATTTGAAGTCTCTCCTGATAAGACCAAATCTGAAACTGCAGCCGGTTCAATTATATCCAATCCGGCTGTGCCTACTTCTCTTTGTCCGGAATTTGTTGAATTATAACTACCCACATCTCCTGAAGAATCAAGTGTCAAAGTAGTCCAATTGCCAGAAACTCCACAATCCTCATCGCATGCAGCATACTTCAAATCTTTTGCGCCTTCTTCATAATACGCTAAACGAGGTTTATTATCAGCCAAACCAAGAGAAGTGTACAAACCAACATCATCAGCTGACTCAACTGTAACATTTGTCCAATTACCAGCTGACGTACAACCTGAATCACAAAAAGCATATTTCAAATCCTTATCAGACATATCCATATAGGTAACACGCGGACCATCATCTGTAGTTTCTAAAGCAAGAGAAGTATATTGGCCTGCCGCACTGGCAGCATCAACAGCTACAGTAGTCCAATTTCCTGGCACTGTACAACTTGAATCACAAACAGCATACATCAAATCTTGAGTATCTTCTTTATTATAAGAAATACGTGGATATCCATTTATATCTATTGCAATTGAGGTAAACATACCCACATCTCCGGTTGAATCAACAGTTATGGTTGTCCAATTTCCTGCTTGATCACAGTTTGAGTTACATTCAGCATATTTCAAATCCTTATCTGACTGATCATAATACGAAATCCTAGGATTTCCACTTCCGTCAATTACAATCGATGTATACAAACCCACATCACTGGCTGAATCAACGATTACAGTTGACCAATTTGCAGGATTAGTACAATTAGAATCACATTGAGCATATTTCAAATCTTTATCTCCTTCCTCAAAATAAGAAATACGCGCCAAGGCTCCGGAAGCGCTTATTGCCAATGAAGAGTACGAGCCTACATCCCCGCTTGAATCAATGGTTATTTTTGTCCAATTTCCTGCTTGATCACAGTTTGATTCACAAAAAGCATATTTCAAATCCAAATCATTAATATAATGGTAAGAAATATGAGGACTATTATTGTCATCAACTTCAAGCGATGTATGAGAACCAACATCATTTGTCGAGTCTACAGTAACAATATCCCAATTATTTGCCAAATCACAATTAAATTCACAAGTGGCATACTTCAAATCCTTATTAGTTTCGTCAAAATAAGAAACTTTTGTAGCTGCTTCAGCTGGATACCACCAATTTGTAAACAATGCAGTTTTTTCCACGCTATTTGTAATTCCCTCTCTTATAGTCCATGAAACAACTATGTCAATTTGTTTTGTATATTGATCAAGAGTAGCATCAGGATTTCCAGCATCGACAATCTCACCATTATTATCTCGGTAAATATCTGACAAACCTATAGTGCGAGTATATTGATCAATGGTTTCACTGGTAGAACTGGCTATCACCCACTGATTACCAGATACAGAAACTACGCAATTACCACATGTTAGACTATCCCAGTCAGTATCTCGAATTGCTCGCACAGCCTCAAAAGCTTCTTGGGCAAGTGCTTCAGCTTCAGTATGCTCTCCGCCCTGTTCTAAAGTAAGAAATCCACCAATAGATAAGGTTATCATAGCAGCGCTTATCAAACCAAAAATAGCCATAGCAATAATTACTTCCAAAATACTTTGGCCTGATTTTGAGTTTGATATTTGTACTAAATACGAACTAAACATCTATAAATCTAAATCATTATTAAAAAATTCAATACTTAATTTTTTTCCACAGATCCAAAATCTCTGACAATAATACTTCTTGTGCCAGTAACACTATGTTCTAGATCAATTGTCCCGGTTGAATTTGGAACACCCAATCTTTTAGAAAAATTTATATCATCGTCTGCAAAATCAGTTGAAATAGTAAGAGCGTCTGATAAAACCTCAGTTCTGTCATATGAACTATCACGACTACTAAAAGATAAACCTTGATATAAGGTATAACTACTTGTTACAAATTTTACTCCATGACTGCTATTGTTCAAACCTGAAACACTTCTTTGCCTTGCAATACGAAGCACTTGAATAATCTCTGAGTTAGCCTCGTTCAGCTGTGAAGATACACCTATATTACTGTAAATAGGCGCTGCTGAAGCTGCAATTGCCAAAGTAATAGCTATAACTATAAGAAGTTCTATCAATGTAAACCCTTTGTTCATAAAAAACTACTTTGTTACACCACCTGTAATATTATAAATTGGCGTTATAATAGATAAAGCTAAAAATCCTACCACAAGTCCGATAATAATAAGCAGGATAGGCTCTATTACAGTAGAAAGAGATTTTGTATCAGTCTCAACTTCAACTTCATAAAAATCTGCTAAATAAAGAAGTGTGTCTTCCAATTTTCCAGACTCCTCACCAACCCTAACCATTCTTGTAACCATTACTGGAAATAATTTATCAAATCCAGACAAATTTACAGATAACTTTGTTCCTGTCCCAACATGTGTACTAACTTTTTCAAGAGCATTTCTATAATAGTGATTTCCCAAAGTATGTTTACTTATGTCCAATGCTTCATCAATTGTTAAACCGCTTTTTAAAAGTGTTCCGAGAGATCTACAAAACCTGGCAATATTGGTATTTTTTGTTAAATTTCTAAGAATTGGAAGTTTTAAAAACAACTTATGAGTAATTGGATGCATAAACTTCTGTTTTAACAACCATGACATAAATGCAATAAAGGCAAAAAGAGAAATAAGGAATATAGTTCCGTGATTTTGTATAAAATTAGAACCTGCAATAAGTGCCCTGGTTGTAAAAGGTAAATCCATTTTCAAACCTTCAAAAAGAGGTGTAATTTTAGGTAAAATAAAAAAAGCCATAGCAAGCCCAAGTAGAAATGCTGCAGACAACACCACTATTGGATAAAGCATGGCTCCTTTAATTTTTTCAGACAATTCTTTTTCTTTTTGAAGTTGCTGAGCCAAACCCTCAAGATTTTCCTCTAAAGTACCGGATAATTCACCTGCCTCAGTAGCGCTAACAAATAATTCTGAAAAAACTTTTGGATATCTTGCAAAAGAACTAGAGAGTGAATTTCCAGACTCAACAGAAGTAAATACTCCCTCAAGAACTTTTTTAAGCTTTCCTTGAGCTGACTCAGCAGCAATACTTAGAGATTCTGTAATTGGCAATCCAGACTTTAACATCACAGAAAGATGCTTGGCAAAAAGAGCTTTTTGTTCAAGCTTAACTTTTCCAATTGAAAATTCGCGTTTTAAAAGACTTTTTTTGACAGGCATAGGTTTTGGTTAGTTTGTAGTTTACAGTTTATAGTTTGTAGTTAGTAAATATTCGTACACTCATAATCTAAATCTGTTAACTGTTAACTGTAAACTGTTAACTAATAATTTATTCGCGACTCACACGCATAACTTCCTCAAAAGTAGTAAAACCTTCAAAGACCTTTGAAATACCATCTTCAAACATAGAAGTCATGCCATTTTTTCTCGCAGCAACAACAATCTCATCACTAGAAGCATTTTTTAAAATTAGATCTTTTATATCTTCAGACATTTCAAGAATTTCGAAAATACCAATACGACCTGCATATCCAGTATCACCACAAAGTTTGCAGCCGTTTCCTTTGTAAAATCTTGCATCATGTAAATGTTCATGTCCTTTTTCTTTGGCAACTTGCAAAATACTAGGATTTTCATCTGCAATTCTTATTTCATCTTCAGATAATTTATAAGAAACTCTACAAGAAGGACAAATTTTTCTAACAAGTCTCTGAGCTATAGCAATATTTACAGTAGAAGCGACCAGAAAAGGCTCAACCCCCATATCTAAAAGCCTGGGCAAACTGGTAGCAGCATCGTTTGTATGCAAGGTTGAAAGCACAAGATGACCAGTCATAGCAGAATTAGTTGCAATCCCAGCAGTTTCCTCATCACGAATCTCACCAACCATAATAATATCTGGATCTTGTCTTACAATTGAACGCAAACCTTTTGCAAAAGTTAATTCAGTTTTTGTATTTACTTGAATTTGACTAATACCCTCAACATCATATTCAACAGGATCTTCAATGGTTGCAATATTTACTTCGCGCTTGTTTAAAATTTTCAAAATCGCATAAAGTGTAGTTGTTTTACCACTTCCAGTTGGACCTGTAACAAGAATCATTCCATGAGGATTTTTGATTGCTCTATTTACAACTTCAAAGTTTCTTCCTGTAAGTCCCAAACTACCTAAATCAAACTTTCTACTTTTTGATGACAACAAACGCATAACAACATTTTCACCCTGTGTCACAGGAACAATAGAAACTCTGATATCAATTTTCTCATCACCAACATCAAAACGAATTTTTCCATCTTGCGCAGCATGATGTTCGTCGGTTCTCATCTTTGACAAAATTTTGATTCTACTCAGAATAAGTTCGGCAAATTCTTTTGGAACGTCTAAAACATCATGCATAACACCATCAACTCGAAATCTTATCATTAAAGTTTTCAAATATGGTTCAATATGAATATCAGATGCCTTACTCTGATAACCATAGACAATAAGAGTGTCAACCATTTTCATTGTTTCCTCATCTCTTTTGTCTCTAGTAAGATCCTTATCTTCCAATCTTTTTAAAATTTCTGCAAACTCATCTTTTAAACTAGCTTTATAACCAGAAAGTCCATGACCAAGATCAGCTTCGGTTATATAATATGGTAAAACATTCTGTCCAAACTTCTTTCCCAACATATTTTTGATTTCAATATCACCAGGATTAGTCATTCCAATTTTTACACCATTTTCTGTTCTTTCAAAAGCTATTACACCTCTAGATCTTGCAACTAATTCAGGAACTTGATTCAAAGCAGAATTATCAATCTTTACTTTTTTAAGATCAACAAATGGAACTCCAAAATATTCTCCAAATGCTTGGCCTAAAATGCCTTTTGTAAGTATTCCCGAGGAAAGCAAAATATCAGTAAGAGATTTTTCATTTTTTCCAGAAAGCTCAAGAGCTTCTTTGAGATCTTTCTCTGCAATATAATTTTCTTTCAGGAGAATTTCTCCAATCTTTTGATCATCTAGCTGCATAATTCAAATTTATTGATTTAACACTGCCTTTACATGCTCTATAACTTGAGCAATAGGAGTGTCAGATTTTACAAAATAATCAACAGCTCCAAGCTCTTTTGCTCTTTTTTCATCTTCTTCCTGACTCAAATTTGTAGAGACAATTACAGGAACGCCATTCCCTGTTTTTTTTAATTCTTCAAGCACAACAAACCCGTCAACTTTTGGCATCATAAGATCAAGTAAAACAAGATCATAACCACCTTTTCCCAGCTCTTCTATAGCTTGGGCACCGTCAAATACAGCAATGGCTTCAAAACCAGAACTGTTCAGCTTGAGCTCTAGAGCTTTTGCCATTGGCTTTTCATCTTCTGCTATTAAAATTCGCTTTTTTTCTTCAGACATAAAAAAATATTTAGATAAACAAAAAAATACCTATAAGTTTGATTACTTGGTATTATATCCCTTAATGAAGGAAAATACTAGAGAGAAATGGGGGTAAAAAAAGCATCCTGCCCCTGCTTATCAGTTCAAAATAGAGCAGATAAGCAGGATCGGAGCAGGATGTCTTCTGCACCTCTCCCACCTTGCCACAGGTCACTCGCCGTTGACAAAGCTGTGATTTTCCTTGTCAATAAAAATGGTGACACTGCGGACGGAAACCCGAGGACTCCGAAGCTTCTCCTTGCCGTTCTTCTTCTTGCGCTTGCGACAGGAACGTCTGACGCCTTTTTTCTTTTGTTTGGTGCTCGGCTTGGCTTTGTCTTTGACAGTAGCTTTCATGGGAATCTCCTTGGTGCAGTTACAGAAAATATATAATTAATAGTAAAATCTGTCCTAAAATTTGAATGTATGAATTGACAGATATTGGATTTTATGCTAAATTTAAATAAAAAATAGCAGTTAATTTGCTGTCCAAAAAAATGACAATATGGAAAAAATACTAAAATCTCTTAAAAAATACGGTCTTACTGAGCAGGAAGCCAAAATATACATGACTCTATTACAGGTTGTAGAAGCGTCAGTTTTTCAAATATCAGAAAAATCCGGCATCCCCCGCACCAGTACCTACAATACTCTTGAAGCATTGAAAAAAAGAGGAGCTGTGATATCTAATAAAAAAAATGGAGTATTGTATTACACTCCGGAAAATCCAAAAGTTTTTATAGAAGAATTAGAAGAAAAAAAGAAAATCATTTCAAACATACTTCCTGAAATGGCAAACTTAGTAGATACTACAAAAATATTGCCGGTAGTAAAACTATACAAAGGAAAAAAGGGGTACATAAAAGTCAGAAATGAAATGCTGGAGACTTTTAGAAGAGAGCGGATAAAACAAATCACTGCAATTTCTTCCCCATCAGATTTCGCTATGTTTCCGAACTATTTTCCAAGATGGATAGAGAGCAGAAAAAAACTAGGTGTTTCAGCCAGAATATTTTTGCGTGCAGACGCTAGGCATGATAAAAATTTTCAAGAGAATGTAGCTGATCTACGAGAAGTAAAATATCTTCCAGAGGAATATTCATTTAAAGGAACAATGAATATATACGGAAGACGAATAGCGCTATTTTCACTAAAAAATGGAGAAATGAATTCAATTATAATTGATTCCCCTATTATTACAGAAATGTTTAAACAGTTTTTTGATTTGACTTGGACTATACTTAAATAAAATACCACAATCAAATGCAGTATTTTATGTTTGAGCCGTCTTCGGGTTTTGAACCCGACACCTCAGCCTTACCATGGCTGCGCTCTACCAACTGAGCTAAGACGGCGTATTATCTATTTAAAGATAATAAATATTAACAAATAACAATCTGGGAGTCAAGAAATAAATCAAGCTTCAACCTGCCTCCTCAGACCAGCAGTAAACTGTTCTAACGATTGCGCACTTGAAATAAGCCTTATACAACTGGTAATTTCTGTATTCATGACACGATTATAATTTATCAAATCACCCTCATCACTTGCTCTTAGCACCTTCTCAGTTAACTGGTACAACAAATTTATCACCTCATCATCAAGGTATTCCAGTTTGTCGTGATTGAGAAATTCGCCGAGCAACCGGTCGTACATTCCGTTAATATCATTAAATATTTTAAATTTTTCAAACATTCTTTGCGCCTTTGCGTGCTTCTCAGGATCATGTCTTCTAAGTCTTCTGATATACTGCTCCATTCTATCAAACCCAAACAGTTTTAACTCCAGAAAAGTTCCATCAGGCTTCTTGCTCTGATCTCTTGATTCTCTGGGTATAAAATTAATACTTGGATGAACCGGCACAACCCCGGCTTTTAACATTTCCAAAATAGGACTTTTTGGATTTATTTTTCGTGTCTCAGTAGACAGTCTACGCAAAAAACCTTCCATAACTTTTGGATCAGTTAAATCTCCAAAATCCCCTTGGTATAATTTAAATTCCTCTGCATTTATCATCTCTCTAAGCTTATCATCAACGTCATCAAAAGTTGAATCATATCTCTCTCTAAGTTCTGGATCAACACCTCCCTGTGAACGTTTAATTGCCTCATAATCACCTGCTGTTTCTGCGTACATTGAATGCACAGTATCTTGATAATCCTCAGCAATTTGGCCTTCAACCTCTACATGCTTGGAGACAGTTGTGGGCTTGCCCCCCTCCAATGAAAAAGAATGGCCTCCGTCCTCATCTTTGGTAATTCTCGGATCATATCCGGCTACAATATCAATGGTATTTTCTGAAAATAATGTGTGAATTAGTTTATTTTGATAATATTGAAATTTTGCATAGTGAGGTCCTATTGTCGAAGCTTCTTGATGTCGATCATTTATTTCAAGATTCTGCCCATGTTCATATGTCCATCTCTTTATCCAAAAAGCATCATTGTGAAAAAGTGCGCCCTCTTCACCTAATACATCTGGTGTCTGCCCTTCTCTCATTCGTTCAAATCTCCCTGGTAAATGTGGCATATAGCTAAATTTAAGATTTAATATAAGATATTTTAAGACATTTACACTAAAAAATCAAAAATCCAACAACAAGTGCTGAACTTTTGATCTTTCCCCCCGAGGCGCGTTCTACAAGAGAAAAGATCGCTGTCGGGAGGAGGGACTCGTCAGCGATGAACAGACGAGCGGAAAAGAGCGGTGGGAGTTGCGGTTGGCGGACGCGGAGACAGAATCCTGAGGGTGGCGGCGGCCTACAGGAAGTGAACTAGCCTAGAGCGGAGCGCTCCGGGCAGGGGAAGACCTGGTCCATGACCGGTGTCGCCTGCCTGGACTTCTTCTTGCTGCCCAACTTCTCGAGGAAGACGTCCACCCGTCCGGCCCAGCAGAACATGCTGTGCGCGGTGTCTTCGGAGTCAGGCTGCGCTGCGAGCAACGCAGCCACTTGCTTCTGTGCCCATGCGGGCAATCCGGTGAACTTCGTACCCCGGATCACGCTGTCCAGCATACCCCTGCGATTTTCGACCAGTGCCATGTACATAAAAGGGACCTCCTACTGTGGAGACGTGCGGATGCAACGCCATTAATAATATTATAGCAAAAATATTTTCACAAACAAAAAAATAAAGCGAAAATCGCTTTATTTTTGGTTGTGCGCGCCAAGGGATTCGAACCCCTGACCCCCTCGGTGTAAACGAGGTGCTCTAACCAACTGAGCTAGGCGCGCTTAATGTAGATATTATTTTGCCCAAATATTATATACTAAAAACAAAAATTAGTCAATACCAAATACCGACTAGATAAAAACCTCTATTTTATCTTTTATCCACTAGCCTTACCACCTGTGTCGGATAGGCAAAGCTAATCCCTTCTTTATCAAATTTCCTAAATATAGCCAAATTTATCTTTTGTTTTTGATCAAGATAAGTCTTATAATCAGAGGTTTCTACATAGTACACCAATTCAAAAATCAAACTAAAATCTCCATATTCTACGAAGTGACATCGATCGAATTTAACATGCTTAAATTTATCAACTGATTCTTTGGCAATTTTTGGAATCAATCTTAGCTGTTTTTCAGAAGTTTCATAAGTAACCCCAAACTTAACCAATTCTCGCCTACTCTCTAATTTTTTGAGATTTTGAACTCTGGCAGTAGTTAATTCTTTGTTAGATATTACCAATTCTTCTCCACGAAGTGTTTTTATTCTGGTAGTTTTCAGTCCAATCCTCTTAACGGTTCCAGAATCCTGCCCTACTACTATAAAATCCCCCGCTTGAAACGGCTTATCAATAAAAAGTGAAAAAGAACTAAACATATCACTAAGAATATTCTGCAAGGCAAGAGCAATGGCAATTCCTCCAATTCCCAGACTTGCAATCAGAGAAGTTATGTTAACTCCTAAGTTTGACAAAATAAGAAGTAAGGCAACAACCCATAAAACAGCTCGTACCAGTATTCCAAGAAGCCTTACCATTGATTCACTATGTGGATCAGGATCTTCTGAAGTTTTATCTTTTGAAACATATTTCTCAATCCCAAACATTATAAGCCTTTCAAGCGCGTGCACAGCTTCCACAACCACAGTTACTAGAAATAAAAACCATACTGTTTTTTCTACATAAACATGTAGATTCAAGTATTTCACAGCTACAAATATAGAAACTACTATGTAAAACCAAGATCCAATTCCTGAAATAGCGCCCACAAAAACATCATCAATATCATTTTCAGTTTTATCAGTAATTTTTTTTATTCTAGCAAGAACAATTGCGAGAAAAATCTTTAAAACAATTATTCCCAAAATAAATATTACCAATGCAACCAAATAATTCCAAGCGGAATTACCAAAAAATGAATAAGACTCAAGAAGGTTTTTTAAAATTTCCATATTTTTTATTATTTTATTTTCTGGTCACTAGTATACTTGTTTTTTTAATTTTCAGCAATCAAATTTAGCATTTAATATTTGAAAAACAATTATTGACAAAACTAAATTTTTTATATAATATGCAGCAAATTGTCTTACAGTACTCTTACTTCAAACCAAGTATCTTAGATGGATATTTGGTTGGGGGGTGAGCGTGACCAAGGCTGACAAAACTCTCCTGGCTGGCGTGGGTCTGGTGATCTCGGCCTACGTCATGAAGGAGATTTCTTTCCTCTTTACCGGCATCGTAGTCCTCGTTGGAAGTATTCTCGCGATCAAGGGCTACTTTAGCCGAGGCTGAGGTGACATGAATACACAAGGAGCTCCGATCGCCGCAGGCAGAGGCGATCGGGGGAAACAAAAAACAACCTACTCAGGTTGTTTTTTGTTTTATATATTGGCTTTAGCAATTATCTTTTATTTGGTCTTTGGAGGCCAAGTTCTGCTGCAATTGCTTTTGCACCTTCTTTATCACCACTCTTTCTAAGTTGATGCATTTCTACGAACTGAGCAAAATTTCCCTCATTTATAACTTCAAGTTTTTCTGCTTTTTCTGGAACAAGCTCTTTCCAAGCATTGTAATCTCCTGATTCTAGAGCATTTTTCATTTGTTCGCGTTGTTCTGGACTAAATCTCTTTCCTTGTTTGTGATTCTTTTTAAATTTTCCCATAAAATTTCTATGGCCACGAATTGGCTCCCCTTCTTCCAACCCTTGTTTCATCCTTTCTGCCATTTGTTCAAATTTCTCCTGAGTCATCTTGTCTGCAAATTTATGATCTTCTGGAACAGCTTCTTTCCATGCTTCAAAATCCATATTTTGAATTGCTTGATGAATTTGATTGCGTTGCTCTTCTGGAAGTTTTTCTCCACGAAATTCTGCATTATGCGCTGAAGCCACTCCTGAAATTCCAAGACCAAGGGCTATGGCAAACGCAGCTACACCGATTCCTAATGTTTTATTTTTCATATTTTTATATTATTCTAATTAGTAGATTAAGGATCCTCTATTTATTAATACGCATACCACGAAATTTTCTTTCATGGATCCTTTCTGATAAGTTCTTTGGTGGTTTTCGTCCTTCCCACGGAAGAACTTTCTCAGCTCTAAATTCTCCAATTTTTTCTGATCGGCCCATCATACGAACTTTATTCCCCACTGAAATCAAATCTACCGGAACCTTAAAATCATCTTCTACTGAGATATGCCATTTTTTCTTTTTTATTCCCATAATCTGAAACTGATTTGTGCTTGAGACTGCAATTATTTTTCCGCCAAGAAATCCTTTTTCCGGGCTTCCCCACCGACCAAGTTTTTTATCTACAACTGTTCTATAAACCGGAACCCGATCAGAAAAAGTATTATGCAGGGTCTCCCCAAAACCAATATAGTAAAATAATCCACCAAGTATTACACTGGCAACAACCACAGCTGCAATCATAGAAAAAACTGCATGACGATAACCATGTTTAGTATATTTAACACTCATATATACGAACAATATCAGCGCTAGAAAACAGAAAATCCAAATATATGGGAGTGACAATAAAATAAAACTAAAAAAACTATCTGTAAAATGCTCATAAACATCCCAATCACTTGATCCAAATATGTGAATTGTTACCGCAATAGCAAAACCCCCCATGACCACAAACAGAATTCCAAAAAACCACAATACAAAATCCTGTAGCCAGAACATCCACTTTGGCTTAGGGGTTAAATGGGCCTGTTCTATTTTATCAAGAATTTTTTTATCTAAATTCATATTAATTATTTTAGAAGATGTTTAATTTTTTTACGAAGAACATTTTTAGCTCTACTTAACCTAATAGCAACCGTTCCTTCTGGAATTTGTAAAATATCTGAAATTTCCTTATAAGTTTTTTCTTCAATATATTTCAAAACTATAACATCTCGATACTTTATTTTTATGGTTTTAAAAATTCCCTCAAATTTTTCTTGTAAATATATTCTATCAACTTCTTTTTCTAAATCAATATTTGAAGCAATTTGTTCTGCGTATTCATCTATTCCAAATTTAGCTATTTCATTTGGTCGTGATTTCTTTTTTCTAAAACTGGAAATAACTGTATTATGAGTAATTCTATAAATCCAAGAAGAAAATTTTAAGCTTGTATCAAATTTATTTAAATTAATATAGGCTTTCAAGAAAACGTCTTGCAAAAGATCCTCAGCTTCTTCATTGTTAACTCTAGCTATTCTATGAACATATCTTAAAAGCTTTTTTTCAAAACGATCTACAAGTAATCCAAATGCCTGCTTATCTTGCAAAGATAAAACAACCAATTCTTCATCAGTTTTATCATGAAATGAATTTTGTGCAGAATCTGGCATAGCTATAAGTATTACGCTTATTTTACCTTTTTTCTTTCAAAAATCCAAAAAAATAAAACACGCCTTTTGGGTGTGCTTTATTTTTGTGGGCCGGGAGGGATTCGAACCCCCGAAGGCAAAAGCCAGCAGATTTACAGTCTGCCCCGGTTGACCGCTTCGGTACCGACCCTTAGTTTTTTAGTTTTAATATCCAACAGAATTCTGTTGGATTTAGAGCCAACTCGGGGACTCGAACCCCGGACCGACGGTTTACAAAACCGTTGCTCTA
>CAZFTR010000017.1:0-23993 GCA_964522405.1 uncultured Gammaproteobacteria bacterium | reverse complement strand
CTAAACGCAAACCTGCTAAGAAAAAAGTAGCAAAGCGTAAACCAGCTAAACGTAAGACAACTCGTAGAAAGAAGAGATAAATATCTTTTCCCTACATAAAAATCCCCGGATAATCCGGGGATTTTTTTATTTAAAAAATTTTACTCTAAGTCTAGCGTTTTCTGTTTTACACCTCCGCGATCTTCACCATCTTCAAAAACCTTAACAATACCAAATTCTCCATCAAATCCTGGTTTAACATAAATTTTTCCTTTTCGTACTCGATCAATAGCCTCAGCAATCTGTTTTGAGCTTGCTTTTTCAATCTCTTCGAGAGAAACATTTAGCAAAATATGAAATTCACTACCCAGCTTTTCAATTAAACTATCATAAACCACTTTAACAGTTTTGGTAGCTACTCCTTTTTGAACAACATCTGAAATTATTTCAGGAAGTGGAACTAAACTCTTGTATGGAACCCTACCAAACCGTTTGGCTTCTTCCTCACTGCGGTCAGAAAGTTCATCCACTCTATTCATAACCCCAATAACAAGTGGTTTTTTGCAGACCGGACAAATTCCCTTGTGTTTTTTTGTTTCTTTTGGGTCACATGAAAATTTACAAACCCTATGTCCATCAATATGATATTTTCCCTCTTCCGGATAAAACTCAATAGTATAAAGAAATTTATTTTTATCCCCTTCTCTGATAATTCTCATAATCTCATCATAAGTAATTTCTTTTTCATTTTCAAACTGCATTACATTTGCCTCTCTGCCAAGTTTTTGGGGACTATGTGCATCTGAATTTGAGATTAGAGTGATATTGTCTAAACTGGAAACTTGCCAATTCATAATTGGATCACTGGAAAGACCGGTTTCAATCGCTGGGATCTTGGGAGTTAATTCATCAAAGGCTTCTTCAAGTGAATCATATCCTCCCTTTGAACCGAGAATTCCAAACCAAGGAGTCCAGGCATGAGCAGGTATCATCACCATTCTCTCATCTGTTTCGATCATTAATTCGAGAATTTGTTTACAAGGCATTCCCAAAATAGGCCTTCCATCTGAGGAAATATTAAAGCCACCATCAGCAAGTTTCTGATTAAATTTTTCTGCAACTTCTATACTTGGTGAAAACAAAAGAAGATGAACGCGACGCGTCTTATCTTTGTGTTTTTTTATTGAAGCAACTTCTGTACCAATTATAAATCTGGTTTTGCTTGATCCATTTTTTAATTTGTAAATTCCCGGAGTATCTTCTTCAAGTTCTTTTTTGATACTGGCAAACCAAGCCGGATGAGTAAAATCCCCTGTTGCCACAATATCTATACCGCGAATCTCACAAGTCTTGGCAATATTTTCTAATTCTAGATGTTTTGAACAAGCTCTAGAATATTTTGAGTGGATATGAAGATCAAGAATTTTCTGAATCATAATTCATTTAATTTTTTTGTAACAAATTCGTCTAAAGCATTTGAAATATTCTTAAATTGTTTTTCAGAAAATTTCCTAACATGCGAACTACCTGCATTTGATTTTGTATAAACTCTTTCGCCGCTGAATTTTGACCATCCCCAAAAGGCAGTTATTACCCTTCCACCTCTATCCGGTGTTTCCATATCTTTTGTAGATATAAGACTAAAATGATTATCTTTAAAAATTTGATAAAGTTCCTTCATTTCCTCTTCTGTTACTTCAAATTCTTTTTTTATTTCTTTTCCATTTCCTGAACCTTCATAAATACTGCCGCTCCTTGAGATTATAGTATTTGATGAATAAAAGGAACCTATCGATGTATCTGCATAATCAGAAACTGTTATATAAAAATCACCTGGTTTCTCTTTTGGCATTTGTCGATCAAAAAAATAGACTAAACCAACAGTTAGAACAGCCAAGGTAATTAAAACCAAAGTTGATATTCTTTTCATAGCTATTTTTTACGGATAAAGAAACTTACAAAACTCACCAATTTCTGATAACCTGCAAAATTCCTTTTATTATCACTTTCCCAAGATTCAATTATATCAAAACCTGCATCATTTAGATAATCTGTCATTTCCTTAGCTGTAAAAAAAGAAAAAAATCTTGATTGTCCAGCAAGTGATGAATCATGTTCTTCAATTTCACCATCTCCCCGCTTTACACTTATATATGCAGCTCCATTTTTCTTAAGAACCCTGTTTATTTCACTAAGAGCAATAGGAATATCTTCTTTTTTGAGATGATGAATTGTTGCTGAACTCCAAACTCCATCAAAACTTTGATCTTCAAAAGGTAATTCCAGTAAATCTCCAACAATAAATTCTGCTTCCAGCATTTCATCTCTTGCTAACTTGATCATCTCCTCTGATAAATCTATTCCAGTAACTTGAAAGCCATTTTCTACAAATACTTTAACATCTCTTCCCGGACCACAACCAAGATCCAAAATTTTCTTACCTGCCAACAAAGCTTGAAATTTTTCAATCTCAGTCTGCATTGAGATTGAACCGCGAGTAGATTTGTACTTCTGCGCAGTTTTGTTATAAGTATCAATTGTTTTTTTCTGATAATCTCTCATAAAAGCTTAAACTCCGTATTCCATTTTCTTTTTCATGATCCATTCACCTGTGTTTTTTCCAAACCTAAAGGATTTTCCACCAAGACCTCTGATTATAATTTCGTAATATGTCATAATTGCTTCTTTTTTAACAATATCAATTTCAGACCATGGAAATAAAATTGGCTTATGTCCTGGACGAAATAATGGTAAAACAGAAATTCTTAAACCAATAGGTGAAACTTCGACAGTGACAATAAAACTATAATTAGCATGGCCAAATGTCATTGTCCTAAAATTCTTTTTATCACTAAATGGTACACCTGTAGAATCTGGGTATTTTTTCGCGGCTCTACTCCATCCGCTAATTAGAGAGATCAAATAAGCAATTCCACTCCAAAAAACTACTACAGATAGAGCTGAGAGAATTATCTGAACAAATATATCTCCACTCATATTGCGACTAATTATATTTTTCTTTCTTCAGCGCCAGTATATTCAATTTCTTCCTGGGGCATTCTTCGTAAACCCGGCCCACTAGTACTCTCCTCAAAAATATGCGCCATCAAACCCGGAACTCTGGCAATTATAAAAAATCCTTTCATCATACGATAATCAAATCCCATATCAGAAAGAATAGCAGCCATTGCTCCATCAATATTTATTGGAAGCTGTTTCGAAGAAATTTTATTTAAAACTTCGTAAGTCTTAAGTGCAAATTCACAGTGTTTACCAAAAAGATCATTTTCACGTGCAATTTCAAACAATATTTCACTTCTCTCATCGACTTTCAGAACAGAATGCCCATACCCTGGCACTCTAATTTTTTGTTCTTTTAGAGATTTTAACAAAACTTCTAAATCATCAACCTGGAAATTTTCTTGATAAAATTTTGCAGCGCCTTCAATCGCACTTCCGTGTAATTCTCCCATAGCTAGAATGCCTGCAGCAATAGAAGTATGCACACTGTTTTTTGCTGAGGCTGCGATTCTTGCAGTTTGTGCTGATGCTGTTCCTGGCCCATGATCAATTCCCGCTGTAAACATGGCATCAATCATCTTTGCTTCTGCTTGGTTTGGTAATTCACCCTTTAAAACAAGATAAATTGATTCTGCAAATGTCTTATTGCGAATCAATTCAGATAGTGCATAACCTCTAACAAACTCCTTACCATCGACAATATTAGTTATTTCAGTTTTATAGCTCATAATTAGTTATCTAAAGTAAATGAATTTCTTACTTCATTAAAATGCTTCCACTCAATTCCTTCCCAAAGTGAAAAACTCTGAGATTTGTAATTTGGCCAAACTGAAATCACCATTTCTACCGGTGGAACTGCTTCGCCATTTTCATCAAGCTCCACAATAGTAATATATCTGGCGTCTTTATCTCCTTTATTTTCAAAATGCTCTGTATCTGAAACACTGTGCTGTGGTGGATATTTGAAAGAAAAACCAATTTCACTGGTATAAGTCTCCCAGCCAAAAGTTGGAGAGTTTTCAATTTGCTCTTTTTTAAATATTTCTAACTCCCCTTCTACTATTTTCTTTATCTCTGCATCTTTGTCAGTTTGCAATTCAGCTGTTTGAGCTTTTTTCAATTCCTCAATCTCCATTTTAAGAACTTGGACTTCTGGATTTTCGTTCTCTTCCATATAAGTTTGCGCATAAAATAGAACTCCTCCTGTAACTGCTAGTGCAACTATGATAGTTACAATGATATTTTTTATCATAAAATATATATTAAGTTAATTATTACTTGTATTTTAGGCAAAAGGTTTAGCTAGGTCAACCAATCCCTCATATCTATCTGCTATCATGACCCCAACACTGGCAAGTGCAGCTTCTTTTTCTTCGGCGCTCTGACCGCGTGCTACAATTGCTCCGGCATGTCCAATATTCATTCCCTCTGGCAAGATTTTTGCAAATTTTCCACCCACATAAACAGCAATAGGTTTAGTAAATTCTTTGTTTTTTATCATTTCAACAATTTCAAATTCATAGCCACCACCATGTTCACCAAAAATCACTACCACTTTTGTCTGCTCGTCTTTTTCAAAATCACGTAGTAAATCTGCATAAGTTGTACCCATCAATAAATCTCCACCAACATGAATAGCAGTACTCTGCCCCATCCCGGCTTTTCTAATTTGCCAACTTAATTCATTGGTCATTCCACCTGATCTGGAAATAATTCCAACACTTCCCGGCTCATAAATTTGATTTACCAAATCAACCGGACCGCCAACCACACCAATTCGTCCAACTCCCGGCGCAATATATCCGAGAGAACTTGGCCCAATAATTTGAATATCTTTTTCTTTGGCAGCCGCAAGACAGTATGCTGTGTCACGAATAGGAATTCTCTCTACTATTGCGTTTATCTGTGGAATTCCAGCATCAATCGCTTCGAGAATTGCTGCCTTTGCTGCAAAAGGAGGAACGTAAATTGCAGTTGTAGAAATATCCGGGATTGCTTCTACAGCTTCGGCAACAGTATTGAAAACCGGCTTTCCTTCTACTTCCTCTCCACCCTTTCCAGGACGCACACCTCCAATTACATTTGTATGGTAAGCGATCATTGCTTTCGCTGCTTTTTGACCTTCTTTCCCGGTGATTCCTTGGACAAGAACTTTTGTGTTTTGGTTTATTAGTATTGCCATATTATTTATTTTAATTAATTTTTTATAGTTTTATATATCATATCTTGAAGTTTTCTAATTGTTTCTCTGTTTTGCGCAACCACCTGCTGTTCATATTCTTGCCAACCAACTCCTGGTGGATTTTCATCTGTCCTTAGGTGTCCACCAGCACTATAATCATAATGTTGATCTGCTTCATCTTCTGTTATAGTTACGAATCTTGGACAAGTCTTGGTTTCAGTTCTTCCAACACTGTCAAAATACAAATAGGCTTTAGTCGAAATCTTGCGTGGATCCAATTCTACCGGCTCTTCTCTTTGTGCTACATACAATCCAGAAGCATCTTTTGAAAAAAGATCTCCTTTATAATTTGGAAAAGTTTCTATCTTCCTTTGCTCTATTAACTGATCAGCCCTCTCAAGGTGATCACTAGGAAATTTTTCCCACCCCCTAATACTAACACCAACCATTAATGAACCACTACTAGCATCTGACAAAGCACAGTATTTTGCATCAATACCTACTCTTTCACAAGCATTTAATACGGCAACTGCGCCCAAACCAGAATAAATAGTCTCATCTACAAATAACACTTTTTTACCCTGATACTCCTTAAAAGGAGCATCCAAAACCTCATTTTCCAAATTTTTACTGTAAGCATCTTTCATGTTTTCATCATTATAAAATGATAATTCGGGTTTATAATCAGGACAAACTTCACGTAAATATCTACTTATTGGAGCAGCAAACAATCTTGCGCCTTTATCCAAAAAAACAATTGTATCTGGCCTTTCTTTTATAACACCTTCTATCATTCCTTTAAAAGAATCAGAAATATCTCCAAGTTCTCGCTCCGCACGCTGAATCAATTTTTGATTCTCTTGTATCAAACCTTCAAGAGGTTCAATAGTTGGTCTTAAATCTCTTTGTATTCTTTTTTCTGACATATTATCTATTAACCATCTCAGCCAAAGTTTTGGCTGTATCACTCATACTGGTTTCTTTTCCAAAAAACTTTATATTCAGACCATTTCGCTCAGCACATTCTTTCATTAATTCCATTCCTTCTTTTTCAAAAGGACCGGATCTGCGTACAACAATTGGGTATTCTGGTTTGATCTGATCAAGCGCATCCACTATACCATTGAATGTTTCCTGAACATTGGTAAAATTAGCCACTCCACCAGCAATCCACAGACCTTTTAGATCTGGCTTTGATAAAACTATTCTTGAAAGTTCATATACTTTTTCTCTCGGTGGATTTCCAGAATATTCTGTATAGTTTGCTGGTTTCAGTCCATTTTTCATCAGAGCATCCATATTGGCAATACTTGCCCCACCTCCGGAAAACAAAATGGCAATATCTCCATCCATTTCAATATATTTTCCAGCTGTTCCTTGATAATATTTTTCACCTTCATCAATTTTCTTTACTGCAATCTCCCGGTCTGTTGCCGGACGTCCCATCATAGTACGTGGTTGTAATTCTTTCCATTCTTCATGTCTGTAAAATGCATCATCATCTATGGCAATTTTTGCATCAGCTGCGATCCACTCTCCTTCTGCAGTTTTTACCAGTGGATTTATTTCTACTAGTCTTGCGTCACCTTTTGAAAAACAATTCCAAAGTTCTTGCGCATAGGGAATATCCAGATCAATTGATTCAAATCGGATATCTAACAAATGTTTTTGGATCTTTTCTTCCGGAACATCTTCTATATCCATTCCGCCTTCAGCACTATAAACCAAAACCGGCTGCTTGGCATTTGTATCATAAGTAACAGAGAGATAATGCTCTTCTGCAATATTTAATTTTTCTTCTATATGAACTGCTGCCACATGCTGACCACGAACTTCCATTTCAAAAAGTTCTGAACAAGCTTGGCTAACCTCTTCTGCCGAAGAACAAAATCGGATGGCATTATTTTTTCCACGCTTTCCAGAAAGAACTTGGGCTTTTACTACAACTTCTGCAATTCCCAATTCCTGGTATACTTTTGCATAATCCTGACCTTTTACCAAAGTCACTCCTTTTGGAATTTTGATTCCATACTCATGAAAAAATTCTTTTCCTTCGAATTCGTATAGATTCATATGTTATTTATTTAATAAATATTCTTTAATTGATGTTTTGCCATCTGCTAAATAAGTTGTTTGATCAAATACTTTTCCAAATTTATCCCCCCAGGAATATGCGCCTTTGCGACAAACTTCCAAATATTCAGGAATTGGTAATAGCTGATCACTGCTTCTTATTTCTCCACTTTGATCGGTTTTATTTGAAACAAATAAAACTGCGTTTTCAAACTCTTTTGAACTGCCAAATTCACATACAGTAACTTCTTGAGCATGATAATCCTCTTCACGATTTTTGAGATCTTCAAATCCTTGCTCATCAACTTCAAAAGCCACTGCATTAAATTCAGTATCAAGGTCTTTTTCAACATTTACAGTTCCTTGATAGTTTTCATGAGCAAACTTTTTCCATTTTTTTCTTGAAACCAACTTATTATAAAGCCTTTTCCAGCCTTTTACTGTTACAAGCTGATAATTTTGTCCTTTAAATTGCTCTTTGTCCATTAGAGAACCATAACCTATTATCCACATATTTCTTTTTTTAAAAATATCTACAAATCTATTAAGAAATTTGATATATTAATCTGTTATAAAATCCATTCTAAAATTTAATCCATGATCTTTAAAACCAAGATTTTTATATAATTCATGAACTCTTGGTTTTGAATGCCTGCTTTGCCCAATTAGTTTTCTACAGCCAACCTCTTTGGCCTCTTCTATCAACATATTTACCAGCTTTGTACCAACTCCAGTTCCACGAAATTCCTCTTCGACAAATACATCCTCCATAAGTCCATAAGGTTCGTCATGAAGATCATTGTAAATCACATAGAGATAAGCTCTACCAATTTCTTTTCCATCATCTTTAGCAGAAAACCTTATTCCATAACAGTCTTCTCTCCTTGTTTTGTTTATTTCCATATTTTATTTTTCAAAAATAATTGTTTGTAAAATTGCTCCAAGTTTATCACTACTAAGTCCAGCGAATTTTTCTTCTTCATAACAACCACTTACTACATTGTATTCAGGAATATTCTCACTATCCACTTCAAAAGTTGTCCATTGTTTTTCTGTGTACCATTCTAATTGTTTTTCATTTAACCGACAATTATTATGCACTACATGATCAATCTTTTTTGGAAGATAGTTTTGCAACTCTTTTACAAAATCGCTTAATTTTTCAGGACCAGCCTCTCCGGTCATTTCATAGGCATTTCCTGGAATATAAACTAACTTTGCTTTTGATTTTTCAATTGCTTCTTTTACTCCTACCGGCAAAATAGTTGCAACAATACTGCAATATAAACTTCCAGGCCCAAACAAAATATAGTCAGCTTCTTCGATTACTTTTTTTGCTCCATTATAAATTTTTCCTTCTGGATCAAGCCAAGCTTTTTTTATTTTGTTGCCAAAATCTGCATCCGGCCGATCAATCTCTCCTTCACCTTTTATAACATCTCCATTTTGCATTTCTACCACTAAATCAGTTTGATCCAATGTAGCCGGATAAACCTGGCCCTGCGCCTCAAGTGATTGTTCAAGTGCACGAACTGCAGAAACAAAATCTCCACTATATTGTTCACCAAGAATTAAAAATAAATTCCCCAAGTTGTGCTTGTCTAATTTACCAGTATTCTCAAAACGATTCTTATAAAAAATATCTTTCAGAAATTTATAACTATATTTTGACATAGCCATAACAGCACGCAGAATATCTCCAGCTGGAAGAGTATTAAATTCTTTTCTCAAGCGACCACTTGAACCAGCTGAATCACTAACTGAAATTACAGCCGAGAGCTCAATTTGATCTATAAAAGTTTTGCAAGCTCGTATAGATTTTGCACCACCATTTCCTCCTCCGATTACTACTATTTTCTTTTTCATATTATTGATTTATTAATTCAAATATTCCAAATAAAACCGGACCTACTGCAACAATTAAAATTCCAACAAAGAAAAAACTAGTCAATCCAATTGCCATCCAATATGCTTCTTTTTTTAATGTTAGTTTTCCAAGTTCTTCAAACTTTTCAGCATACCAAAGATAAAATCCTTCATATGAAAAAACTGCGAGCAATAATAAATGTATCCATAGATTGTTTCTTTCATATATGGAATATGTATTTGCTATAAAATCATAGTAAAGCAAACCCAACCAAAACATAAATATCGGCGCTGTAAAACCTATTAGCCAAAACATGAATTTTCTTTTTGTTTCCTTTTTCATATTATTTAAAACGGATTTTATAAACTGTTATTGTTATTGAAAAAATCAATGCTAAAATATTGGCAAGAATAAGTGGCAGATCATTTATCAAAATTCCATAAATTAACCACATTGCCATTCCAGTATCAAGAAAAATAAAATACAATAACGAAATATCATGCGTTGATTTGGACTTTACAACTTTTAACACTTGCGGCAACAATGCAAATGAAGTTATAAATCCTGCGATTAGTCCGATTGTTTGTGTCATATTATTTTATTTATTTTCTATTCCACAGTAACACTCTTCGCCAAATTCCTCGGCCTATCAACATCCCGCTCAAGCGCGACTGAAATATGATAAGCAAAAAGCTGCAATGGAATTGAATTAATAAGCGGCTCAAGAAGTTCCATGGTATCGGGTACGTAAATAACATCGTCAGCAAGCTCTTTTGCACTTTCATCGCCTTTGGTAGCCAGGAGAACTATTGGCGCTTTTCTAGCTTTTACCTCCTCCAAATTGCTGCGCATTTTATCATACAACTGATCTTTACAGAGAATTCCAAAAACTGGAAAATCTGTTGCTAGAAGCGCATTAACTCCATGCTTCATCTCACCCGCTGGATATGCCTCACTATGAATATATGAAATTTCCTTTAGTTTGTGAGAACCTTCGAGCGCAACTGGAAAATTTATTCCACGTCCAAGAAAAAGAAAATCTGAATAATCTTTGTATTTCAAAGCAATTTTCTTAATCTCCTCATTTTGCTCAAGAATTTCTTGCATTTTATTTGGAATTTCTCTAAGTGCATGTAAAATTCTCTGACCAGTTGCCAGAGTTATACGCTTAAGCCTTCCAAACTGCAAAGCATAAAGAAGCAAAATCGCAACCATATTTGTATATGCTTTTGTAGAAGCAACAGCCAACTCTGGACCTGCATGAATATAACTTCCACCATCAGTTTCCCGAGCAATGGTTGACCCAACAACATTCACAATTCCACGAACAAAAGCACCTTTTCTCTTTGCCTCGCGAAGAGCTGCAAGAGTATCAGCAGTTTCACCTGATTGAGAAATTACAAATACCAAAGTATGCTCATCAATTATTGGATCGCGATATCTAAACTCACTGGCAACATCTATTTCTGTCGGGATTCCGGCAAGTCTCTCAAAAGCATACTTGCCAATCATTCCCGCATATGACGCGGTTCCACAAGCAATAAGAATCACTCGTTTTATACTTCGCATTTCTTCATCCGTCATATTAAGTCCACCGAGATAGGCTGTTCCCTCTTTGAGATTATACCTTCCGCGAATTGCATCTTGAAAAACTTGAGGCTGATCAAAAATTTCTTTTAACATAAAATGATCATATCCTTGTTTCTGTGCTTCTGATTCATCCCATTCAATTTCTTCTACACATTTAATAATTGCCTCGTCTTTTAAATTGTAAGTTTGAAAATCTGTTCGGGTAATTTCTGCAAGCTCTCCATCTTCAAGAAAAACAACTTTTTTGGTATAAGCCAGCATGGGAGAGGCATCACTGGCAACATAGTGCTCGTCTTCGTTTACACCAATCACGATTGGACTACCGAGTCGCGCTGCAATCAAAACATCTGGATGATCTTGATGCATAACTACAACACCATAAGTTCCGCGAATATGACTAAGTGCGGATTGAACTGCTTTTCGAAGAGCCGCGATCCCCTCAGAAGGATCTTGAGCTTGGTAATGCTCTTCTATCAGATGAGCCAAAATTTCTGAATCTGTTTCAGATTTAAATTCATGTTTTTCTCCGAGCTTTTCTTTTAGTTCTCGATAATTTTCAATAATTCCATTGTGAACCAAAGTCAGCTTGGAATGACATGCCATATGTGGATGAGCATTTTCTTCAGTAACCCCACCATGAGTTGCCCAACGAGTATGAGCAATTCCCACACTTCCTCGAAGTTCACTGGTTTTAAGTTTTTCTTCCAGATTATCGATCTTCCCAACAGAACGAATGCAAGAAAGCTTGTCTTGGTCTGTTATGGCTACTCCAGCACTGTCATAGCCACGATATTCTAAACGCCTCAATCCTTTGATCAGAATGGGTAATGCTTGTTTTTCTCCTATATATCCTATTATTCCACACATATTATTGATTATTATTAAATTTATTTGAATTCATTATATCTTCTAATTTTGGCTCCAAAATACCATATTTTTGCCCCAACCCAACAAATGAATCAACAAGCTTATCAATCTGTTCTCTATTGTGGGCAGCTGATATCTGCACTCGAATTCTTGCCTTTCCTTTTGGCACAACCGGAAAACTAAACCCAACAACATATATTCCACTATTAAGCATTTCCTTTGCCATTTCACTTGCAGCCTTTCCGTCCCCAATCATTACAGGCACAATAGGATGAACTGATTCTGGAACTTTAAAACCAGCCTCGATCATTTTTGCACGAAAATATCTGGTATTATCCATTACTCTTTCCCTTAACTCAGGATATTTATCAATCAAATCTAAAACATGGATTGTAGTTGCAGCAACAACCGGCGGAAGAGTATTTGTAAACAAAGTAGTACGGGCTCTTTGATGCAACAGTTCAATAAACTCTTTTGATCCTGCAATCACACCACCATTTGCACCACCCAGAGCTTTTCCAAAGGTGGTTGTAATAACGTCCACCTTATCCAATACTCCACACTCCTCTACAGAACCACGACCAGTTGCTCCTAAAAATCCTGTAGCATGAGAATCATCCACCACCACATAAGCACTGTATCTTTCAGCAAGTTCACAAATTTCTTTGAGTGGAGCTATATCCCCATCCATACTAAACACCCCATCAGTTACAACACAACGAAGTCTTTTGTCTTGTGATTCACGAAGCTTATCTCTCAGATCTATCATATCCATGTGCTTAAATATTTTTCTCTCAGCCTTACACAATCGAATACCATCTATAATACTTGCATGATTTAATTCATCTGAAATAATCACATCCTCGTCTGTTAAAACCGAAGCAAAAACTGCCTCATTTGCATCCCAGCAAGAAGTAAATGTTATTGCATCTTCCTTGCGCAAAAATTCTGCAACCCTTTTTTCTAATTGACGATGAACAGTCTGGGTACCACAAATAAATCTTACAGAAGACATACCATAACCATACTGATCAAGAGCTGTTTTTGCTTTGTTCACTAATTCCTGCCCACCTGAAAGGCCCAGATAATTATTTGAGCAAAAATTAATCAACTCCTTACCATCTGCAACTACATTTGTACCTTGCCTTGTACTTATAACTCTTTGTTCCTTGTACAATCCCGCCTCTCTTATCTCTTTTAAAACACCCTGAGACACAGACGATAAAGTAGTTTTCATATTGTCATCGTTTTCTGAATAAAATTTAAAAATTAATTTTGGATTTTTTTTCATTTTTTCTTCTACCGATTCAATTGAATAATCTTTAAAATCAACTACTGTCTCTTCACCACCTTTTAAGATTACTTGCCAAATCTTATCTTGAATTCCATTGTTTTTATCTGACAACATTCTCTGCGCAATCTGCCAGGTCTTAAATATCTGACGCCCAATTATATTATGAATAGTAAAACCTTTTACAATTAGGTCGGAAAAATTTGGAATAGTAAAACTACCATCTTTTATGCCAAATAAAATTATATCTCCTCCAAATCTGGTAGCCTCAAAACAATTATTAACCGAAGAATTAAAGCCGGCCATTTCCAGACTAACATCAACACCCTTTCCATAAGTTAGTTCTTTAATTTTTTCAATTACTTCAAGATCAGGATCATATTCATTGGTCTTAATTTTATCTCTACTGATCAGAATTGTCTCATGTGCACCAAGCTCTTTGGCAATTTCTAAATTCTCCTGATTTACATCAATGGCAATTATTTTTGCTGCTCCAAAATACCTAGCTAACAAAATTGAAAACATACCGATCTGGCCACTACCAAAAATAGCGACCCTGGCACCACGCACATCCACCTTACTCAAAGCATGAACTGCATTACCAAAAGGATCATAAAGCGCGCATATTTCTGGTCTCACTCTGTTAAAATCAACTGCCCAAAGATTTTTTACTGGAATTTTTACATATTTTGCATAAACTCCATCAATACTAATTCCTAGAATTGATTGATCTCTACAAACTTCTTCTTCACCCAGTCGACATTGATAACATTTTCCGCAAGTTACATGTGAATCTCCGGCAACATGAGAACCAACATATATATCATGAGATGTGACCTCAACAAGTGAACCCACCTCTACAACTTCTCCCACAAACTCATGTCCAACAATACGCATACTTTTACCGTCTTTTTGCAAGCCTGCTTTAAACATCTCAGTAAAAGCCTCCCTATTCCACATACCTCTGTCAGAGCCACACATTCCAGCAAACATAACCCTAACAACAACTGATAAAGCGTCTTCGGGGTTTTCTTTTTCATTTAAAACTGGCATTTGTAAATCTCTTTTTACAAATCCTCGTGAACCCTCCCAACCCTCCTCTTGCAAATCTATAGTCAATCCTTGGTTCATATTATTAAATTAGTTATTTTTGACTTAATTTAGGTAAATATTTACGTTTTATACTTGACAAATGATCAATTTTATGATATATTATTCTATTCGCCTCTATACATGGAGCTGATATTATCGGCACCATCTATATGCGATAGGATCATGACAAGAGGATCAACAGCAATGAAAGAAAGGATGATAACTGGAGCGCTACGTCTCTCGGTGTGCGCGGCTCTCGCCGTGCTGCTTCTGGGCTTCCTGGGCGTATGGTACGGATTCGACTCCGTGACCGTGCTCTCGGTGGAGATCCCGACGCCGAACGTGCTCGCGGTCATCGCTTCGTTGTCAGTGCTCTTCGCGAGCCTGATGACTCTCGACAGCGCCAAGTATTCGTCGTAGCCCCGCCAGCCCCTCCTCCCCAGTGACCCTCCCCACGCCCCCGTCCGCTATCGCAGCAGCCGGGGGCTTCGACTTTTTATAAACTATTTTTAAATATCAATTATTTCAAATTTTTGTTTTAATTTTTCATTTTCATCAAAAAACCAGAGCTCTCCACCACAATCTCCACTTGCATCGCAATCGTAATCATAAATAACTGCTTTTGATTCTATACTCGGAAAGTTTTCTGGTTTAGCATCTTCTCCAATTTCAATTTTATCATCCCCATAAATATAATAATCTCCTGGAATTGGAAAATACTTGTATTTCTGATCAATGACCTCGACCAACTTAACTTTGTTATCATTAAAAAAACTACCCAACCTTTGATCCTCACCTCTCACAAATACAGAAGAAAATTCTTGCCCGAAACTTTCTTCAAGCTCGGCAAAACTCTGTCCAACATATGAAACTTCATACTTTTTGCTTAAAACAAAAGTAAAAGTCCAGAAAGCCACCAAGATCAATGCAATAACTATATATCTTTTATTCATAAATATTACTTAAATCAAATTCACTAAGTGAACCCAGCACCAAATCAGCAATGCTGTAATCTCCAAAACACCATCGACTATCTGGAACAGCAATTGTATAAGCACCACTGGCTTTTGCAGATTGGACCCCTGTTAAACTGTCTTCAAATACAATTACCTCTTCTGATGTTGTACCTAATTTCTCCATACAAACATTATAAACTGCCGGATCCGGCTTTCCTGAAACTTGCAAACTCTCTGCTGAACATACCTCATCAAATATCTCTTCATATCCAAACCTCTCAATAAACATTTGTATCCATTCATCTGGTGATGAAGATGAAATTGCTAATTTAATTCCTTTCTCTTTTAGGTCTTTTAATAACCTATCTACACCAGCAAGTAAACTAACTTTTTCCAAATAAACTCTTTCTGCAGAATCCATAAAAGCTTTTATCACCTCTTGTTCTGAAATATTCTCTTTGTATTTTTTTGCTATCTTGGCAATATCTGTTAATTTATGTCCCAGGATTTCTCTTCTCATTTTTTCTGTAAATTCTATTCCAAAATTTTTCCAAATTCTTTTTTCTTCTGTCTCCCAAAAAAGCTCACTATCTACCAGAAGCCCATCCATATCAAATATTACTGCTTTTATATTCATAAATTTTTTCTTTTATCAGCTTCTTCCAATTCCTCTTTGGTGTTTATTCCAAACCACTCATTTTGATTTTCTAATTTTACCGCCTGTATTTTCACTGCTTCTTTCACTGCTTCATCTACCATATTTGGCAAACCATATTCTCCAAGCCCTTCTATAAGTTTCATTTTTGGAAATTTTTCCTCAAACCAAGCTCGATCAAAACAATATGTTCCTGTGCTGATTTCTCTAATGCTTTTTTGTTCTTCTGTCACTTCTTCTTTTTCTAGCACATCTATAAAATCTCCATTCTCATCTCGCACCACCCTACCAAGCGCTGATGGATCATCAACCTCTACCGTAAGAAGTGAAAGTTTTGCTTTATTTTCAATATGCACATTTATAAATTTCTCCAGAGTCTCTCCGCTATAAAAAGCACTGTCATCTCCACCCATTATCAAAATTGTCTTAATATTTTTATCTAATGCCTGACTTCCAACAAATGTAGCATGCGCAGTCCCCAATTGCTCATCCTGACCTGCAAAAACTACTTTATCTTCAAAATGATCTTTTACAGTTTGTTTTTGAAAACCCACAACCAGGCAAATCTGATTTCTCTCAAAACCTAATTTTTCTAACTCTTCAACAATATAACTAACAATCGGTTTTCCACCAATCTCAAGCATGACTTTTGGTTTGTCAGTGCAACCAAGCCTTGTTCCTTTTCCCGCAGCCAGGATAATTGCTCCAGTTTTATTTTGGTTTTCCATTTTAATTACTAATTTCATTTATAAAATCTGACAAATCAGAACTATATTCAATCCTATCAGAATATTTTTCTCTTAAATCTTTGAAATTCTGCTCTGAGTAACGAAAATCTCTTTTATCAAATCTCAAAAAAACCTTCATTTCTGGAAATGCTTCGAGTATTGCTTCTGTCTCGTCTGGTTTATCATTAAAAAGTACACAGCCAGAACCACCAAAACCATTTCCAAATATATTTTTCAAGGTTTCGACCTTACCAAGTTTCACGCCCAATGTATAAACTATATTTTCATTATCAAAATAATTTCTAATTCCAGCAAAATCTAATTTCTCATCTTGCCATTTTTTTACGCCAAGACTCAATAAATACATTTTCATGTTTTCATTTTTACACTTATCAAGAATTTCTTTTGCGCCCTTAAGTAAATTAGCACCCTCAAGAATTTTCTCACGTAATTTTTCAAAATCACCATCTGGAACTTGTATGGAAAGTTTTTCTAATTCTTTTTGCAAAACTTCAAAAAAATATTCAATAGAAAAAGTTACTTCATCTCCATTTACACTGGCAAGATCATAAACTTTTTGCGCAATTTCAGAATCAACACCATAATCCATAACAACTTCGCGCAACTTCCTTTTAACCAACTCTGTATCAAAAAGAGTATTATCAAAATCAAATACTGCTGTATGAATTTTTTTAAAACTATTCATAAATAACCATTATTTTTTAATTTTTCCAGGAAAAGGAAACTCTTTTTCTATTAATCTTTCTCTTGACCAATTAATTCTCTTTTCTTTGAGCCGAATCCATTCTACAGAACCCCTTTCGTATTCAGCAGGACATCTCCATTCACATTTTTCATATTCACATTCATATACAATATCCTTTTTCTCATCTTCATCCTCAACCACATAAGGAAACATCTGCCGATTACAATTAAATAATTCTTCGCAACAAGGACATCCACGAATTGGATTTTTTTGATCAATTGGCAGCCTACTCATCCTTTCTATCTCTACAGAACCATTTACTATATTCCAATTAGACATAACTTAACTAACTTAAATTCCCCCAAAGTGAATCAAAAATTTGTTTTTGTGTTTCATAAACCCCGTCATTTTCTATAACAACACCAATCGGCTCTTCTTTGGCATCCAGTGATATATATGCTGATTTCCCGGGATAAATAATAATATAAGTTGGAGTTTCATTTTTCTTTCCCAACCATTTTCTCTCATCAAGTCCACGAAGTTCTCCACCTTCTCCAATAGCAATAACCTTTACACCAATTCCCTTAGCAATACGCACATCACTAAATGTTGGAAAATCTTCATATAGATACTTTCTCAGACCTTCTGCAGAATAAATTCTATATTCCGGCTCACTGGACTGTTCGCAAGTTTCAAGAACATCCTCAAGAATTTGGCTTAATTCTTTCTTGTCATAATATTTAGCTACAGGTCTTTCTCCACCCTTGTGATGAAGAGCTTCGAGTTCTGGAATTAATTTTTCAAGCTGTTTATCTATATTTTCCAATTCTTCCCTAGATTCAGCTACCAATTTATGCAATCTATCAGGTTTTTCCGCTACAAAATGCTGTTTACTGTCTTTTTTGTAGTAATTTACTAAACCTTGATCTTTTAGAGATTTAAGCCCGTCATAAGTAGTTCCACGATTCAAATCGCAAAATTCTGCCAATTTTCGCACAGAACTAGGCCCCAAACGCAATAATGCCAAGTAGATTTTGGCATTTTTTTCTGAAATATTTAATTTTTTGAGCAGATTTATATCCATATTCTTCGCTTATTTAAAATAATAACACATATATATAAACTGTCAACTTTTTATCGACAGTTTTGTGGATAAGCCCTAAAAATCGCTAATTTGACTTAAATCCATTTACAATTAACATCTTTTATGCTAAATTAAGCTCGGAAACCCCGACCAGCTCCGAGAGCTGAACCAAGGAGAGAACCGTGGCTCAAGACTGTCACTCTACCGCGACTGCAATGGTCGCTCTGCTGCAGATCCGCCTGGCGAAACACAACGTCCAGGTCAACATGCAGCCCGCCAACGTCGGCGACGGCGAGGTCTGCCCCAGCGTGCTGGTGCGCTTCAAGGGCACGGACGCCGTGCTCCACATCCGCCACTTCGGTGAAACCGGCTGGATGTTGGCGCACGCGGAGAAGGCGCTCGAGCTCCCGATCGGCGACCCCTTCAGCAACCTGCTCACCGCGCTCGACGAGTGCCAGGTCTCGGTCGCGGACAGCTTCCGCGAGAGCCGCTCGACCGAGCACCTGCCCGCCACGCCCTAGCGCCCGCCTCACACCCCCCGACCCACCCCGAGGCGGCGCGCAAATCCATATTTAAAACCAGCCTTGATTAGGCTGGTTTATTTTTATTCTTTTGGAAAATCCTGTTCAATTAACTCCCCAACTTCTTTTACCACCTCATCAGAATAAAACCATCTTCTTCTACGTCTTCCACCTGTCCTCTTTCTTCTAAGTTTGTGTTTTTCTTCCTCTTTTGTTTTCATAACATCCCTAATTCTTCTATCAACAGTTTGGGGATTAACATCTGAAAATAAAATATACATCTCATTTCTATTTTTCCATCCCTCAGGTGGTTCTTGAAATTCATCCTTTTCAACCTCAATTCTTTCACGAATTTTTTTCTGTAAAAAAGGCGAAAGATGCCAGAGATTCCTAGGATCAAATTTTCGTATTAATCTATCTTTTTCTATATTTGCATGCTTTTTTATAAAATCTTCAGCATATCTTTTTATAGTGTACTCAGTAATTCCTAAATGCTCAAATTCCTGAGCAAACTCAGGGTAACCTAACCAATTTTTATATACTTCTACTTTATCACCATATTCCGAAGTTAATATTTTAATCAAACGCGGACTAAAATGTTCTTTTTCTTGACCTGTTCTTCTAGTCAAAAGATTCTTAAAAAATTCAGGATTACTATCGCGATAAGGTGCTACCATTTTCTCAATATTCCTTCCATGAGTGTCTAGTAACTCTGAAATCTCCCACTTTGTAAACCATCCTTTACTTGCAACTTCCAACTCTTCTCCGAACTCCTCTGCCACATATTGTTGAAACTCGAGTGAATAATGGTGGGCATTGTGACCAATTGCAGTTTTATAAATTTCTTTGGATTGAGGATTTTCTGTACAATATCTCTCTTCTAGTTCATCAATTAATTCATGATAACGAGCGCTGTACTTTGCTTTTATAGTAGAAATAGTTTCCCAATCCTCTGGTGCAGGTAAAATTTCTTGATCCCCAACCTGCTCTTCAATCTCTCTTTGCTTGGCTTTCATGGTCTTACTTCTGGCATTTGTTTCGATTAGAACTTTAATTCTAGGGAATAAAAAGGGGGAAATATAAGTCGCTATTTGTCCACGATCAGTTATACATTCTCGCAATAATCTATCACTACTAAACGACAGATTTTTTTCTTCAAATTTTTTTTCGATTCGTTCTAATTCCTTTTTCGCTAAATTTATTATAAAACCATGAGTAACGCCAAAATCAACCTCTAAGTCTTTAGCATTTTTCCAACCTTTTGGATATTTTGGTATCCTAAAGGCCTCAATTGTTATCATCTTCACCAATCTTGGCGCCAGATGCCATTGTTTTGAACTAAGAGCACCACTCTTTGCTCTTATATTATACTGCTTAAACCATTCTGGATTATTCTCCTTGCTAATATCTTTACTATCCAAAAATAACTTAATAAAATTTCTAGAATTTCTTGGAGCATCAACTGCTTTTAATTTATCTTGAAGACCTTTATAGGTTTCCCATCCAGGAGGTGCAGCTTCTTTTGCTTCTTTTTTTTCAGATCCTGATGAACCACTTGAATCTCCTGATCCAGGTTCAGGCGGCGGAGGTAATGGACTCATAGTGGGTGGCGTCATGGTCAAAGCCTCACGAATTTTATCTTTAAATTCATCTTTATCACTTGGACTATTAAATGGCCAGACCGGATAATTTGGATTATTATCAAATGGTTTTTTCTTTAATTTTGCCATTGCTTCAACATCTTCTATTTTAGTAATATTAAAAATTACCCGAGTAGCATTTCCTTTCTGGTCATTAACTAAAATTGCTCTTTTTAGTGAAGGTACAAAAAGTATTGTATATGGTTTATCTGCCATCATTTCCGGAGTAATGAAACCGGCGCGCTCAACAAATCCAAGTTTCATTTCAGCCAAAACTTGATATGTCCATTTAGTGCGCTTAAATATTGGTTGCTTTTCAAAGCCATCGCCATCTCCCTCTTCAATTGGGTCTGCAACTCCCGGAGGCAAGTTGACTTCATCTGAAAAAGAAATATCACTTGGCGGATTGTCCCCATATTCTCTAATTTTTCCATTTATCCACCCATCAAGATCAAAAGTTGTGTATTGTCTCTTGCCTTTTCCTGCAACTGTAACCAGATCAGGATGACCCAATCTAGTGGCAATATCTGAAAGAGGTATGCCTGTTGTTTGCACCCATTTTGTATATTCAGCCTTACATTGATGACGCAAGGCCTCTCTACGTCTTTCAAGTTCAAGTTCTGGTGGAAGTGGTCCGCCTGGTCCTGGAGGCATACTTTTTATGTTAATTTACTAATACTAATAGTTTACAGATAAAATTAAATATTATCAAACTAAAAAATCCGCCTTTCAGCGGATTTTAATTTTTTACCTCTTCAATCTCTTCCATGGAAATATCGGCCATTGCCGAACTTCTTTTCCGAAATAATCTGGACTAAATTCTGACCAAGGCTGTTTGTACAAAACAGCATATTTCACTTCAAGAGGAGATTTCATTTCCATGTAATTACTCACCAGCTTAAGTGTTGAACCGGAAACTACCATCTCATCTACCACCAAAATTTTTAAATTCTCAATATCTTTGGTAAGTTCTTGTGAAATCTTTGGCCTATCTCGCATATCTTGAGCTTGTCCAAGTTTCTGAGTCTTAGAAAAATCAATTTTAATTACATACAATTCCTTGTTGCCAACCGCATAAGAAATAAGTGAAGCTGGAATTAATCCTGACCTAGCAATTGAGATAATTATATCCGGCTCAAATTCTTCTTCTCTCATGCTACGCACAATTTTCTGAGCTGACTCTTCTACATCATGCCAGCACAAATGTACTTCTCCCTCACTTTTATTATAATATTCTTCTGCAACTGAATTCATAAAATATAAATTACTTAATTTTCTCTCCAATATGATTTAATAAATTTGTCATTTGAGTAACATAACCCCACTCATTATCATACCAAGCCTGCACAAAAACCTGTGTTCCATTTGTAACCAGGGTAGATAGAGAATCAACAGTAGCACCAAACGGAGAAGAAATATAATCAACCGAAACAAGTCCAATATCGCTATACGCTAGATTTCCCGGATAATCTTCCTTGGAAGCTCGAAGTAATTCTGCATTCACAGCTTCTCTGTCAGTAGATTTTTCCATTTCACCAATAAAACTAATAATCGAAGGAACAGCAACCGGCACACGGAGAGCATTTCCATCAAGTTTTCCATCAAGCTCTGGAATTACTTTTCCAATAGCTTTGGCAGCGCCGGTAGAAGTTGGAATTATAGAAATTGCAGCGGCGCGAGCTCTTCGGAAACTTTCTTTTTTATGTGGATGATCTACCAAATGCTGATCATTGGTATAGGCATGAGTTGTGATAACAGTTCCATGCTTAATACCATAAGCCTTGTTCAAAGTCTGCACAATCGGAGCCAGACAAGTTGTAGTACAAGACGCAGCAGAAATGATTTTATGTTTTTCCGGATCAAAATCTTGATGATTAATTCCGTAAATCATAGAAATATCTTCTTCTTTGGCAGGAGCGCTAATCAATACATATTTTGCGCCAGCCTCAAGATGTTTTTCACTGGAAATACGATCACGAAATACACCGGTTGACTCAAGAACCACATCTACCTCATGCTCTCCCCACGGTGCTTGTTCAATTTCATTTTCATGATGAAGCGGAACTTCTTTTCCATCAATTATAAGCGCGCGATTATCATCAAAACTAACTTCTTTGTCCCAAACCCCATAAATTGAATCATATTTAAGAAGATGGGCGTAAATATCACATTTTGATCTGCTATTGATTGCTACAATTTCAATACCTGGATTATCCCAAGCAATACGAGTAAAAATTCGACCAATACGGCCGAATCCGTTGATAGCTACTTTTACGGGTTGATTCATAATTATATTAATTATTAAGACTGATTAAAAAAAACTGTTTTATTTTGTTGCATATAGTATATTAAATCATTAATCTCATTGTTAAGGTCTTTTGCAGAATCAATAAGTTGTGTATCAATATCAACATCCTTTTTTTCAAATTTAAATCTAGATCTATCCAATTCTAATCCAGACCCTCCATGAATCATACCCAAACTTTCTCTATCTATTTGATCAAGAAACTGAAGGACAAGTTGAACTTCCACTTTTAATCTTGGATCTACATTCCGTTTTGTGAATCTACGAATTCTATCGACCTTACCACGCCAAGTGACAAGTTTCTCTATGATATTATTAAAAGTGTCTCTTAATCTTTCCAAGCCAGCCACTTCTGATGTATCGTCTGAAGTAATATAATCAGTGGCTTTTTCAACTAAATCATTAATTCTTTCCAGATCATCTATAAGTGATGAACTCTCAGCTTTCAACTCCTCTATCTTTTCTTCCAAATCAAAAACCTCGGGCGTTCGTCCTAACTTAGCATCCCTTGCCATCCTCCTACGTTCATCGGCACTCATTTTTTTAGCCATATATTTTGATTAATTTTAATCCTCCCGATCACCACTCTCAACATGTCCAGCTTTTTGCTCAAACATACCGTAGAGTGAGTAAAAAATCTCTGCAAATTCCTGTTCAAGCGCTTTTTCAACAGCAGGCATAGCATTAGACAAAAGCAAATCCCGCTTAAAAAACTCTGTTACTCTCTTTCTCTCTTTCATAAAACCAATCGCTTCAGTTTTATGCTTACTTATTTTTTCACCAAATTTCTCAAATGTCAAATCCTTCATTTTTGCATATAATTCTTGGTCTTCTTTCTCCAAAACCTCCCAAACAATATTCTGATAACCGGTTGCCAGATGGATTTCTCCCACATGCATTGCTGGAAAAAGAGAAAAATATTTCTTCGGAAGAGTTGAAGCGCCATGCTGTACAGGCAGAACATGCTTACCCTCATTCATAGGATCTTTTCCAAGCATATAGAGATCATGATGAGCAGTAAAATCAAGCGGAACAGAATCAAGCGGTTGCCCATCCGGCCCAAGAACACCACCATGAGCTGAACCAACATTTATACTTACTTTATCCAAACCTTTTACTGAACCAGATCCTAAATCTTCCAAATTTTCCTTTAACATTTCCAGATAAGCACCAACTTGTGGATACTTGGTATTTTCTCCACCAACTTCTCCAACTTCTCCACCAACACTTATAGTACAGGGCAGATCATACTCTGCTTCGTACTGACGGATAAAATGCAAAAGCTCTGCAGTCAAACGAGCATTTTCTTGTTGATTTTCGCGATCTGATTTATCTAAATCAGCTGTTTCAAATTTTGAAGTATCAATATCAATATTATAAACTCCATTTTCAATTGCTTTTGTAATAGCATCTTTTATTCTCTGTAATTCAGCCGC
>CAZFTR010000016.1:0-26887 GCA_964522405.1 uncultured Gammaproteobacteria bacterium | reverse complement strand
TTATTAACTTTATGATAACTAATCAATATCAATCAGTCAAATAATTAAAAAAACAAAAAACCATGCATTTGCAGGGTTTTTATAAATAATTTATCTTATGTGTATTTATTGAAAATTTTGTGGCCAAACTTCTCTAGATAGCCTCAAACCTAGCTTTATTCTCAGTCATCCATTTTTCCATCTCCTCTTTTCCATTACTCGGATCATTCATTACGTCAGCATGAGCTTCTGCATAGTGAGGCTTGAGCGCCTTCATCCAGTCCTCAAACGTTTCACCATCTGCTGTTACTTCACATAAATCACATTTTAAAGTTTTCATAATATTTATATATTTTAAATAATAATAAATTTCTTGTTATCACAAAGTCTTTCGCACCCTATCTAATAGATATTTAAAAGCAACTATCAAGCCAGGCATTTCATAACACTCATCCAGAGTAACCCATTTATACCCCTCATGCTCATCCGGATTAAATTTAATTTCTACTGGCTTATCTAACTCAATTTTGTAGGCACAGAAATTGATAACTGCATTATCATCTTCGCCATATTCAGCATCGTGGGAATATTCAAATAAAAATTGTAATTTTTCTGCTGGTATATCCAAACCAGTTTCTTCTTTTACCTCTCTTACCACTGCCTGCTCTTTTGTGTCACCTTCATTTACTTTACCAGCCACTAAACCCCAAGCACCAGCATGTTTCTTATTGGTAGCTCTCAACATAACTAGAAATTTACCCTCATATTTGAGAAAGCAACCGACAACATTTATTACTCTTTTCTTGATCATAATTTTAAGCTCACTTGAAATCAATTCTGCTGTATAAAACTATATTATCATTTTTTTGGTGATTGTTCTAGTAATCTTTATGAATATATTAAAATTATATTAAAAAATAGCTAAGATTAGCTATTTTTTATTGCTGCTCCCCCGGTAGGACTCGAACCTACAAGCATTCGCGTTAACAGCGCGACGTTCTACCATTGAACTACAGGGGAATATAATTGTATTTGAACAATGAATATATATAGGAGTGGAAAACACGACCTTCTACCATTGTCCGCCCTAGGCGGATCCGCCTCTGGCGGAAACTACAGGGGAATAAAAAATCCCGATATGCGGGATTTTGTTTTAAATTGGTATACAAAACTATCCCGCTTATGGGCAATTATTATAATTATTATTGTTATTTAATAGTTTCATATTGTTATCAGTTTAGCACACTTCAATACTTTTGTCAATCTACCTAATACCAACCAACTTACGAACATCCTCCATTGTGGCACTTGCAACCCCACTCGCCTTCTTCGCACCATTCGCTAAAATCTCTGCCAACTGATCATGATTTTCCATTAATTCTGATCTTCGATTTCGGAAATCTGCAAATGTCTCTGAAATTGAATCTGAAAGTGCTTTTTTGAGATCCCCATATCTTATGGATCCATCTTTTTCAGCTTTTGCAAATTTGCTATAAACTTTTTTATCTGCAAATTCTGCAAGAAGTGAAAGTAGATTCTCTACTCCTGCTGATCCTTTTCCACCTTCACTTGCTGTTACTGCTTTTTTGAGCTTTTTCTCTATTACATTTGATTCATCTGCGAGCTCGAGCACATGGCCGGCTCCCAAACTTTTGCCCATCTTACTTTTTGGGTCAAGCAAGCTCATTACTCTTTTAGTTTTGGTTAATTTTACTTCCGGCTCTGCAAAATAGTTTTCATATTTATTGTTAAACCAGCGAGCAATCTTGCGAGTTAGCTCGACATGCTGGACTTGATCTTCTCCAACTGGAACTACTGTTCCGTGATAGAGTAAAATATCCGCTGCTTGAAGTGCTGGATATGTAAAAAGTCCGGCATTGATATTTTTCTTTTGTCTACTTGCTTTATCCTTGAACTGAGTCATCCGCTCTAGTTCTGCAATAGGAATTAAACAATTAAATATCCAAGCCAGTTCCAAGTGTTCCATCACATGCGACTGCACAAAAAGTGTTGTTTTCTTTGGGTCAATCCCTATTGCAACAAGCTCTGCTGCTGTACGCAAAATCTGTTCTCTTCTCTCATGCGCTGTCATATTTCCTGTAAGTGAATGATAGTCTGCAATAAAATAATACATTTGGTATTTTCCACTGTTTTGCAATTCTACTATATTTTGTACTGCACCTAGGTAATTTCCAATATGAAGATTTCCTGTTGGCTGTATTCCTGAAAATATTACTGATTTTGACATATTTATTCCTTATCTAGTTATCTTATTACTGCTTTAATTCTAGCGAAAATACCCACAAAAAACAAGAGCTGAGGATTACTCAGCTGTTTTTTCTTGTTTTTGTAATTTTTTTGAATGTTCTATAATTTTTTCAAACAATTCTCTGGTAAATTCTAGATCTAATCCTAATTCTTCACTTAATTGCAGATAAAATTCAAATAACTCTTTTTCTCGCCCCAAATCCTCTATTTCAACCTGGCTGTTTTTTTTAATTTCTGCAATTTCTCGCGCCAATCCAAAGCGATGAGACAAAAGTTCTAATATTTGCTGATCAATTTCTTTTATTTTTTCTCTTTTTTCTTTCATATGATTTTTTGATTTAATTTTTTTAAGGATTCCATTAACTCTTCACGCATTTCTTTGGCATATGGATTTAATTTTTGCATATCCATAAATAATTCCCAAGTATCATTGTTAACAAGATAGTTTATCCTAAGCAATGAAGAATAATCTGGAGTTGCAATTTTTTGATCCTCAAGCCCAAGCTCTGCAAATGAACGGCCTAGAAAATGCACCAGTGCATGTGATCTCGCCATCTGCTTGTCATGCTCATCCGCTGTTGAACGGATTACCTCCAATTCCAAATCTCTGAACATTTTTTCTAGCACTTCTAATTCTCCTTCTGAACTTGAAACCTGACAAGTTACTATTTTCTGATCTTTCAAGCCCATACGACTGACTGAGTCTGGACCAAAGAGTGGATGGGTTCCGATTATTTTTTGACCATCTGGCAATTCTCGTTGCATTTGCTCTATTGGAAAAATCTTTACTGAACAGGTATCAACTACTATTGTTCTTTCTGGTAAAATATCTTTTATTTTTCTGCACATCTCAGCCATTGCTGAAATTGGAACTAAGAGAAATAAAAAATCTACATCTACTACTTGCCCAAGTGATGCTTTTTTTCCTGCTTCTAATTTTATTTCCCCGGATTCGAGTTTTCGACTATGGACTAGAACTTCTCCAAATTTACTCATCATCTGCGTCCATAGTTTTCCAAAACGTCCGTATCCGATTATTCCGATTTTCATACCTTTTCAACTACTATAAATGTTGTGAAATTCGGATGATGATCCTGAATTCCTTTATCTAATAATTCTAAATTGTATATTTGCGCAGATCTACTTGGTGCTATTACTGCTGTTTCTTTTGGTAAAATCCCCAATGAAAGATCCTTTGCTGCTTTTGCTGTATCTTCCCATTCAACAAGTTTTGCATTTGGAAATTCACGCTTAATATATCTTTCGCATTGTGCTATTGCTTGTGGATGGGTTGCGATCTGTTTTATTTCTTCTTTTTTTACCCCATTCAAAACCATTATGCACTGATAAACTTCAAACCAAAGCTCATCTATAACTTTGAAATTAAATTTTCCCATGGCATCAAATGCTGTACGAACCAATCCTCCGCGAGAATTTACAACTGGGAAAATCCCAAGCTCAGCTTCTCTGCTATTTACTGCCTCAAGCACTCCATTCATGTCTATAGAAAAAACTAATTCTGGATTTTCTAAACCAATTCTTTGTGCATAAAGAAGCCCTGCCTCTTCTGAGAAAGATCCTGCATCTCCTGATACTGATATTTTTTTGTTCATAATCTTGAACTCCTATTAAGTAAAATATGATCTGCAAGCACCAGCGCCACCATTGCCTCTGCAACCGGAACTGCTCTCGCACAAACACATGGATCATGTCGGCCATGAACTTCTATTGTTGTTTCTTCTCCATCTTTGTTTACTGTTTTTTGTTTTTTGGAAATGCTTGATGGTGGTTTGAGTGCTATTCGTAGAACTAAGTCTTCTCCATTTGAAATTCCACCAACTATCCCTCCTGCATGATTTGTTTTTGTTTTAGTTTTTCCGTCAATTGAAACCAGCTCATCATTGTTTTCTGAACCTCTTTTTGTCGCACATTCAAATCCATCCCCAATTTCAAATCCTTTTACTGCTGGAATACTTACAAGTGCCTGTGCCAAATCTGCTGAAAGTTTATTGAAAACTGGTTCACCAAGCCCAACAGGAAGATTCTTAACCACAACTTCGACAACTCCACCAACTGAATCTCCATCTGCTTTTGCATCTTCTATTTCTTTGGAAAATTCTTCAAAGGTTTCTGGATCTGGACAGCGCAGTGGATTTGATTCAACTATTTTTCTGTCAATTTCCTGAATTTCTGTTTTTGTATTTCCTATTTGTCGAACAAATCCGAGAATGTCTACTTTTGAATTTGCTAAAAGTTTTTTTGCTATTGCTCCTGCTGCAACGCGAGCAATAGTTTCGCGAGCTGAGGCTCTTCCTCCACCTCTCCAATCTCGAATTCCATATTTTTGTTCATATACAAAATCTGCATGTCCTGGTCTATAGAGATTTTTTATTGTCTCATAGCTTTTTGAATTTGCGTCTTTGTTTCTTACCAGCAATCCAATCGACGTACCAAGTGTTTTTCCCTCAAAAACTCCTGATAAAATTTCTACTTGATCTTTTTCATCTCGCGGTGTTGAAAACTGATCTTGTCCTGGACGTCTTTTGTTTAATTCTGCTTGAATTTCTTCTTGTGAAATTTCCAGACCTGCCGGACATCCGTCAATTACAACACCAACCCCAACTCCGTGGGACTCTCCAAAACTTGTTATTCTAAATATTTTTCCAAATATGTTTTTCATATCTATTTTTTTATTAATTCTATCGCTTCTTCAATAATTTCATTTTCAACCACATGTGCGAACTTCCCACCTCTCTTACAAAATCTTCCGAAATCTTTGAGTAATACAATTTTCGCTTTTCCATCTTTTGTTTTCTTATCTAGTAAAACCTCTTCTAAGATTTTATCTGTTTTAAATTCCCTTAAATCTTTTTTCTCAATTCCCAGACTTGTAATTAATTTTTCAATTTCAAGATATTTTGATTCAGATAATTTTCCAACTAATTCTGCAATTTTACTTTCAACCAAGATCCCAAGTCCTACTGCGTATCCATGTAACATCTGGTAATTACTAAGTTTCTCAACTGCATGACCTACGGTGTGACCAAAGTTTAAAACCTGTCTTTCATTTGATTCTTTTTCATCGCGCTGTACAACTTCTGATTTAATTTTTACTGAAGAGCTAAGAAGTTTTTCCAAAATCTCTAAATCCAAATTTAAGATTTTATCTAGATTTTTTTCTAAGAACAAAACCATTTCTCTGTCATGAGTTAAAAACATTTTTAGTATTTCAACTGATCCATTCACAATATGCTCAGAAGATAAAGTTTTTAAAACTCTCAGATCTGCAAATACTGCCTCTGGCTGAAGAAAAGCACCAATGAGATTTTTTCCCTGCTCTGTATCTACTCCTGTTTTTCCACCAACTGAGCTGTCAGCCATGGCGAGAAGCGTAGTCGGAATTTGAACAAAGGAAATTCCCCGCATATATGTAGCTGCCACAAACCCAGCAATATCTCCGACAACCCCACCACCAAGTGCCAGTACCATTGTATCTCTGTTCAATTTTTTTTCTAGCATTTGATTTTGCAAATTCAAAACTGTACTTGGCAGCTTACCTTCCTCTCCTGCTGGAAAAGAAAATATATCAGTAGATAATCCTGCTTTTTTTAATTTTTCTTGCAGCTCATTTCCGTATAATTTTCTTACGATGTCATCTGTGATAATTACAAAATTTGAAATATGTTTTTGCTTCCCTAAAAACCCAGTAATTTGCTCATCCAAATCTGTACCAATTAGAATATCGTATTCTCTAGCCGGAATACTTGGCATTTGAATTTTTATTTTTTTGTTCATAATTCTTTAATTGATAACCACCCCTAACCCCTCCTTGAAAAGAAGGGGAAATAAATTCCGCGTTACAATCTATCAACCAACTCCCTAACCAAACTCTCTGTTCTATCCCATCCCAAACATGGATCTGTAATTGAAAGTCCGTGTAGATCAATATTATCTGGATTATTTGGATCAACTTTTTGGTTTCCTTCCTTTAGGAAACTCTCGATCATAAATCCTTTTACCATTTTACGCAACTCAGGAAAATCTATCAAATTACTAACCACCTCATGAACCACCTGAATCTGACGATCCAGAACTTTGTCTCCATTTATTCGACAATTATCATGACTAGCATCAATGATAACTGCTGGATTTTTTACATTGTTATCCTCCATAAGTTTCTTGGCCTGCATAATATGCTCAATATGGTAATTTGGACCACTCTTTCCACCACGAAGAACTAGATGTGCGTGATCGTTCCCAAGGGTTTCCACTTGATGACCATCAAAAACTGCAACATGTGGATGCTGTGCCGCTATAACACTATTTATCCCAATATCTATTGCTCCACTGGTTGGATTTTTCATACCAACGGCTGCGTCAATTGACGAAGCTGATATTCGATGTTCTTGATCTTCTGTACTTCGAGCACCAATTGCCACCCAACTGAGAAGCTCAAGAAAACCTTTTGAATTATGTGTGAAAAGTGCTTCGTCTGCAATTGGTAAACCCATTTCCAAAACACTTACCATCAGTTGGCGCGCGTAGGCAATTCCTTTTTCTAAATCCGGAGCAGTAAATGGATCTGGTTGATTTACTGGACCTGTCCAGCCCTTTGTGGTTCTTGGTTTTTGAATGTATACACGTAATACAAGTTTTACTTGATCTTTTACTTCTTCACTCAAAACTTTCAATTTTTTTGCGTATTCTAGAACTGCATCACTTGGCCAAGCAGAGCACGGACCAATTATAAGGAGTAATCGATCATCTTTTCCAGCAAGAATATTTTTTACTTCTTGCCGATCTTGCCCAACCTGCTTAAGTGCTTTTTCTGAAAGAGGAAAATTCTGAATAATTTCCTCTGTTGTTGGTAATTTTTTTACTATATTCATTCTCATATGATTTTTTTAATTAGTATCTCTTTTAATTGATTAAAATGTTTTTCCAAATCAGTCTTGATCCCTCTCCACAATTCCACCTGTCTCACACCTTGCGATATAAACATATCTATTCCAGAAATGGTTTTTGCTCCCACTGCTTTTGCCTGTTGAACTAACCTTGTTTCAATTGGATTGTAAACTATATCAAATACTGTATGTTTTTCTGTGATAAATTCCTGTGGAACAACTGACTCATTTAAATCCGGATACATACCTATTGAAGTTGTATTTATAATCACATTGATATCTTCTGATTCTAGACTTTCTATTAAAACAACTTCTCCACCAAACTCTCCTACTAATTTCTCTGCTTTTTCTATTGTTCGATTTGCGCAAAGTATATTTCCGCCAAGTTTTTTTACTACATGCATAACTGCTCTCGCTACTCCGCCCGCTCCAACAACTAATACATTTTGATTTTTTATTTCTGTGCTACCAAGTGCGTATTCAATTCCACTTATGTCTGTATTATATCCATACAAAACTCCATTTCTATTTACCACTGTATTTACTGATCCAATTTCTCTAGCCTCATCATCAACTTCATCCAGCAATTCAATTATTGCTTGTTTATGAGGCATTGTAACTGCTATGAGCTCATAGGGTTTTTGCTTAATTCTTTCAACCAAATCGCAAACATCATCATCCTCATCTTTTATCAATTCAGAATCAATTCCTAAAATCCTGTAAATTTCTGCATGTAGCACTGGACTCAGACTGTGTTCAAGTGGAAAACCAATTACTGCATTCATATACCACTAATTAATAATTCTAAAGCTTCTAAATATCCTCGTTCTTTTTTTCCGCTAATCTTGGCAATACATGCTGGGGATGTTACTGACACTTTTCTCCACTCTTCTCGATTCTCAACATCTGATAAATGAACTTCTACAGCTGGCAAGCCAGTATCAACCAATGCGTCATGTAGAGCATAACTATAGTGAGTAAGAGCACCCAGGTTAATAATTACCCCTTTAGCATCTGGAGAATTTTCTTGAATAAAATCTATAAGTGCTCCTTCATGGTTTGACTGATAAGCAACTATTTTAATACCTTTTTTGTGAGCATCTTCAATAACAATTTTTTGTAAACTTTCCAAAGTTATTGTTCCATACTGTTTTTGGTCACGTTTTCCAAGCAAATTTAAATTTGGCCCATGTACTAATAAAATTTTCATAATTATAATTTTTCTTGAATAGATTTGGCAGCGTCCTCAATAGAACCTGAATTTTCAACTGTTATATGAGCTAACTCTTTATAAATTGGTTCACGCTCATCCCAAATACTTGTAAAAGAATCAAAAGGATTTGCGTCTTCTGGGAAAAAAGCCGGTCGACCATTGGTCATAATCCTCTCATAAACAATTCCACGTGGTGCAGTTATGTGAACAATCTTATTCTGTATCAAAATACTCTGATTCTCCTCATCTAGCGGAGTCCCACCACCAACAGAAATTACATGAGGAGTGTTTTTCTTTTCCACTTCTCTCAAAACTTCTTTTTCTAAATTTCGAAAACACTCAATGCCATGCTTTTGTACAATTTGCCGACAAGACAGACCATTGCAACACTCTTTGCTATGTTTTTCTTCGAGAGCATTGTCTAAGTCAATATGTGTTTTTTCTAATTTTTCTGCCAGCTTCTTTCCAATCACTGATTTACCAGTATGTTTGAAGCCTATTAATATTATGTGATTCATATTTATTGATTAATTTTTAAATCGCATCCAATCTTATTCATAAGTTCCACAAAGTTTGGAAAAGTCTTTGATATGCCCTCAGCTGTATCCACCTCAGTTTCACCATCTGCAATCAAACCTGCCAAACTTAATGCCATTATGGTTCTATGATCTGAATACCCATGAACTTTTGCTCCTATTAATCTACTTTTGCTAATCAACATTCCATCTTCTCTTTCTTCTATATCTGCACCCATTTTTATAAGCCCTTCTGTCATAGAATGAATCCTATCAGTTTCTTTTATTCTGGCTTGGGCAACATTTACTATTTCAGTTTTACCCTCTGCATAAGTTCCGATAATTGCAAGAGTTGGAACCATATCCGGAATATCATTTGCATCAATTCTGCATCCAAACAAAGGTAGTCCGCCACGAATCATTAAATGATCTTCTGCAATTTCTATATCAGCACCCATCTCTTTTAAGATGTGAATTAATCTTTTATCGCCTTGTAATTCACTCATATCCACTCCAATAATTTTAACTACTCCAGGAATCATCGCTGCTGCTGCAATAATATATGAAGCAGAAGAAAAATCAATTGGAATACTTTTTTCAAAGAGTTTAATTTTTTGTCCTGCTTGAATAGTAAAAATATCAAATTCATTCTGTTGTTGATGATCATACTTTATACCATGTTCACCTAGGCACTTCAATGTCATTTCTATATAAGGTCTTTCATTTAGATTTTTCACTTTTACCCTTATATCTTGCTGAGCATAGCAAGCGGAAAGCAGAAGCGTAGAAACATATTGAGAAGTTGCACCATCAACTTCTACACTTCCACCAATTAATTTTCCGGAAATTTCAAGTGGTAAACTATCATTGTTATTTACTGACTTAATATTCATACCAAGATCAGTCAATGCTTTTATCAGAGGCTCTACAGGCCGATTTCTCATCTGCTGGTCACAATCCAAAATAATTTTCTGATCATAATTTCCTCTTAATCCAAGAACCGGCATAATGAAACGAGTAGTAATTCCAGAATTTCCTGCATTTATTTTTCCCATTACATTTTCCAAAGGAACACCACCGCTCTCAACAACTAGAAAATCACCATTTCTTGAAATCCGAGCACCGAGAGATTTGCAAATAGAAATAGCAGAATCAGTATCATCAGAAACTAAGAAATTATTTAAAACAGACTTTCCCTTAGCAAGGGTAGCAAAAATCAAAGCACGAATAGATTGTGACTTAGACGAAGGTGGTGTAACCTGACCATTAATTTTTGAAATACTGTGAGAAAGAATTTTCATAAAACTAAACAAAAAAACCTCTTGTCGAGGTTGTTGATTTTGTTAAAAAATACAAGCAAACAACGCCTCGACTTAAGAGGTTCCAAAGAAATAAAAATAAAATGCTTGTGAATGTATATTCATAACATCTTTACTATATAATCTAAAAGGCTAACTGTCAAACAACAGTGTGGACAAGCGAGATTTAAAATTTAATTTAAGGATTCTACAACCATAACAAACAAATCTCCAATTGTCTTCAAAACAGCCAGAAAGAACAGTGTTCTTCCACCTTTTTGCTTAATTCCAGAAAAATCTAAGTCATTTGAAGGATTATTGGGATAAAATGCGCTATTTTTAGCAGAAAAATTGATTTTTTTCATATTATTGCATTATCTTGGTGTTAGTCTACCAATAAAAAAACCACTGTAAGAGCCAGTGATTATTTCTAAATGCGAAAATATAAATCAAACTGGCCCATTACCCGCGGCGATGGATCCAGTGTAAACAAAATTTTTCTCTAAAAATACAATTCATATATTTTTACTATAACTTTATTTTAAATAATTGGCAAGTACATCAATAGCTTCTACAATTTCATCTTCACTCTCACCAAAAGAACAACGAACATATCCTTCTTGCCCAAAAGCAATCCCAGGAACCATAGCAACATTTGCTTCATCAAGCACTCGTTCACAAAACTTAATAGAATCTGTATCTTCTACTCCAAAAGCAGAAATGGGAACAAAACAATAAAATGCTGATTTTGGAAAAAGAATATTTGCTTTAAAAACCTCATTAAATTTATTTACAAATACATCTCTGCGCATTTGCATAATAGTTTTATTTTCTGAAATAATTTGATCTGCATTTTCAAAACCTGCGACTGCGGCCCACTGACTAATAGTAGAAGTATTTGTAGTATTCTGTCCCTGTAAAACCTTCATTGTATTAATCAACTCTACTGGACCAAAAGCAAAACCAACTCTCCAGCCTGTCATTCCAAATATTTTTGAACAACTCTGAATAACAACTAAATTCTCTTCGTGGCCTCCAAAAGAAGAACATGAAACATACTCATTTCCCTCATAAACTAAACCACTGTAAACTTCATCTGAAACCAAGATTAGATTGTTTTCTTTTGCAAAATCTAAAATTTCTTTCAATTCAGTTTCTGAATATAAGACTCCAGCGGGATTTGATGCATTATTTAAAACTAAAATTTTGGATTTTTCTGATAAATTCTTCTCTAAATCAAGAATGTTAACTTTCCAATCATTTATTTCCTCAGTCTGAATAATTTTTGGAACTCCACCATAAAGCAAAGCCATGCTTGAGTAAGAAACCCAAAAAGGTGCAATGATCAAGACCTCATCTTCATCTTCTATTAGGGATTGAAATAATAAATTCAGTGCAGATTTTCCACCACATGTCACTAGAGAATTTTCAACCCGATAATCTGAACCATAAGTTCTATTCATCCAATCTACAGAAGCTTCTCTGAGTTCGTCTATGCCAGCAACAGTACTATAATGAGTTTTGCCATCTTTCATTGCTCGCTCGGCAGCCTGAATAATTATTGGGTGGGTATCTACCTTAGGTTCGCCTGCAACAAGATTATAAACTCTCTCGCCTTTTTGTTTTTTTGCTAGAGCTTTTGCATTCATGGCAACAGTTGCAGAAGCTGGAATTTGTGCTTTTTTTGCTATTTTCATAAATTATCATTCTTTTTTTGCAAGAGCATTATACCAGTAATTCATAAATTTTCAAGAGCAGCCAATACACACTAATCAAATTAATATATATTGGTTGCTGGGTTCGTCTGACGTACGAACCCGTGCCCCCCTGATCCTCCTATACCGACCAGCGATGCGCGCGACCTCATCCATGAGATCATCCATCTCAGCCACGTCCGCCATGGCATCGATGCAGCGCACCTCGATGATGCCACCTGGCTTGATCATGATGTCAGTGTGCATCTTGCCAGGCTTGCTCGCCACGCCGCGCCGAAGCGCTTCTGCGTATAGAGCGTATGGTGACTCGAAGTACTTGGGCTGGTGATGCGGGACAGCCGCCGTGTACATTCGACGCCGAAGTCCGGCAGACTTGTCGCCCCAGGCGATCAGCTTGGGGAGTGCCTCCACCAGCCGATTGTATGCCTCGAGCAGATCATGCCAGTTTCCGAAGCCGAGGTTGGGTTGGGTACTGGTAACGCGAAGCACCGCGTCCATGTCCCCACGCTCTCGGAGCATCTTCGCGAGCTTGATGTACTTCCGGCTCGGGAAAATGTCTGTCGGCATACCAGCCGGCAGAACTGGCATGGTTCGCAGTTCCATGCCAAGCCTGTTTGCCCGCCGATCCTGAGTTCGAAGTACACGACGCATGTTACGCCGAACCTCTCGCCCAGTTCTGTACGGCAGTGTCTTCCCCTCGATCTGACATGACGAGGGTTCGTTACTGTTCTCCGCAGGATCGAGCCCACGAAGCAGCCGTGGCGCGCCGGGGATGATACGGCCTGAGTGGCGACAGAAGATTCCGCGCTCGTGCTCAATACCATACAACCCATCTGCGTCCGGGTTGATCCCCATGCTGTCCTGGAACTCTTCGAAGCTCACCAGTCTCTGGTCAGGAATAACCAGACCAGTGCGAGCGTCGACGATCCAGCGCCGGCTCCCGATGCCTTCAACCCTCAGAAACTTCGGGTCAAGACTCTGGAGCATCTGTCGATCGATGCAAGTAGTCATTTGACCCTCCCGAGTCGCTGTTGTCGGTTGTGTATAAAAGAGCTGTTAGAGCCCCTCTACAATCTTTTTCCAAAATATGTCAGGAAAAAGACTGTAGAAAAGCTCTTGTTAATTCCCATTCAGTAAATTTTGTTACAAATACACTGAATGGAGATCAAAAAAATCCCCTGCAAAGTCAGAGGATTTAAGAATTTTTTCAATACTAAATCTAGACCTTGCAATGCCTCCTTACATTTAAGCGCCAATATAAATTTTTATTGGTAATAACCCCCATATTATTTCTTGTAAAATTTTTCTAATATTTTTTTGAAACCACCTGTTCCTGTTTGTAATGCTCGTGATCCTCTTGTAACTCTTGCTATACTTATTCCAAGTTTCTTTGCTATTTCTCTTTGTGGTAATCCGCTATCAAGCATTTTGACTAATTCTAATCTTTTTACAACATCTTCGTATTCTGCAGGCGTAAGAATATCCTTCAAAAAAACCTTCATTAGTTTTGGATCATTTAGGCTGCAGAAAATATCTATAAGCTCTTTTTCAGTTTTTTTATTCATAGGCTATGTACTTATGTACCAGTACAGCGATACTTTATCATAATAAAAATCCACAGTCAAATACATGACTGTGGATAAAAATTTAAGTCTTTTTTACACCTCTATAACCACCGGCAAAATCATTGGTCTTTTTTGAGTTTTACTGAACACAAACTGACCGACTTTATCTCTAATATTATTTCGAATCTGATTGGTATCTGCCCAACTCAGTGGATCAGAAGCAATCACCATGCTTTTTACTTTATGTCTAATATCTTCGATCAATTTTTTATTATCTTTTAAAAAGACAAAACCTCTTGAGATAATATCCGGATTTTGAACCAGTTTTCCAGTCTTACTCTGGATTGTGGCAATTACTACTAGCATTCCATCTTCTGCCAGAACTTGCCTATCTCGGAGTACAACATGCTGGCTATCGCTGACTCCAAGACCATCAACAAAAACATAATCAGATGGCGCTTTTTCTTTTTGTACTTTTATTCCTTTTCTATCCAAATCTATAATTGATCCATTATCAGGAACAATAATATTTTTATCAGGAAATCCTTGTGAAATTGCCAAGTTTCTAGCTTCTTTCAAAAAATAATGATTTGCATAAACCGGCATAAAATAATTTGGACGAATTTGCTCTAATATATCTACGATATCAGCTCGATTTGCATGTCCACTAATATGCACATCCATAACATCCCCATGAACCACATGATCACATTGACGATATATATTATCTTTCATGCGTTGAATACTTCTTTCGTTTCCAGGGATAATAGATGCTGAGAAAATAACTGTATCTTTTTTGCGTAATTTGATAGTTCGATGATCTCCATTTGTAATTCTATTTAACACTGCTCTTTCCTCACCTTGGGCACCTGTACAAACGACTACAACTTTATTATCATCATAATTATCTATCTTCGAAGCATCGATCAATACACTTTTGCTTATTTTAATATATCCAAGTTTTTTGGCAATTTCAATATTCATCTTCATACTATACCCATCAAGAGCAACTTTTTTACCAAGTTTTTCTGCAGCCTGTAAAATCCACTTTACTCTTTCTACTTGAGATGAAAATGTAGCAAGAATAATACGACCAGGCGCAGCTGATAAAACATCTTGAAGATTTTCATACATTTCTTCATATGTTGAATGTCTTCCTGTTTTTGTTGCTCCAAGACTTTCAAGCATCAGCACTGTCGGACCTTTCAATTTTGATAAATGTCTATAATGTACATGAGTAATTCCTTCTTTGTCTCTTTCCATGGTCCAATCTCCAGGATGAATTGCTGAGCCCACCGGAGTCTCAATTACAACACCCATTGAATCCATAATAGAATGCTCAACTTGAAAAGGACTTACAGTAAACGCACCCAATTTAACTTTGTCTTTTATACTTTTTATAGTAATTGTTTTTAGAAACTTGGATGTTCCTTTTTTGTAATCCTCTTGTTTGTGTTTAAGCATGGCAAGAGTAAGAGGCATGGCAATAATCGGTGGATATCCCAATTGTTCAAGAACAAGGGGTGCTGCTCCAATATGATCAAGATGACCATGAGTGAAAACCACACCTCGAATATTCTTTTCTTTTCCTTTTAGATATTTTACATTTGGTACAATGTAGTCAATTCCTGGCATGTCTTCATCTGGAAACTGCAAACCAATATCAAGAATAATAATATCATTACCATATTCAAATATGGTCATATTTCTTCCAACCTCTTCACATCCTCCGATTGGAATAATTCTAAATGCACCTTTTGCAGGAGGCGCTAACCTTGTTTTTTTGCGATAAGCACTCTGACGACCCTGACTAGAAGTTTTTGGTGCTCTAGTTTGAGCTGTTCTAGTTTGAGGTTTACCAAGTACACGTCGCTTTGAAGCCGAATTTCTCTGCGTTCTCTTTGGGGCTGGTTTTGAAGATCTGCCAGCTCCTGAAGAAGATGTAGAACGCATCGGCTTTCTAGTTGTTCGTGCAATCATAAATTATTAGTTAAATTATATTTTTTAAATTTTATTTATTTTTGTTAAATTCCCAAATATGCTTGGTATCAATATACCATTCAATCACATTTGAAAACCTATCTGATGGATGAGAAATATTGTGAACTGAAAATCCCTTTATCTTATCACTTAAAATATATGTATAAGTTGGAGTGTATAGAAATACGGCAGGTAAATCACTAACTAATTTTTCTTGAAATTCTTTGTATAGTTTTTCCAATTCAACTTCATCCTCTGTATTTCTAATCTTTTCCAAAATATCATCAATTCCTCTATTTACATAGCGTGATAAATTCAATCCTGGATAATCTATTTGTGATGAACTCCAAAATGGGTATTGATCTGGATCACTCCCCACAATAACTCCATAAAGCAATACATCATAGTCACGTTCACGTAAAACTTCTTTACTAATGTCCTTTGGTAAAACATATTTAATATTTACTGAAACTCCAAGCTCTTGCCAAGCTCCTGCTATCACTTGAGAAGCTTTTCTATACTCGGCAATATCAGCAGTAACCAAATTCAACTGAATTATATTTCCTTCCTGATCTTTTCTATAAAATAATTGAGACTCATCTAATTGTCTGTCTAGCAAAGTATCAATTTCTTCTTCAAAACCAAGCTCTTGTGCTTCTCCTTCTGACTCTTCCTTATTTTCTTCTTCAGACAACTCTTCTACAGCCTGATCTGTCTGAGGAGTACTGGTAGCCAATTCTCCATTTCTTTCTTCTAAAAGTTTTTCTTTTAATTCTTGTCTATAAACCTCAGAATCAATTCGATCCCATAATTTATCCAATGCCTGGTTTGCAGTTTCCATTGAATATTCATAAGGGGCAAAATTTTGATCATACCCTGGGAATGTCGGCAAAATTGGTCCATGAATTACGGCTCCTTCATTGTTGAGTGATTCATGCAAAAGCCTGTTCTTATCAATCACTTGGGCAAGCGCTAATCTAAATTGATCTTTTTTCAATAATTCATTTTTATCTTGATTAAAGAATAAGGCTGAATATTGAGGTAATTGCAAAGTCAACATATTGATATTTTTACGAGCAACTTTTTCTCGTAAACTTGAAGGTATGAAATTCAAACCTGTAACTTTCTGCTCTCTCAACGCCTGTATTGCGCCACCTACTCCTTCATAGTCAGCAAAGAATTGAAATGCGAATTTTTCTATAAAAGGAACTTGTCCATGATAATTTTCAAAACGCTTTAATTCAAATCTTGAAATCAAACCTGTATCATCTTTTACTAACTTGCTAAAAACATATGGTCCACTACCAATAGGTTTTAAATTTCTACCTGCCAATCTGATAGTATCTGGAGAAATAGAACCCCAAACATGTTCAGGTAAAATTCCCACAACCAAACTAGACAAAAAAGATTGAAAAGGTTCTTCGAGGACAAACTGAATGGTAAATTCATCAAAGGCATTAACTTCTACTCCCTGGAAACTGACCCTCAAAGGACTACCGATTTCATCATCTTGAAGTGCTTCAATAGTGTAAACAATATCTTCGCTAGTTAATTTTTCTCCATCATGCCAGAAAACATCCTGTCTTAATTGAAAAGTATAAGTTTTTTTGTCCTCACTAACTTCATATGAGGCAGCGATATCTGGAACCAATCTCCTCTGATTGTCATATTTCATCAAACCTGAATAAACCATCTTGGTTATATCCATGTCAACATCATTGAGTCCTGCAAACAATGGATTTATCAAATGTGGGGCACCAATTGCAGCCTCCACATAAGTTCCACCAACTGCTGGGATTTCTACTCGATATTTTCCAGAGCTCACAGACACAGCCCACACTAAGCTGAACACAAATACTATACTGCTTAAAATCAATAAACTATATTCTTTTGAAGAAAGAATTCTCTTGATATGCAAAATTTGGCGTAGTTTAGGAAATTTATGTCCGTGTACTTTTCGTACAAGATGTAGATCATTTTTATGAGATACAATCGGACGAACTCTACGCCTAAATTTAAAAACCAAATCTAAAATTTTCTTAGATAAAGAAGATGGCAGAAGATAAAAACAGAAATTAAATTAAGACATTTGCCAGTGCCAAGGCAAAAAAGAGGATAGAAATAACTATTGTAGCTTGATGTAAAATTTTATCAACTCCGCGCTTAGTGGTATAAACAGTTCCTGAACCTCCAAAAGCTGAACCAAGTCCTGCTCCTTTTTGCTGGAGTAAAATTACAGCAATAAGTAAAACTGCTAAAATCAGCTGAGATACGGCAATAATTTGTTGTAACATATTACTAGTATATTATCTGAAAAATGAAAAATAATCAATATTTGAAAAATCTATAGTACTGCCAAATAGTACCATAAGACTTATTTTGTGTCAATATAGCCCAATCTAGGCTTCTTTTTTCAAATATCTACCTGTCCAACTATCTTTAACTTTGACAATATCTTTTGGAGAACACTCGGCTACCACTTCTCCACCCTTTTTACCACCTTCCGGACCAAGATCTATGATCCAATCAGATGATTTTATAATATCCAAATTATGTTCAATAATAAGTACAGTATTTCCCTTATCAACTAATTGATTTAATACATTTAACAATTTCTTAATATCGTCAAAATGCAATCCTGTACTTGGCTCATCCAAAATATATAAGGTCTTTCCAGTAGATCTGCGGGATAACTCAGTGGCAAGTTTGATCCTCTGAGCTTCACCACCCGAAAGAGTGGTAGCTGGTTGACCAAGTTTTAAATATCCCAAACCAACATTTCTTAATATTTGCAATTTATCACGAATATTTTGCTTACTTTGAAAAAATTTAAAGGCTTCTTCAATAGTCATGTTCAAAACATTTGCAATATTTTTTTCATTGTAATGGATCTCTCTAACTTCTTTGGTATATCTACTACCATGACACTCACTACACTCTATATATACATCATTTAGAAAATGCATTGGAATAGTAACATATCCCTCTCCAGAACAAGCTTCACATCTTCCATCATCTTTCACATTGAAACTAAAGGTTCCTGCTGTAAATCCTCGCATCTTTGATTCTGGCAATTCTGCAAACAGATCTCTGATCAAGGTAAAAATTCCAGTATAAGTAGCTGGATTGGATCTTGGAGTTCTTCCAATCGGAGTTTGATCAATAGTAATAACTTTATCAATATTACTTATTCCCTTTATATTTTTATGTTCAGCTGGTTCTTCTTTGGATCGATAAAAATATCTGCTTAGGGCTCGACTAAGAGTATCAATAATAAGAGTAGATTTTCCAGAACCAGAAACCCCTGTAATTGAAGTCAACGTTGCTAATGGAATTTTAACATCAATTGATTTTAGATTATTTCCTTTGGCGCCGACAATTGACAAATGCTTTCCATTTCCTTTTCTAAGTTTTTTAGGAGCACTTATTTGTTCTTTACCACATAAATATAATCCTGTGCCTGATTTTTTATCTTTTTTTATCTTGGTTGGTGTTCCTGCTGACATAATCTCTCCACCATAAGAACCTGCTCCCGGACCAATATCTACTATATAATCAGCTGCTTCCATTATGGCTTTATCATGCTCTACAACAATTACAGTATTTCCTGAATCACGCAATTTTATCAATGTTTCAATCAGTTGATCATTGTCCTTTGAATGAAGCCCAATAGATGGCTCATCAAGAATATAAATCAAACCTGATAAGCCTGCTGATAACTGAGTTGAAAGTCTTACTCTCTGAGATTCACCACCTGATAAAGTATTTAGCCCCCTATCTAGGTTAACATAAGGCAATCCCACATTGACCAAATGTTCAAGTCTGCGATAAATTTCTTTGCTGATAGGCAGAGCTACAGCTAATTGTTTTTTGTCTAATTTTTTGTTTATATCTGAATTTTTGGTTTGAATATCTTTGAAAAAACTAAAAGCGTCTTCAATACTCATACTCACTGCATCACTAATATTGAAATCATTTATTTTAATAAATAGATTGTCTTCTTTTAGACGCTTTCCTCTACAAACTGAACAGCGTTTTTCTTTCATGTACTGTTCAATTTCTTTTTTTACATATTCTGATTTAGTTTCCAAATATCTCTGAGTAAGATTTGGCACCACACCTTCATAAGTTTTCTTTTGTCCATCAACTTCATAAACCTGACCATCAGTTCCATAAAGAACAATATCCATAACTGATTTGGAAAGTTCTTCAACCGGAAGATCAATAGAAAAACCTTGTTTTTCAGCCACAACTTTGAGTATTGCCTGGTACTGAGTCTGATTTCCAACCAACCGTGTCCACGGCTGAATAGCCCCCTCTGCTAGAGTTAATCTAGGATTAGGAATTACTAACTCTGGATCAACCTCGAGAGTTTTTCCAAGACCAGTACATCGTGGACATGCACCATAAGGACTATTAAAACTAAAAGATCTTGGTTCAATATTTGAAAAAACCCTTTCACAAGTAGTACACATCGGGGTTTGGGCATAGAGATACTCTTCTCCACTGTCTTCATTTACAATTCTGACAAATCCATTGGAAAGATCAAGTGCCTTCTCCACATCACTTAGAATTTTTTGTTTGGTTTTGGAATTTATAACAGAAATTACAATATCAATGTCATAAAGCAAATCAGGATTGAAATTAAAATTCTTCAAATTTTTAATTGAAACCGGAACTCCATTTATTCTAAGTTTATCAAAACCGGTTTTTTCTAATCTTGGTTTAATTTCTTTGAGTTTTATGCTTTCTTGACGAATAATAGGCGCCAACAAAAGAAGCTCAGGGCTTTTTCGACAAAGTTTTCTAACTTGCTCAACAATGTCCCCGGTTGAATAAGGCTTAACCTGAGTGTGGCACTCTGGACAAAACTGGGTTCCAAGACGTGCAAAAAGCAAACGTAGATAATCATAAATCTCAGTAGCAGTTCCCACAGTTGAGCGAGGATTCTGAGAAAAATTCCTCTGGTTTATAGCAATTGTTGGAGATAAACCTTGAATTTCATCTACATCCGGCTTATCATGAATACCCATAAATTGCCGAGCATAAGCGTTTAGACTCTCAGCATATCTTCTCTGACCCTCTGCATATATTGTATCAAAGGCTAAAGAGGACTTTCCTGATCCGGAAAGTCCTGTGATTACTACTAACTGATTTTTGGGAATGTCCAGGGAAATACTCTTTAGATTATGAACCCTGGCATTGGTAATTCGTATTTTATCCATAGTTATTTATCTTCTGTTATATCTCCTTTATATCCTTTAGGTGGAAATGAATCTTCTGTTTTTACAATACTTGAAATCATCTCCTGAGTTACAGTCATATTTAGAAAAACTCCAGTAGTTTTCAATCTTTCAAGGGAGATATAATCATTTATATTAAGCTGATCCCAACTTCCTCCCACAGCTTTGGTACCCACCCCTTCTTGCCCTATAATCAAATTACCATCATCAATCGGATCCCAATCAATCCCAATTTCATTTTTTAAGAAAAATCCTACAAGTTTGGTGTTTGCTGGACAATCCCAATGAGATTCACCACGATTTCCAATACCAAGCCCACCATACTGACCCAAATACTCAGGCAATGCTCCTGCTTTGTAAATTTGATTTATTTTTACATATTCTTCATCTCCACCATCCCATTGCTCCCAGCCAGATGTAGGCTTTAACTTTACACCCGCAATAATTAAATAGTTCTCGCTTTCATTTTTACATACTCCTACAAAAGTTGAAGGTGAACTTTGCGGACTTACACCAATAATAGTCTTAATAAGACCGCCTGTTGCTGCAGCATCAAGCCAATCTTTTTCTACTTCATCTGCGGTTACTGAATAAGGAATATGTTGTAAAACCTCTTGCTTCAGAGAACCAATTCGATAGTGAATGACTAGCTGCCCTTTTACACATTTAGGAAAATCAACTAACTTTCCCTGTGACATATATTTTGGACTACAAGTACTTCCCTCACCAGGACAACTTACTCCGGCACAGGTCATACTACCAGAACCTTCAACCAGGTATTTTTGACCACATTTTGAATCGAGCGGTTCTGTTTTATATGGTGATTTCATTGCATCCTGCAGATATGCAGCTGGCACTTCTTTACCAACTGCGCCAATATGTTTTATTTTCAAAGGAGACTCAACTTCTGAACACATACTTGGTGCCACATCCACCTTGTGAATAAGCCAAGCTTGAGGCATGCGCAAATTTACCAGATATGGATTCATTATGTTTAAAATAGTATAAGAAAGAGATAGCAAAACCAAACCAATCAAAGCTCCTCCAATACTTTTTTTGGCACTGGTGATAACCTCTGAACTTCCGGCAGATATAATCCATCTAATACCTGAAATAAGAATAACCATTACAGCCAATATAGTGGCAATCCAAAAACCATACCTATAAGCCAATTTGATAAACTCTCCAACATTGGTAAATTTCTTAACATCCCCATAGCTAATTGCAGTTTCAATATCTCCAATCGCCCTACAAAAGCCCACTTCCTTGCCTGCAAAAGCTTTAGCGCCACAAGCTTCTTCGGTTTCATTGTTTGGGCCAAAAAATACTCCTTTGGCACCTGCCGGAGTTTCAAAAACTTCACATTCTTCTTTTTTCCAACATCTCTGATCTGTCTGAGCATTGGCACTATAAGGCATTAGAAAAATAGAACCAATCAAAACCAAAAGCCCAATTGATAGAATTTTACTGGAAATTTTCTTTTGCATATTGGACTAAATTACAAATAAAAATTATTTTTTAAAATTTTCCATGATTATCTTGTCCCATTCGGAAATATCTACCACACCCTCGATAATATTCTGATTTACAAAATAAGTCGGTGTACCCTGCACTTTGAGCTCAACAGCATCAACTATATCTTGTTGAATATCCAATTGATAAGTCTGCAGAGAAAGACATGATCTGAATTTTTTAGAATCAAGATCAAGACTTTCTGCAAATTCTATTAAAGAATTTTGATCTAAACGCTTTTCTACAAAGAGAATATTATAGTATTCCCAGAATTTTCCCTGAGCCTGTGCACAACTGGCAGCATTAGCTGCTGCAATAGAATTAGGATGTATATCTACTAGTGGCAAGTGCTTAAAAACAATATTTACAACACTTCCATATTTATCCATAACTTTTTTAAATGTTTGATAACTTGCCTGACAAAACGGACATTCAAAATCTATAAAAGCAAGCACAGTAATGTCGGCTGCAGAATTTCCAATTCTAGGATTATGATCTCTAATAAATTTGGAAATATCTTGTTCAACGGTATTTATATTTTCTTTGGAAGTCTGAGCCAAATTAAATCTACTTTTATTCACTGATTCTGTAATTCTTTGTATATCTGCTGCACTACCGTATTTGAATTGCCAAGCATAATAAACAAACAAAGAAAGAAATATCATCATTAGGATAAGAATAATTACAGCAATGCTTTTCAAAAATACCTTTAAAAAACTATGTTTTTTGGGCTGTTTTTCTGTATCCATATCAAGATTTTATTTAAGTAGACATAGTATACCATATTCTCAAAAAAGTCAACATACCGAACAATTAACAAATTACAACTAATAACTTCCGCCAAAGGCGGATCAGTCCTACGGCTGAAACAAGTGATTGGTGATTGATGAGCTATGTATTCATATAAAGATGGTGTATCAGGATTATCAGAAATTATCCGTAAATCCGAATACCCCCAAGCCAGCGCCATCAACACATCAACGATCGCAATAATATAAAAAAACCCCCAAAGTGGGGATTTTAAATTATTTGTTCTTTACTTCTTTTAGACGCTTCTTGTGTGAACGAATATAATATGGTCTTGATTGCTTTACTTTCATCTGTCTTACAAGCTCAATCTTATCTACTATCGGTGAATGGATAGGAAAAATCTTTTCAACACCGATACCTTTTGAAACTTTTCGAACTGTTACAGTAGCTCCAGGCTCTGTACCATGCTTAATAGCAAGTATAATCCCTTCGAAAATCTGAATACGTTCTTTTAGTTCACCTTTAGTATTCTTTTCCTGCAATTTTTGGTGAACTTTGACGATCATGCCCGGCTTAAGGGAATTTCTAATATCTTCTGACATATTATTAGTATTTTATCGAGAGGTTAGGCAAAATCTGCACAACATCGCATATATATAAATGTGAAAACAGTTTACCAATTATTGGCAAAAAAGTCAAGACTTTGGCAAAAGCTCAATAATCTGATCTACAGTCTCCTGAAAAAAGCCTTGTTTATTGATAATCTGAGCGTCATATTGCTTAGATGCCTTTATTTCTCTTTTGGCGACTTCAAGACGCTGATCTATGCTTTTTTTGGTCATATTGTCTCTTATACTCAGCCTACTTCGGAGAACACCCAAACTCTCCGGCAAAAGAAAAATTGAAAAAATTGGTACATTTTCTTTTGACAAAGCTTTTTTACCTCTGACCTCAACAGCTGCAAACAGATACTGGTGCTTATCAAGAGCTGAATTTAATTCTGATCTCTCAACACCATAATAAAATCCTGCATATTCAACATATTCCACAAAATCATCATTTTTTATTCTGTCTTCAAAATCTTGTTTAGTTAAAAAATTATAATCAACTCCATCTTTTTCATTTTCACGTGGCAATCTAGATGTGGTGGTGATAAGTTTTGAAGAATTTGGAACTTTCTTGAGTAGATGCTCAATTACAGTTGTTTTTCCTCCACCTGATGGAGCTGATATCACTATCAAAGTTCCTTTCTTATTTTTCATAAATCATTTTATTATCAAATACTTAAAATTTTACAACTCAGTTAAATTTTTCATAAATAATTCCAGCTCTTGTGGAAGTTCAATTTCAGAAGAAATTATTTGACCACCTAAATCAACAAAACCCAAACTATAGGAGTGTAAAAATAATCTATCCAAAATCATATCTTTCTTTTTTTGAATTTTTTTATTGAAATACAATTTATCTCCGACAATGGGATGATTATAGGCAAACAAGTGAACCCTAATCTGGTGGGTGCGTCCGGTATGGGTTTTAACATCAAGTAAAGTATAATTTACAAAATGTTTCTTAACCCAAAATTCAGTAACAGCCTCTTTTCCCGATTGTATTGCTGTAACTGTTTTCAATTTTAGTTTATCCAACTTAGGCCTGGCAACCATTTTCCCATCATTACCCATTGAAATTTTAAAATTAATCAAATCATGCTCCTTATCTGTAACACCATGCACGAACGCAGTATATCTTTTTTCAACAGTTCTATCTTTAAATTGCTGCTTAAGATGGTCAAACATTTGTTGAGTTTTGGCAATCACCATCAAACCCGAAGTGTCTTTATCCAATCTATGAACTATTCCCGGTCTATTAGTGTATTCTCCAACCTTAAAAAGTTTTGGATAGTTTTTTAAAACCCAAGAAGCAACAGAGACAGTTTTTAGAATATCTTTTTTATCTTCCAAATCTTGCGCTGGGTGAGTTGTCAGCCCAGTCGGCTTATCTATAACCAGGTAATCATCTGTTTCCTTGATAATTTGAACAGAATCTAAAAGGCTCATATCTTCTTCGGTTTTTTCTTTTTTTACCTCAATATTTAATTTTTCTAAATCTATCTCTAAGTAATTTCCAATTTCCAATTTTTGTCCATTCTTTTTTGGTAACTCTGAATCAATTTTTACAGCATTGAATTTGATCAATTTTTGGGCTTGAGATCTAGTAATACCGCAAAATTCAGATACAAAAACATCCAGTCTTTTTCCACTGTTTTCTTCAGTTATTTGAGTAGTATTCTTAGTTTTTGCCATATTTTAGCTCATTTTGCCAAATAAACTGGATTATACCTCTTATTACTTGAAAAATCAAGGGCTCTATGGTAACATTTAGTCCTGAAAGTGGTATAATTCTATACACGCGCCTGTAGCTCAGGGGTTAGAGCACAGCTTATAATCACAAGCGAGCGAGAAACACTAAGCAAATTTATTTGCTTAGTGTTTCGAGGGAGCGCAGTGATTATATGGAACATATAATTTCAAGAGAGTGAGAACAATCCAATAAAATGTCCGTCCATAGCTCAGGGGTTAGAGCACAACGCTTATAACGTTGGGGTCGATGGTTCAATTCCATCTGGACGGACAATTTATTGGATTTTCGAGCGAACGCAGGAATTATATGGAACATATAACGTTGGGGTCGATGGTTCAATTCCATCCAGGCGCACTAAAATGATTTAATTAGCTCAGGGGTTAGAGCACAACGCTTATAATCACAAGCGAGCGAGAAACACTAAGCAAATTTATTTGTTTAGTGTTTCGAGGGAGCGCCGTGATTATATGGAACATATAACGTTGGGGTCGGGTTCCAAATCCTGTCTGAAGGACAGTGTATTTAAATAGCGAACGAACGCAGGGATTATAAATAATAATTTATTTCATATGTTATCACTTATAACTTCACACGCAGATCGCTTACGTTTACAAACAGAAAGAAAACTAGAAGAATACAATAAGCCTTCTTTAAATTTTTTTGTATTGATCAGTTTCTCTTCTGCCATAGCATCTTTGGGAGTTTTATCAAATAACACTGCTGTTGTAATTGGTGGAATGATGGTTGCGCCTTTGATCACTCCGATTTTTGGTTTTTCTCTCAGTTTAATTGCTTTTAAATTCAAAAAACTTCTTCGCTCAGTAATTTCAATTTTTCTTGGTACGATTTTGGCCATTGCGGTTGCCTATTTGGTTGGAATCATCATAAACATGGTCAATGGCCAGATATTTATAACTGAGGAAATTTTATTAAGAAGTAAGGCAGATTTGATTTCATTTTTAATTGCACTTTTAAGTGGACTGGTTGGCGCTTTTGCATATGCAAAACCAAAAATTCCAGAAACATTAACCGGAATTGCAATTGCAGTATCACTTATTCCACCTCTTGCAGTAATTGGATCAGCACTTGCAATGTCTGAATGGGGCATAGCAACTCAAAGTTTTCTTCTATACAGTTTTAATCTTGCTGGAATTTGTTTTGGAAGTATCTTAATGTTTATTATTTTAGGATTTGGAAAAGTTTCAATTGATTAATTTAAAATAATTTTTTTATTAAAACGCTTTTGCGTTTTTTTATTTTTTAAAAAGTTATCAACAGTTTTTTTTGTTAAAAGTATTTTTTAAAACATAGAAACAAGATATACTATTAACAAAGGTCGGTAATTTTTAATTACTTTTTTTACGCCAATGCTTGTCGTGTAAAAAAACTTCTAAATCGTTTCAGTTGATTTGGTATGTACCATGGTCATATCAAACTAAAACGAAACTTCTTTAAGAGAGGGGGTGTATACTATGCCAGCAAAAAAACGCAAACCAGCTAAACGTAAAGCTGCTCCAAAAAAACGTAAGGTAGCTAAACGCAAACCTGCTAAGAAAAAAGTAGCAAAGCGTAAACCAGCTAAACGTA
>CAZFTR010000015.1:0-29429 GCA_964522405.1 uncultured Gammaproteobacteria bacterium | reverse complement strand
GTGATTTAGAAGAATTTGAAATACAAACTGTAATTGATTTTGAAGAAGAAATAGATGAGTTGAATGAAAAAAATAATCATTTTAATTTATAAAAATAATTTTTTAAAAATTTTTATATGGAACAACAGACAAAGACTAAAACTCAGTCTGTAACTAAGACAAAGATGGCCATAGCCCTTCTTTTTCTTGGTGCAGCTTCGCTTGCAGCGGCTGGTGCCGGTGCCAAGAATTTTAGAAGATCCAGACCTCTACCTGATCTAACCATAACCAGGGCTCAGTTTGAAAATAAGCCAAATTCCCAGCATGATAAAGTTAGAATAGTTTATAAGAATATTGGAAAAGCTAAGAATTACAAAGCTTTTGAACTGTCTCTTGAATTTAAGGATAAAGCATTTCTCGATGGAGAGGTTATGGTGGTTGATGCTATGGATTATTCGCTAAATTCAAAAGAAGAAGTTATTTTTGAATTTTTTGTTCCCAAGGTTACTCAGAATATGATTCCTGGAGATAAATTTGATATGATGATTGAGGTTGACTATCCTACAAGTAACAAGGGAGTTATAGCAGAGAATAAGGAAAATAATAATCAATATGCCTTATCAGTTCCAAAGACTGAGTTAGATGAAGCTCCATTTGAGCCGCCTCAAACAGAATCAAGTGATGTGGTTGAGGAAGGGCCTCCTGCTTCTGAAGCAGGCGGACTTCCCGGATCTGAACAACCTGTGGTGGAAGAAGAAGTTTCATTTTGTGCAGTTACTGCTCTTGAGGATCCGGATATATGTTTAACTAGATTGAATGAAGTCCCAGAGTTAAATGGTAATGGGGCTGGTATTTTGGGACAGCATGGTTGTGAAGGAGTTTACAAAGGAATGCCTATAATTAGAGATGCAAATACAGGGGAATATACAACCTTTACATGGGATCCGGCAGGATTTATGTTTGGGTATAACCTAAGCGCCTGTTCTCTGAGCGGTTCACAGGCTAAAACTGTAGGTATTGTTCAAGCTTGTATAGAAGAACTTAAGAGTGATTTTGAAGATGAGCTTTTGTATGTTGGCGAGCCAGAGTGTGTGGATCAAGCGAATTTTTGCCAAGCTACAGGAGAGCAAGCTTGCGCAGATCGTTTAGCTGATTTTCCAGTAATTAGTGACAGCGCGGCACAAAGTTTTCTTGACTCACAAAATTGTGCAGGGGTTTACAATGGTTTGCTTATTGTAGAGAGTGGTGGAAACTACGGTGCTATGCAGTACGATGCCAGTGCCGGTCTATTGATTGGACAAAATTTCTCAGGATGTTCAATAACTAATGGTGGATTAGCAGATAGTTTTGAGCAGGCAGCAGATTGTATATTTGAGGATTTGACCTCATATGAATCATGGCCAATGTATGTGGACAAAGCATATTGCCCATCACCAGAGAGATTTTGTTCAGCACTTGCAGAATTGGATGAATCTATTTGTGCCAAAAGATTAAAAGCTCAGCCAGGACTAGATGAAAGCGCTTGGCAGAATACTCTAAATAGTTATGAATGTGCAGATGTTTACAAAGGAATGCCAGTAATCAAGCTTGGCCCTGAGCAATATACTCTTTTGACCTGGACTCCAGAAGATAATTTTGTCCAAGGATTTTCAATGCAAGCTTGCAGCCTTACCGGATCTGGCGGTCATGCCAAATCTCCAACCATGGCTAGAAATTGTATTGATCAGATGAGAAATACACTTAGTAATGAAGTTTTGTACAATGATTCAGTCTGTGAGAGCACAGCTTGTGCTGAAAAAGCTTATTCCCAAGATCCTGCATTAGACCTGTGTAATGGTCTTCAGAATAATCAAGGCGGCACCGGGATTAAATATGCTTGTTTCAAACCGGATGGATCATTTCAAACTTGTACCAGTGCTGTCATAGGATGTGGAAATAAACTAGCTTGTCCAGTGTTCTAAGTATTAAAAGATGAATTTCAAAATCGCCTCGATTATGTTGATCGGGGCGATTTTATTTGACTTCACAATAAATTATACAGTCTTGACAAAAAACTCTATCCATGGTATTATATATTTATTAGTAGCTCAATTATGAAGCTGCTTTTTTTATAAAAAATTTTAATTTAAACTAATATATAGAAAATTTCGCTAATTTTAGCCAAAAAACTTATATATTTTAAGAAAAATTTCTATGTCATCAGAAATAACTAAATCAATTCAATTCCTTTGTGACGAAAAAGGGCTTGATTTTGATACTGTAATTGAAGCATTACAATCAGCTCTTGCTGCTGCCTATCGTAAGGATTTTGGAAATCGTCAGCAAAACATTCAAGTAATTTTTGATCCTGAAACAGGTGATATGAAAGTTTGGGATGAAAAAGAAGTTGTAGAAGATATTGAAGAAGAACTTTTAGAAAAAGCTCAAGAAGAGTTGGCAGAACGTCGTGAACAAGCTCGAAAAGAAGAACGTGAACTTACAGAAGAAGAAACTGAAGACTTGGTTCGTTTCAATCCAAAAACTCAAATCATGATCACTGAAGCAAAAGAGCATGATAAAAAAACTAAGGTCGGAGATACTTTAAAAATTGATTTGGAAGTCACAGGTGATTTTGGACGCATGGCCGCTCAAACTGCCAAGCAAGTTATTATCCAAAAAATTCGTGAAGCAGAACGTAATACTGTTTTTGAAGATCTAAAAGGGCAAGAAGGTACTATAATTCATGGATTTGTTCAGAGACGTGACCGAAATGGTGGTTATATTATTGATCTAGGAAAAGTGACTGGTTTACTAGCTCCTGGTGAAATGGTAAGGCGTGAAAGATATAAGCTTGGTGGAAGAATGAAGTTTTATATTATTTCAGTAGACATGGGAACTCGCGGTCCTGAGATTATGCTTTCCCGAGCAGACAAGAGAATGGTGCAAGCTGTATTTGAACAGGAGATTCCTGAAATTGAAAATGAAGAAGTTCTTATCAAGGGCATTGCCCGTGATGCTGGAAACAGATCAAAAGTAGCTGTTTTTACAGAAGATGACAGTATTGACCCGATAGGTTCATGTATTGGTCAAAGAGGAAGTAGAATTACAACAATTATTGATGAGCTTGGTGGTGAAAAAATTGATATTATCGAGTATAGTGATGATCCGGTTCAATACATCAAAAATGCGCTTTCTCCTGCAAAGGTTGACCATGTAGAACTTGATGAAAAAGAAAAAGAAGCAACTGCTCACGTGGCTACTGATCAATTTTCTCTCGCTATTGGTAGAGAGGGGCAAAATGTTCGCTTAGCAGCTGAACTTACTGAATGGAAGATCAAAGTAGAGGAACTTGGTGGAGAACAAAGTGTTAGTAGTGAAGATGATCCAGAAGCTTTGGAGGAAGTTGAGTCAAAAATTGAAGAAGAAGCTCCGGTAGAAGCAGAAGAAAAAGAAGTAGAAGTGGTTCCAGAAGAAGTTGAAACAGAAACTAAAGAAGAGGTAGAAGTTGTGGCAGAGCCAGAAGAAAAAGCAGCAGAAGCTGAGATTGAATCAGCAGAAGAGCCAAAAGAAGATAAATAATCACAAATCATCCTCAAAGCCCGGCTTTACTCAAGCCGGGTTTTTAATTTAAAAATTGATAATCTTATCCCTTGAATTCATTTCTACCTCATGATATACTCTCCACGCTAGTTTTAAATAAATAATTTTATGATGGAATTTTTCCAAACGATTTTATATGATCCACTTTTTAATGGATTTGTAGCATTATATAATCTTGTTCCAGATGTTGGTATAACTGTAGTGATTATAACTGTTCTTATCAAGTTGGCGCTTTATCCTCTGACTTCTTCTTCTATCAGGGCTCAGAAATCTCTAACAGATCTCCAGCCAAAACTTGAAGAAATAAAAAAGAAACACAAAGATGATAAACAAATGGTTGCTCAGGAAACCATGCGAATTTACAAGGAAAATAAAGTAAATCCTTTTGGCTCTTGTTTGCCCCTTCTTATTCAGATGCCGATTTTTGTAGCACTCTTCTATGTTTTGAAAAATGCTTTTGATCCTGCCAGTTTTGAGGTGCTATATTCTTTTATTAAAAATCCAGAAGTCATAAACCCAATTTCTCTTGGTATATTTGATCTTGGAAAGCGAAGTATTGTCCTTGCTCTTCTTGCTGGTGGTGCTCAGTTTTGGCAAACCAAGATGTTTTCTACCAAAAAGGCTCCAAAAACAGCAGGTGAAGGCGCAAAAGATGAGAATATGATGGGAATGATGAACAAACAGATGACTTACTTTATGCCGGTGATTACAGTTATTATTGGTTTACAGTTTCCAGGTGGACTTACACTTTATTGGTTTTTATCAACTCTCCTAACTGCGTTTCAGCAAGTTTATATCTTCAAAAAACATGGAGACAATGGACAGTCTGGTAGTTCTGGCGGGGCAATAGAGGGTCAATTAGTTAAATAATTTTTATGCGCTTTAGCTTGAAGCAACTAAAAAGGCTTCCTGTTGAGACTCAGTCAGGGATGGTTTTGGGGCGTGTATTTGATTTGATCTTGGAAGCAGAAAGTCAGAGCATTGTTCAGTATATAGTTAAGCCAAGTTTTTTTTCTGCTCAGATTTATGCAGTCCATAGAGATCAAGTCTTGAGCATGAATAATGAGAAGATCATGGTAGAGGATAATGTAGAGAAAATATCTGAGAAAAAACAAAGCAAATTATCGAGAGAGCCTGAGCCAGTCGCCATGACAGAGATTGAATAAAAGTATCTTACAAAGCCCCCAATTTGGGGGTTTTAAAATTGCGCAGATAACTATACACCTGGGCAATTATAGGTTAAACTACTCCTATATGGATCCAGAATTCAAGAAATCACTTCGAGAGACCTTGGCATATTTTGATATATTTGATTATCCGCTTACTGATAGAGAGCTTTATCAGTTTTTTTGGAATTTTAAGCATAAGATTTCTTTTTTGGAATTTTCCAAAAAGCTTAAAAAATTTGTTGGTTCAGAGTGTCAATTTAAACATGGTTATTATTTTTTGCCTGGAAGAGAGGGGATAATAGAATCCCGGAGAAAGCGAGTTGTGTTAGTTGAAAAAAAAGCTAAAATTGCCAGAAAAGCCGCAAAAATAATACGCTGGGTACCTTTTGCCAAAGCAGTGTTTCTCTGTAACACAGTAGCTTTTGGTTGGCCCAATGAAGACAGTGATGTTGATGTGTTTATAATTATAAAATCAGGCAGAATTTGGATAGCTAGATTTTTTACAACGATTTTTCTGGGATTATTTGGTCTTCGAAGAGGAAAAAAGAAAGTCAAAAATAAAGTATGTCTTAGTTTTTATCTTGCAGATAAGAATTTAAATATTTCAAATATTTCTCTTGATGAACCAGACATATATCTTATGTATTGGATTGGTCAGTTACTACCTATCTATGATCCCGAGAATTTTCATAAGAAAATTTTTAGTCAAAATCAGTGGGTAAAAAAATGTTTACCAAGAATTTTTCAGGAATTTGAGATAAGTGATAGATTAAAAGTAAAAGATACTAAATTTCAAAAGGGATTTAAAAAGTTTTTTGAAAAAATTTGGGGTATTGGTTATGGAGATATTTTGGAGTCGCAAGCTAGAGCCCTTCAAAAAGCAAAAATGAAAAGAAATAAAACAAGTCTTCAAAATGAAGAAGATTCAAGAGTTATTATAAATGATCAGATGTTAAAATTTCATGAAAATGATAGGAGAGATGAATATCGTCAAAAATGGTTACAAAATATTTTAAAATATAATTAATCAAAGAATATGGAGGAAAAATTATCAAAACTGCTGAAGCCCTTAATGGTAATTTCATTAATTATTTTGCCTTGGCAAACAGTTTGGATTTATTCAGAGAGATTTTTAAATGGATATAAATGGCAATACGGCACAATGCAATTTTTTGTGGTTGAATTATTTTTGTGGTTGGTTGCTATTGTATTTATGTTTTGGTATGCCACCAAGATCAAGGCACATAAAACAAAATTCAGTTGGACCAAGGATAGGGTTTTTACTTTGTCAGCTGCCTTTTTTGTGATTTATTGTTTTTTATCCATATTTTGGGCATTTGATTCAGATATTGCTCTTCAGCATGCACTTAGAATTTGTCTGGCATTTATAGTTTTTATAGTTTTTTTGCTAGGACCATTGAATTACAAAGAAATTATTTTTTATTTTGTGATTGGTAGCTTTGTTCCTGTGTTACTTGGAATATGGCAGTTTTTTACTCAGACAACTTGGGCTTCAAGTATATTTGGACTTTCTTCATATGCAGTCTATGAATCAGGGACATCAATTATTTCATCAGCTGAAATAGGTAGGTGGCTTAGGGCTTATGGAAGTTTTTCTCATCCAAATGTTTTTGCTGGTTTTTTGGTATTGGCCAGTATTGCTAACTTGCTTATTATTAGAGATATTTTCAAAGCAGGTAAAATTAGAAGTTTAATTTTTGAGAGAGCAAATTTGAAAATAAAAAAATCAAAGGCATTTTTGCTGATTATTTTATTTTTTCAAGTGGTAGCATTACTTTTTACATTTAGTAGAAGTGCTTGGATTGGTTTTATTTTGTTTGTTATTGGATTCATGGTCTTGTTGATAAGAAAAAAAGAGATAGTTATGACTCAGATCCTTGCAGTAGCTTTATTTTTTATGGGACTGTTTGTTTTAATTTATCTTCCTATAGTGCAAACAAGATTTGCCCACAGCTCAACAAATGAAATTGCCTCAACAGTAGAAAGAATAAATGGTTACCAAGAATCTTTTTCAGTAATTAAACAAAATTTATTTTTGGGAGTTGGGGCAGGGAACTATACTTTGGCACAATATGATTTAAACCAGGATTTGCATGGTTGGGAATATCAGCCAGTTCATAATGTTATTTTATTGGTTTTAGCAGAATTAGGAATTATTGGATTTTCTCTATTATTGATTTGCTGTTTTCTGGCTTATCGAGTATTTTTTATCTCCAGTAAGAAGCAAAATAAGGGTAGATTTAATTTTTTATTGTTTTTCCTGGCTTATATACCAATTTTATTACTTGATCACTATATGTTTTCTTCTTTTGTGGGTCTCACGATGAGTGGTATTTATTGGGTGATCTGCGTAAAATACACTTTGTTAAAATCTAATTTTGTATAGTGTTTGCTGTATTTTGTCCTAATTTGTAGTCCTCGATAAGTTGTGAAATGTGGGAGTTGATTGGCTCTATCCACAACTAATCCACTATCTATTAACAATTAGTATTTTTTTGGCTTAAAATAGACAATTGACATGGCCTCTAATCTGTGTTTTAATAGATAGGCTCTACCAAAAAGTAATTTTAAAGAGTCTATGGTAGACTTCAGGCGCGACGCGCACGCCATTCGAGTTCGTGTTATCGACAGGCATCACGATCTCACATAATGGCCGTCGTGTTGAGCTTGTGGTCTACTGTGGGCTTTTTTTGTTTAAGGGCATCCGGATTTACGGATAAATTCTGATAATTCGGATATCTCTATTTTTGATAATTATTTTATTTTCTTCTTTAGATTTTTTTAATATTTTTGCCTTGACAGGTATTTTTTTTTATTATAATATGTATTAACTAATTATCACTCAATATAGTTGAGTGATAAGAAATTTAATTATTATTTAATAAAAAAATATGAATATAAAACCACTTTCAGACCGAGTAGTGGTCAAGATTTTAAAAGAAGAAGAGGTTACAGCTTCTGGAATTGTTCTTCCGGATACAGTAGACAAAGATAAAAAACAAGAAGGAGAAGTTGTTGCAGTTGGTCCTGGACGAACACTTGATTCAGGTAGTACAGCTCCGATGACTGTTATGATTGGACAAACAGTTTTGTTCAAGAGTTGGGGAGGGGATGACGTAAAGGTTGACGGCCAAGAATACAAAATCCTTTCACAAGAAGATATTTTAGCAATTTTAGAAAAATAATTATAAAAAAATATGGCAAAGCAAATTATTTTTGATAATGACGCACGCGAGGCATTGGGGAGGGGTGTAGATGCTCTTGCTGATGCTGTAAAAGTTACACTTGGTCCAAAAGGACGAAATGTAGTTCTGGACAAGGGGTATGGTTCACCAACTATTACCAAAGATGGAGTTTCTGTTGCTCGAGAAATTGAGCTAGAAGACAAAGTTGAAAATGTTGGAGTAGAGTTGGTAAAAGAAGTGGCAAGTAAAACCAATGATGTTGTAGGTGATGGAACAACTACAGCAACAGTTTTGGCGCAAGCAATTGTTCGCGAAGGAATGAGAAATGTAGTTGCTGGGGCAAATCCAGTAGCTCTAAACAAGGGATTGCACAAAGCATCCCAAGCCATGATTGAGAGAATTAAAAATGGAATTTCAAAACCAGTAGAGAAGGACGAAATCGCCAATGTAGCAGCAATTTCTGCCAATGACAAAGAAATTGGTGAGAAAATTGCAGCTGCTATGAACGAAGTTGGAGAAGATGGAGTTATCACAGTAGAAGAATCACAATCATTTGGAATGGAAATTGAAACAGTAAAAGGAATGCGTTTTGACAAAGGATATGTTTCTCCATACATGGTTACCAATCCAGATCGCATGGAAGCAGAATACGCTGATGCTTTTATTCTTCTTACTGATAAGAAAATTTCATCAGTAGAAGAAATTCTTCCAATACTTGAAAAAGTTGCTCAGAGTGGGAAAAAAGACCTAGTAATTCTTGCCGAAGACGTTGATGGACAAGCTCTAGCTACACTTGTAGTTAACAAACTGCGCGGAACATTCAATGTTTTGGCTGTAAAAGCACCAGGATTTGGAGATCGTAGAAAAGAAATGCTTCGAGACATTGCTATTCTTACAGGTGGAGAAGTCATTACCGAAGAAATTGGATTGAAATTAGAAAATGTAGAATTAAATCAGCTTGGTCAAGCCCGAAAAGTTGTAGCGACAAAAGAAAATACTACCATTGTAGAGGGAAAAGGTGAGGTGACAGCAGTGCAAGAGCGAGTTGCTCAAATCAGAAAACAAATTGATCAATCAGATTCAGATTTTGATAAAGATAAATTAATGGAGCGTCTTGCAAAACTTGCCGGTGGAGTAGCCGTTATCCGAGTTGGAGCTGCCACAGAAACAGAAATGAAAGAAGTTAAACATAGAATAGAAGATGCAGTTGGTGCTACAAAAGCCGCAGTAGAAGAAGGTGTAGTTCCAGGTGGTGGAGTTGCATTGCTTCGAGCAGCTGGCGCACTTGATGAATTAAATCTATCTAACGAAGAAATGATTGCAGTTGGAATTTTACGCAGAGCAGTAGAAGCTCCAATTCGAACTATTGCCAACAATGCAGGTCATGAAGGTGCGGTAGTGGTAGATGAAGTAAAGAAAAATTCAGGAAATTATGGATTCAATGCTGCCTCAGGTCAATATGAAGATATGGTAGTTTCTGGAATTATTGATCCGGCAAAAGTTACCAGAAGCGCACTTGAGAATGCAGTTTCAATTGCAGGAATGTTCCTGACAACAGAAGTAGTAGTTACAGATCTTCCTAAGAAAGACGAACCAGCCATGCCTCCAATGGGTGGAGGAATGCCTGGAATGGGCATGATGTAAGAAATAGTTCAATTAAAAAATCCGCATTTAGCGGATTTTTTAATTGATAGTTTACAGTTAACAGTTTACAGCTGTAGTTTTTTATAAACTATTAACTATTTTCTATTAACTATAAACTGATTTGGGAACCCGGCGGCGGAGCAGGCTCTCGTTGTGGGTACCGGAATTGGCACCTCTAGAGAGTCTGCTCCGCCTTTTGGCGAAACGCGGTAGGCTCTCGGTCGAACAGGGGATCCGATCCGTTTCCAAATGCGTTCCGACTACCGGAACCGGTAGCGACGGGCTGAGACCCGCCAGGTGGGCGCTCCGTACGAGTCTCTTGGTGCCGGGGGCGTGAACCCTAGCAACTCTGTACTCGCAGAGAAAGCTCCCTACTTGCATGTATGTCAGCCTCTTGCCACCAGTATATGAGAAGATAATATCAAATATTTGTTTTTTCGTCAAGACTTGGATTGTGGAATATGGAAAAATAAAAAGTAGATATTTTGGAGTCTCCACCATTGATTTATTCGCTTTTTTCTCGTATTATAGAAATACTTATGAAAGATCTAATTGACCAACTAAAAGATCTAAAAACCAAGATTTCTGCTACATGGGAGATGCTTAGCATTGATTCTCAGATTTTAGAATTAAAAAAACTGGAAGACTTGATGCAAAAGAAGGGTTTTTGGGGTGACCAGGAAAAAGCAAAGGAAATTAGTAAAAAACATGAAGAGCTTAAAACAGAAATTGATTCCTGGACTCAGATGCGAGACGAAGTAGAAGAATTGGTTGGTTTAGGTATGGAGCTTGAGAAAAATCCAGACACAGAAATGCAAGCAGAGGCAGAAAAAAGAATCAAAGAATTGCAAAAACAATTTGAAAAACTGGAATTTTTAGTTTTGCTTGATGAAAAACATGACAAAAACAATGCAATTGTTTCTTTTCATGCAGGAAGCGGAGGAACAGAAGCGCAAGACTGGGCAGAGATGTTACGCAGAATGATTTTGAGATTTTGTGAAGATAAGGATTGGAAAACCACAGTACTTGATGAATCAATTGGTAGTGAAGCAGGAATTAAATCCAGTACAATTAGGGTAGAAGGAAGATATGCTTTTGGGCATCTCAAATCAGAACATGGAACTCACAGATTGGTGCGCATATCTCCGTTTGACGCAGAGTCCATGCGTCATACTTCTTTTGCCTTAATCGAAGTAATTCCAGAGATAGAAGCAGATGATGAGCTAGATTTGGATCCAAAAGATCTACGAATTGACACTTTTATGGCTGGCGGACATGGAGGCCAAAGTGTCAATACAACTTATTCTGCAGTTAGAATTGTTCATGAGCCAACTGGCACTACTGTGCAGTGCCAAAATGAAAGATCGCAACTTCAAAACAAAGAAACTGCCATGAAAATACTTCGTTCAAAACTGCAACAGCAAAAAGAAGAACAAGAAGAAAAAGAAAGACAGGAACTAAAAGGTGAACACAAGAGCCCGGAATGGGGAAGTCAGATCAGATCCTATGTCTTGCATCCTTATAAAATGGTCAAAGATCTTAGAACTAAACATGAAACCAAAGAACCAGACAAAGTTTTGGATGGTGAGTTGGACAGTTTTATTCAGGAATATCTAAAGTGGAAAAAATCCCAATAATATTAAAATATGTTTTTGTGGAGTAAGGAATTATTTAAAAAAATTAACAAGCAGATTGGAAAAAGAGTTTGGCTGGATACTTTGATGATTTTTTGTGCCAAGCCGCTTATCTACATTATGTTTTTGATTACTCTGCTTTGGATTAATTTTGTACTCTATAATCCACTAACAAATGTTGCCAGTGTGTTTTTGGTTCTTTTGATTACTGCTGGTACTTTTGCAATTATGACTAGCTGGGCAGTTAGTTTGCTCTGGCATCATTCACGCCCTCATGTAGAGCTCCCAAAATCAAAACAATTAGTGACCACCTATCAAAATTTTAAATCTTTTCCATCTGATCACACAACACTGTCTTTTATTTTAGTTTTTGTACCTCTCTTCATGGGGCAAAATCTGATTTATGTTTTGATAATGTCATTTTTGGCGTCGTTGGTTGCAGTTTCCAGAGTCTATGTTGGGGTTCATTATCCGCGGGATATAATTGGTGGATTTTTTAATGCTCTGGTTTTTTCAATGTTTTCATTTGGTTTGGCAGTTAGTATATCATTTCCATTATTAAATATTTTATTTTAAATATGAATACTGTAATTTTTGCAGGAGGAGCAGGAACCAGACTTTGGCCACTTAGTCGTAGGAATTCACCAAAACAATTTGAAGTCTTAAAAGATGATCAATCAACTCTACAGATGGCTATTGAAAGAATATCTGATTTTGGGGTAGGAAATATTTTTATTGCTACCAATGAAAAATATGTTGATTTAGTTCAGGAACAAATTCCAGAATTACCAGCTAATCATATTTTGGCAGAACCAGCCAAGCGTGATCTTGCTGCTGCTGTTGGTTTGGCACTTTTCAGATTAAAAAAACAAGGAATAAAGGGAACTATATCAATCCTTTGGGCAGATCATTTTATGACCAAGCCTGAAAATTTTGTAAAAGCTCTAAAAGACGCAGAAAAGTTAATAGAAGAGGATCCAAAAAGATTTATATTTATCGGAGAGAAGCCTAGATTTGCGAATCATAACTTAGGTTGGATTAGATCTGGAAATAAAATTAGTGAAAATCTTCATAAATTTGTAGAGTGGAAATATCGTCCAGAACTTGAAGATTGTAAAGAGATGCTTGAGAGTGGAGATTGGGTTTGGAATCCCGGTTATTTTGTTTTTGATATAGATTTTGTTCTTGAACTGTACAAAGAACATATGCCTGAGATGTATCAGTCTTTGGATAAAATGACAGATGATGAATTTCTGGTGCAAACTGAATATCAAAAATTAGAATCTATTTCATTTGATAACGCTATTATAGAAAAAGTTAACCCAGATCAGGCAACAGTTATGAAAGTTGATCTTGGCTGGAGTGATCCAGGAACACTTTATGCTCTAAAAGAGTCTTTAACAAATTCAGAGGAAGAAAATTATACAAAAGGCAATGTCATGGATGTAAATTCAAAAGATTGCTTTGTCTACAATGAAGAAGATAAACTTGTTTCTACAGTTGGTCTTGAGGGGTTGGTCGTGGTTAATACCAAGGATAGTCTGCTTGTTTGTCATAAAGATTCAGTGCCTGATATAAAAAAATTATTGAAAAAATTAGACGAAGATGGTAAAGAAAAATATCTATAAAATGAAACCTAGCTTCACAGTAAAATTTGTTTTGGGTGTGTTATCTATTTGTCTAGTGGTTGGTTTTTGGTTTGTCTATTCTGAAATTTATACAGCAGAGGCACAAATATCAGAAAAAGTTAAATTTAAAATTGAATCAGGTGAATCAGTTTTTTCAGTTGCTGCACGCCTTGAAGAAGAACAAGTTATTAGAAATTCTTTTTTATTTAGATCTTATCTAAAAATAAAAAATTTGGATACAAAAATAAATCATGGAGAGTTTGAGGTTGAAAGTCCGATTACACTCTCAAGAGTGGTTGAAGCTTTGCAAAACCCTAGTTCTATTGAGCAAGTCATTACCATTATTCCAGGATGGGATTTGCGAGATATTTCAGAATATCTCATCGAGTCAGGTGTTGGGCAAGTAGAAATAGAGGAGTTGGATGGTTCAATTATTCAAAATAGAATAGATAAAATTATTGGAAAACCAGCAACAGATTATCGCTGGTCAAAGATGAGTGCTCCTAAAGTATTTGATTACTTGGTTTTAAAATCAAAACCAGATTTTGTAAGTTATGAAGGGTATTTTCGTCCTGACACTTACCGTATATTCAAAGACGCGACTCTTGAGCAGGTTTTTGAAAAATTAATAAGGGCAAGAAACCAAGAATTTACCAGAGCAATGTACACAGATATTGAAAAATCCGGAAGAACAGTACATGAGATTTTGACTATGGCTAGCTTAATTGAAAGAGAAGTTATGAGCCAAAAAGACAAGAGTATTGTTTCAGATATATTTTGGAAAAGACATGATGTTGGTATGGGGCTTCAAGCAGATTCAAGTGTTCATTATGCAACAGGGAAAAAAGGCGAGGTATTTACCACCAAAGAAGAGAGAGATTCAAAAAATATTTGGAATACTTACAAATATCCAAAACTTCCACCAGGACCAATTTCAAGTCCAAGTTTAGAATCAATCATGGCAGCCATATATCCTGACTCAAATGACTATTGGTATTTTTTAACTACCATTGATACTGGTGAAGCAAAATATGCCAAGACTTTGGAACAGCATAATAGAAATGTTCAGAAATTTATTAGACAATAGTTTATGAAAACCAGTGATTTTGATTATAATTTACCTGTAGAGCAAATTGCACAAAAGCCGATTGAGCCGCGTGATAGTTCAAAATTAATGTTTTTGAATAAAAAAGAAAAACAAATCAAGCATAAAAAGTTTAGTGATATTTTAGATCATCTCCAAAAGGGAGATCTTTTAGTTTGGAATAATTCAAAAGTTTTCAAAGCAAGGCTCTTTGGAGAAATTGTATCTGCTACAGGTAGGGAGCTAAGAGGTGAGCATGTCTCTGTTGAAATTTTTTTAGTTAGACCAATGGAAAATCCAGGTGTTTGGAAAGTTCTTGCAGGTCCTAGAAAAAGATTAGGTAATGGAGATAAGATAGTTTTTGCCAATGATTTTCATTGTGATGTGGTTGCCAAAAAAACAGATGGAACCGTACTGGTTCAATTTCAAGAAGATGAACAGGGAGTTAGAAATAAAGCAAATCTCTATGGGAATGTGCCTCTTCCGCCATATATAAAAGATGAAAAACATCAGCTTGATACTTACCAAACAGTTTATGCAGATGATACTCATGAGGGATCAGTTGCTGCCCCAACAGCAGGATTTCATTTTACAGCAGAATTAATAGAAAAATTAAAAGAAAAAGGAGTTGAATTTGCAGAAGTTTGTCTTCATGTTGGACTTGGAACTTTTCTTCCGGTAAAATCTGAGAATATAGAGGATCATCAAATGCATAGCGAATGGGTAGAGCTTACACAAGAAAACGCAGAGAAAATAGTAAAAGCAAAAGAAGAAGGTAGGCGAGTGATTGCGGTTGGGACCACATCAGTTCGAACTCTAGAAGGGATCGCAAAGTTGCCAAATAGAAAAAATCTGGTCGGGTCATATTCCGGAGATATTGATATTTTTATCAAGTCAGGATTTGAGTTTCAGGTAATTGATGCCATGATCACAAATTTTCATCTGCCAAAATCAACCCTGCTTATGCTGGTTTCAGCTTTTGTTGATGATAGAGAATTTACTCTTGATTGTTACCAAAAAGCAGTTGAAGAAAATTATCGGTTTTATAGTTTCGGGGATGCGATGTTTATTTATAGTTGACAGTTTACAGTCGGCAGTTAACAGTTTGTTTTATGAATCAAATTTTCTTACAAAAATTTAAAGAAGCGGTCGATTTTTTAAATAATTCAGGAATCGATAGTCCAAACAAGCCGGCAATTCCTCATGCTTTGAGAGTGGGAGAGAGGTTGTTTAATAAAAAAATGCCTGACCATGTTGTCGAGGCAGGAATTCTTCATGATCTTTTAGAGTGGTCAGACTTGAATGAAAAAGAAATCGAAAAGAGATTTGGTTCAAAGGTTTTGCAATTAGTAAAAGCAAATACTAAGGATAGGATGATTAGAGACAAGAAAGAGCGTAGACTAAAACAAATCAATGCAAATTTATTGATTAGTGATCAGGCTCTTGCAATTAAAATTGCTGATAATCTTGATAGTTATGATTATTACTCACAAATTAAAAATAAATCTGAGATTGAGCGTTGCAAAGATTGGGCAAGATTGTTAATTGAGTATTTGCCTGAAAGTTTAAAAGGTATTTTTTTAGAAGATTTGGAGGATATTGTTTAATAGTGATAAGTGCTTCCACTACTAATCATAAAGGCTCTGTAGATTTGTTCTACCAAGAACACACGAGCCATTCCATGAACAAAAGTCATTTTAGAAAAAGAGAGTGTTAAGTCAGCTCTTTTTTTTATTTTTTTATCAAGTCCGAGTGCTCCACCAATTATAAAACTAATGGTACTATTTGTAAGTTTCAGACTTTCAATTTTTTCAGAAAATTCAGTTGAGCTAAATTCCTTGCCAGTTTCATCCATGGCTATTACATAGCAGTTTTCCGGAATGGCTTTGAGGATGTTTTCAGACTCTTTTGCTTTTACCGTTTCTCGGTTATCCTTTTTGGAAAAAGATTCTTCTTTTATTTCAATTATTTCAAGACTTGCATGAGTTTGAATTCTTTTTGTATATTCTGAAATTGCATCATTCCAATATGATTCTTTTATTTTTCCAACAGCGATTATTTTTATGCGAAGCATATTATTTTACATGAAACGGACTAAAGTCAGTGTCTTTATCAAAATAATCTTCACTTTCTTTTCTCTTGAGCCAAGCAACAACTCTGTAAGTAACAGGTAGAAGCGCAACTTCAACTGCAATTTTGAAGATATAGTTTACAATCCAAATAGTCCAGATTAGACTCCATGGTAAAATTCCAGCAAAAGCAATTACTAGGAAAATTGTTGTATCTAGAAATTGTCCAACCAGAGTTGAGCCAATGGCACGAAGCCATAATTTTTTTCCGCCAGTTTTTACTTTTAGTTTTGCAAGAATATAACTGTTTACAAATTCACCAAATAGATAAGCTACCAGACTTCCAAGAACAATTCTGGGAACAACGCCAAGTATATTCATATATGAATCTTGCATTCCCCACATAGGATCAGCCGGTAATACTCCAACAAGCCAGAAAACAGCCACCATTAGCAAGTTCATTCCAAAACCTATCCAAATTACTCGTCTGGCCCGTGCATAACCATAAACTTCTGTAAGTATGTCTCCGAAAATATATGTTAGTGGAAACAATATTGCTCCACCATCAAAACTAATATTTCCTATTGCTGCGATTTTTGTACTTGTTATATTTGAGAGAATCAGAACTGATGCAAATGCAGCAGTTAGAAAATCTAGATATTTGAATGATTTCATAGGTTCTATTTAATAGTTAGTAGTTAACAGTTTGTAGTTTATAGTTAAACAACTAATTACTGTCAACTGTTAACTAACAACTATTTTTTATTACCATTCCTTTTTCAACTCCATAAACCTATCTTCCTTAATTGCTTTTCGTATTTCCTTCATCAGCTCACTCAAAAAAAATAAATTATGAATCGTGGCAATTCTAGAACCAAGTATCTCTTCTGCCTTAAATAAATGATGCAGATAAGCTCTACTATACTCTCGAACAGGTGAATTTTCAAGAGTTGGATCAATTGTACTTTTATCAGTTTTGTATTTTGAGTTCATCAGATTGATTCTGCATTTCGGATCAACACTTGGGTGTACAAAAAGAGTTCCAGTTCTGGCCATGCGAGTAGGGGAAACACAATCAAAAATATCTATTCCTTTTTCTACTACTTCAAAAATATCTCTTGGCGAATGACCAACTCCCATTGTGTAATGAGGTTTGTCTTCTGGAATAAGTGGCATGATCCAATCAAGAATTTCACTTGTTGCTTTCATATTATATCCAATACTTTCTCCACCAATTGCAATCCCATCAAAATCCATTGAGCAAATTTCTTTTGTAGATTCTTTTCTTAGATCTTTATGCCCGGCTCCCTGAATAATACCAAAAAGAAATTGTTCGTATCCATGAAATTTTGTATTCACTTTATGAGCATCAAGAGATTGCTTTGCCCAACGATGCGTTCGTCCCATAGCTTCTCTTGCGTATTCTGGCGAAGCATCATCAGGTGTGCATTCATCAAAAACCATAATAATATCTGCTCCAAGCTTGTGTTGAATTTCAATAGATGATTCTGGAGTCAATCTTTGCTTGCTTCCATCTATGTGAGAGCGAAAATCTACACCTTCTTCATCAATACTTACTAGCTTTCCTTGGTCATGCTTGTTAAATTCTCTTACTTGTGCCTTTTGAAGACCAAGACTAAATACTTGAAAACCACCGCTATCAGTCAATATCGGACCATCCCATTTCATAAATTTATGAAGCCCGCCAAAATCAGAAATCACATCTTCTCCCGGACGCAGATGAAGATGATAAGTATTTGATAAAATTATTTGAGCACCAATTTTATCCAGATCACTTGAATCGAGACTTTTTACAGTTGCCTGAGTTCCAACCGGCATAAAGTTTGGAGTTTCAATATCTCCATGAGCAGTATGAATAACTCCGGTTCTGGCTGATGAGTTTTGATCTTTGTGCTTTAGTTCAAAAAAAGACATATTTAAACTATATTGTCGGTCATTAACTATTAACTATTAACTATTAACTACAAACTATAAATAATCCTACCTTTTTTTGCCAAATTAAGCAATAATGGTAAACTAGTAATACTATGAAACAATATGGTCGTTTTAATTTGTTTTGCATCCTACTTAGTGGATTTTTTGTAATTGCAATTTTTTGGCAATGGCGTTTTGTTTTTGCAGAAGTTAAACCGGCCGCGCAAATAGTTTATGCAGATCGAAAAGATGAGGTGGTGGGAGAAAAAGTTCTAGTAAAAATTGAAAAAAAAGAAAAACTTGAAAAGCAAAATACAGATATAAAAATTGAGGAGAAAGAATCTGCTCCAAAACAAGAAATAAAAGAAGAGGTGGTAGAACAGCTAGACACTGCTTTCAATGAATTACAGAAAGAAATTTACGGAGTTAAATATAATTTGAATGTACCTTCAACTTCACAAGCCCCAGAGCGTAATTGGGAGCAGCCTTGGCAGGATGCTTGCGAAGAGGCGGCAATTTTAATGTTAGATGCATTCTATAAGGGTTATGGCTTAAGTCCAATTTTTGCTCGTGATGAAATGCAAAAGATGATTAATTGGGAAGAGTCAAAGGGCTGGGGAGGAAGTATAAATATAAATAAGATTAAATATATTTTTGAAAACTATTTGACTACAGATAAAACTCCGCGTATTATTGAAGACCCGACTGCTGAGCAAATCAAAGCTCAGATCAGAAAAGGAAATCCGGTTTTGGTAGTTGCTGATGGGCGTGTTCTCGATAATAAGTGGTACAGTGGAGATGGTCCTGAATATCATGCTCTCATTGTTCGAGGATATACAAATACGCATTTCATCACAAACGATCCAGGAGTAAATCGCGGAAGAAATTTTTCATTTTCAATCCAGAATCTTATGAGTTCGATTCGTGATTGGAATGATGGAAATGTTACAACTGGCAGAAAAGTAGTTTTGGTTTTAGAATAATTAAATTATGATCAATTACAAAGAAGAATTAAACAAAGAACAACTAAAAGTAATAGAACATGGCGATGGGCCATGTTTAGTTTTGGCTGGAGCAGGAAGTGGAAAAACTAGAACAATTACTTATCGAGTTGCGCATCTTTTGGATAAGGGAATTCAACCAGATGAAATTCTTCTTCTTACTTTCACCAACAAAGCAGCCAAAGAAATGATCAGTAGAGTTCAGAATTTAACAAAAGAGAAGACAAGATTGCGTTGGTCTGGAACTTTTCATCATCTGGCTTATATGATTTTGATCCAGTACGCTCCGCTTCTTGGTTATGAGCCAAATTTTACTATTCTTGATAGTGAAGATAGTCGTAGTCTTATTAAACTCTCCATGAGCCAAGAAGGAATAGATAACAAGCAGAAAAGATTTCCATCGCCAAAAGTTTTACAGTCAATAATAAGTTATGCCAGAAACGCTGAGCGAACAATAGAAGATGTACTTGATGAACAGCATCCAAAATGGTTAGATTTTGCAGATCAGATTGCAAGAATTGCCGAGGATTATGCCAAAAGAAAGCGTCAGGCAAATGCCATGGATTTCGATGACCTGCTGGTTAATTTGTATTTGCTTTTACTTAAATCAGAAAACTCTAGAAATAAATTTGCCAAAAAATTTAAGTATGTAATGGTTGATGAATATCAAGATACAAATAAAGTTCAGGCATCAATCGTGAACCTGCTTTCATCAGTTCATAAAAATATTTTAGTTGTTGGAGATGATGCGCAAAGTATTTATTCATTTCGGGCAGCAGATATTCAAAACATTTTAGCTTTTGAAAAAAAATATCCAAATGCAAAGATTTTCAAACTTGAAACAAATTATCGATCAACACCAGAGATTTTAAATTTAGCAAATGATGTGATTGCGCAGAACAAAATGCAGTATGAAAAAAATCTACGAGCTTTTAGAGAAGAATTTACCAGGCCAGAGCTCCATGCTTTTGCAGATCAAAGTGAAGAAGCGGAATTTATAGCTGAGAGAATTTTAGAACTTCGAGAAGAAGGGGTGCCACTTTCGCGAGTTGCAGTTTTATTTCGCGCAGCATTTCATTCACAAGCTCTGGAAGTTGAGCTTACTAAAAGAGATATACCCTATGATTTTCGTGGTGGAGTTAGATTCTTCGAAAGAAAACATATCAAAGATGTTTTAAGTTTTTTGCGAGTTTTTGCAAATCCAGATGATACTGTTGCTTGGAGTAGAGTTATAACCATGCAAGTAGGGATTGGGGCAGTAACTGCGCAGAAAATTATTTCAAAAATAAAACAAAATATCTTGGAGAAAAAACAAATGTTCGATGAGGTTGGTTCAAGTGTTGGTGCTAGGGCACAAGTTGGTTGGAATGATTTTTTACAGATTTGGGAAAAAATGGAAAAAGTTCCACCAACACCAGCTGGATTAATTCTGGCAATTCTTGAATCAAAGTATCGAGATTATCTTGAGCTTGAATATGAAAATTATCGAGATAGAATTGCTGACATTGAACAGCTTGCAGTTTTTGCTGACAAGAAAACAAATTCAGAAGAAGAACCAGAAAAAATTCTTACGAGATTTCTTGCAGAAGCAAGCATGCAAGAGAGCTATACTGCTGCTATGACACATGAAGGAGAATATGATGATGAAGAATTAGTCCTCTCAACAATTCATCAGGCCAAGGGATTAGAATGGGATGCAGTATTTGTGATTAGTATGAGTGCAGGAAAATTTCCAAGTGAAAGATCAATGAGAGAGCAAAATGGAATAGAAGAAGAAAGACGATTGTTTTATGTGGCAATAACTCGTGCCAAAAGATTTTTGTATCTTACTTATCCATTGACTGCCGGCTTTGCCAGTATTTTGCAAGGACCAAGTATGTTTATTTCCGAAATAGAAGATGAATTAATTTACAGACGAGATTTTATTGATAGTTCGGATACACTTGTTTTTACAGATCCGAGTGATGATGTGGATGATATAGTTTATGAGCCAGATCCTGACGCAGAACCATTTGTTTCTAGAAATCCCAAGCGACAGTTTTTGAAGTCTATTGATGAATTGTAAATATAAATTGTCATCCCGAGCGTAGCCTGCTGAAAGACAGGCGGAGTCGAGGGATCCCTCGATTACGTCCTTGATTACATCAGGACTTCACTCGGGATGACAATTTTACAACAAAAAAACAGACTTGGAAGCCAAGTCTGTTTTATTTTCCTACCGCTTCCATATTTGCCAAAGGTTTAGCAGTTATGGAAGTGGGGCGGTAGGATATAGGAGCCCCTTAGGTGAGAGCGGACGGGAAAGATTCCCCGCAGCCGCCGCAGTAGCGGTCGCTCGCCTTGCCGTTGCGCTGGCAGTGCGAGCAGGTTTTGGTGGGCTCCAGGGCTCGGTCCTGCCATCGCTGATGGGCTTGCGCCCGGTCGAAGGCCGGCAGAGCCGGAAGGGTGGGCAAATGTGCTGCGTCTGTCGCAGTGGACATGGCTCACCTCCAGAAAGTCCATTTCCAACATACCACAAAAAAGCCAATTTGTCAAGTCAAAATAGCTGTTTTTAGCTATTTTTTACCTTAGATTAGCCTTTTTTAATTTAAAATTAGTTGATTAAGAGCTTTTTTTTGGTTAAATTAGTGTTTTTTTGAATTTTGATTTACAAATTCAATTAGAAATACCCGAATTGTCAGGATTATCTGTAAATCCGAATGCACTTTTCATTAACATTGACAAAAAACCTGTTTTTAGGTATAATTTTCAACAAATTATAAATAATATTTTTAAAATATGAATTTTGAAGGAATTAGCGAAAAAACAGTTATTATCGTTAAGCCAGACGGTCTTCAGAGAGGTTTGGTTGGAGAGGTTTTAAAAAGATTAGAACTTAAAGGCTTGAAGATTGTAGGTCTTAAAATGATGTATCTTAGTGAAGATAAACTTCGTGAGCACTATGCCCATCATGTTGAAAAACCTTTTTATCAAGGTTTAGAAGAATTTATGAAATCAAGTCCTGTAGCTGTAATTTGTGCTGAAGGAAAAGGCGCTGTTTCAGCAGTTAGATTGGTTGCAGGAGTAACTCATGCTGGAGAAGCAGATGGTGGTACTATTCGTGGAGATTTGGCTATGGGAATGTGTAATGTGGTTCACTGTTCAGATTCAGTAGAAACAGCAAAAGAAGAAGTAGCGAGATTTTTTGGGGAAAGTGAAATATTTGATTACAGCAAAACAGATTATCTCCATGTTTACATGGATGATGAGCGTGAATAAGAAAGTTGACAAAAAAATCGTAGTTTTGTAAGATAAAATATAGATATGAAAAATCTTTTCCGTACAAATTGGTCTAAGACATGCCCTCGCCGAGTGGTGGATTTTTTGTATGTGGAAACATATACAGTCTCAAACGGGCTATATCTATGTGGAGAAGAGAAATGTAATGAAGAGTGTGATTGTGGAGGAAGTTGCAGTTGCAGCAGCTAAATAATAAAACATAGATATAGCACCCCGTCAAAAGCGAGGTGTTTTAAATTGGCTTTTCGATTTCTTTTACTAAGTTGATTAGTATAAGAAATCGGGGAGTATCAATTGTCGAATAGGGGGAACGCACAGATGTGTGTTGATGTGCCTGAGCTAGGCCCTTATGGGTCTGATGGCCAGCTAATCAAACCAGTGGCTCTGGGGTTGGAACTGAAGAAAACTGAGCCGAAGCCGAAGAAGGTCAGACCAGAACCGAAAGGTAGGAGGAAGGCCCCGCGAGGGCCTGGACGATACTCCTTTTAGGAGGGGGAGTTGGAGTGTCAAGGCGTGCTGATCAACGTGCGAGTCGGGTCCGGCCAAAGGACTCGGAACGTCGCGGTCAGTACGCCGCGCGCCCAAAGAATACTAATTTTAGTATTTTATGTGTGCGTTTGACAGATATATCTTGGTCATCGTATAATAAATATGATCCTTTATATCGGTCCACTATCACATTCTACAAATGTATTGCCAAGGGATGTCTACATCGTCTCAGCTCGAGGGCTTAGTCTGCGGCAACCCACCTAGTACCTAGGGATGGCGATATTGCTGGACCGTTTGCAGGATCACTAAAAAATCTCCTGCTAGGAGGTTTTTTATTCTAAAAAGTTAAAAATATGCCAAAAGAAAAAAAAGATGTAAAAGTTTTGTTAATACAAATTCGTGAAGATGAAATCAAAGATCATGAATTCAAGATTATTGTTGAAAACAGCGGACTTGCGCCTGAGAACTTTGTGGTCAACAATGTTTTTTTTGATGAGCCACTTGAGATGGGTGAGTTAGATCAATATGATGGAGTAATTATTGGTGGATCAGGATCTTGTTCTGTTATAGATGAGCATGATTTTGATGAATTTTTAGAAAATACAGCAAGATATTGTAGAGAAAAAGAAATTCCTTTTTTTGGTCTTTGTTATGGAATGCAAGTTGCAGTTAAAGCGCTTGGTGGAAAAGTAATCAGAGACAAGGCAAGTCTAGAAACAGGAATGTATATGATGTATAGAGATGAGAAATCAGATAATGATCCTGTTATTGGTAAGTTACCACATAAATTCTTAGCAGGCTGTGGTAGAAAAGATCGTGCAGAAACATTACCAGAAGGAATGGTAAATTTGGTTTGGAGTGATCTTTGTCCTTATCATTATATAAAATTTCCCAGATCAAATTTTTGTGGAACTCAGTTTCATCCCGAATTATGGAAAAAAGAAGATAATTTGATTCGTATCCATCATTATAAGGATAAATATGGACTTACGGAAGAGCAGCTACAAGAGCAATTAAAAATGTTTGAAGTGGACGCGCCAGAAAGTAAAGACATTATCAAGAATTTTATTGATGCCTTTGTTTTAAATTAAAAAATAAAAATTCTCAATCAACTTGTCATCTCGAGCGGAGTTTTCTGAAAGAAAAACGCAGTCGAGAGATCCCTTGCCTTCACTAAAATTCTCTAATATAAATATCAATCACAGATCACTTTTTATTTGTTAATTGATTTAATATAAACAAAAAACTCCCGATCGGGAGTTTTTTAAAAGTTTTTTAAGCTTTTGCAGTTGCAGGTTTTGCTTTCTTTACTTTTGCTTTCTTCAGATCATTTTTAATCTTTAGAAGTTTAGGAGAAAGTTTTTCGTCTTTTGCTTTGCTAAGAACTTCTGCCAGGCTGCCGTATTTTGAAATAGTTTTGATTGCTTTTGTTGACAAGGTAAGTGTCACTGTTTTTCTCAACTCAGGAAGATCATATTTCTTTTTTTGCAGATTTGGCTGCCAAGTTCTTTTTGTTCTTCTTTTTGAATGGCTGACATTGTGACCAGATACTGGTTTTGTGCCATATATTTCACAAATTCTAGACATAGGATTTTTATTAGGGCAATTAGTAGCATTTTTGAAAATTGCCTTGGTTGACCGCTTTTTTTGAAAAGCGTATAATAGTGGAGATAGTTTACAAGATTAATTATTTTTTGTCAATAGCATAATATGTATATAGGACTTTTATTCTTCTTATTTATAATAATTCCCTCAGCCATATTTCATGAATATGCCCATGGTTGGATGGCCGATAGGCTAGGTGATCCCACAGCCAGATATGCAGGCAGACTAACCTTGAATCCAATGGCACATATAGACAAGGTTGGTACGATTTTCATGCCACTTATCTTGTTTCTTCTAACAAAAGGAACATTTTTGTTTGCTTATGCCAAACCAGTGCCTTTTAATCCTTATAATCTAAAGGATCAGCGATGGGGGCCGGTATGGGTAGCTATTGCTGGACCTTCTGCAAATTTACTTCTAGCGTTAGTTTTTGGAATTCTTGTTAGAGTTTTGCCTTTTGGCACAATTACCGAACTTCTTTCTATTATTGTCTACGCAAACGTACTTTTGGCTGTTTTTAACTTGGTTCCAATTCCGCCACTTGATGGCTCCAAGCTCTTGTATGCCCTTATCCCAGATTCAATGGCACACATAAAGATGACCCTAGAGAGATATGGTTTTATAATTCTATTAATCTTTATTTTCTTCTTATTTGACCTAGTTATGCCAATTATTTTGTTTTTGACTGATTTATTTACAGGAGGAGTTGGATTTTTCTAGAGTACTTGACAAAAAAATCAAGATTATATATAATCATGACACTTTCCTTCTTGGAGAGATTAGAACGTAGTAATCCTTGGCCTAGCTAAGGGTGAAGTAAAATCGTGGCTGATTTGAACGTTTGAAATAATAAAAATATTTATTTCGAACGTGCCCCCAGTGGGCATGTTTTAGTTCACGATACAAAATACAAATACAAGACAGATGATGAATTATTCAATGTCTTGCTAAGTAAGATTGTATCTTATTCCATGTATCTTGTATCCTCTCGTAGAGATTATGTTTTATTTCACATATCTTATATCGTATCGTTAATATTAATAATATTTAATCATAAATTTGTTTATGCCAACAATGAATCAAATATTGCGAAAAGGCAGAAAGAGTAAGACTACAAAGTCAAAATCTCCTGCTATGCAATTCACATATGATACATTGCACCGCAAAAAAACTATTCTGAAAAAGGGTAGTCCATTTAAACGTGGTGTGTGTACAAAGGTTTATACAGCTACTCCAAAGAAGCCTAACTCTGCGCTTCGAAAAGTGGCAAAAGTACGTTTATCAAATGGTCTCGAAGTTATTGCTTATATTCCGGGAGAAAAACACAATCTTCAAGAACACTCTATTGTGCTTATTCGTGGTGGTCGTGTAAAAGACTTGCCAGGTGTACGTTATCACATTGTTAGAGGAGTTTACGATACACAAGGTGTTGAAGGACGAAGAAGAAGCAGATCAAAATACGGCGCCAAACGCCCAAAGAAATAATTAATCTATTTGTTAACTGTAATCTGTTAACTATTAACTAAATTTTAGTATGGCTCGAGGAAAACGAATTCCAAAAAGAGTGGTTGCGCCAGATCCAAAACATGGTAGTATTTTGCTTGCTAGATTTATTAATTTTGTAATGCAAGATGGAAAAAAGTCTGTAGCACAAAGTATTGTTTACGGAACACTTGATATTTTGGAAGAAAAAAAGAAACAAAATGGTTTAAAAGTTTTTGAACAAGGTCTTGAAGCTATCAAACCTCAAGTTGAGGTTCGTTCAAGACGTGTTGGTGGTGCTAACTACCAAGTTCCAATGCCAGTTTCCGGTGACAGACAAAATGCTTTAGCTTTTCGTTGGTTGGTAACAGCTGCTAAATCCAGAAAAGGGATGTCAATGGCCAAAAGACTTTCTTCAGAACTTCTTGATGCTCTTGAGGGTACAGGTGGAGCATTTAAGAAAAAAGAAGATACTCATCGCATGGCAGAGGCAAATAAAGCATTTGCTCATTTTGCTAGATTTGGTCGCAGAAGATAATTTTAGATATAAAGGCGCTATCGCCATAAAATAACTTAAAAACATATGCCACGAGAATATTCACTCGAAAAAACCCGAAATATCGGTATCATGGCGCATATTGACGCTGGTAAAACTACTTTTACAGAGCGTGTGCTTTTCTATACAGGGAAAAAGCATAAAATTGGTGAGACTCATGAAGGTGAGGCAGATATGGACTGGATGGAACAAGAACGTGAGCGCGGAATTACTATTACTTCTGCTGCTACAACTTGTTTTTGGAAAGATCACCGCATCAATATTATCGATACTCCGGGACACGTAGACTTTACTATTGAGGTTGAGCGTTCACTTCGCGTACTTGATGGGGCTGTTGCAGTATTTGATGGTTCACAAGGTGTTGAACCTCAATCAGAAACAGTGTGGAGACAAGCTGATCGGTATCATGTGCCTAGAATTTGTTTTGTAAACAAAATGGACAAAGTTGGTGCTGATTTTTATATGAGTCTTGAGTCAATCAAGAATCGTCTTTCAGACAAAGCATTTGCAGTGCAGCTTCCAATTGGAGCAGAAGGTGATTTTGCCGGAGTTATTGACCTGGTTGATCAAAAAGCTTATGGATTTGAAGGAACAATGGGTATAGATGTGGTTGAAATGGAAATTCCAGAAGACATGAAAGCAAAAGTGGAAGAATACCGAGCAATTTTAGTAGAAAAAGTTGCTGAGGCTGATGAAGCTATCATGGATAAATATCTTGGTGGAGAAGAGATTTCCGTAGAAGAGATTAGAAAAGCTATTAGAAGCATGGTATTGAATGATGAGCTTTATCCAGTTTACTCAGGATCAGCACTTGCAAACAAGGGTGTTCAGCCAGCTCTTGATGCTGTTGTTAGCTTTTTGCCTACTCCACTTGATATCGGATCTCTTGAAGCAACTGATCCGGATGACGAAGAAAAGAAAATTGAAGTAAAACCATCAGATGACGAGCCTCTTGCAGCTCTAGCATTTAAGATTGCTACAGATCCGTATGTTGGTAAGTTGGTATTTATTAGAGTTTATTCTGGTGTTTTAAAAGCTGGAAGTTATATTATTAATTCAACTTCAGGAAAAAAAGAACGTGTTGGACGTATTGTTCGTCTTCATGCTAACCACAGAGAAGAGATTGATGAGGTTTATGCAGGTGAAATTGCTGCTGCAATTGGTTTAAAAGAAGTTAGAACAGGTGATACTATCTGTTCAGATGACAGAGCTGTTGTTCTTGAAAGAATTGAATTTCCAGATCCGGTTATTCATATTGCTGTTGAGCCAAAAACAAAACAAGATCAAGAAAAAATGGGTCTTGCACTACAAAAACTTTCAGAAGAAGATCCTTCGTTTAAGGTCCACACAGATGAAGAGACTTTACAGACAATTATTTCTGGAATGGGTGAACTTCATTTGGAAATTATTGTTGATCGTATGAAACGAGAGTTTAGTGTTGGTGTAAATGTTGGTGCTCCTCAAGTTGCTTACAAAGAAACTATTCGAAAAAATGCTGATGCTGAACATAAATATGTTAAGCAAAGTGGTGGTCGCGGACAGTATGGACATTGTGCGCTTCGTATAGAACCACAAGAACAAGGCGCTGGATTTGAATTTACAGATGAGATTAAAGGTGGAATTATTCCCAAAGAATATATTCCAGCTATTGAAAAAGGTGTTCGCGAAGCAATTGATAGGGGAATTGTTGCTGGTTATCAACTTGTAGACATCAAAGTTACTTGCTATGACGGAAGTTATCATGAAGTTGATTCTTCAGAAATTGCCTTTAAAATGGCAGGAAGTCTTGCTTTCCAAGAAGCTGCCAGAAAAGCAGATCCGGTACTTCTTGAGCCGATCATGGCTGTTGAAGTGACAACACCAGAAGACTATATGGGTGATGTGGTTGGTGATTTAAGCTCAAAACGTGGTCAAATTCAGGAAATGAGTGATCGGGGAAAAGCAAAAATTATCAAAGCCGAAGTACCTTTGTCAGAAATGTTTGGTTATGCAACCTCACTTCGTTCTATGACTCAAGGAAGAGCGGCTTATTCCATGGAATTTGCACAATATGCAGAAGCTCCAAAGAGTATTGAACAGAAAATAGTTGAAGGAAAAAAATAATTAAACTATTATTTGAAATAAAAACCGGCCGCATGGTCGGTTTTTTAAATACTAACACGCATAGCTTTTGTGATTTTTTAAAATATGATATTATATGCTCAGTAGTTAATTTATTTTACCCTGTTTCTTTTTTGGGGTATTAATTTGTATTCTTTATGTCAAAGACGAAAGTTTTTGCGAAGAAGATGCTAACCAGTTTTGTAACCGCTGCTACAGCGTTTACTATGACTTTTGGAGCATTTCTTCCTATGGCGGCGCATGCTGCAGAATGTCCTACTTATGGGCCTGGGGATTTAATTCAAATTGAGGGAACAGAGGCTGTTTATCTTCTGGACAAAGATAGTAAGAGGCAAGCAATTCCAAATGAGGGAGTTTTTATGTCTTGGTTTGCTGATTGGTCATTGGTCAAGAAGGTAAAAAAAGAATGTGGAATTAGTAAATATCTTCCAACAAAGTTTTTGAATTATCGTCCAGGTTCAACATTGGTAAAAACAAATGTTGATTCTGCTGTATATGCTGTTGCTGCAAATAACACACTTAGACATATTTCTGATCCAGCAGTAGCCATTGGTCTTTTTGGAGTGAATTGGGAAAGAGATTTTCTAGTTACTATTCCTGATGTTTTGTATCTAAGTTATAGTTTTGGTGATGCATTAGAAGAAGTAAGTCCATTTGACGGGATGATGGTTAGAACTGCTGACGATAGTATGGTTTATTCTGTTGAAAATGGAAAATTAACTGAAGTGGAGCCATCTGATGTTGCTGAATCTATCGCTAACGTGGTTTCTCAAGAAGTTTTAGATAAATTAGAAATTAGCGGAGAAACTACCACTTTAAAAGAGCTTGTAAAAGATCCTTCATTAAGAGGTGGTTTAAATATTGATCATGCTGGCCCAAAAAAGAAAGAAAAAGTGGTTGATACTACTCCAGCTGATACTACCACTGACACTACAACTGATACCACTACAGATACCACAACTGATACTA
>CAZFTR010000014.1:0-29713 GCA_964522405.1 uncultured Gammaproteobacteria bacterium | reverse complement strand
CCCAATGAGATTAGGTTTACACTTCGAGAGTTTATGATCGAAGATGTTGAAAAGGAGAGCGAGCCCTTTAGTGATATGATAGCTAGGCGCTGGTTGTTTCACTAGAAAATTATAACTTAATTAAAAAAGAGCTGTGAGGCTCTTTTTTTGTGTGGTGTATTTCAGTAGTCTTTATGAATTGCATTTAAATAAGGGTTTTTTGAACTTCTTTTTTTGTGATGTTTTACAAGATTTTAATTCAAATATTTATTTGAGTTATGGCAAGCAATATAAAATTGACCTGTCCAGTGAATTCACATCATCTATCTTGACAGCTTGCTGCATCTGTGGTAAAAAGGTTGTGCATTTATGGACACCACAAAGGAGGTGAATCCGTGTCCTTGCAGGATTTGAACCGCAGTGATAGGTTCGGGTACGACACCATCGTTCGGATTCGGGGGGAACTTCCCCGAGTCTTCGCGGTCTTTTGTCAGAAGTGCGTCCAGAGCGGCGCCATGGGTCAGGAGACGGCCGATCGCGCCCTCAAGCAGATCATCAAGATGGTCAACGGCGCAGGTGGTCAACTCGAATTCGAGTTCGACGAAACGAAGACGACCGCAGAGACCATGAAGGTCTGGACGAGAGTGTTGGAACTGGTCAAAGAGTTCCAGCTCGCCAACGCCAGAAACAAGGCGCGAGCGGCGCGAACCACGACGATCTACCCGGAGGCTTACGCCACGGGGGAGCGTTCGGTCTTCGACTTCGTGGAATGGGGTTCGGACCCCAAGCTCGAAGAGCGTGTGCAACGCCTCGCACGTGAGCTGGGGTATCAGGTGTGAGACCTGGCACATCTTCGCAGATCTGTTAAGCGAAGGTACCGAACGGTGACAAGATCATATCCTGGATCTTTAATGCTCGACGAGAACTGTCGTCTTGAGCAACAGGATAGTATGGGGGGAGAGAGCGTTAACCAGGCGCGACAAACCCGACCAGGTTCCTAACGGCTAAGTCGGGTGGGATCGAAAAAACACCAGAGTATGGTGTTTTTTCGATGCGAGCACTTCGGACATGCTGCAATGGATTCACTAAATTGTGCACCATCTCGTTCTAGAATTTTTCAACTACAGTCAACCAAGGCTTTTTTTAAGCATTGTACCACACTCTCTCATAAGCCCCTCGGTCGGGGGGCTTATTTAAGTAAGGCGAGAAAGTGCAAAAAAGAAAAAATTAAGATGTATAGTTGACAATTTATTTTTTTGTGTTTAAATATATTAAACTATCTCAAGGGTCCAAAATGAATAAGATTCTCGTGATTCTCCTCCTCTCCTTTAGTGGAATGCTGTTCGGTTGCTCTGATTGCACAGGTAAACCTCCGGACAGAAAACCGCCAAGGATGAACGCGGAATCATGGTTCTGGTACGTTGAGGAGTGTAAGGAAAGCTGGAAAGCCATGGGATACAAAATCCCGCCGCATTGATCTTGGGTAATCACCCAAGGTGAAAATAGGCACATCCTAGAACCTAGAATGTTCGACAGAGATCATCTAGAGTAATAGGATAATAGGGGAGGATAGGCGCTCTATGCGTGATGAACCCGACCTCGCCCTTGACTGAGGATGACAGGTCGGGTGGGAAACAAAAAACACCAATATTGGTGTTTTTTGTTTTAGTGAAACTCTCAGATTAAGATACTGGAGCTCACTAGCTTGTGCTCCCGCTAAGAATCGAACTTAGATCTTTGGTTCCGCAAACCAATGTCCTATCCATTGAACGACGGGAGCTTTTTGGATATTTATGCGGAAGCAGTATATGTTATTTTGGCTACAAAGTCAAGGGCGATATCTTTATCAAACTAAGTAATTATGCTAAAATATAGATCAATACTAATATCTCAAAATGCAACTTTTCCATAGATATCACTCTCATAAAATGTACAAACTATTTTGTACTGATTTTTGGCGTTTTGAACTTTCTGTTTGGTTAAATGTTTTTGGCCGAGCAATGATTTCTATTTTTATTCCAATTTTTCTTTTGAAAATTGGATTTAGTATTACTGGTGTGCTTTTGTATTATCTTATTTTTAATCTTTTTGATTGGCCTTTAAATTTTGTAGCCAAGTGGGCTATTCAGAAAATCGGCGCGCGCAAGGTGGTCATGATCGGAACTATTTCATTTATTATTTTTTTCGGAATTTTATACAATCTACAACTTGGTAATTGGTATTTATTTGTGATCATGGCTTTTTTCTTGGCACTTTATGATACTTTTTATTGGGTTGGTCACTTGTACTTATTCATGCTCACTTCAAAGCACAAGAAAAATATTTCAGGCGACACCAGTTTTCTATATATTGTGAAGAAAATTGCCGGAGTTTTAGCGCCAATGATTGGTGCTCTTATTTTAATTTTTCTTCATAGAAATATATTGATTATTACCAGCATGGTGATTTTGTCTTTGTCTATTTGGCCACTTTATAAGTTTAAAAATATTAAGGATAAACCAGAAAAAGAAAAAGTTTTTGATTCAAAGAAATTTTTTTCAAATATACAAGACACAAAGAGCTTTATTACTATGGCTTTTTATGGATTGCATAATGTTGCTGAAGATGTGATTTGGCCGATTTTTATTTTTACTTTATTTAATTCACTTGAATCAGTTGCCATTATTCCGATTTTAGTTTCAGTTTCTTCAATTATACTTACATATTTCACAGGCAAGGTCAAAAAATCTAATCGAGCAAGAGTTACATCTCTAGCAGCGCTTCTGGTAACGGTCACTTGGATTTTGCGAATTGTCTTGAGTAGTAATATTTTCTATTATCTAAGTGTTGTGCTGGTTGGATTTTTCTCAGTATTAATCACTCTGCCGACTGATAGTGATATTTTTGAACTGGGAGAAAGAAAAGATCCGCTGTTTGCTTCTACCTATAGGAATTTTATTTCTATGTTCCCGAGAATTTTTCTTTATGCTTTCTTGATTATTTTGTTAGAAGTCTTCAAGATAAGTTTTGTAGTTGCTGCAGTTTCCATGTTTTTGCTGGCATTATTTAATTATATTTTTATTCCCAAAAAACCTGTTGTTGTGGTTAAGAATGTTTAATTTAAAAAGCAGTTTTTTGATAGGGCATAGCCCTTTTTTTGTTTAAACTGATATATGCTACAATAACTCTGATATGGAATTAGAGACTCGAGTCACACAATTAAACAGAGTGGGAAACGTGCTTGGTAAGAGATTACGCAGTATCGGTATTCAAACAGTAAAAGATCTTTTATTTTACTTTCCTTTTCGATACGAGGATTTTAGTAAAATGTCTGGTATTTCAGACTTGGTAGATGGACAACAAGTAACAGTAAAAGCAAAAATAGAAGTGATTGCTAGCAGGAGAAGTTCTAGGAAAAGAAAAATAATTACCGAAGCTGTGGTCACTGATGGGGTTGAACAACTCCAGGTCATCTGGTTTGGTCAGCCTTTTATTTCTAAAACTCTAAAAGCAGGGGATCAAGTCTATCTTTCCGGAAAAATTAAATCCAGTGGTTTTGGATTTCAACTTGTAAGCCCTACTTATGAAAAAGTTAAATCGGAAAGTTCAACACACACAGCTAGAATAGTTCCAATCTATCATTTAACTAGCGGCATAACCCAAAAACAAATTAGATTTCTAGCAAAACAAGCTGTAGAAATTCTTGAAAAAAACCTAATTCAAGAATGGCTTCCAAAAGAAATTCAAAAAAATGCTAAAATAATAGAATTAAATCAAGCTATAAAACAAATTCACTTTCCAGAGAATAATCAAGAGCAAATTGAAGCTGAAAAAAGATTAAAATTTGATGAGCTTTTTATTTTGCAGCTGCGGGCAGAGATGATTCGTCAATCTCTTAAGTTAGCCAAAGCTCAGCCAATTAAATTTTTGCAAAAAAAGACCAAAGAATTTGTAGACTCTTTGGGATTTGAGCTTACCAAAGATCAAAAAATTGCTGCTTGGGAGATTTTACAGGATATAGAAGAGTCACAACCAATGAATCGATTGCTTGAAGGAGATGTGGGTTCTGGGAAAACAGTTGTGGCAGCAATGGCATTACACAGCGCTGCTCTAAATAAAATTCAATCAACTATAATGGCTCCAACTGAGATTTTGGCAGTTCAGCATTTTGAATCTCTTAGTAAATTATTTGGGGAAGAAATAAGTATTGGTCTTTTAACAAGATCAGAATGTAGAATTTTGAATCGTGATTTTATTTCAAAAACAAAAAAAGGAAGAAAGGAAGAATTATTTGAATTATCTAAAAAAGGAAAATTAGATATTCTGGTCGGAACCCATGCCATTCTTAGCGAAGCGTTGAGTTTTAAAAATTTGGGATTAGTTATTGTTGATGAACAGCATAGATTTGGAGTAAAGCAAAGAAAGAAAATTCGCGAGCAGTCAGGAGATAATAAAACCAATCCTCATTTCCTAAGTATGACTGCAACTCCAATTCCAAGATCTTTTGCTTTAACTCTCTATGGAGATTTGGATGTTTCTATAATTCGAGAAATGCCTCAAGGAAGAAAGAAAATAAAAACCCGTTTTGCAGATCCTCATAAAAGAGCGCTTGCCTATGACTTTATAAAAGATCAAGTAGGCGAGGGGAGACAGGTTTTTGTAATTTGTCTTTTGATAGAAAACGAAAATAGTGAAAAAGCATCAGTACTTGCAGAATACAAGAAATTATCTGATAAGATTTTTCCGGAATTTAAAATTGAATATTTACATGGAAAAATGAAATCAAAGGAAAAAGAAGAAATTATGAAAGGTTTTTCAGAAGGAAAAACAGATATATTAGTTTCTACTTCAGTAGTGGAAGTTGGAGTGGATATTCCCAATGCCAGCGTCATGATGATTGAGGGCGCAGAAAATTTTGGATTGGCGCAACTTCATCAATTTCGTGGAAGAGTTGGAAGAAGCTCTCATCAATCATATTGTTTTGTATTCTCTGATAGTGATTCAGAAAAAGCTCGAGAACGATTAAATTATTTTGAAAAAATTCATGATGGATTTGATTTGGCAGAATATGACTTGCAAGTTCGTGGACCAGGAGAAGTATATGGAACCTCACAAAGCGGAATGATGAATCTAAAAATCGCAACCATGCATGATGCAGAAATAATAAAAAAAGCAAGAGAAATAGCACGCGGAATAGATTTTAAAAAGTATTCAAATTTAAAAGAAAAAGTTAAGGCTTGGGAAACACGGGTGCATCTGGAGTAAATATCAGTTAATAGATAACAGTTTACAGTTAACAATTATTTATCTGTCACCTGTAAACTGTTAACTAATACTCGCTTGCCACATCCAAACTCACTCTGATATAATTCTCTTGGTTTAAACACTTAAAAACTCAAAAATATGCAAATTCCAGTGGCACTAACCTACGGGGATGTACTAATAGTACCAAGGAGATCAAGTTTAAATTCAAGATCAGAAGCCAGCACCGAGACCAGGCTAACTAAAAAAATCAATATCAATATACCAATCGTGAGTTCCAATATGGACACAGTAACAGAGTCAGAAATGGCCATAACTCTGGCACGACTCGGAGGAATTGGAATTATTCACAGGTTCATGACTGTAGAGGAAAATGCCGAAGAAGTGCGAAGAGTAAAAAGAGCACAGAATTTTGTAATAGAAGAACCATATGTGATCGAGCCAGACAAGACAATAAGACAAGCCAAGGAATTTATAGCAGAATGCGGAGTAAGTGGAATTCTAGTGGCAAATGGAGATCATCGACTGCGAGGAATACTTTCAAGTAGAGATATACTTTTTGCAGAGAGTGATGACCAAAAAGTAAGTGAGATCATGACCCCAAGAGAAAAATTAATAGTGGGAGATCCGCAAACAACATTTGAACAAGCACAAGCAATATTCAAAGAACATAAAATAGAAAAACTACCACTGGTAGACGCAGAAAATGGAGTTTGTGGTTTGATTATAAGTGATGATATAAGACATAGAATAGATTATCCAAATGCAAATATAGATCAGAAGGGACAATTAATAGTTGGAGCTTCAGTTGGAGTAAAAGGGGATTATATAGATCGCGCCAAGGCGCTGGTAAATGCCGGGGTGGATGTGTTGGTCATAGATATTGCCCATGGACACTCAGAATTAATGTTCAATGCAGTTAGAGAAATCAGAAAAGCTTGTCCGGGTGTCGAGCTAATAGCAGGAAATATAGCTACAGCGCAAGCTGCCAAAGATCTTTGTGAAGCAGGGGTAGATGCTCTCAAGGTCGGGGTAGGTCCGGGAACAATTTGTGTAACGAGAATTGTAACAGGCTGCGGAGTACCACAGCTCTCAGCAGTTATGAATGTTGCGAGTGTTGCTAAGCAGTACGGAGTTCCGGTAATAGCAGATGGGGGAATTCAGAAATCTGGAGATATAGTAAAAGCAATTGGAGCAGGAGCAGATACTGTAATGCTTGGTGGAATTCTCGCCGGGACTCATGAAAGTCCGGGAGTTATTATGAACAGGGGTGGTAAGAAATTTAAAGTTTGTCGAGGAAGTGCCAGTTTTGCTATAGCTCAGCGCAGAAAAAAAGTAGGACAAGAGAAAAAAGACCTTACAGAAGTTACACCAGAGGGGGTAGAAGCAGTAGTGCCCTACAAAGGATATTTGCGTGAAGTTCTAGGGCAGTTAGTTGGTGGAGTAAGATCAGGAATGAGCTATACAAATTCCAGGACCATAGAAGAGTTAAAAGAAAATTGTCAGTTTGTGCGTATCACCGGATCAGGAATTCGTGAGAGTGGAGCGCATGATCTCATGGATGTCAAATAATTTTATCAAGGTATGCCAGTTAGTCCTGAAGAAAAAAGAAGATTACAAGCTGAGTGGGAAGCAAAATTAGCAGATGAAGGTTTTATGGCTCATGGAGATGCTGAGTCTGTTTTTAGTGATCCAAAATTGGTCGGAGAAGAGAATGGAAAAGCTGTTATGGTGGAAGGTTCTATAGACCAGGTTGATCAGCAAATTATTGAACAACTAGCAGATGAAGGTGAGAATAATAAATTTGCCGGTTCGCCAACTACACGTGAAAAATTATTTACCGGGATAATGAATGCTGTTGACATATTGACAAGAGGTAATGAAAAGGCCAGAGTTGGTTTACACAGCTCTTGCATAACCAAGGATGATTGTGTGGTGGTCAGCATTGCTAAAGGTGAAAGACATCATTTTAATACTCGCTTGATTGAAGACTATGATCGAGAAGATTTTGAAGATAGAATGTTAAATAGAGGATATGAAGTAACCCGTATTTTTGATGACAGTTAATCTGTCAAATTAAAAACTTTGCTAAAATAAGATAAAAAAATTAAGTTTTTTATAAACAAAGCCAAGTTAACTACTTGACTTTTTTGTGGTTTTATGCTATACTTTTTCTCATAACCAAGGACAGAAACCGCATGATTTATTACCTGTCGGAGGGTGATGAGGAGTGTAGGTTTCAGATAAGGACCCGTAAATGAACCAGATCTCCGAACTGGCCACCCGCGCGATGTTGCAACGGGACGCTGCTCGTCAGCGCACCATGACCCCGGAGACCAGGGCCGCCCTGGCCAGGTCCCAGGCCGACTACGCCAGGCTGGCGCGGTCGCCCATGATCGTCACTCGCGGCCACCGCGGTCGCACCTCGCGTCCCAACCCGCGGGGCATCCGCAGCACCAGCTGATCGTCAGTTCAGCACCGTCCCCGTCCTGATACAAGTTCCTGCGCGCCGCGCCGTATGACCCGTCGGCCGGGTCCGGCAAAATCCTGAAGTTCTCCCCAGAACACCCCCCAAGAACACCTTCCGTGGGGAACAGGACAGACGCGCGCGCAGGACTCCCCACACTTAAGTAGTTTGAAAAAATAACTTTTAAAAAACCGCTAAAAGCGGATTTTTTGTTTTTTTAAAATAGGCTTTGATACAGGATATAAGATACACGGAATAAAATACAATCTTACTTAGCAAGACATTAGACTAATTCATCGTCTATCTTGTATTTTATTCCAAGTATTTTGTCTCTTATCACATTAACTATACCTCACCAACTCACTAATATTTTTTACAGGTATAATCTGAAGACCGGCTGTTTGCTTTAGGCTTTTGTTACTCGCAGTAATAACTCGCTTCATTCCAAGCTGTCCAGCCTCTCTTATTCTTTTTTCACTTTGTAAAACACTCCTCACTTCACCGCCAAGTCCAACTTCACCAAAAACCACCAAGTCTTTTCCAAGAGCTTTATCCTTGAAAGAGCTAGCAATTGCCAGACAAACTGCCAGATCTGCTGCTGGTTCATTTGCTTTCATGCCGCTAACAACATTGAGATGAATGTCATATTGAGAAAGACCAAGCCCAGCGCGTTTCTCGAGAACTGCCACGAGTACATGAAGTCTATTAAGATCAAAACCACTGGCCTTGCGAACCGGATAACCAAAACTGGTTTTATTTACCAGAGCTTGGATTTCTACCAACAGTGGGCGAGTACCTTCCATCAGGCAGGTGACTACTGAACCGGGAATATTCTCTGTTCTTTCTGAGAGAAACAATTCTGAAGGATTGCTAACCGGAACCAATCCATTTTCTTTCATATCAAAAATACCAACTTCATCAGTTGCACCAAAACGATTTTTTACAGTTCTGAGAATTCTAAAGCCATGATGTCTGTCACCTTCAAGGTAGAGGACAGTATCAACCAGATGTTCTAGAGTTTTCGGTCCGGCAACACTTCCATCCTTGGTCACATGGCCGATTATACAAACGCTGGTATTGGTTTTTTTGGCAATTTCCATTAGTTTGGCAGTGCAAGCTCTGATTTGGTTTGGGCTTCCTGATTCTCCGGCAACTTCTTCTGAGTGAACAGTTTGAATTGAGTCAATCACTACAAATTCAGGTTTTTCTTTTTTGATAGTTGCTGCAATAGTTTCTATCTGAGTTTGATTACTTAGCTTAGTGGTATTAGTTTGGTTTCCAAGGATTCTGTCAGCTCTCAGTTTAATTTGACCTACTGATTCTTCCCCAGAAACATAAAGAGTATTTTTGACAGAGGCTGCTATCTGAATAGAAAGAGTAGATTTCCCAATTCCAGGTTCACCACCAAGTAAGATTAAGCTTCCAGGAACAATTCCACCACCAAGAACCCGATCCAATTCTGATATTCCGGTCTGGTTTCTGCTGATATTTTGACCTTTTATCTGATCAAGAGAATAGGTTTCTCCAGCTTCTGCAATATCTTCTTCTATTGTTTTTTTATTGATTTTTTTTTGCTCTATACTTGACCATTTTCCACATTCAAGACAGCGCCCAATCCATTTCTGATATTGGGCGTCACAATTAGAGCAATAGAATAATTTTTTAGTTTTCATAGATATTTAAAAAATATTCATATGTCAAGTATGATGAAAATAGATCATCATCGCTTTGATGAAACTGGCTTGAGGTATTCGGATTTACGGATGATTCTGATTATTCGGATGCGTAGTTAAATAAATTAAAAAATACACTCATTAATGAGTGTATTTTACTTGTTAATAGAAGTAAGTCAAGATCAAGAATCACATTTGTAGCATTTCTTGACCCATAGACCTTCTGGAACTTTATCAAGACATTCTGTATAATTTGTTTCTTTTGCTCCGCCTAAGTTCATACACTCTTCATAAGTTGGTATTTGAGTTGTTCCTTTTCCAGACCAATTTTTTCTCCAAAGTTCTTTTGTTTCATTTTTAACAACAGCGCAACATCCTGTACCGGGTGGATATTTTTTATATTTTGTCTCCATTTTTGCTCCGCCTGCTATATCTAGAAAACATTCATTGCCAAAGTATTGAAAATGCATAGCATCAACTTGAGCTGTTGCCCCAAGCCAAGAAAAGCCATGCTTATAAAATACATCAACAATTTTCTTTGGTATATCAGTATGCATTGTTTTTGGTTTTTTGCCATCACAATGCTTGTGAGTTTTTCCTCCACGACAAACAGGGCGTAAATCCCAATTTACAACTGTGGCAACATCTATTGCTAGGCCTAGTCCGTGCATGCTACTTCCATAAACTGCGTCGCTGTGGTTTCCACAAATATTTTTTAGAATTGTTGTTGGGCTTCTCCACATTTTTGTTTCTGTAGAGTTAACAACTACCCAAGTTTCTTTTCCGGGTTGATTACATTGCTTATAGGTTGAGCCTGTGCCTTTTGTTGAAACAAATGCTCCGGCAGTATAGGCATATTCCAGCCATTTATCTACAACAGGGTCTGATCCTTTTAATGCTTTTATCTCTTCGCTTATGGCATGAAACTTATCATAGGCCAGCTTATTTACTGTAACTGAACCAATTCCAGCAAAATCTTTCATATATTTTCTGGTTTTGGCAAAAGCTGATATACCATCAGTTTCAAGGCCGGGTAAGAATTTTTTAATCAGACATTGTCCAATGTTTATTTTTCCTGATTTTCTACCGTCAGAAAATTTACTTAAATCCCAACCTGTTGGAAAATTGTCTTCTGCAACTATGTGACATCTGCCAATATCTTTTTCATAAGTTACTTCTGCATTACAATCCAGTATTTTTTGTCCGGGACCTGATATGAAATTTGCTGATACAAGATTGGAATTATCTGCTTCTTGATTTTCTTGCATGGGTAGTTCCCGAACAAACAGAACTTTCAAGCTTTCAAATTTTACCAGAGCCGGATTTAGAGCATAGAGAATTGTGTAAGATCCAGCTAAAAGCAAAATACCTATCATTGCGCCTTTCATACTTTTTAAAATTGCTGCTTTGTGTTCCCCGCTTCCTGTAAGTATCCAACGAATCCCGGCAATAATAAATATCACAACGGCAATAACCCCAACAACAATCATGGAATAATTGTAAATTGTAGACACATATTCACCCAGAAAAGGCACATATAAGAAAGATGATTGAGTTGTTCCGGGTTCAGCAGAAAGTTTTCCACTTATATCGAGATCAGAGAAATTAAGTCCGGGTATTGCAATTTTAACTGATGGTTTTTTGAGTAATGCTGCTATTTCATCTTTGGTTAGCGGTGTTTCTTTTCTAGCTCGATCAAGTTCATTTAAAAGTGTGCCTGTTTCTGATATTTGGGTTTGATTAAATTTTTCTGGGTCAATTGCTTTTATTTTTTCTGCTACATCAGGATAAAAAGCACCTTGGTTGCTCCCAAGACAATAATCCAGATCATAAGAAGTTGCTACGCCGTCTTTACATTCCCATGATTCATTTGGGTATTGAGAGCTGCCAAATTTTTTGGCGCAATATGAATCATCTATTGATCCAAAAAATGCTGCATTTCCACAGTCACAAAAATAGTGACCAGTGTCTGTTCCATCTTGATATTCTGCTTCTTCACAACCAGATGATTCACAATCATCACCAACAATCCAATTAAAACATTCATCACCATAATCTCCTGGTTTTTTTTCTGCGATTACCGGAGTGATGTTTACCAAGCAAAAAAAAGCAATCAAGCCAAAGACAAATATTTTTTTTGTAATACTCATAATTATTCTGAAAGGTTCAAAATTAATTCTAATTCTTGAGCTGTATTTGGAATATTAACTTGTTTTCCTTCAATAAAAACTGTTGGAACTGCCTGGACATTTAAAAGTCCTGCTACTTGTTTTACCTGCTCAATGTAAAGGTTAGCTTCTTCTGACTCAAGACATGATTGAAGCTTTTTTTGGTTCAATTTAATTTCTGAGCTAATAATTTCAAGAATTTCTGGTGTTAAATTGGTGTTATTTACAAAAGCTAATTCCTTGAAATCAGTAAATTTTCTCTGCTCGTTGGCACAATATCCATATTTCTGAGCAAGTTCTGTTGAAACAGGAAACTGAGTTACTGCCAGTCCCTTCCAGATAATTTTAATTCTTTTTGGATATTTACTCAAGATTTGGTTAAAAATCTCATTTTGATCTTTACACAGAGGGCAGCCAAAATCTTCAAAAGCAACTAGAGTGATCCCGGCTTTTTTGTCTCCAATAATCGGATCATCCGGAAATATAGGTACACTGGTGATTTCTAGTTGATCCTGGTCTTCAGACAGTTCATCTGGAACTAATGGATTATACTGGATAACTCTAATAAATAATCCCAAAACTACCAGAAAAATTGCCGGAATGAAGATAAATAAAAGGTGTTTTGTTTTTAACATAATCCTGTTAAATAAATTATTTAGAGATCAACTTGAAAAAGGCCAGAGAGAAGTTTGTTAGTAAAATAAATAGTTTCCTTGTCTGGGCTAACAAATATTTCATCGATAACATTGAATCCTTCGAGAGGGATTATGGTTTTAAGTCCGGTTTGAATATCAATCTTATACAAAATGTCTCTAGTAGTGTCAGCAAGTTCAGGTGCAAAAGCAACCCCAGTTTCAAGTTCCTGAGGAACACCGCAGTAAACATATCTCTCATCTGCCATGGCACATTTGCTGGCCCAAGTTTCAACTCCCAAAGGTTTTCTGTTTGTTCCAATATTGTCACCTTCAGCATTAACTATCCAAAGCTCTGGTTTGAAATCACTTCTGGCACTGTAAACACTATGGAGTAATTTCTTGCCTTCTGGAGACCATTTGGTTTCAAGTCCACGTCCTTCAACTTTCAGAGATTTAAAGTTTTCTTTGTTCTGTCCTACAAGTAAAATCTCTTGCCTATCAACTCCAAGAGATGCGCCGGTTCTAGCGAGGGCAATAACTTGTTGGTTAGGGGACCAGTCTGTGATTACCTTATCCTGATTTTCTCCCATAGGTTCGATCAGATTGATTTGAGATCCGTCTGGGTTTGATGAGATTAGCCATCTGTTGTCAGGAGAAATTCCAATACTTTTTGATACAACTTTTCCACCGCTTGGAGCAAAGGAAAAATCTTCCCAGTGTTTTGGAAGGGTGGCTTGTCGTTCTGATTCAAAATTATAATAAATATTTGCGCCATCAGGATATTCAATTATGGCTTCATCTACTGTTGGAGACCAAGTTGCCTGTCTAATGTTGTAGAAAATATTATCACTAAGAGGTGATATGGTTCCATCTGCATTTAATTTATAAAATCTACCATCTTCGTCATTGTAGAATCTTGCTCCGGTAGTTTTTCCAATACCAGGACTTTTTATATTTATATCTACGGCTTTTTTGAAACGATTCGGTTCAATGGTTTGAGTAATTTCCGGAACTCTTTCGGTTGGTAAGGTTGGTGTTACTTGAAGTCCGGGAATTGTTTCGCTGATAGGGAGTTCTCCTGGATCCACTGTGATAATGCCGGGTCTTCCTTCAGTGATGTCTGGAAATTGACCAGGTATTGTTTCAACAGGTAATTCCCCAGGAGGAAAAGGGGATACCTCTCTTTCAAAGAAAACTTTATAAAGAGCGTAAGCAATTAAAATGCTGACAATTATAAATAAGATTGCAAATATCAGTCTTTTTTTATCCATATTATTGGTTATTAGATAATGTATTTAGTATTATACACTATTTTCACTGATTTTTCCTGGCATCTTCTCTGGCGGCTCTTCTTTCATTTGCTTGTTTCTTGTCGTCTTTTTCTATTTCTTTGATGTCATCTTCTTTTTTCTTAATTTTTTCCTTAGGTTCTTTCATTTGTTCTTCGAGTTCTGCAATTTTTTCTTCTATTTCTCTCATTATTGACATTATTCTAGCTCCTGCAGTCATGAGCATCTCTGGTACTGGTGTAAAAAGAAATACAATAGTCAATACACTGGCGATCAACATTAGAAATACTATAAAAAGCAATAATATTAGAAATGCTTCAGATACACGATATATTTTTTTCTGGTACTCAAGTGGTTTGATTTCATCTTCTGACTTTTCTTTTTCTTTAGCGATTTTATTTTTTTTTCTTTTATTATCTTCCATTTTCTTTTCCGCCTCTTCTTCTTGTGGAGTTTTTCCTACTTCTCCTCCTTTTTCTTTGTCTGCCTCTTCTCCTTCTTCTTTTGGTTTTGCCCCTGGCTGCCCCTCTTGCTGTTTAAGTCTGTCTGCTTCTTGCTCCCATTGCTTGTCTCCCCAATATCTTGATGAGCCTTTTGGCGCTTGTTGCTGTTCTTCGGGGGTTTGAGCTTTTTGATCTTCACCCGGCGCTGCTTCTCCTTCTCCTGCAGCTTCGCCACCTTCACCCGGCGCTGCTTCTCCTTCTCCTGCAGCTTCGCCACCTTCACCCGGCGCTGCTTCTCCTTCTCCTGCAGCTTCGCCACCTTCTCCTGGTGCCGTTTCTCCTTCTGGCCTTTCCTCAGCACCTGCTTCGCCACCTTCTCCCGGTGCTGTTTCACCTTCTTCACCTGCTGGAGCGTCCTCTTCTTTTGCAAGCCTGTCTGCTTCTTGGGCCCATTCATCGTCTCCCCATGATCCGGCGCGTCCTTTTGGTTTTTCTATTTTATCTTCCTTTGCTTCTGCATCTCCTTCCTCTTCATCTTTTGCTTCTTCATCTTCGCCTCCGCCTGCTCCATCTTTTTCTCCTGGTTTTTCTTCTTCTCCCTTTGGCTTTTCTCCGCCTGCCTGTTCCTTTTTCCCAGTAGGCTTACTTCCTTTTTGGGGAGCTTCTTCTGAAGCTTTTCTTTTTTTTCTATCTGCTTCTTTTTCAGCCTCCGGTTGATCTTCTGCAGTTTCTGCTGGTTTAGGCTTTCCAGCTTTACCAGCTTTTTTGTCTACAGCCTTTTGTCCTGCTTTTCTCGACTCAGGTACTTCTCCTTCTGGTTCTTCTCCTTCTGGAGCAATACCAGCTTCTCCTTCTGGTTTTTCAAGTTCTTCTGATCTGAGTTCTGGTTCTTTTTCTGCTTCTGCAGCTTCGGCTGCCTCTCCAATCTCAGCTGCCGGCTCAGCTGCTCCTTCAGGTTTAAGTGCTTCTTCGGCTGCTGACTCAGGTTTTTTCTGCTCGCCTGTTGGCGCTGCTTTTTCCTCTGTAGCTTGGCGCATTTTATCTGTTTCAGATAATTCTTTTTCAATTTTTTCTTGCGGTTTAGCTTTGGCGCCTGGTTTAGCTACTTCTTGGGGAAGATCCATCACATCATTTTTTCCAAATAGATCAACTACATTGTCAGCAACTTCTCCCTTCACTCCTTCTTCCGGAATATCAATTCCTGATTTTTCCATTTCTAAACCTTCAGCTTCTTCTCCAATTCCTATATCAAATTTTGGATGTGAACTAATAGGAATAACAGTACTACTTTTTTGTTCAAAAGCACCTCGAATATAATCATCAATTGATCTGCCGTCATCAAGTTTTAAAGCGGGTAGAGCCATATCAGACAATTAGGGTTTTAACAGATAAAACCAGTTTTTTACAATCTCTAAAAAAGTTTTGTCTTCCTTTTTCAATAATCTGATCCGGTAAAATACTATTCTCTTCTCTGTAATCCAAAAATTCCATAGCCAATTGTTCAGCTCGAAGTAAAATTAATTTTTCAATAGTTTTTTCAGCTTGGATTATGTCCTTTGAATCAATGGCCTTTTTTAATTTATTGCGAAAATAGACCAATTCTTCTTCGATTTGGTTTTTTCTAGTGCTCTTGGCATCATTGCCAAGCATGGTTTGTTTGCGAGCTTTTCTTAGGTTTTCAGCCCATTGTTTTTCTTTTTCAGTATCCACCATAATCTTAAACAAGTTTAAAAAGATTTTTTTGTTTGGTTAATTTGAATTTCTGTTTTGTTTCTCGGGTCTCAGATAAAATATCTACTATAAGTTCATTTAGGACATCATGAACAGCTGATTCTAAATTTCTGGCTCCAAGATCCTGACTATATCCAAGTTCAATAATCGATTCAATGGCTTTTTTGTCAGCTGCAATAGAAATATTTTTTGATTTTGTTAGTTGTTTGTTGATTTCAGAGAAGTATTGTTTGGCAATTTTGGCGAGGTTTTCTTTGGAAAGAGGATAGAAGAGACAAACAGTATTTATTCGGCTCAAGATTGAACTGCCCAAGTCTTGTTTGATAGTTGAAATGATTTGATTTTCTATTTCAGTTTTTCCATTTTTGTTAATTTCTTGATTTCCAAAACCAATTCCGGCAGATTTGAATATTTCAGCTCCTGAGTTGGTGGTAAGTATAACCACACTATGGTTGAAGTGTATTTTTTTGCCGTCACTATCAGTTAATTCTCCTTCGTCAAGAATAGAAAGAAGAAGTTTGCGAACATCTGCATGTGCTTTGTCAATTTCATCAAAGAGAATTACAGAATAAGGTCGGTTTTTGACCTGTTCCAGAAATTTATTGCGCTCTTTGTGGCCCACATATCCTGCCGGAGCTCCTAGGATTTTGGAAACACTATGAGCTTCTGAAAATTCACTCATATCCAGTTTAATCAGGGATTTATTGTCATGATACAGTTCGCGTGCCAGAGTTTTGGCAAGTTCAGTTTTTCCAACTCCGCTAGGTCCGACAAACATAAAAGAAGCAAAGGGTTTATTTTTTCTGCCAACTCCAATATGAGCTTTTTGGAGATTTTGAACAACTTTTTTAACAGCTTTGTCTTGGCCAATAATATGTTTTTTAATTCTGCGTTCCAGGGTTTGCAGATTTTCCCAATCATTGCTTAGTAGAATATCCAGTTCAATATCCAGTTTTGATCCTAGAGCTTGAGCAATATCTTTTTCCTTTACTTTTAGTTTTGTTGGAGCTTTTTGTTTTTTGAGTTGTTTTTCAAGAATTTTTAGTTTTTTATCGAGTTTTTCAATTTTTTCCTTGATATTTAGCGCTTCTTGAAGTCGCTCATCATCAATGGCATTTTCTTTTTCACTTTGTAAATCTAAGATTTCTTCTTTTAGATTTTCAAATTTTTCTTTGGAAGCACTGAATTTTTGTTTTCCGTGAACAGCAGAAGAGGCCTCATCGATCAAGTCCAGGCTTTTGTCTGGTTGATAAGTGTCATGAATATATTTATTGCTAAGTTCTACAGCTTTTTTGATGGCTTGAGCTGAGATTGAAACATGATGAAAATTTTCATAATATTTTTTGACGCCTTGGAGAATTTGAATAGTTTCAGTAGTGCTTGGCTCATCTATTTGAACTGTTTCAAAACGTCGCTCAAGTGCTGGGTCTGAGGCAATATATTTTTTGTATTCATCAAGTGTTGTTGCTCCAACACAGCGAAGTTGTCCGCGGGCCAGCGCAGGTTTGAGAATATTAGCCGCATCAAGTGTTCCTTGGTTTGACCCGGCACCGATAATATTGTGAAGTTCGTCAATAAATAAAATGCAATCATCTCGTCCTTTTACTTCATCGATAATTTGTTTGAGTCTGGCTTCAAATTCACCGCGATAAATAGTTCCAGATATAAGAAGAGTAAGATCAAGAGCAAGAACTTTTTTGCGTTTGAGAGTATCAGGTATGTCACCAGTAGAAATTCTTTTTGCCAGACCTTCAATAATGGCAGTTTTTCCAACGCCTGGTTCGCCAACCAATATAGGATTATTTTTGGTGCGCCTACCGAGAATATTGATAATTCTATCAATTTCAGATTCACGCCCAACAACAGGATCAATAGTTTTTTGAAGTTTTTTGTCTGTTAGGTTAACAGTAAAATGATCAAGAGCATTCTGGTGTTGGCTCCCAGCAGGTCTGTGCATTTGACTTGGTGGCATTTGTGGCATGGCTGGTGGCATCTCTCCAAGTTCTTGCATTTCATCGATAGTCGCTGAAATTTCATCCATTGAGCTGAATTTGCTAGTGTTCTCCAGCAGGCTTTCAACATGAGTTTCAATGGTTTTATACTCAATTTTATGAGCCACAAAACATTCACGAATTTTTTTGTTGCCACTAGTTATAAGACCATAGAGTAGATGTTCAGTTCCAATGTAATTATGAGATCGATCATAAGCAAGAAGAAGTGCTTTTTCGAGAACAGTTCTCGAACCGTTGCTAAGCTCTGGCAAAAGATCAGAATCAGTAATAGATTTTTGATTTTTGAGGTTAATATGTTCAGAGCCGGAAATATATTTGAGAAGACTCTTGTGAGTCATTTTAAGTTTTTTAAGTATTTCAGCAGCAACAGATCCTTCTTCAGCAGCAAGTGAAGCAAGTAGATGGATTGGTTGGACATTTTTGGATTCAAGATAAGATGAAAGAGAAATTGATCTAGCAATAGTGTTTTTCAGATGAGTGGAGAAGTTGTCTATCATTTTTTGAGGATTCATATATGGGGTATTCGGATTTACGGATAATCCTGATTATCCGGATAAATTATTTTTTCTTTATTATACTTTCTGTAGTTTAATATGCGTCTAACCGCTAAGTATCTAGGTCTAAAGTTGACGAGTAAACAAAGATTGAGATTTAGAGAACATAAGTATCTTTGACATTGGCTATAATCAGAATTTAGAATTCTTGGTTTTACTTTTAGTTCAATTATTATCTTTTCTTTTATTAAAAAGTCAATTCTGCATCTATTTGCTTTTTCTCCTGGAAAACTTTTGTTTAATATCTTTTCTCGTTCGTATTGAATACTTTTTTCTTTTAGTGTTTGTTCAAAAGCATCAGCATATTGTCTTTCACTTCTAAAGCGTCCGAGATTGTTATGTATTTTAAATAGAATACCTCTTAAGATGTAAGTATCCAATTCATAAATAAGTTTTTTTGCCATAATCCCTCCAAAATCATTTTATATTTAAATATCCGAATTATCAGTATTATCCGTAAATCCGAATGCCCTAAACAATATTGATTAGTTTCAATCAATGATATATACTAATTTTACACAATTTTTCATTAAAAATCAATTAAATATGGCTATAAATTCATCAATTTTTAGAAATTACGATATAAGAGGGGAATCAGGTACAGAATTAACTCAAGAAGCAGCCTACAAAATTGCTCGAGCATACGCAAAATATACAGGAGCCAAAAAAGTGGTTATAGGTTCAGATATGCGAGATTCTTCTCCAGTACTCAAAAAAGCTACAATTGATGGTTTGGTTGATAGTGGGGTAGATGTTGAAGACGCGGGCATGATTTCAACAGATGTGATTTATTATGTGTTAGTACAAGGAAATCACGACGGGGGAATTATGATTACAGCCTCCCACATGCCCAAACAATTTAATGGTATGAAAATGTTGAGATTGGGCAGAAAATGCAGAAAACCAAAGCCAATTGGAAAAGGTTTGGGTATGGAGCAAATAGAAGAGTTTGCCAATAACCTGGAAGAGCCAACAGCAGAAAAAGGAAGCTATCAAGAGATAGATGTTTGGGATGGTTATACTGAATTTGTACACAGTTTTGCAAATGTTACATCTATAAAAAAATTAAAAGTGGTAATGGATGCCGGAAATGGCATGGGTGGAGTAGTTGCAGAAAAAGTTTTCAAAGGAATTGATCTGGATACTACAGAAATGTTTTTTGAGCCGGATGGAAATTTTCCCAATCATGATGCAAATCCTATAATTCCCAAAAATCGAGTAGATATAATTGCCAAAGTAAAAGAAGTCGGGGCAGATTTGGGGATTGCTTGGGATGCTGATTGTGATCGTTGTTATTTTATTGATGAGAATGGAGATTTTGTAAATGGAGATTTTATAACCGCGCTTCTAGCTGTGCATTTTTTAAAGAGAAAAAAGGGCGCAGGAATAGTTTATGATATTCGTTCATCAGATGCAGTAAAAGATTGGATAGAGAAAATGGATGGAGTAGCATATCCTGAAAGAGTTGGACATACTTATATCAAGGCTAAAATGAAAGAGAAATTGATCTAGCAATAGTGTTTTTCAGATGAGTGGAGAAGTTGTCTATCATTTTTTGAGGATTCATATATGGGGTATTCGGATTTACGGATAATCCTGATTATCCGGATAAATTATTTTTTCTTTATTATACTTTCTGTAGTTTAATATGCGTCTAACCGCTAAGTATCTAGGTCTAAAGTTGACGAGTAAACAAAGATTGAGATTTAGAGAACATAAGTATCTTTGACATTGGCTATAATCAGAATTTAGAATTCTTGGTTTTACTTTTAGTTCAATTATTATCTTTTCTTTTATTAAAAAGTCAATTCTGCATCTATTTGCTTTTTCTCCTGGAAAACTTTTGTTTAATATCTTTTCTCGTTCGTATTGAATACTTTTTTCTTTTAGTGTTTGTTCAAAAGCATCAGCATATTGTCTTTCACTTCTAAAGCGTCCGAGATTGTTATGTATTTTAAATAGAATACCTCTTAAGATGTAAGTATCCAATTCATAAATAAGTTTTTTTGCCATAATCCCTCCAAAATCATTTTATATTTAAATATCCGAATTATCAGTATTATCCGTAAATCCGAATGCCCTAAACAATATTGATTAGTTTCAATCAATGATATATACTAATTTTACACAATTTTTCATTAAAAATCAATTAAATATGGCTATAAATTCATCAATTTTTAGAAATTACGATATAAGAGGGGAATCAGGTACAGAATTAACTCAAGAAGCAGCCTACAAAATTGCTCGAGCATACGCAAAATATACAGGAGCCAAAAAAGTGGTTATAGGTTCAGATATGCGAGATTCTTCTCCAGTACTCAAAAAAGCTACAATTGATGGTTTGGTTGATAGTGGGGTAGATGTTGAAGACGCGGGCATGATTTCAACAGATGTGATTTATTATGTGTTAGTACAAGGAAATCACGACGGGGGAATTATGATTACAGCCTCCCACATGCCCAAACAATTTAATGGTATGAAAATGTTGAGATTGGGCAGAAAATGCAGAAAACCAAAGCCAATTGGAAAAGGTTTGGGTATGGAGCAAATAGAAGAGTTTGCCAATAACCTGGAAGAGCCAACAGCAGAAAAAGGAAGCTATCAAGAGATAGATGTTTGGGATGGTTATACTGAATTTGTACACAGTTTTGCAAATGTTACATCTATAAAAAAATTAAAAGTGGTAATGGATGCCGGAAATGGCATGGGTGGAGTAGTTGCAGAAAAAGTTTTCAAAGGAATTGATCTGGATACTACAGAAATGTTTTTTGAGCCGGATGGAAATTTTCCCAATCATGATGCAAATCCTATAATTCCCAAAAATCGAGTAGATATAATTGCCAAAGTAAAAGAAGTCGGGGCAGATTTGGGGATTGCTTGGGATGCTGATTGTGATCGTTGTTATTTTATTGATGAGAATGGAGATTTTGTAAATGGAGATTTTATAACCGCGCTTCTAGCTGTGCATTTTTTAAAGAGAAAAAAGGGCGCAGGAATAGTTTATGATATTCGTTCATCAGATGCAGTAAAAGATTGGATAGAGAAAATGGATGGAGTAGCATATCCTGAAAGAGTTGGACATACTTATATCAAGGCTAAAATGCGGGAAACAGATTCAGTATTTGGCGGAGAGATTAGTGGACATTATTATTTTGCTGATAATGGTTTTATGGATAATGGTTTTATCCCAGCATTGATTTTGTTGGAGATAATTTCAAAAGAAGGAAAGTCGCTATCAGAAATAATTAGTGATCTTGGTGAATATCATGTTTCAGGAGAAATAAACTATCAAGTGGATGATGTTCCAGGAATTTATGCAAAATTTGAAGAGAGGTTTGCAGATGCAGAGCTTGACAAAATGGACGGACTTTCGGTAATTTACCCGGATTGGAAATTCAATGTTCGTCCATCAGCCAATGATCCGGTTCTTAGATTAAATCTGGAAGCAACAACAAAAGAAAAATTAAAAGAAAAATTGAAATTGATTGCTGAGATGATTGGCGGGAAATTGGCAGATGAATAAATTTTGTTAGTTGACAGTTTGCAGTCGGTAGTTTACAGATATTGAAAATGGTATCAAACTGTCAACTGTAAACTGTCAATTAACATTACGGACTCATAGCTCAGTTGGTTAGAGCGCTGCATTGACATTGCAGAGGTCAGAGGTTCAAATCCTCTTGAGTCCACCAAGAAATTAATTATGAATCTAAGTATGAAAAAAGGTTTTGATCGAAGAGAATTATTAAAACGTTCTGCTATCGCTGCAGCCGCAGCAGCTACAGCAGGCATTCCTGCTGGAGAAGCTGAAGCTAGTCCAGTGGATTCAGCAAGTGCAGCAGAGCAAGAGCGTCTTGAACGCGAGCAGCGTGAAACCTACGATAAAGCAATGGAAGTTTTGCGTTCGCCTGTGGAAACTGTTGACGCGGCTCGTTTTGAAGCTGAGGGTCTACTTCGGGGTTTCGATGTTCATGATATTGCAGATTTGAGTTTAGAAAAGTTTCAAAAAATCGTGGATAAAATTAGTCAGCTTAATCGAGAAATAAACGATATTAAAGATTCGCCAGATAAAAGTAGAGTACAAAAATTAAAGCAAGAGCGAGCCAAATTAAATCAAGAGATTTTTCCTTCATTTCCAGCTGATGATTTTGTGATTGCATTTTCATCAGGCTATCCAGGTATGAGTCCTATACCAAGATATGATGCCAATGTTTTACATACGAAAAATGTTGAGGTTCCTGCTTGTCATTTTGAAATAAAGTTTTTTAGCATACAATTAGAATTACATGAGAACATTAAAGAAGTTACAGTCTCTTGGGTTGTGGTAGCTGAGTCAGATCTTGATCCTGCCATGCAACATGATCTTTCAGAGGCTGCAACAGTAAGGAATGTTTCTGTTAGTGTTTCAGGTCGAACGGAAGATGATAATCCATATACGGCTGAGTATTATGCTAGTCGCATAAATGGGATTCCTGATGGGGATGATGGTAGTTATGTTTTGCAGCAAACCTGTAATTCTTCTAATAGAAAAGCTTCGGCTGTAGTGGCAGGTCCACGCAATGGTGAAAAAGTTTTGGCAGAGCTAGGAACAGAAAATGCTCAAGAAATGACTCAAAATGATTTAATCAAGCAATGGGACCCGAAAACTACTAAACAGCAAGGCCGACCAGTAGAAAACACCCTTCACTTAGAAGTCCCTGAAATATTTGCCAAAAATGCAGGTCTGACCGTGGATAAGCGTTTGTCTGCAGTGGGATTATAAAGAATAAAATAATTTTCATGAATAAAAAATTAATAATTATCATAGTAATATTATTGCTAACTAATTTAATTACATTGGGTTTTGTGTTTGGAAAAAAGAAAAATCAAGAAATTGAAGAAGATCTAATTTTACAAGTAGTTAGCAAGGAAGAGAACAATGAATTTGTAATTCCAAATCCCAGATGGGAAGATCCGGCTGCTTGGGGGATTTTACTCGTAGATATTGCCCAGCATCTTGGAAATATGTATGAAATGGGAGATGGAAGACCAAAAGCAGAAATAATGACAAGGATAAAAGAAGCTTTTGATGGCGAGTGGACTAATCCTACTGACCAAGCTGAAGGTGAATTTGAAACAACTCAAGAATAATTTTTTTAGCAACAAAAAAATCTCGCAAAAGCGGGGTTTTTTAATTTTAAAAAATAAAAATTTTTTAAAAAAACGATCCCTATTATCCACGAATGGAGAACAGGGTCTCGAAGGTCGAAGTCATTTATAAGTTTTAAAATCTAAACCACCTCAACCTCTCCTAAACACTCCGCAATCAACGCATCAACATCGAAAATCTCCTCAGCTTTTTCAACTTCATCTTTTCTTGCTCTGGTAGCGGGATTTTTTGGAACAAATAGTGTACAACAATCATCATGAGGCAAAGTAGAAGTTTGATAGACTCCTATTGCTCTTGATTTTTCAATTATTTCTTTTTTATCAAAACCAATCAGAGGTTGAAGAATAGGAATTGTCACGACTTCATTGGTTCTGGTGATATTTTCAATTGTTTGAGAAGCAACTTGCCCCAGTGCTTCTCCGGTTATCAATGCTTGAGCTTTGGTCTTGTGTGCCAGCTTCTCTGCAATTCTAAACATAAATCTGCGATACAAAATCACTCGTAATTTTTCCGGAGTTTCTGCCAGAATTTTCTTTTGAAGATTTCCAAATGGGCAGAGATGTAGTTTTCCCTGTATATCATATTTTCCAAGATCATTGACTAATTCTTTTACTTTTTCAATTGAGCTTTCAGTGGTAAAAGGATAACTGTGAAAATGCAGAAAATCTAATTTTAAACCTCTTTTGGCCATATACCAGGCAGCAACAGGGGAGTCAATTCCGCCAGAAAGGAGAACCAATGCTCGTCCGGCAACTCCGGTTGGCATTCCGCCTGGGCCTTGGATTTTCCCTGCATAGACAAATGCTTCTTTGTCTAATATTTCCACAAAAATAGTAAGATCCGGTTTCTTAAGTTTTACCTCTATGCCAAATTCTTCTTGAACCTGTCCACCAACTTCCCGATCAATTTCTTGAGAAATCATGGGATATTTTTTATTGCTTCGGGTTGTTTTAACTCTGAAATTATCAAATTCTTTTCCGTGAGCCTGTTCAATAGCAGCTTGGGCAATTTTTTCCAGATCAAGATCAGAACTTACTCCAAAACTAAAATTGGCAATTCCAAAAGTGGTAGATAAAATTTCAGTTAATTTTTCCTTTTCATGAGCTGTTAGTTTTTTGAGTAAAATAAAAAATCTACCAAAAGTTCTTTTAATTTTTAATTTATCTTTGAGATCAGCTTGAGTTGTGCGTTCCTTTATGTTTGAAACCAGTTTTTTTTCAAAAAAATCTCGGTTTCCGCCCTTTATTCCGATTTCATCATAATGGACTATAGCAATTTGTTTCATATGAAATAATTAGCAATTAACAACTAACAACTAACAATTAACAACTAGCAATAGCTGTGATGCGGTCACCAATCACTCGTTATTTGTTAAATGTTAGTTGCTATTTATTATCACTATACACCAAATTCTGCATGTTTAAAATAAGTTAATCTTTTAGCTTGGAAAATCTCTAAAACTAAGGTATTATGTAATAACTATGCCACCAGATAAATATTCAGCAGTTTGGACATCTCATACCTCCATTTCAGATTTTCTCAAGTGCCCGAGAGCTTATTTTTTGAAACATGTTTACAAGGACCCCAAAACAAATCACAAGGTAAAAGTGATGAGTCCGGCACTAGCTCTTGGTCAGGCAGTTCATGATACACTTGAGTCACTTTCAGTTCTTTCAAAAGATGAGAGATTTGATACTCCGCTTATGGATCGTTTTGAAGAATCCTGGAAAAAGATTTCAGGAAAGCGCGGAGGTTTTCTAGATGAGTTAACAGAAAATCAATACAAAAATCGCGGAAGGGAGATGATAGTGCGAGCATACAATCATCCCGGACCTCTGAAAAGATTGGCAGTAAAGATTCAGCAAGATCTACCTTATTTCTGGCTTTCAGAAGAGGAGAATATAATTTTATGCGGAAAGATTGATTGGCTCGAATATTTACCAGAAACAGATAGTGTCCATATTATTGATTTCAAAACCGGAAAAGTAAATGAAGACAAAGATTCTCTACAATTGCCAATTTACCATCTTCTGGTTCATAATTGTCAGAAGAGAAAAGTGGACAAAGCAAGTTATTGGTATATTGGTCGCGATGATACACTTACAGAAAAAGAATTACCAGATTTGGAAGAGGCTCATCAAAAAGTGTTGGCAATAGCCCGCAAGATGAAATTGGCTCGCCAGCTAAAGAAGTTTACCTGCTTAAAAAGGGATGAGGGTTGTTTTGCTTGCAGGCCTATGGAAGCGGTAGTTGCCGGCGATGGAGAATTGATCTATGTTGATGATTTTAATTATGATGTTTATATTTTGCCAAACTTGGATTCAGATTTAGATAGAGAGAGTGTAATTCTCTAGTTTTTAATAAATAGGGGATAAAGATCAAACTTAGATATTGACATTTTTGTCAAAAAAATGTATAATTTTTTTGCTTATTTTAACTAAGCAAAAAGGGCGATTAGCTCAGTTGGTTAGAGCGCTACACTGATAATGTAGAGGTCCGAGGTTCAAATCCTCGATCGCCCACAATCCAGAAAATTTTTTTCACAGACTCAAAACACCCCTAACATAGGCGGTTTTTTGGTTGAAGAAGTTTAGTTTTCAATTTTCAAATTGTACTTGTTTTAGTGAATTTTGGGGTTCAGTTCCTACATAGTTTTTTAAGTTCCTATTCGAGATAGACTGTTTGTTTTCAGAATATGCTAGTTATTGACAAAAATTCAATAATATAGTATAGTCTTCTGTTCTATTACAATTTATGTGAACGAGTTTTGTGTCTCCTGCTCTGTCATCTGAGTCATACCTGTAGCAACAGGTCTGGTTTGGATTCACCAGGGATAGGAGATACAGGTAATGGCGAAAAAAGCTAAGAGCCTGGAGACCCGAGTCCACGAGCTTGCTTTCGGAGGTCGAAAGCAAGGACAAAGATCACGCAGAAAGATCGTTGATTTCATTCTCGCTCCAGTGCGAGATGACATTCAGCGAGTCCGACGCTTGGTCCGAGTCGCTTGCCTCGTGGAATTGAAGGGTCCAAGGCTGGAAGCTGCGGCGGATGAGATCTGGCGTGAGTTGTTCCGACGATTGTTTGAGGTCGGTGAGCATGATCTGATCCTGAAGGCAGAAGCGTGGTGTGGCATTGAAGTGCCGCTCAAGGGTGGGAAGACGATACTCGCACACTTCGTGGACACCATCGACAAGCAGAGGACTCTGATGATGGTCGTGCTCAAGTTCTACACATACGTAGGCGCGACGCTCGAACGGAGTATGCAGTACGCCCTCATGCTTACCGAGCAAATGGGCGACATGGTGTTTTCGTTTGCGACCCGTCCGAACGTTGAGTCGCTCCACGCGACGACGATCGGCACGGTGGCGTGGATGGAGATGCGCATGAGCGCAGCACTTCCTCCGGACGAGCGGCACTGCAGGTCCGGTTGGTTTAGCCAGCTGCTTGACCACGTTGACAACGACGAGGTCGAAAGAGTGTTCCGCGGTGTCATCGCTTGCATCACCGCACATCACTCCGAGAACCTCCAGGCTGAAGTGCGGCCCGATGACTACTACTGGCCGCTTGTGGGAGCGCTGCCAGACATCCTCAACAAGCCGCCGGTGGTCAGGATGACTCAATCGCAGGCGCAGAAGTACAAAGCCTGGAAAGGGCGGCGTGATGCGCGGTGGCAGGCCGAGAAGGAGCGTGGCGAAGCTGTCCTTCGGTGGTTCTTGAAGGAGCAAGAGTGGTTCCAACAGGAACGTCGGCGAATGGTCGCTGAGATTCGGAGTTCGGCGTCACGCTGGCTTCGGTCAGACGGCCTGGATCACATCGAGGTCCACGTGTCCCCCTTGTGGGCCGCTGGCGTACGTACCATCTCGTTCCACCCCGAAGGGCACATGATTCCCGACACTGGGATTCACGTGGCGATCGAGAAGGACATCCCACACCTCTTTGGAATTCCCGGGACGTTGCGGTCCTTCGAGGCAGAGATTTCGCTGACGACCTTCATGAACCGCCACGGCTTCGATCAGGGTGCACTGTGCGTGATGCTCGAGTACATCGTGATCCACGTCTTGCACCAGATTGCCGTCAGAAAGCAGGTTGCGAGCGGTGAGATCCAGACCCGCGGAGACGGTTCCCGAAGACCTTCGCGTCCTACTACGAAAGTGACTCCGCACATCGTTCGTCCACATATCCGAATCCTCTCAGGGGGTCGGACGGCGAGCGACGAAGCACGGGCGCGGGCAGAGCAGGAAGGCTGGTCCCTGCCGCCGGGAGTGACGTTCGTGAGATGTCACAGTCGCGGCGGACGACTCGGTCACAACTTCGCGACGGCGCCGATCGCGGTCTACACGGACAGGTCGCTCGGCTTCTGAACAGAGAAGCTACGGTCGTCGAGTTGATTTACATCTCATCTTCGGCACGGACCAACCCGTGCTTGCGTCTCCTGTTCCACAAGTGGGAGGCGTCCTCGGCCAGAGGAAACTATATTCAGGCGTCCTGCCTGGGTTTGTCCGATCTACTCGGACAACTTGGAGGGCGAACCTGAACGCAATGTACAGAAAAGACGACGCACCAAGCTAAGTATCTAAATGAACATTTGGATCTTTAGCTGGGAGGAAAGCGTCGTCTTTTTGTTTATTCATCAATGATATTTTCTAAGGATTTAAGATTTAACTTTCGAATCCAGCTCTGATCTTCGATAAGGTTGTCGACGTCGTTCAGTATAGCCCACAAATCCGCTAAATCTAGCGGATTTTTTTATATCTAAATTTTAAAAAATGCACTTTAGATCGCTATACCGAAAGTGTAGTAGTCTAAAACCAGCAGTCAACTTTCAGAGTCTCCGAAAGTTGACAAAAACCTAATAACCTGATAAGTTTAATCATCGCTTACTATAGCCACTGCGAGAAAGCTCTATCCCTCCTGTCCTGTCATCCGAATCTCACCACCGCGGTGCGATGCGGTTTCTCAGGACTGGAGGAAAGATTGGCTCTCAAGAGAATTAAGCGGAAGCAGACTGGTGATATGTCTAAGATCACAGGATTGCACCCCGGTGTCTATGGCGATTTCTGCGAGATCAGCGGCGATGTCACCAAGATCCGCGGCGACGTCAGCGGGATCTGGGGCAACGTCAGCGGGATTCACGGCAACGTCACCAAGATCAGCGGCAACGTCACCAAGATCAGCGGCGACGTCACCAGGATCAGCGGCGACGTCACCAAGATCAGCGGCGACGTCACCAAGATCAGCGGCGACGTTAGCGAGATCAGCGGCGACGTTAGCGAGATCAGCGGCGACGTCAGCTTGATCTGGGGCAACGTCAGCGAGATCAGCGGCGACGCCACCGGCCTCACGGGCGACGTCAACGATCTGGTCGAGGAGGACCAGGACTGATCTGCCGGATAAGCCCAACAAACCCGGGGTCAAGAGCTTTGGGCATCAAGCCTAGTGTCTCGGTAGTTGGCTTCACCACCCGAGCGACAAGCGTCGAATCCTGCTAGTTGCAGGAATCGGGTGAAATCGACATTAAGACGACGTCGACCAGCCAATGTAATTGATTTAATTTGATTATATTGGTTGGGAGGAAATGACGTCGTTTTTTTGTATCCAAATTTTCACATTGACATCAGACTTAGAATATGCTATATTCAGCTATCCAAATCAGAAAATATTAAAATTATCTAAATTTGCATAAATCTTCCTTTGATTTATATATAAAATCAGTAAAAATCACTTCAATACCAAACTTGATTTTTCCCAAAATTTCATATATACTTATACACACTATGTCTGAAAAGACTCAGAAAAAACCTGAAGACTTAGAAGAAAATCAACATGAACATGCAGTTCTGGCCAAGATCGGCATGTTTTTTCTTGAACTTATAAAAATTGTTGTTCTTGCTGCTGTTACTATTGTTTTGATTAGATATTTCCTTTTTAAACCTTTCTATGTAAAAGGTCAGTCAATGGAGCCTAGTTTCTATGAAAAAGATTATCTTATTATCGATGAAATTACTTATCGTTTCCGAGGAGCTGAGCGTGGAGAAGTGGTTGTTTTTCAGTCTCCGGTAAACACTGACCACTATCTCAAGAGAATTGTCGGACTTCCTGGAGAGAGAATTAAAATTCATGGAAACAAGGTGGTAGTTTACAATGAAGAACATCCAAAGGGTGTTGTAGTTGATGAGGATTATCTTGAAGAAGGAACAGAAGGTTCGGTTAGTGTTAGTCTTGGTCCGGATGAATATTTTGTTTTGGGTGACAATCGCGATGCAAGTTATGATTCTCGTCGTTTTGGTCCTATCCCTGAGAACAATATTATTGGTCGTGTTTGGTTTAGGGGTTGGCCTTTTACTCGTATTACTTCTTTCAATGATGCTCCAGATT
>CAZFTR010000013.1:0-31549 GCA_964522405.1 uncultured Gammaproteobacteria bacterium | reverse complement strand
AGTCGTCATCTCTATATTTTTTATTTCGACTGCGACAATTCGAACAGCGCCTCATAGGCCTAAACCCCATAAAATAATCAGGACAGTCTTTGGCTTGGCATTTTATGCGGATAGGTTTTGCTTTTGTTTTAGCTGTTTGCCATTCTCCTGACATATGTTATAATTAATACATATTGTTTTTATATGCTTACAAACAACCCCCAGCTCCCGGCTAGGGGTTGTTTGTTTCTAAAAACTATACTGGTGGTAATTCTCGATCTTCAATTGATTCTTCTTCTGTCTCTGTACTAGCAGTTTGAAATGGTGCTGGTCTAAATTGAACATCTTTAAAACCAAAGTAAGACTTCCCACCAGTTTTTGATGGAACTTCACCAAGACACTCAAGAATGATTTCAGAACCAACAGGAACCTCTGTCATTTTGTCGTCAATCACAGTAAATCCCCACACAGCAAGTGTCCCGTGTTCTTCAGTTTCAATTTTGTAGACATTTGAATTATTTTGTCCAAAATTTTCGACTTTTTCTTTATAGATTCCTTGAATTTTTAGACCAACAAACACAGTCTTCTCAGCTTGTTTGTCGTCTTTTGGTTCTTCGTTCCAACGAACGAATTTACCAACACCACCGCTACTCGCGGTTTGCCATTCTTCTGACATAAATAAATATATATTAATCCTACTACCCTGAGTGGTCAGGGGTTTGGGGTTTTAAAATAATTAATATTACTTCATACCATCTTATTTAATTCAGTAATTGCTTCAACAAAGCTACATTTATTCATCATCTGGTAGAGATCTATTACATCCCCACCTATATGCTCTCCGAAGCAATACCATGAGTTATTTTTATATACTGCGAATGATGCAGTTTTTTCGTTGTGTATTGGACACTTGATCATTTGCAGTTTGCAACTTTTTTCAGTGATCCCTAGTAGAAATTCTACTCTTACTCCCTGCTTGATCACCGCTATATCTATTTCATTTTTGTTTTCACGCCCCAAGCATTTATCTTTGTAATATTTGAATCGCCGGTAACTCGCTTCTAGTTTTGCTAATTGCTTTTCAAGTATTCCAAGTGTCACTTCTCTAAACCATTTGTCTTCGGGCCGGTCTGCAAACATCTCTTCATTTACTTCATGGATCGCTCTTTTCTTCTCGTCAATATACTCTTCAATTTCCAACATTTTCTTGTTAAAAATATATGAATTTTTCTTATCACTAAGTATAAATTTTTTAAGCTCTAAACTTGCCTCTTTATTCATAACACATTTTTAAATTTCTACCACGACTTGCTTTTCCTTCTTCTGGAACATACTGTACCTTAGAATCCAGTGTAAGTACCCCACTAATATCTTTTTGAAAATTATTACTACTCATTTTCTTTCTTCCATTATTCTCACACCATAATCCATAGGCACTATAAAGTTCTTTATTTGTTATAAAACTATTTACATCTTCTACATATTGATCTCTCACAAACATGACAGCGCTAGACATTTCATTTTCAAATTCAGTCATCATCTTCGCACTAGCCGTGCATTCGCTAAATACATAATTATTTGCCCTCAGTCTTTTAGCCCCGACACGCGCCCAGCCAAGTATTCCATCAAGCTCAGTTTCAAGTTTAGAAAATATTGCATTGTCCTGCTCTTCGTCGCTCAACACTCGCAGGAATGGTAATATTTTTATTCTACGCCTCAGACCATGATTTAAACCATTGAAAGTGGGGATTTGATTGGTTGCAAATAGATATTTTGCAGTGGGGTAAAATGATATTTTCTCTCCAAATTTATACTCTGCGTCCATTAAATCCCCGGAAACTAGAGCTTTGAATTTATCTGACTTGATGTATTTACTCTCTTCTTCATTGCAGACATTTAATTTCTTTCCAATTAAGTGTACAAGGCTAAATTTCGATGTAGTTAATGTTTCAATGCTCATAGACGAGGTAAAATCCTCTCCTATAAGCTTAGTTAAAATCTTAATCAATATGGATTTACCATTTGCTCCTTTTCCGTACAAGAAAAATACTGCATGTGGATCAAGTTCATTAAGTAGATAAAATCCAAACATCTCTTGAACTAGATTATAGAGCTTTGGATCAAAATTACCTTTGGCGTCTACTAAAATATCTTCTAAAAATTTATTCCAAAGCGGCGTTTTTCTATCAATATTTGCTGAATCAACCGGGATTTTGTGGCAAGTTATTTTATTGGTATCGAAATTCTCTAAATCTAGAGTATCTAGATTTAGTAGTTTATCGTTTAAGGCTATATACTTACTTCGCAAAGTTTTCGTTTCTCTGTACATATTCATGGAAACCAGATATATGACATCTTTTATCATGGCTTTTCCCATTTCCTTATTAATCCGCTTTTCTTTGGCCATGTATCTGAAAAGCGTTTTCTGTATATCTCTTTCTGTGAGAATCTTGTAATAACCTTCTTCAGGTTGGTGTACTATAAAACAACCTTCTTCAATGACGTTTACCATTGTGTCTCTGTATTTTGGATCTTGGCAAAATTGTTCTGCAATATCCTGCTTTTTGTTTTTTTTCACTTCTCCCATAAAAAATATATACAAAAAACCGACTTTCTGGGTCCTCTACTACCATTCAAGTTTCCGGCAAGAGCGGAGCAGGGGAGAAAGTCGGTTTTCTAAATATATTTTCATGTTGCCGGAAACTAAATTGATTAGATATTTATTATAGCATAAATCCGACAGATTGAAAAAGGATTGGAAAGTGGATAAGTTTTTTTAAAAAAAGAACTAACCAAGTAAATGGTTAGTTCGGAGCGGTCTCTTCTGAGAACGCCAAAGGTGTTAATACTCTCCAAAAGAAGGCAAATTTATTATACCACTAATCAAACACCTCAACAACTTCAACACTATGAAATCCTTTTTTTAATAATCTGTTTTTCAATGCGGTAGCAGCGCCTTGGGTTTTGCGCTTACCATATGTGTACCAATCACTAAACAGGCCTCTTTTTGTTTTTATTATGAGCATACTTGACAAATTTCTGATTATATGGTAATACTGATTTATATGACTTTAATTAAAAATACAATTTTTGTACTGCTTGTGCTATTTGGAATGGCAGTATTGCTATACGCAACTTTTGTTGTGCTTGCCGAACCTATGGCCTTGGTCATGGGACAGTGTTCAGACGCGGGTTGTTCTATTCGTTAATAGGATCCTTTAAAAGACCTTCCTTTTTTGCTTGGCGCAGTCTCTTCATAATGTCCTTAGAAGGATTAACATCTCTTATAAGATTATTTTTTTGTTCTTTTGTCTCAATTTGATTTAACCAATCAACTAGGAGTCTTAACCTTATTGAATTTCCTTGAACTTTATTATAAATTTGAACAAAATTAGTTTCTCCAATTTCTCTATTTTCTTTAATTCTTCTAATTCTTTTCTTCATATCCTTAGTTAAATCAAGATCATCAATATATTTATTAGCTTCTTCACGTCCTTGTTTCTCATTTATTTCTCCGGCAATATCTAAGATAGACATGGCCTCAAGTTCGCGTGGTAATTCAATTTGTTCAAATTGTTCTTTAGATACTTTTTCTAAAGTTTCATAAATCATTATTTTCTCAGCAGCCGCGTTACTTCCAATAAAAGTTCTGAATATTGGTGTTCTAGAAAGTTTTTGGGCAGTTGTTGCTTTACCTTCTGGAATACCGGTTTTGTCTAATCCGGTTTGAGTCATATCTACAACTGAAAGAATATCTTTACCGGTAGTAGCAAAGAGTTTTCCAATTATAAATTCAATTCTAGCAGGAGAGAGGCCTATTTTATCCAAACCAATTTTTGACAAATGCCTAGCTGTCGCCCCATTCCATCTTTGTGCACGAAGTTCAGAAGGAACTTGTTCTCTTGGAAATTTTTTACCCTCAGGAACAACTTCTTGAAATTCAGGTTCAATAGGCCTTGTTGTAAATAAATCATAATTAGCAACAAGCTCAAAAGGTGCGCTAAGTGGACCCAAAGAAGATTGAGACACCGGACTTACATTTAGAACTTGGCTTCCTAAAAATTCTTTTAAACCACGCGGATCTTCTCTATTTGATAAATCTAGATAATTTTCAACAGTATTTGCAGCAGCTTGTTGTACTTCACCTTTTCTAATTTTTATATATTCTGGAACTTTAATTGGTGCGCCAGCGTTATCAAATCCATCAGTTTCTCCGTATTGTATAATCCAATTTCTATCCCTTTCTTCTTTTGGGATATTTTGAAAAGATTCATATTGATTATTATGAGCATAGAGATACATCGCAGGATAAACTGCTTGAAATAATTGGCGTCTTACAAATTTAGTAGGATCTTGGCTAAGTGCTGAAAGAGTGTTTACTAAACCTTGAGTTCTAGCATTTAAAAATGGAACAACTTGATTTATAGCTCCGATCAAAGTACCTTGTTTTGCAAAATCAACAGTGGCGTTTCTAGCTTCAAAAACAGCAAGTTCTTTTGGCATCCCACTTGCAATAGCATTTTTATATACTGCAAATCTAGTGGCATTTTCAAATCTTTCACCAACAGATTCAACTACTTTACCAATTTTAGAACCAACTTCTAAGATTGGAGCACGCTTAGAAGCTGCTAAAATATCCCTACTTGGAATTTCAGCCCCAATTAAACCACCAAATGCTCCCCCTCGTTCAAAAAATTCTCTAGTTTGAGGATTATTTAAATCTGCCACTTCATTTAATGCGTCAGCAAGTTGACGTCTTGTAAAACCGTTTTTGGAGATACCAGCAGCGGTTTGTAAGTCACGTGGGAAGTTAGATAAAGAAAATGCAACATTAAGTCTTGTGGCTCCGGCTCTTAAAATACGAGCAGGAATTGCCATCCATTTCATTATTGGACCAAGTTGATAACCATCAAGATTTTTAAGTGCTCGACCGAGATCAGATGGCACAAGCCATTCTTCACGAGTTCCGTTATTGAAATATGATACTTTTTCGAAGCCTGCTTTTCTAATATCTGGTGCTTTTTTACCAACTTCAGGGGTTGGAAATTTTATAAATCCAAAAGACACTGGATCATTTTCAACTTTTTCAAAAACACTTCTCATTACTCTATTTCTTTCAGCCAAGTTTTGAGCTTGTTGAAGCCTATGAAGTGTTGCAATTCTAACAGGAGCAATTTCACGTTCTGATCCTTTTGCTGCTTTTACAGCGTTGTCTAAGACATTAAACGTTCCACCTCCTTTAAAAGCATTTGATCCAACTTCCTCGAAAAAATCTAAAACATCGTGGGGAGTCCAATTAGGATTTGTGCGTATCATGTTATCAGCTTGTTCTTTTTTTAAAAGACCACTATCAACAAATTCATTTAGTATTCTACTTCTTGTAAAATCATTATATTGACCAACTGCTGATTCAAGTCGAGCAGGATTAACTCTTTCTTCAATTCCTTTTAAAGCTTGTCTAATTTGAACAATTGATTTAGCCCCTTCAACTGCTTGTCCACGTTCTGCTCGATTTAAAAGATCAAGACCTTTAACATAACCATACACATCATCTTTTATATCTTTAAATTCACCTCTTTCAAATATATCATCAAAATCATTTGAAGCTACGGTAAATTTTCCTTCAATCCCGGCAAAATTACGAGCCTTAATATAACTACTGTTCGGTGTCATATCAATTTTCTGCTTCGTAACATCTTCTACAAATTTATCAAAAACTCTGATAGGTTGAAGTCTATCAATCAAAAATGGATCAAGTGGTCTAGTAAAACGCTCAGCAACTTTAGCTCCAACAGCAGCTAGAGAAGATTTTAAAGAGGCTCTGTTTTGTGAAGCTGAATCAACAAGAAAATTCCCTGTTTTTTTTGTACTTTGTTTTGCTACATTATGAAGTTTTGGGATAGAACTTTCGATAAACGTATTTGCGCCTTTAGCTATTTTGCCTATATTTTTTGACGCAAATTTAAAAGCTCTACCAATAATAGGAGGAGCAAAAACAGAAATACCAGCTATTTCAGCGGCCGGTCTTATTAATTGTTTGCCTCTTTTACCTTCTTCAAGGCCAATAGCTGCGCCAAATCCAGCCCCTGTAAGCGCTGATTTACCAACTCTTAGCACTTTACCGGCAAGCTTTGGACCAATAGAGGGTTCAAGTGTAACACCCTTTGCTATTGTTTGCCCGCGACCAAGAGCTGCGATTCTTTCTTGAGCTGAAATTATTTTAGCGGCAGGTTTTGCTGCCCTACCAATTGGAAGAAGTCTGCCAGCCAAAGGCAATGCTGCTGTAGCTGTTACAACAGCCTTTCCTATAGTTTGCGCTGCGGTCTCTTGGAGTTCTGGAACCTGCGCTATTATATCCGGACTTGTTTTTTGAAAAGATTCAAAAATTCTTTGTTTAGAAGATTGTGGTAAATTTGGATCACGAAGTTTGGCCATTACTTTATCAGCCAAACTAATTTGCTGCTTAGTTGCTTGTTCTTGTAATTCTTTTGCTCGTCCTGCTGAAAGTGCGGCACCAAGACTTGCACCAAGAGGTGCAATAAATTTAGCAACAGGAGCTATTACTTTTTCTTGTGCTTCACGACGTGGATCAAAAAATTGTTTTACAGCTTCTTTAGCTGTAGATATAAAGCCGGTACCGCGGTCAGCTGACTCTAACTTATTTAGAGTGTCAAACTTACCTCGGCTTCTTAATTGTTCAGCCAAAGCTGGATCAACTGCCATAGTTTAAATTTTAAAATAATGATTCTTCTCCTTCTTCGCCTTCAAGTGCTTCAGCTCTGGTTTGGAAAAATTGTCTAGCATTTGGATCAGCTGGATCTAGCCATTCTTGAGGTGGATATTGATCCTTAAAGTCTTTAGCAGGAAGTCCTGTAGCTGATTGGAATACACGTTGTTGCTCACCATATTTTTGAGCGCTTACTTTTCCATCTCCTCCGACATTTTGTAAGAAATCATTTGTAATTTGAGCAAGAATTGCACCAGTTTGTTCTTTAATAATAAGAGAAACAGGAGCCGCTTTGGTTTTACCAGCTCTTTGTTTTTCCCAAAGAACTTCACCGGTATTTTTATCAATACCACGAACTGTTCCTTGATCATCGGTTACAACATTCACAGTTGGACTTTCTTTTTTCGCTCCCTCAATTTCAAATACTCTTCCAGTGTTAGGATCAGTTAAGGTAGTTGACTGTCCTTCTGGTAGTGTTTTTATAAGACTAACAATATCTGATCCTTTGAAGAAAGCATCAGCTTCTTGTTCTCTGGTAAATTCATCAAGACGAGCTCTTAATCTATTTGGATCCACACCACTTTCTCGTGCGGCTTGATCTATAAGAGCTTGGTTAGCCTCAGTATCTTCAGTAAATCTGTTAAACAATGGAGCGACAATACTTTCAATTCTTCTATCTTCCTGCTCCTGCTCAAATCCAACCTGAACTCTCTCCTCAGCTCTTCCGGCCCGTGCTTGCTGTTCTAGTGTACCTAAAACCTCTATTCTCTTTGATATAGCACTCTCTCTACTTTGCGCTGCTTGTATGGCAAATTCAGCAAATTGCTGTGCTTGTCTTAACTGGTCCTGATTCCCTGTTCTTATGGCGTTTCTGGCTGCTTGCTCTGCTTTAAATATAGCATCGTTTTTAGCCTGCTCTAGTTGAACAATATTTAAATCTAGTTGCCCTTTTACTCTGCTTAATTCTCCACCTCTACCAACAAAAGTATCTCCTACAACAGGAGTTAGAGCAGCTTGACCTGCACGTTGTGTAGAAAGGAAGCCTCCACGTTCTCCGGCGCCTACTACTGCGCGAGCCAAGCCTTGTCGTGCGGCTTCTTGCGCGCGAGCTATCGCCGGGTCAAATCTGGCGCCGGCTGCTGCTCCTGCTTCTGTGATTTGGGCTAAGTCAGCTTGAGAAAGTTCATCTGATCTTGCTATTAAATCTTGTAAACCTTGAATACTTTCTTCAAATGTTTGCTGAGTAAAAGCTTGAGCTGTGCCAAGTTCAGATAAAAATTTATCAGCTCTGGCTTGAGTTTGATTTCTAGCTTGACGAAACTGTTCTGATCCTTGTGTGACGCTTGGAGCAGCATCTGTTAATCCTCTGATATTTCTTTCAGGGCTTGGGGTGGCAAGTCTTGGCGCTTCCAACCCGGCAGCTGTTTCTGCAACAGATTTTGCAACAGACCTTGCGCCGCCAGCTTGTTCAAATCTTTGCAAATCTTGTGCGCCAAAACCACCAAATTGTCTTGTAATTTCATCTGTAAATTCTTTTCTAGTCGCACCTCTTTGTGCAAATTTTCTTGCAGTTTGAATACGGCTTGGTCTAATTCTATTATTTGTGGTTATTGGTGGCATATAAGATATTATAACAAATTATTAATATATAGTATTTAAAATTCTCTGAATAAACCTCGTTTTTCAGGTTGAGAATGTTCTCTTGTTAAGAACCCAAAACGCAATACTTCCCACTGAGTATTTTCTCCGTCAGAAGCAAATTCTAATTGGGCGTTATAAAAAGGAGTTCTTCTTAAATTTTTCTTTAAATAAACTCTAAATTTCTTTTTCCCACTTTCATCTTCATTTGATCCAAATCTTTCTGTACCAAATACATTAAAACCAAATACATTGTATGAAGGAGAATCAAACAGATAATCTGTTTCAGTACCGGCTAAATCAGTAGTTAAAATTTGAGTGAAACCATTATCATCAAGTAAAAGAGAAATAGTAAGTGATGTATTATTTGCAATATATCCTTCAATAAAAACATTTTCTATTTCTTTTAATGATTGTGGAAGCCCAAAATCAAATTGTTTGCTTCTCCAGTTAGCTGAAACTCCATGAATATCATCAAGCGGTACTGTGGTAATTATATAAGTATTAGCAGTTGTTGAATCTCCAAAATATAAATCATCTCCAGCTGTATCATCATAGATAACCCAATCCTCTGCGTTCCAACCAACAATAGGAGAATCCCAAGCTTGGCGCCTAAAATTATATACAAAAACAACATCATTTATTGTGGAATTTATATCTGTTTTTGCAGCAAAATATGCTTTATCTTTAAAGAAAATTCCTGTTGAACTAGCAAATCTAGCTGCTGAAATAGTAGGTTTAATAGGATCAGAAATAGGAATAATTTGCGGAAAATCAACAGCTTCAACACGAGTTAGATTCATTATTTGATTATCCGGAGTTATAAAAAATATTCCATTTCCACCGGAAAAGGTGGACTTTTGATTTATTGCTCCTGTAGTTTGGCTTTTTCCGCCATCAAATGATTTCAAGGCTGTAAGAGTATAGAGTCCATCAGTAAGTGTAGCCCTATAGATTATTGTTCTTTTGAAAAAGTATATTGCATTTTCATCTTGTGCCATTGCCGTAACCGCGCCCCCACCTTCAGCAAGATTAAATATTCCTGAATCTTCAGCTGTTCCGTCTGTCACAAGTGTAGTTGTGGTAAACTCATCAGCATCTCCATATTTTGAGAAAAATACAGCTTGAGCAGTTGATGAAACTCCTGAAATAAATAGTCTGTTACTTGCCACCATGTATATATTTCCTCTCGGGTTTGCTGTAAGAGTATCGTCCACTGCTTGAGCTAATCCTTCATTATCGTCACAAGCCGGAGTTCCAGACGCTCCTGTAAAAGTGGTTGGGGTGCGACCTGTGTAAGTAACTTCTGTGCCACAAAAGATAAGAGTACCTGTGTCAGTAAACCCGTCAGTTGTGTCGTCAACCGTAATAGTTCCTTCTCCTCCACTAAGCGCGCCATTTATATTAGTATGCGCTCCACTCCAAATACTAAATGACTCAACACCATTTCCAAAATATAATTTAGAAGTAAGATCGGTATTTATATTATAATCAGCAAATCCAAAAACTTGATCAGAGGTATAGCCATCTTTTAATACTTCCCATGAATCTTGATTTTCATCATACCATTCCACAAAAGTGGAAAAAGTACGCAACATTAAATTTTCTCCGCTTCTTTTTCTAAATGTATGAAGAGAGTTTACTTTGGTTACTGTAGTTGAAGCTGTTCCGGCAGGAAAAAGTTCAGTACCAACATCACGAATAGAGATTCTGTCTCCATTATTTATAGTGGTATTTTGTCCTTGTGGATTTGCTCCATTATCAACTTTAGAAGGATCATCTTTAGTTTGGTAACCTGTGAAAGGTTCATTATCTCCAATTACCACCCATTGGGCCCCGGGTACTGATATTCCGACTTCTTTTTCTGGAACAAGTTTAAAAGCTGCAAAAATAGATAAAAATATAGCACTTGCAACACCAAGTGATATTAAGAACCATTTTAATAGATTCTTACCTATTTGAAATTTCTCTGACGATTGGTCCATAGTATGAGTTCATGTGATCTGTAACAAAATTATATTTGCTGGTAATAATTTTTGGTTTAAGATTTGGATAATTATCAAAAAATGCTTGTCTTGCGGCTGATCTGTTTCTTTCTATATCATCTAATACTCTTTCATTTTCTTCATCAGATAATGTAATAGTTAATGCTTCAAACATGACCCAATCAACCCATTCATCGTCTCCAACAAATTGAGAATCCGTAGAATATACTCCTGAACTGTTAAAGAAAAATTCTTGATTTGCTTTAGTTTCACCAACTGTTGCAATGCTATTTTGTCCATAGAACCAGTAATCAAGCAATTCCCATCCGCGTATATATGAAGTATCAACAAAATATGTCCCGGTAGCAGCCCCATTTAATATAATTTGTTCTGATGAAATAGTTGAACTATTAAATGTGCCTGTTTCAGAGGCGATATTTAGATCATGAGCAACAAGATTCCAAGCATCAGCTTTAAAAGCTTGACCTGAGAATTGAGTTGTAACTACTGTACTCAAATAATTTCCGGCACTTGATCTAAGTCTAAGCTCTATTGAGGTGGGAACAGCATCAAGATATATCAATCTAAAATGATATTTGCGTTTATACAAAGAATCAGAAAATGAAGTAAAGGTATTTGTTATTGTTGCGACACCTGCGCTATTAACAATGGTAATTCTCATCGAAGCGCTTCCTTCTTTGAAGACAACAGAATCTTTTTCAACAGCAGTAGCGTCATCAGCAACACTAAAATCACTAGCTGTCTCAGCATTGTTAAGTAATTTTTCTGTAGTGTTTGGTCCTAGATATCTTAGACCAATCATCCTATCGCCTTCATCCCAAATTTCAGAAAGATCATTTCTGCCCACCATTGGATTTTCCAAAAACTCTTTTATAGAAGTTGTTCTGGTTCTTGGTTTGTTTGCCCATGTTTTTGAATTATTATCAAAAAAAGCAAGTTCATCATGATCTGATTCAACCGGATAAAAAAATACATTTCTAAATACACGAAGAGTACTTTGTTTTAATGCCCATGGAAAAACAGTCTCACGTCTAATTTTTTTAATTGCAAAATCAAGATCACGAACTTTATATTGTTCTTCAACATCTTCAACAGCCTGCCATCTGTTCATGTTATCTAAAATTGTCGAGAGTGTTGTTCTTGTGGGCATATATATTAATTATCTTGTCTTATGCACTACGGCAAAAGCATTATTAACTGTTATTGTTTTATCACTCCCGGCGTCTTTAGCCGCAAAAATTCTTAAAGTTTGGTCACTTGTACTATCAACCGAGGATGAACCACTTGAAGAACCTATACCCACACCATTTACTGTTGTGCCATTATCTACAATAAATGAATTAGTACCTATAGAAATATAAAGATTACCTTCTTGAGATGAAGTTGAGCCAGCCCCCATTAATTGTGCTTTAATTATTCCATTGCCCGTTTTCCCGTCCACATCATCAAAAGAAAAACTGGTTACTTCTTCTCCACCATAAACGAGAGAATAACTTGTATTAACATTTTTGAGAGTGTGAGTTATATTAAGAGTCACTTCCAAAACATTGCCACTTTCCAAAGTATCAGCATCTATATTTGCCTCCCATAAAGTAGTCGAAGCAGTACTAACTGTCCCACCATCATTGGTTGTGCTGGCGGTATCAATCAAAGTGGTGTAATTATGGATATGTAATAAATCAGCATTACTTCCATCAGTTAATGTTTCAGCTTCTGCTCCAGTTATATCAGTTGCTTCATGAAAACTAGCACTTTCATTTATAAGTATCATTGTTGTTGAAGCGGATATACCACCTAGTTGCCAATCAGTGGTCGAAGGAGTATTAACAATGTTGTTGAAGGTATGTTTCCCAGTTGAGGTGACAACTCCAGACCAAGTGTAGTCTTCAGTAAGATCTAACCAATTTTGATTAAGTTTTCCATCACTTTCTGAAACTGGTACATAATTTCCAGTAACTTGTGGAGTAGATGTTGTCCAGTTGGTTGCTACATGAGTCGGAGAGCTTGAGCTAAATGTTCCATTTGCTATTTCGCTCTGTGTCCCAATTTGAGAAATTCCAGGTATTGTTTCAGTTGAAGTTGGAGAGCCAGATATTGCGATTCCATCAACATAAGCCTTTTGAGCTATTTGATTGGCAGCCGTCGGCAATGTTGTCGTTGTTGTAGGTAAAAAACTAAAATCAGTTGAACTTGTAAATGTCTTTTGCCCTGTAATAGTTTCAGTAGTATCTTTGTCTACAACTTGTTCATACACATAATGAACATTGCTCATAACTACAATAGATCCGGCTCTATGAGCTTTTTGATTTGCTGCTACAGCACTTTCAGATGTTCCTGTAAAAGCAAGTCCGCGAGTACATGTTGCAAATTGAGAGGATGAAATTGTTGTACACTTAACTATTTCTTCACGTGTTGAGCCGGGTTCTATAGTTAAAAATACAGATTCACCAAGAAGATCCATTGTCAGGGTGGTACCATCAAAAGAAGTTATTGAAGAAACCGGGACAGTGGTTTGAGAAGAAGTCATTGAAGACTGAAGTGTTGTTCTGTATCTCGTAACAACTGAATATCCGAGCAATCCTTCGTCACGAGCGTCAGTTATAGCATCAATTTCGCGCATACAAGCCTCTAAAGCTACATTTTGGTCATATGTACCCTTATACTTCCAAATACCGCATTCAGCGGCTAATTCTACGCGTTCTTGCCAACTTGGCCACGCTTCACCCTTTTCTTCTACAATATATTGCCAAGGTCCTGCATGTGCAACACCAACATGGCCAAGAAGGGCGATGGCTATTGTTGAGATTCCAAACAATATTTTTTTAAACATATTTTATTTTTTACGTCTTATATAACCAAAAATAGATAAACCTACTCCGACTAAAGTACCGATTGTTGCAACTGCATTCACAATTGCGTTTGTGATGTAGCTCCAAGCTTCTTGCCCCATATCCCAACCAAGTAGTTGAGCAAGCAAAAGCACTAATGGGCCAACCGCTACCAATACACCTTTAACGCGCATTGCGATTTTCCCTGAGTCCACTGAGGACTCCCACCATTGTTTTTTTTGTTCAGTCATATATATCTTGTTTAGAATAAATAACTTTCCCTTCCGGGATTTTTTTTAAATGAGATTCAGAAACTTTAACAGGTATCGGATTACCTAAGTCATCCCAAACTTCTTCGTTTGCAATGTTGTGTTTTTTTCCGTTTTGAATATAGTAAATTTGTGGACCTTTTCCAATAACATAATGACCTGTATATGCGTTTAAAAATTTTCCGATATCAGCTGGCATATCAAGATTTACAAATCCACCGAATTTAGCAAGTTCTTTTTTATAATCTTCTACACGCATATAATAGAGTCCAAGATCACCCCATAATTTGCTAAAACTATTTTGTCTAACAACAACATCTTGTCCATGATAATCTCTGATATAACCAATAGTAAGATCAGCATGGCCACCGAGATAATATCCTTTTTTATAATCAACTAGTGCTTTTTCATTAAGCCCATGACCTTGGTAACCAGAATACCAATCAAGTGCAGTTTGAACTGTGCGATATTCATCAAGATTCTTATAAACATCATCCATTGAATTGACTTTCCAGTATGATTTTGTTTTATGATGACTGGCGTTTTCATATACTTTCTTAGTAAGAAGACCTAGATTTGAATATTGTCGCCAGTTTCTAAATATTGTTTCAAGAACTTTTTCTTCTGCTACACCATATTTCTTCATTGATTTCTGAGATTTACGCAATGTTGAAAATCCGTCAGAAGAGATGAAGCCTTGTTTTTTCATGAATAGAACTTGGCTACGCACTGAGAGTTCCATACCTTCGTCAATCTCTTTTCCTGCGACAATAGACTGAGCTGTACAATCATTTCTTCTGTATTGATCTTTAACAGATAGGGTTGGGATAATATGAGATTCGTATTTTGGCTTATAATCAAAAAGCCCAAATATTCCGAACTGTAAATCTCTTTCATCCGGTTCATCAGGCAGCATTCCCAATCCTCTATTCATGTTATTAGAGAATTTTAGTTTTGCTTTTGTATATAGAATTGACATATTTATATAAATATATTTATTTCAAACCAAAACACATTGGAGAACCTTCTTCTAATTTAAGCATTTCTTCTAAAGAAATTTCTTCTATATCATCAAAACCACCCCAAAGTCTGGCATTTTTTCCTTCAAGAAGTTGAGCTTCATTATAAATATACCGGCGTTTACCATCGGGAGTAACACAAAATACATCTGTATTATCTTTTGTTTTAATAAGTTTCATAAGTTTTTTTTCTACATTAATTATTAAAGCTACGCCAAATTTATAATTCCATGAAAGTTTTTTAAACGCTCTCCAATAATGATCCCAGACAATCCAATGATCTTCATATACTCCTTTTACAATCGTAATCTTATGATTCCTTCTTCCTTCAATTCTCTGATAAACACCTTCTTCATCCGGTTTTGGCCAAGCTCTTACAGAGGCCCAAATAGGTGCATATTGCAAAGCTTCCCAAAGTTTTTCTTTATCACATTCTCCACCCCAATCAACCCATTCGGGTTTAAATTGAAATTGCTTTAAGAGGTTCTTACCAACTGATTTTATATCTTCCGGAATTTCAGTGTAATATTCTGCGAAAGTTTCTCCATCAAAAGGGTAGATATCTTCATCAACTACTCCATATGTTGAGATACTGTGAGCGACTTTAGAGCTTGTATTTCCAAATTTTGTTGTCTCACTCATCTTTGCTGTAAATCGATCTGATTTATTCCAAACTAGATCATATTTTCTTTTCACTATTATTTCTATACAATTAAGGGCTGAAAAAGATACACATGCTTTTGTATCAAAATCCGGATATCTTTGGATTTCATGTTCTAAACTAGACGCGATAGATAACCAATTTCTATCTTCTTGCAAAACTATTCGTTCTTTGTTTTTTTCAACCCCAAATATATTCTCACCACTTTGAGGACCTTCTTCAATTAAACCTAAATTTTCAAAATTATTATATTTCTTCACAGGCCGATCCTTCTAAAAGATTTAATAAATATTCTGTTAAATTTCCATTCACATCATGTTTGTACTGAGTTTCTCCATCTACTATTTTAGATTCACCGCATCTTTGAATTTCATAATTAATCAATTCTACTCTTTCATTTATCCTGTTTGGACTAAGTGTCCCATTTCTAGTTTTTAAAGCTACTTCTCTTTTCTTCTCAATAAATTTTGCCTTAGTGATATTTTTACCCCCAATAGTTACATGAGCAGGGATTTTCTTTGGTTTAAATTTTTTAACAGGAGTTGCGCCTAATTCAAGAGAATTACTAAAAAGACCAAAAAGAACCGCAATCCCTATAAAAGAGAATGTCATAATTGTGTATATCCAAAAGTCTTTTTTCATATTACTTTAATACTAAATTTAATATACCTGTTATAAGCGCACCTATGCTTGCTGTAGCAACCACCCAGAAAAATCTTTTGAGCCATGAAACATCAGTTTTCACAGTAACAAAATCAGTCTTTAAACTACTTAGATCTTTTTCAACATGAGCTAAATGATTATTTTTAATTTCACTTATATCTTTTGCAATATCGTCATGTACTAATTGGTGATTTTCCATATAATCACCAATTTTTTGAGTAAGCATAGAAACTTCAATTTTTTGTTCATTAAGCATTTCTACTGTTTTACCACTGGGCTTTTTATGCGATTTTCCAGCAACAAAGCCTTTTTGATATGCTTCATGTAGTTGATCAGGGGTCATATTAATTTCCTATTCTATGTAACCGAATAGAGCCTTCAACTATAGTCATATTAGTAGCGTCTGTTATGTTTTTTACAACTAATCCAACATGGTCTCCATCAGCTAGATTTAGTAAACCTGATATAGAAAGAACTCCTACGTCTGCTCCAGCGGCAATTTTTCGTCGTGAAATACCATTCACACCAGTATTTTGAGAGAGTGAAAATTCATAAGTCTTATTATTACCTGCTGAGGTTAAACTAATAACCCCCATATAAGAATATCTACCAGCGCCTCCTGTTGGAACGATAAAATGATCTCCATGTCTCCATGTTCCTGTTGCGTCATCCCCAGCAAAAGTATCAGTAATCTCAAAGGTGTTAGTTTGTGCATTGGCAATTTGAAACAATCCATTATAATTTGTTGTTCCTGTAATACTTATATATGCACCGGTTGAAAGTAAATGACCATTTGAAGTCACTGTTACTTGTCCACCGCCAGCGTCAGCAAAAGCTGTTATTGCTGCGCTTGAACCGTCATTATAAGTCAATCCACTTAAATCATCATCATTCCATCCAGTTACCATTTGCCATTCATTTACAGTATCAACGGTTATTTCTCCGCCCCCGGTTTCTTTTGTTTCACCATAAATAGGTGTTCCACCGGCGATATGTTCAGTGCCTGTACCATCTTGAAAATATACAATATTATTAGATTTAGTATAAACTTGAGCATGACCATCAATCGCTTCCGGTGTTGTTGTCTCAGGCAAAATCAAAGAGTTGTTATTAAAACCTATCGACGCTGATACAGCAGCTGCCGTAAACAATAAAGCGATTGAGAAATAAATTATAAATTTTTTAATATAATTTAACATATAATTTTAACTTGATGTTGTTATTTCTGCTCCTGCTACCCAATTAATATCTGTCGCAGCTGCCCCTATAACTCGCAGTAAGATATTTGTTCCGGAAACTTCAAAGACTACATTCCATGCCACTGTATCTTCTGCTGTGTGCAATGCGGTTGTACTTCCAATCTGAGTAAGCACGCCACCGTCATTTTTAAACGAACCTACTCTTATATAACTCCCAGTCTCATCATGATCTACAGTTTCAGTCCCTGTTACTTTTGCATAAACTGTATAAGAAGTATCTGATTCAGTTGTTATTGTCGCCACTGTTGTTGTCGCGGCATTAGCTGTGTTTACATCACCAACCTGAAAATCAAATGGATTACCAAATTGTTGTAACAATAAAGAAGCACTATTATCTGTAATCTCTGCTGCTGTATTACCACTTGAATTATTAATAACAAAGCTACCCGGATTTCCTGCTCCTGTCTTTGTGGCGATATTGAAAACAAAATCACCACCATCTAAATTTACTGAAGCGGCTCCAAAAGCATCTTGAGCGTTAAATATCATGTCATTAGTTGGAATATCAGATGTTGGAGTAGCATGAGTAAATGTACTTGAGGCGGTTTCTATAAAAGTAACACCTGCGTCACCAATAGTTAAAACATCATTTTCATTTCCAAATAAAAGATCACTTGTTCCTTTAGCTGCAAAAGCAATACTAATATTAGCGTCAGAACCAAAAGCCTCAATTTCAATGTCGTTTCCTGTGGCTGCTCCTGTAACAGCTAAATAATTAACTTGCGAAGCAGTTGAACTTACTACAAAAGCAGGTCTGAAAGTTCCATCATCATAACCAAATTGAAGTTCAGTTGATCCTGCACCTGTTCCCAATCGAAAATCTCCGCTTCCAGTAGTAAATACATCAGCATTACCACCACCATCCATTCCAATTTCTAGTGCCCCCGTTGCATCAGAAATGATCGTCTGACCATCTAAACCAACACTCCATAATTCACTGCCAACCGCACCTACAGCATAAGCGAATGTGTTTTGAAATGCACTTGAATCTGTATTTGTGATGTTTACACGATGAGTTGCGTAAGTTCCTGCAGTTCCGTCACCTGTAGTTGTATCATTTAAAGTTTGTGTGATTTCTACACCACCATCGCCATCAGAAGCCTCACCATCGCCAATATCAAACGGTGTCATATTTAATTCACCGTTGTTGTTCCAAGTCGCTGCAACTTCGGCGTTTGCAAAAATCTGTATACCCGCTACAGAAGCATCTTTTCCACCAATTGCAAGTGCATTATTACTTCCGCCTGTAATTGTTGTGCCTGCTGCTGTTGCAAGAGTACTACCCAAAATAGAAATTTCACCTTGAGTTGCAGATCCATCATTTAAGAATCTCATCCCAGCCACAGCGGTTTCTACCGCATTATCAGTGTCTGCTTTAACAGAAAACAGAGCGGACCCATTCGCACCAGCTCCACTATTTAATTCTGCTGCTGTGCTACTAACAACAACTGATCCAGTATTTACACCTAAAATACCATTAGTTCCATTATGCTCAAGTGTTAAATTGTCACCACCGGTCTCAGAAATGGTCACCTTACCATCTGTATTAATACTAAAAAACTCATCCATTCCGGTGAGAATGTTTGCGCCGTCCGCAGCTGTCACTTCATATCCAATAATAAAGGAATTACTTGCACCAATACCTTTATGTTTAATACCCCAATGTCTGCCGTCCGAAGCAGATTGCTGATTTGTTAAGAGTATGCCACTTCCCTCATTCCCTGAATTTGTAGATGCAATTTGTACAACTGTATCATTTGTACCATCTTGCAATAAAAATTGTTGATGTGAAGGTGCAGCAGCACTACTTCTGTGCAAATCAGCTACAGGATCTTGATCTGCTGTAAAAATAAATCCACCGCTGCCAGCTTCGAATGTTGAATGTGTTTGATTATGCGCAATACCCACCCATTCATCATTTACTGTGTCGGGATCAGTATCAGAATGGACAAACAAAGTTGGATTTGTTGGTGTTGCGTGATCAAAATCATTGTCTGCAAAAGCTCTATTTCCGAGCACCAACTGATTACCTACATTGTCAGATACAAAGAACCCTGTTTGGTCAATGCTATGATCTGCTTTTACGATAACATCGGAAGTCGAAGTTTCTCCTAGCTCAAATGAAGCATAAGAAGCTGCTGAAGCTCCACGCACTAATACTCTTGCAGATCCTCCATCAGATGGAGAAAAGAAAAATTGTCTAGTTGCAGAATCAAAGATGATTGCTCCAGCGTTTGTATCCACCATTGCATTAGAGCCATCATGAAAAAATTCTAAAAAATCAGTTCCAGTAGAGTCAAATACCCTTATAGGTCCACCAAAAGTTGAAGTAGAAGCATCTCCATAAATTGTTGTTGTGTTTGAACCACCAATTACAAATGGGCTTGTGGCAAAAGAACTAACACTTAGGGTCCCGATTGTTGAGCTATTAAATGTTGCTTCATCAGCATAAACATGTTGCCACTGTTTTGAGGGGCTACCCAAATCAAGTTGGTCATCAATATTTGGTAAAACATCTCCTATAAATTCTGTAGTAGTAGCTGAATCTCCGCCAGCTGTAGTAGCGATATAATTTTGCGCTACATTTCCTGCGTAACCAAGTCTCTGACCTATTGCTAGGCCAGTACCAGCAAGTGCTAGAAGTGCAAAGACGAGAACCGCAGAAAAAATTATTCTCTTATCTTTGAATAGTTTTTTTAGTTTATCCTTCATAGGTCAGAAGATTATTATTGAGATGTAAATGTACCTCTAATATAAATTGTTGAGCTTGCTGCTGAATTTTCTTTGGCAGATATTCTAACTTGCTCAGCTACAATGTCAAAATCAATCATTCCGGAATACTGAGTTGTGGCAACTGAAGTTTTATCACCGGGAATTATAATAGGTATTCCAACATTTCCAGAACCATCTTCAACAAACATATCTATTTCAGTTGTACCAATAACCTTAGTAGACATTGGAAACCAAGTTGTTCCTTCGTCATTACTTCCCTCAACTAAAATATGTGCATAATTGTTAGTTGAACTCGGAGTATACTGAATATCCAAATGAAGATTTTCTAACTTTGGAATAGTTAGAGTTTTTCGTGTATCACTAAATACTGTTGTAAGTGAAGAAGATGCACTTGCCGTACCAATAACATCATAAGATGTTCTTTGATAACCGCCTGAAATTCCAAGTGGATTTTTCTTTTGACCCACAAAATATGCGCCAACCATTACAGCAGCTATAACTGCTATTGTTAATAAAATTTTTGAATACTTTTTCATAGAGATGGGTTAAATAATACTTAAAGTGCCCGCATCTCGGACACGAGCACAAAAGAACTACTTTACTAATTGAGCTTCAATATCTTTAGGTGAAAGAACTGTTGTAGTTCCGTCAGCAAGTACAAGTTTATGAAATTTCAACTTTGCTGGACCAAGATATAACTCAGAAGAACTGAGAATTTTTACAGAATGAACTCCAATAAGTTTTCCTGCGTATGGATCCTCTTCTTTCTCTTCTTTCTCTTCTGTTTCTACTCCTTCCGGATCCTCTTCTTCTGGAGTCTCCTCAACTGATTCATTTACTCCCTCTGGAACTTCCTGTGCTTTTGCAAGAAGAACTTCTAATTCAGCCTTTTTAGCTTTCTCAGAAAATTCTACATCAAGCTCAGTAAGTTTTTCTTTTAATTCTGATACTTTCATAATATTTAATTAAGAATTAAGCAGCGTCAACTACAGGCCATAATTTACCTGAGGAATCTGCGTTACCAGTATAATAATTCTCAAAATATTGCAATCCAGTTCCAGCAGTAGCGATCAATTCAGAAGTTGTATCAAGAGAGGCGATCATGTTACCTCTTACAATACCGGTAAATGAAGTACCACTACCAGTTAAGAAAATTCCTACACTTGCATCAGTTGCACCAACAACAATTAGTGTATTATTTTCAATTCTTGCTCCAATTGAATCTTTTGCAGCAAAAGTAATGAAGTGTCCAACATCATTTGTTGCGGCAGAATCAACATGATTTCCTGAAACATTTATTCTTTCTGTGTCGCCAAGAATTGAAACAAATGCCAAAGGAGTTGTGTTCAAACCAATGTAATAATTATCAAGAACTGCAAGCCCGTCAGCTGCATTATCTGTTGTGTTTGTTGTTACAATACTAAGGAAGTTCAAAATTGAACTTGAATCTTGGAATAGACCACCTTGAAGTTTGAAATCAGCCGCAGTTGTAAGTGTAAATGCTGAAGCAACATCCAAAAAATTTGCAACAAAATTTCCACCAATCCATTTAACATCTGCCGCACTAACAGTAATTGTTGCAGCTGCCGCACCAAATGTGAACGTTGGTTGATTTGTTCCATTACCATAACAAACAACAGAAACACCTGCCACATCAAGAGCAATACTTGTCGCGGTAACTGTTTCGGTATGCCCTTCAAGAACATGTATTACGTCTCCACGATCAGCTACACAAGCACCGATAGCCGCATCGACTGTGGTATAAAGACGTTCATCCCCATCAGAATCCGCATTCAAAACATATGCTAATGAAGCATATCTTGAAGATGATGCTGAGAGAACATAAAAATCCTTTGATAGCGGACTTCTGCGAGGCAAAACTCCATATTTAGGATTTGTTAATCTAACTCGATTTTCTTGTCCCATAAATAAGTGTTTATCTTATTGTATCCCTAACCAGGCCGACCTCACATCCACTTAATTGAATAACTAAGTCGATGCTCATAGACAAATAAGATTAATAAATTCTAAGCTTCGCCGTCTCCTGAACTAAATGCGAATCCACGACCTGTCAAGTGAGCGATACCATATCCGGCACGAACACCAGCAACTTTGTCGTCAGTTCCGTCATTAGCTTCTCTCATTGGGTTATTGTGTGGTTCTTCCCAAACTCTCATTTCTGCTGTAGTAGCCATACTTGAAGCGATACCCCAGTAATGGCGTTTTGTTGTATCAACTTTACCAGCAGCGTCAGTTGCAACACGAGGTAGAATTACATGTCTGAATTTACCTTGCATTACATTGATAACATCAGGATTTGTAAACTCAGGTGAACCTTTAGAAACTAGAAGTTCCTGAGCTACATTTACATCAACCTCATCATCAGTTGTCCAAAGAATGTCATAAGGTACAGCTACTTTTTCACCAAATTGGTTCAAAGTATTTTCCTTAGTCATTCTAACCATTGCTTCAATAGAACCCTTTGAAATTTGAGGGTTATTAGCAAGTCTGTTTCTGTAAGTGTCAGAAGTTCCTCTAAGAGTGTGAGCTGTTGAAGCCCATGCAAGAGAATCTCCACCAGAAACATCTACGGTACGACCATTTTTGTCGGTATAACTTGTCGCGGTAGCGAAAGTAATACGATGTGACAAATCAAGTTCCATTCTATTCACAGGAAGTCTTGCAAGTTGTGTAAGGCGTCTAATAACTTCCATGTATTTGTTTTGTGTTACCATTTCAAAGGTAATACCAATATCTTTCGCTACACGATAAGATTCAACATCTTTTGTGTGACCTTGCTGAACTTTGGCGCGTTCTGCTTGAGCACCCTCATTTTTTACATCAGCATATTCTTCAAGATCGATTTCTGTAAGGCGTCTAAATTCACCAGTATTTGCCGGTACCGGAGTAACCATCCAAATACCTGAATTTCGAGCCTCAGCTCCAAGTGATTTTGCTGTGTCTAACCAAATTACGTCAAACAAAGAAGTAAAATCACTCAGTGTTAATTTATTTAATTCCATATCAAACTAAGTTAATTTTAAACAATATCTTGGTTAAATACACATACTCCTCTAGTGGAGTTCAAGAATTTTGTAATTCTTGCTTGGATTCCGGCAGTGTCGACCGCAAGACCGGTTTCATCGTTGAATTTTACAGATTTACCAACATCATCGTTGGTAAAAGTTCCAGCTCCCACTGTAAATTCTGCTTCCGCAGCAGCGTTTCTTGGAACCCATGCGCCTTTCAATCTCTTAGAAGTAGCATAATCAGCATCAGTTGCAGCAATTGGTTCAGCCATTATTCCAGCAAAGTTTGTTGTAGCACTTGTGACTTTTGTAGTGGTACCATCACCGACGTGATATACCGCAGCACCTTCTGCTATAGCAACACTTGCAATCATTGGAAGTTTTGTAAGCTCCCAGCGACCCTTCTTCAAAATTGGACGAAAATTTGTGTTTAGCGTCATAATGAAGTTCTTAAATTAATATATATACAAAAAAAACTGGTTGGTTCCAGTTTGCATCAGCTTTTTTGACAGAGGGGTGCTCAACCCTCGAAGATACAAGCTATTTTTTACAAGGGATAGCGCCCTGTAGATTGAGGCCTAAACACCTAGGCAAAGGGATTGCGCGTTCAAATTAATTAAACGCGCTACCCAATGTCTAAATCTATTCACTGTCTTTATTATCTTTCATTTCTAAAACTTTGTCAATATCTTTTATTGTTATTGAGTGTTGATTCTTTCCACCCCAAAGTTTTGCAGTTGCCATTTGTCTAGAATTGGCAAAAATATTTGTCATAAATACAGAAATATTTTCAAGATCATTAAAAGACATTTCATATTCTCTTATTTTCATTAACAATTCTTGTGCAATTAACATATATGCCATCTCAAGATAATCATCATCTATAGATTCATCTGATAAAAGTTTCTCATAAAGAGAATAATGCAATCTGCGAGGCTTTTCTTCTCCTTCAAAAGTAAATTCTGCAAATCCATCCGGATTTCCATAAGATGAAATTACTTTTTTTCTACCGAGATAGCCAAATTCTGAAGAATTTTCCACTTCTGTTTCAATTGGTTTATCTTTTGGTTCCTCCATTGTTGCCGTATTATTTTCTGTCATAATTTTAAATTTAATTTATAAATGTTTCCTCAATTGTAAATATACCAAAATCTTTTGTAGATACTTCATAAAAAGTTTTGTCTTGTTTTGTTGTCTCAGATTCAACTATACCTTTTACCATAGCTTTATCTCTTTGCCACATTTGATAATTTACCTCTTCTTTAGATCCGTCAAGATAAGTGAGTTCTGTAGTCTGGTTATAGGCATGTTTTTGTCCGGGTCTTTCAATTACATTATTATTTGTCATCTTAGACCATTCAACAACAATTTTGCCATTATATGTACTAACATGTAAAATCTTTGCAGCTTTTTCACCGGGCTGAGTAGCATCAAATTTTGAAAGACGAGCTTTATCTGATACAGATCGTACCATTTCTTTTAATCCGGCAATTTCTGCTTTAAGAGATTCTATTTCAGATTTTTCTTTTGTTTCTTCAACTTTTGATTCTGATTTAGTTGGCTGTTCTGGCTGTGGCTGTGTTTGTGAAGGCGTAGGCAATTTCTTTTCATCATCAGAATTTGCTTCATATTGATTCATAATAGATTGCAATTCCGCAGTTGTTGCATTCTCAGGAAATTCAACTCCAAGCTTTTTAAGTGATAATTGTAATTCTTGTTTTGCTGTTGGCATAAAATTTTTTATTTAGTTCCTAATTCATCAGGATTCTTTGAATTAAATTTATAACCAAAACTTTTGGCAATATCTTTACCTCTATCTAAACTTCTCTCACTTATAGGAGTGTCTTTTGGTTCTCCGCCACTTGGACGCGCGCCTTGAACAATCTGAGATGGTGTTGCCGGATTACTTAAACCGGAGGCACCAACAGCGGAATTAATGAAATTATCTAAATTAGATAAATCAATATTTTCTCCTGCTGTTAATTTATCATATTGTTTACGAATAACAGCTTTTGAGTCTTCATCATAAGATGAAAGTTTTCTGGCAAGTTCATTTTCAATAGAGACCTCCAAAGCAACTTTACGAGAAGTTTCAACAACTTGTTCAGCTGTCATTCCCTGCTCTTGCTCTTTTAAAATATTGCCTTGATCATCTACTTTAATACCTTGCTCTGCAAGATTTTTTCTAGTTCGATCAAAGGCTTCCTTATCCTGACGAAGCGCTTTCCAATTTGGATTCTCTGCTTCTTTAAGCTGTTCTCTTGTAGAATCCAGTTCTGTTTGTAATTCTCCGACCTTTGTTTCGTTTGAAGTCTTTGCTTCTTGGAGTTCTTTTAACTCCTCTTGCGTTGGCACTTCACGAGTGCTTCCATCTTCCAAAGTTAAAGTCTCTGGCATAAAAATGAATATTTAACCCTACAACGCGTTTGCAAGCCGCGTGAGGCTGAGCGGGTTTAATAAAAACAGCCAATAAAAATACAAGTATTTTTTAAAAATTAAAACGTCGAATGCGGATCTTTTATCTCTTTATTTTTCTTTTCAGGTTTTGGTATTTCATTTACTCTTTCTCTAAGCGCTGCTAAAGTAGTGGCACTTATTCTCATATCTCTATTCTCTTCTACTGTAATTGCTTCCATCAAAGACTTCTTTCCGTAATTGGCAATTAAAAAATTAATCTCATTAGTAAAAACAGGATTTTGTCTAAGAAGTTCTGCTTGCGCTCTATATTCATCCATTAAACCTTTATTAAGTTCTGCAAAATCATACCATTCTATACCTTTTACAATTATAGTCTCCAACATAATGCGAGGATTGGAAAGATTTTGAATTTTTTCTTCCAATCTTAAAATACCCTTTTGTGCGCGTTTTAAGTCTTGTAAAAGAACTTTAATTTGAAGCTCTTTGGAAATTAATTCCTCATTTTGCCTTTTGAAGATTTTAAATTTTTCGAACATGATTATGTATTATATATCTTTGTGTTATGATCTGCGCGCGGCTTGGGCCGGACTTGGTGCTCTTGTTTGTCTATCTTGCGCCTCTGTTAATCTGTTTACATTAGGAACTCCCGATTTTACTTGACCTAAACTATTCAAAACATCCTGCGCAGCTTGAGAAGTTTCTTCGTCACCACCTTCCTGCAAAGACTGTGGAGGGGCCGTTTGGAATAAATCATTACTCCTCCAGACAGCTTCAGTTTGTTCTGCAATTCTGTCCCAGTTTCCACGAACCTGACCTTGTGACAGCGCTTCAACTTCAGCAATTTGATTAATTTTTTGCTGGTGCATGATCTTATCAAGAGCTGATCCCTCTCTCTCTGTTTGTCTAGCTGTTACATACCAAACAATAGGAAACTCTTTCAACTTTTTTACATTAACATTTCTAAATCTTATAATCTCTCCTCGCTCTTCCAGTTCTTCTTCCAAATCAAATAAATCTTCTTGTTCTTGTCCTGTTAAATCTCTATCAGAAAATTGTATAATTTTCTTTCCTCTTCTCCCTCCTCCAACATCAGTTTTATTTAAAGTAAATCTTGTAAATTTATTAATAATCTCCTGAGTATCTTTTTGTAAAGCTTTACCAACCGGCTGTGTATTATTCTTCAGCACTGTATAAATTCTAAGATAAGTAAGATCTCTTCTAAGTCTAATAGCGCCAAGCACCGCCAAACCAAGCATTTTAATTCCTTGTCTTAATTCCTCCAAAGCTTGTGTAGCAGTCTTTTCTGTTGGACCTGAAATACCTTGTTGGATATTTGATACTCCAATAAACTCTTCTGTTATGGAGCTAATAAGTTGATACATTGCAAATTCAGAATTTGTAACACCATTATGATCAATAAGCGGGAACATATCATCTTTTCTAATTCCTTGTGTAACAGCAGCCGGGGCCCAAATATCTCTTGAAAATACTGTCTTTGATTGTGTACCCATCGGTGGCTCAATAGCCTGTCTAAATTTCCTTACCAAATTTCTAATTGTTTCATTTTCCAAAGCTTGAAGTGTTTTTGCAGAAGAAACATAACTCCGGCCATAAGCAAAATTTGTTCTTGACGGCTTCACATTTGCAGCCGCAATTGGATACCCTTCAAAATCATATGGAAGGGGGGTGCCAACTTTAAACATCGGAACATTATTCACTAAAACCTGATATTCATCATCCGGATAAGAATAATATGTTAAAATCTCAACTTCTTTTTGATCAAGAGGATGTAATCTCCATTGATAAAACCCGGATTGCTGTGATAAATCTGAAAATACTGCACCGCCTGACTGCACTTTTTCCCAAGCTTCCGGATTTATAGCCTGATAAATAGTTTTCGCGTCATCATAGTGCATGCGGTCATAAATCACAATATATGGTTGCTCATTTAACCTATATAAAGGTATATTCAAATCCCCCAAATATACCTTTCTTCCCGGCAAAACACGTTTCTCAGCCCTCTTTATATTTTGAGTTCTGGTTTTTCTATTTACAAAAACTTCTTCTACAAAAACAGCTCTTTGTGTAAGAAATTCTCTATAAATATCCACCCAAACATCTTCTTCTCTTTCAATCTCATTGGTTCGAGTAACAATATCTTCAAAATCTTTACCAAGCATTACCAATTCAATATCATTCTGATCAAAAGCTAGCACTTCATGCTTTATGTTCATGCTTAAAAGCTCATTCATAACTACCTCAATCTTCTTTTCAGTAGTTGCCGTATTCACTCTAACCTCATCATCATTCACTTTTGGTCTTAAATATGAGTTTCCGGCATCCATATTTGCCTGATAATCCTGCATATAAGTCATATCGTTCATCTCTCTATGATGTTTTTCTCTATTATCCCTCGCAAGCGCAGCTCTTCTAAAGATCATTCCTTCCTGCTCGGTTTGTTGATTATCTTTTTTCGCTTGGCTTTGTTTTCCTTTTAATTCGAGCATCTTGTCCTCCCTTGCCCCGGGAGACTTTAGATCTTTAACCTGCTTAGAAAGAGGTAAATTTATTGCAGAAGATTTTGTTTGTGTTGTTACAGGCATACATTTTTATTTAAAAAATATTGGATGAGTTATTGATTTGGAAACTTCAGGCTGTGGAAGTGGTACTTCTTCCGCTATAACTCCCACACTATTATGTCCTTGCATCCAAAACCATTTAAGAACTAAAGGTGAAAGTGGTTCAGAAAATATACTTACTTGTTTAGTATGTGTATTTCTTTTAAGTTCAATTCTCATTCCAATTTTCATTTCATGATAAGCTAAAGGGCGCTCTTTATCCGGCATGAGTTGTAGAAATTTCTCAAATTCCATTAAAACGATTAGGATTTGTTATGTAACTTGCCTGTCTTGAGACTCCTTGAAGTTGTGGGTTATTACTATTATATCCTTTTGTTGGTTGTTGCGCAATATAAGTTTTCACATTTGCGTGTCGCGCGCCATAAGGAATCATCTGACAAGCAATAAACATACTAGTAGCAAGATCCCAATGTCTAGTTTGCTCACTCTTCTTCCTTATCTGAGAGATATTATCTCTTGGATAAGTCCTCACCTCATCAATCAAATGCTGATTATTTAGAATAATAGCATCATCATTTAACAAATTTTCAAATCCATAAACCATTTGACTTTTTGTTGCAATATTCGTAGCCCAACCATACTTATCCGTATCCTTATCTGTAGAGTGAGTTTGTCTCACCTCCTTATATATCTGAGCTTCCGGATAGATGTCACGGAGGCGGAGAAGAGTCGCGTGTCCATGATTATTTCTCTCAACTCCAACAAAAGCCGTATTGTAATACAAACCTTGATTCTTCAACTCATAAGCAAATTGATCCGGAGAAGTATATTTATCCATAAAAATAGCCACCACCTCCGGCTTGGGGGTGGAGATATCGAGTATGGTTGCAGCTGCATGGTCTCCACCAACACCTTCAGATGGATCTGCTCCTATAACATACCTATGAGTAGGATGAGGTTCCTTAATAAGAGTCCATGCCCCCTTATTAATTGGAGTAAGAGGTGGTGTTGAGTTTTGCGCTTTTTTAAGAAGAGCGAGTTGATAATCAAGCTTCTCCGGATTAAAAACCCTTTGAGAGTTAGACTCAAAAGCCTCTTCCGGTGTAAAAGGATACTCTCTCTTTAAAAGAGTATAATCTTTACCAATAGCCAACCACTTGGTATGCAAATAATTAATTTGAATATCAGTAAGACTGTGTTTTTTTTGATAATCTCTAAAATATTGCGGGAGTTTTTCGATTGGAAGTGGAGTATAAAGATTTTTATACCTATCAATCTCTTCAGTATCCCAAGTCCAATTATAAAAATGCGCTTTGTAGTCAGTAGGCCCTAGTTTTTGGTTAGGGTCTCTGTTCCAAGCTTCCCAAAACATGTCGTGGAAATAGGATGTGTCACCTTCAGCTGTACTCTCTATAGTGACTTCTCCACCAAGAGGAACTGCCGGGATGGCACCTGAGAGGATTTCTCTGGCTTTCTCCGGGTATTTGGCACAAATTTTACCAAATTCAGATATATGGATTTTAGCGTATCCACCAGAACGACCTGAGAGGGCGACAGAAATAGAAGAATAATCTTGGGCATCAGAGCCTTCCGGGGCGTCGAGGCTTTTGCCGAATCCAAATTTCAACATATTAGATCTTTCAGTATCAACATCAAGAATTTTTTTGAGGTTAGGTGGAAAATGTTCCCAAGCAAAAGCGATCTTCTCATCAAAAAGTTTATACATATCATCTTTTGTGTGAGCAATAAGCAATGCGTCTATGTGACCTTTGGAAAGTTTAGGGTGTGGTAAGGCAAAAATAACATCGTCTAACATATCTATACAGCCGTAAGTGGTGAAACCTAAGCGTCTTGATTTTAAGATGATGTTAAAAGTGTGTTTATTTTTATGATAATGGATCTGAGCTTTGTTCGGTTTGAAAGTTGTAGTTTTATTTTCTCTGTTTTTAATTTTATAAAGGTACTGGAGTCTTTTGGGTTTTGAAATGAGAATTTTTTTATCAGTTTCTGTTAAGCCGTATGGATTTTTTTTTGATTTTGATTTTGGCATAGAGAAAAGAGAAAAGTGCTTTTTAAAATTTGAAAAAATTCAAACTCGGGTTAGGTACCATATATATTTATTATTTTGTGGCGGGGGTGATACCCCCCCCTCTTGTTTTTGTTTATTAGCGTTCGTTTTTGGCTAATCTCTTGCCTTGATTACAAGCAAAGCACAATGTTTGCAGGTTCTCTAGTACTGTCAAGCCACCTTTACAGAGTGCTAAAATATGATCAACCTCTAGTATTGCAACAGTGGGATCAGCTCCACACTTCACACAACGAAAATTATCACGTTCTAAGGCTTTATATCTCAATTCCTTATTCATATACACTCTTTTAATCTTTTTATCCTTATAACGCCATTTTACACGCCCACGCTTGATTGCGTTGTTAAATGACTGCTTCATGTCTCTTGTTATACCATACTTTGCTAGTCTTCTTTGTATTGAGCGAGGATTTAACTCAATACCAGTGTTCTGAATAATATACTCTGATATCTCTAGACCACTCATCATGTTTTCTTGATATAATTTTGCTATAAATCTATCAAATTCGCTAGAATTAGGCAATTTTAGCATGGCAGAGATAACCCTTATCTTTGTTTTTCCATCGTTCTTTTTCATAAGTCGGATATATTATGTTAATAAATTACCTTAACTATAATATATTATAGACTATGTGTCGTTTATCGTCAATGGCTGAAAATGTATATTTTCAGACACTTGGATATATTTATTCCAACAAAACAGGTTCATCGTCAACAATTTCACCCTCAATGATTTCATCTTCCGGCAAGACGCCACCGAGCAAGCCATTAAATTTATTTGTTACTTTGTGTTCTATTTCATGTTTGTCTTTCCAGCCAAAAACATTTTTACCTGTGAAGATTGCAAACTGTGCATTATACAAGCCTTTTAAGCTGTTTTTCATCCAAATATCCTTTTGTATAGCCTTGATTTTCTTATATGCATTGGTTAATTCTTTATGAATTAGCCCACCATTTTCATCTCTCATCTTCACTAACCTAATTAAAGTTTCCTTATTTACTCCATATTTTCTGCAAAAACCAATCAATGTTGGTAACTCATTAGCAACCTCAATCTCCTTTTTTTTTTCATCTCCATTTTTATAATAAAACTTTTCATGTATTATTTTAGTAGCCTCAACATCAAAAAAAGACACAAGTTGCTGTGCCATATCTTTGCAAACTTCAACTGTATATTTTACAGGAGCACCAACAGGATTACTTTTTTTACTAACTTTCTTTTTTGTTTTAGTGAGTTGACTCATATTCCAAAGTATAAAATAAAATCCACCAAATCGCAAACACAAGCGTCGCAAAACACAAAAACAACCAAAAATCCAACAAAACATAGCTGTCATAAAAAATCCGACACTTTCCAATCAAACCCACCAAAACAACCAAAATCAACAACAAATCCCACAGATCACCAAACCTAAAATAAAAATCAACAAATCCAACCAAAATATTACAGCATATTACAGGAGATTACACCCTCCTGTAATATGGATTTACCGCTACACTTAGCCAAAAAACACCCAAATATTACAGCAAACCCAAAAAACTCCTGTAATATTTTATACAAAACTCCATCAAGAACCATTATTTGGCTATATATAGCTAAATATATATATATAATTTATAATAAAATAAGTTTACACATTTAATTTTATTATTAA
>CAZFTR010000012.1:0-35317 GCA_964522405.1 uncultured Gammaproteobacteria bacterium | reverse complement strand
ACATAAGATAAATTATTTATAAAAACCCTGCAAATGCATGGTTTTTTGTTTTTTAATTATTTGACTGATTGATATTGATTAGTTATCATAAAGTTAATAATAAATCATAAAATATAAAATATGCCTAAATTAGAAGCAGGAATAGGAATTCCACACGGAGAAAATATTGAAATTAAAGGTCCAACCGCTCAACTTGTTGAGATCTTATCTAAAAATACAAATGTATTACGATTGGAAACAAGGGAGGTGGCTGGCATGGGTGATATACAGACTAAATTAGATGCAGATATTGGTTTCGTGAATAAAGAAGAAATGGATCGCGCAAAAGAAACTTTAGCTCTCATGGGTGCGACAGTAGAAGAGGCTCAGCTTGAACATGAAACTGAGGAAGGTGAACAAGTTCTTCATGCCGAGGGTAATAATGTTCTACATATAGAGTTAACAATGAAGCCACATATTAAAGATTTGCTCACAAAAGCAGGTATTGAATTTTCTGAGGAAAAAACACAATCAAAAAAAGTTAGATTGGTGGGGAAAGAACTGGGAACAGTATCTTCAGGTGATGTTGCCTAATAGAAGTTTCATATATTACTCATTAAAATATAAAATATGCCGGAAACAGAACCAATCCCACAACCACAAGAGGCTTTACCAGGAGAAGTGATAGTCGAGGAGGCAAGGGAAATTAGTACTGAGGCCCGAATTATCTTAAACCAAATGGTATCAGTGGTTGAAGGTTTGATACCAAAGATGGCTTTTGATCCAAGTGGTGGTATTGGTGGGATGCATGAATTGGAAGAAAAATTAGTTGGCATTGAGACACAAATTAAATCTTTAGAGGCAGAAGAAGCCATACCTGCTGTTCAGGCTCTACTTGCAACTCGTAAATTTATGGATGAATCTAAAAAATATGAGGATTTCGAAGATCGAGATGCTAGAGTTAGGGCGGCTGCCGGTGAATTGGTAGAAAAAATACGACCGTAAATTTTATGAATGAGCAAAATATAAAACCTACAGAAGATCATGATTTAGATCAAGCCATAAAATTGGCAGAAGATCATGCAGCTGTAATAGCGCAGAAGATCAATGATCCTAATTCAGCTTTATATGAATTGCCGGCCAGAGAATTTCAGGGCAGTGTGACTTATTGGAGAGAGTTAAGTTCCAGATTAAACCAAACTCATCCAAAGACTAAAGTGGCTGCTAAAGCTTTGGAAATGTTTGAATTGCTGCAAGAGATGTTGAGATTAAACAATGAAGGAGCCAAAGGTTTTGGAGTAACCACAAAGATGGTTGAAGCGTTTAGAAATATGGTGAACATCAAATAATTTTACTTACAATAATAAAAAGATATTATAAATGTAGTATCTTTTTTTAATGTTTATTTTTAATTTTACATCTTTCAGACAAATAATGTATACTTCTCATGTAATTTTTATAAATATATATGGCCAAAAAATCTAGTACAGGAGCATTAACAAAGGAGCAGCATGAAGCACAAGACAAGCGATATGCGCAAAATCATGAGTATGACTATGTGATTATAGGTTCAGGTCATGCTGCGCTTGTTGTAGCCTCACTTCTCACAAACGCGGGAAATAAAGTTTGTATGCTTGAGTACCACGATGTTCCAGGTGGCTATGCTCACACTTTTAAAGCGGGTGATTATCAGTTTTGCGCTCAAATTCACTATACTTGGAATTGTGGAAAGGGTGCTAAGATGTGGAGATTTCTTGAGAAATTAGGATTAGAAAACAAGCTTACATGGAATCTCTATGATCCAAAAGGTTATGATCATATGGCCATGCCTGACGGTAAGAGAGTTAGAATTCCATATGGTTGGGATAAGCTGGCAGAGAATATTGATGAGGCTTATCCAGGACAAAAAGAAAATGTAAAGAAATTCACTGATATTATTTCCAGAATAAGAGAAGAAATTTCTATTTTCTCAAATTGCGATAGTAAATGGTGGAAAGCAATCCCAAAATTTTATAAGTTTGGAGACTTGATCAAATATCGAACAAAAACTTTACAAGATGTTTTTGATAAATGTGATCTCTCAAAAGAAGCTCAGGCAGTTTTGATTGCAAATTCAGGAGATATGGGAGAACCACCATCAAGACTTTCCATTTTTAGTTATGTTGGACTCTTTGGTGGGTACAATACAGGAGCATATTACCCAACCAATCATTTCAAGGGATATATAGATGGTTTAGTTGATTTTATAACTAGTCATGATGGGTGTCATATTTACTATGAAACAGAAGTTACAAAAGTAAATATAGATGATGGAGAAGTAACAAGTATTGAAACAAAAAACGGAAAAACTTTCCAAGCAAAAAAAGGATTTATCTGTAATATGGATCCGCAAGCTGCTGCCAAGAATTTAATTGGCTGGGATAAATTTCCAAAAAGAAGACAGAAACAATTGGATTATGAATATTCAATGACAGGTCTTATGATGTATCTCGGTTTAGATGACAAAATTGATTTGAGGGATTATGGATTTGGAAAATTTAATATTTGGCATTTGGAACAATGGGATATGAACCAGATGTGGAAAGAGCAAGAAGAGCATAATTTAGATAAGCCATGGTTTTTCATGTCTACACCTTCTCTTCATACAGATGTTGGTGGGACGACTCCGGAAGGTTGTCAGATTTTAGAAATCGCTTCATTTATGGGTTATAAACAATTTGTAGAAGCAAAAGAAAAAGGCTATCCTGAATATATGAAACTTAAATTAAAGTTAGCTGATAGATTGCTTGATTTGGTAGAGGAGAAATATATTCCAGATCTTCGAAAACATATTGTAGTCAAACAAATTGGAAGTCCTTTAACAAATGAAGATTTTTGTATGGCGCCAGAGGGAAATGCTTATGGTTCGACCATGACTCCAGAATACATGGGGCTTAACAGACTAAAAGCTGACACTCCATGGCCAAATTTTTGGTGGTGCAATGCTTCGAGCGGATATGCTGGAATTGCTGGGACTCTCCATACCGGAATAAGACTTTATATGGATTTAACAGGGGATAGATTTATAAGTGAAAAGAAAATTCCAACTGATGATGAGTTGATTGCAGCGTTGCCGGAGAGTTAGTTTGTGGTAGTGTGGAGCGAGGGGGAGTCGAACCCTGATTATTTGTTTGACAATACAAATCGTAGCCCGCGCTACTCTCGCCCCGCTTTCCACATATAAATTTTACTAAATTAGCGGTTAAATAATTATTAAAAAACCCTGACTATAATCAGGGTTTTTTAGGGGTTCTGTAGCGAACCGTACTACGATTTGAATTGTCATTATTACTTTACAAAATAAGATGGCTTATGTCAATTATTTTCATTAAATATTTATTAACTCTCACCCACGTTCTTGCAAACAGTTTCTGCAACTCTCTCACCACATCTGAGCGCTCCCTCTGTCCATGGCGCATTCATATAATCTCCACAAAAATACACATCATTTTCTCCTTGGTGATTTTCAACAAACTCTTTCACACGAGTCAAGTGTCCATGAGTAAATTTTGGCATTGCTTTTTCCCAACGTTGCAAATCATAAGATTCTAAGTCTGATGCATCTTTTATGTATGGACAAACTTTTATGAGTTCTTTTTTGGTGATTTCAAAAATCTCTTCATCGGTTTTATTTATTATTGTTTTGGCAAAATCTTCATGAAGCCAACACAATATCAATGTTTTTCCGTCTTTGATTAACGCATCTCCTTTCATAGCTTCATTTGTATAACCGGAAATTTTTCCACCTTCAACGTATGGAACCCAGACAATAGTTGTGTCACCAAGTCGATCTCTTGGAATTTTGAAACCAACTCCAACTGTCAGAGCATATTCAGTCCGGCTTAAAATTTCTTTTTGTTCAGGAGTTGCATCAGAATATATTTTTTGGGCAATGTCAGCAGTGGTGGCAATCACGACTGAATCAAATTTTTCAGAATTGTTTTCAGTTATAACCTTGATTTTTTCATCACCTGGAATAACCTGTTTTACAGGAGTACTAAGTCGTACATCAAGTTTATCTGCCATAGCTTGTGGAAGTGAGATCATCCCACCTTCAGTTTGGTGAAGTGCCCAATCTCCTAAATTTTTATAGTGACTTCGCATCATGGCATAAACAACACCAAGACTCATCTCGTCTGATCGATGAAATTGATAAGTGCTCACAAATGGATCAATTAGATAATCAACAGCTTCTTGACCAACTCGAGTTTTGAAAAAATGTGAAGTATTGTCTTTGTCATATTTTGCCGCAGTTGAAAAATCAAAAAAATCTGTTTTTTTATGAGCTCCAATAAAAGATTGAATTCCTAATCTAAAACGAGTAAACCAACCTATTTCATCGAGAAGCCCTCTGGGTTTCCCTTTTTTTAAAATGCGATAATTTAGGAAATGCATCGGGCCCCAAGCAATACCAAGTTCTTTGGCATACTTGCGCATATGAGTGTAAACATGAGCCAAGTGATTGGCACCAGTGTCCATAGGAAATTCTGCTTTGGTTCTGGTAGACATGCGACCGCCAACAAAGTCATCTGCTTCGTAGACTACAACTTCATGACCAGCTTTATCTAGTTCATAAGCACAAGTCAGTCCGGCAATACCAGCTCCGACTACTGCTATTCTTTTCTTATTTTCCATATTTTATGAACTTAAAAAATCTAGGAATTTTTCAGCGCCTTTTACATTTTTTGAATAAAATTCTGTATATCCGCATTGCTTACAAGATGCTGTTTTAAACTTTCTTCCTTGAACATCAAAAATCTTGCTCCAAAATCCCCCGGCCATATGTACTTCGCCTTCAGTATGGTCTGAAGCTCCACATTTTACGCATTTAAATGAGATTGGTTGGGTTTGTTCTTCCATAAGTCTTTATTTGTTTAATTTAAGCTTTTTTATTATAGCATAAATAAGAAAAAGGCCTATTTATTCAATATACTTGACTTTTTTTCTATTTGTGATAATCTCTTTTTGTACAAACAGCTAGGGGTGTATGGAGAGTTTTTCGGGCAGCTTGTCCGTGGGGTCTCTTTGTCTCTGCTACCGGGAGGTGGCCAAATTGCGGGACTGATCTCGGCTCTGGATAGCACCGTTTAAGTACGGGATTCGGGGTCGGCGAAGTCGGTGATGACGCAGCATGCGTACAATAGTGCTTATGTTTTCGCGCTAGGGGCGCCGAACCGCGGCATGGGCTTCGGTCTGGGTCGTGAATCGCAGCTTGGGGAGCCCGTGGGAACCCCGCTCTGCGTAAAGTACGCAAACCATTGAGGAGGGCCTCTGAGGGTTGTCGCTACATCACAGGAGATTCTCGTCCCACACCGGGACGGTCTAACCAAGTGCTAAGTGGCGGCCCCCTCACGTCCGTTCCATTTCTATTATTGCACCCATTGGGTGTTTTTTTGTTTAGTCTTGACAAATTTATAAAATTTTGCTATATTATGCAGTTATTTATTGAAAACAAAGAATAATTAAGGTATTATATATCTATTATCTCTATAAGATTTATATGACTACAAAACAAAAAATTTATAATTTTTTCGAGAAACCAAAGTCTCTGTCAGCAAAATTTGTCCAGTTTTTGATTTTTGTATTTATTATTCTTTCAGTTGGTTTGGTTTCTGTTGAATATTTTTATGTAGATATTTTTGAAGCTAATAAATCTCTGTTTTTATTGCTTGATTATATTATTTTAGCTGCGTTTACAGTTGAGTATCTCCTTCGTTTGTTTACAGCGCCAAAGAAATTTAAATTTGCAAAAAGACCTCTTAATATTATTGATTTCTTGGCAGTATTTCCAAACTATCTAGAATTTATAGTTGTATTTTCTCTTAACACAACTGCTTTGCGTGCATTGCGTGTAGTTCGACTTCTTAGATTTAGTAGGCTTCTTCGTGTGTTGAAATTATTTAAATATGGAAAATTATTTAAAAAAGTTTTACGTTATCAAGGAACAATTTTAGAGTCAATTACACAGGTGATAATCATGTTTATAGTGGGGAAAAGCATTATTTGGCTTCTGGAATCACATGGTTTTTGGATTGAGAATTCAAATCTTGGAGAGTTGTTTGCTATTATTGGTTTTGCTCTTGGTATTATTCTTGCGCAAAAAATTTCTTCTACCTATGGAAAGTTTTTACAAGTAGAAGAATCAGCTGTTGAGCTTTATGGGATACTACATTCACTTTCAATTATTTTGGATAAGATAAATCCGAAATCCGGAACAAAAGTATGCAAAGCGTGGGCAACAGCTTTTTTGAAAAATTTAAAAGATCCAAAAGCTTCAAGTCATGATATTCATTCTGCTAACCTCGAACTTTATAGGGAAATTCAAAAAGCTGAACAAGCTCCGGCAGAACTTGCGATACTACATGGTGATATATGTAAGGATGCTGCTTTTTGTCTTAGTAAAAAAGTTCACCTAACTCCAAAACCTTATGATACACTTCTTCATCAATCAACCATGCTTTATCTGCTTTTAATCACAGTTTTTATTCCGGGATTTGCAGGTATGCTGTCTGTTATAGTCGCAACCTATATACTCTATGGAATGTATAATTTGACCCAGGATTTTGACTCTATTATAGGTGGAGAATTTGATCTTATAAATATTGATATTTCAGAATTGGAAAATTTTGCTAAATCTAGCTAATTTTTCATAGATTTTGACCTTAAGAGGCCTGACAAAGCCTCTTTTTTATGCTATATTTAGCTGTTAAATTGGGAATGTTCTGTGTAGAGCAAAGTTTGTCCAAGTTGTTTTTCTGACTCTTTTTGTTTGTCATAAGTGATATGTAATAAGAGCCAGGAAATTCTTCTGGACACCGATTTTCCTCAGTAATAGTCGAAACAGCACAACCCTCGGGAGGGGAAAGTGAGCAAGTACGTGAAGGCGCAGGCCAATGACACACTGCGACAGTTCGTGGTGTACGTGATGAGCGGTTTCTTCGGCCTTCTCGCGGCCGGCGACATCTGGATGATCATGGTCCGGCCGGAGACGCAGCGCGAGCTCGCGCTCTTCCCGGCCTACATGGGGTTCGACGAGACCCTGACCGTGATGAGCGGCATCGTCGGCATCCTGCTCGCTGCGGTGAGTCTCAGCGTGGTCGCCACCTATCTCATGGCGGCCTGGGAGGCGGATCAGAACGAGAAGTGGCAGCTGCGAGCGCTGACCTTCTCGCCGATGGCGGGCTTCGGAGCCCTCTCGGTCATGCTGGTCTTCTTCGCCCTGACCATCTCCATGTGGCTGGGCGTGGCCATCGCCTTCGTGCTCATCTCCATGATCGCGCCGAACATCGCGTACTACGCCCATGGTGGCATGTCGCGGTCGGCACGGTTCGAGAAGTTCATGGCGCTCGGCCCGAGCAAGATGCTGGTCGGTATGGTCACCGGGCTGCAGTCCGAGAAGAAGCACATCGTGGCTGACGTCGAGATCGTCAAGCCGTACCTGCGCTTCATGCGGCTCGTGACTGAGTCGTTCGAGCGCAAACTGCAAGGAGTCTTGAGGGGGGCTTCTGACGAGTTCGCAGTTTCTGACGAGGATCTGCAACTGAGCCACGACGAAATCGTGGCACTCGTCAACAAAGTCTTGCCGAAGGACGTTTCGGGCAAGCTCCTTCGCCGCGAGTTTTACTCGGCGGCGATGAAGATGGATCAGGACACGGACGCGGCAACCCCGAAGCGTCGGAGGATGTTGCGCAAGCCCTGAGATACCGCGCCGGGAACGGAGTGGGTACATGCCAGACGGCGTCTGGAAGTGCTCCAACACCCCTCCCGGTGCACCTCCAGATCAAACTTGACTTATACAAAATCTCAATTGACGAGATTCTTTTTTTTATATAGAATACTTGCGTAATTTATAAACTATTAAAATATGAAAATTTTAATACTTTTCTGTGGGGGAACTCTAATAATGCAAGAAAACGAAGATGGTTCTCTAATTGTGCAAGAGAAGGACGATGCCATTCAAGAAATATTAAATCTTGAACCAAATATTGGCAAAGTTGCAGATCTTGAGGTTGCTTATATTGATAATATTGATAGTACAAACATGAAGCCAGAACATTGGGATAAGATGGCTGATGTTATACAGGAAAATTATGATAAATATGATGGATTTGTTATAACTCATGGAACTGACACAATGGCATATACTGCGAGCGCTCTTTCATACAGCTTACAAAATCTTGGGAAGCCGGTTGTGATTACCGGAGCTCAAATTCCTGGTGGAAAAGTTGAAACAGACGCAAAGAGAAATTTTATAAATGCTGTTCGACTTGCAACCATGGATGTTTCTGGAGTTATGCTTGTTTTTGATGAGGAAATTATTCTTGGTTCTCGTGCAAGTAAAGTTTCTGAATCAAAGCTTGACGCATTTGAAACAATTAATTGGGATGTTCTTGGTGAAATTAGAATTGATATCCGACTTGGAGATGATCATAAAACTAGACATAGCGAAGCCTTAAAAATAGAAAAAGGTTTTGAGCCAAATATTGCAGTTCTTACACTTGGTCCTGGAACTCCCGCAGAAATGTTAAATAAACTTCTTGATGATGGAATCAAAGGTTTGGTTCTTCGTGGTTATGGATCTGGAAATATTGCATATGATTATTTAGAATCAATCAAAAAAGCAAAAGAAATGAAAATTCCAATTGTTGTTATGACGCAGTGTTTAGAAGGTGCTACTTCTATGCATCTTTATGATGTTGGAAAACAAGCTCTAGATGCTGGAACAATTCAAGCATATGATATGAGCCTTGAATCAGTTATGACAAAACTTATGTGGGCGCTAAATCATTTTCCTTATGAAAAAATTCAAGAAGTTATGCATACAAATTATACTGGTGAGATAAATAAGGAAGGTAAAATATATTAAGAAAATTAAAACACTGCATTCAATGCAGTGTTTTTTTAATTAATTAGTTTCTTTGCTATACTACCTTCCACTATGGATTGGTTCACACTCTCAATTTTTAGCGGTCTTCTCTTCGCATTATCCAGATCTATTTCTAGATATGCACTCAGATCAAAAGGAAACCCACTTGCTTTTACTGCTGTTCACGATTTTATAGCAGGGCTTGTTTTATTACCTTTTATTTTTTGGAATTTTCGCTTGCCTGAGCATGGAATCACCTGGGTCTATTTTGTAATTGTTGTTATTTTGGTTTTTTTGGTAGATTATCTAGCTTTGCTCGCTTTAAAAAATATTGAAGTTTCTATTTATCAGATTGTGATTCAGTCAAGACATGTTCTGGTTTTGTTTGCAGGCCTTTTATTTTTTTCTGAATCTATAACTCCTGAGAAAATAATTGCCATCATTTTGATTATTTTTGGTGTTCTGATAGTAATGTATGAAAAAGCAAAAATAAAATGGACCAAAGGTGTTACTTATGCCATATCCAGTACCTTTTTTGCAGTTCTTGCTTTTAGTTTGATGAAATATATAATGAGAGATTTTTCAGAAACTGCTTTTGCTTCATTTGAACTTATGGCTGCCGGACTTTTGGCTTTTTCTTTTACAAAATTTAAAGCAAAAGATATTTTGGAAGAAATAAAGATCAATAAGTGGTGGATTTTTATAGCTGGCGGACTTTTTGGTTTGTTTGAATTAGTTTTGTTTCTTGCTCTCAAAATCGGAGAAATTTCAAAAGTAATTCCAGTTTCACAAAGTTCCCTTATTTTTGCTGTGCTTATTGGAATTTTATTTATGGGCGAGCGTGATAAATTATGGCAGAAGTTTATAGGTGTGCTTGTCATTGTTGTTGGTTTCTTATTTATGTACTTGTTTTAAAATATGAATCCAAACAAATACAAAAGTTTTTTCAAAAAAGGACTGGAAATAAAAAGCATTTCTTGGAAATGGCAGATAGTAGTTTTTTTAATTTGTTTTTTACTGATTATTTCCCAGAGATTAGACGTGATTTTAAATGCTCAGCTTTGGGCAGAGGATGGGGCAATATGGTTTGAGCAGGCCTATAATTTGGGTATTTTAAAATCATTATTTTTGCCTCATACTGGATATCTACAAACTTTTTCTCGTTCGGTTGCTTCACTCGCACAATTTGTTCCTCTGCTCTATGTTCCTTTGTTTTATAATCTTGTTGCAATTATACTCAAAATTGTACCTGTGCTATTTTTGTTTTCCGGCAGATTTAAACACTTATTCAAAAATATCTATTCAATTTCATTAGTTTCTTTTTTATATATTGCTCTTCCAAATACAACTGAAGTTTTTGCCAACATAACCAATGGTCACTGGTATTTATCATTACTTCTGTTTATGGTTATTGTTGCTAAGCCGGCCAAGAATTTTTTTGGAAAGTTTTTTGATTGGTTTACAGTAATGCTTGCAAGTTTGAGCGGGCCTTTTGTGGTTTTTTTAGTGCCAATTTGTGCGATCTATTGGTATAAGAAAAAAACAAAACGATTATTATCAATACTTATAGTTATTAGTGTTTTCGCAGTTCTTCAAGGAGCTTTAATTTCATTACTTAGTGGTGCTGAACGTGTGCAAACTGAGCTTGGCGCCACAATCCCTATGTTTATAAAAGTTATAACCGGCCAAGTTTTTTTCGCCCCAATTGTTGGTTTTGCTGGTTATGGTAGTTTTTATAGACTTTTTCTTTATGATATCAGTATTTTTACAAAGATATTTATGCTTATATCGTTTGCTTTTGGTATGAGTATTGTTGGGTATACGATTTTACGCTCAAAGCTTGAATTAATCCTTTTTATTTTATTTGGAATTACTGTCTCAGCCACTTCTCTTATTACCCCCATGATAAGTATCAGTAAGGCACAATGGCCAATAATGGCTTTACCAGGATCGGGCACGCGTTATTGGTTTTTGCCAATGTTAGTCTTTGTGATTTGTATTGTTTCTCTGATTCAAAAAAAGCATCCAAAGTTTATTCGAGTTATTGGGATGCTCTTAGTAATTTCTATGAGTCTGGGAATTTATCTGGATTGGAATAAGCCAAAATGGGAAGATTTAAATTATGTCGGCCATGTAAAAGAATTTGATGAAATTGATATTGGCGAACAGTATGATATACCTATTCAACCAAAGGGTTGGGCTATGACATTGATTAGGAAATAAATTAGATTTTTCGATTTATTTGAGTTTAGATTTTTTTAATGAAATCTATTGACTCGAGATTGTGTTGATTGTACCATTGAATAACTATGAGCAGGTTTAAAAATATAAAAGATCAACTTACCAGATTCTTTTCTGATAGTTTTTTGCAGTCAAAAGAGCTTTTTGAATTAAAGCAGTATTTTGAGAATTATGGTTCAATAGAATTTAAATTTATAAAACAAAAAAACCAATGGATTGCTGTGAGTACAAATTTTATACACGGATCAATTATTACTTCAGCTAATACCAAATCAGAACTTGAAAAAAGTATAGAGGATGCCATTTTAACATCATTTAGTGTGCCAGCTTCTTATAGAGAGGAAGCTGGAATTAATAAACTTGGGGCAAGAAGCAGCACTTATGCCCCAACAATCCAGGCTACCTAGTGAGATATCTAGGAGAAAATTTACCAAGGCGCTAAAGCGGCTTGGTTTTATTTTAGATAAAAAAGGAGGTAAAGGAAGTCATTACAAAGTCATCTGGTCCCAAACAGGCAAATCTATTACTTTACCAAAAAAATTATATAAAAATGTTCTACGCTATGTTCTAAAAGAAATTGAGGTTGTAACCGGGATTACTTGGCAAGAGATAAAAGAGAAATTGTAATTTATTTTAAAAGTTCCACAACCTCTTCATCGCTGGTCTGGTCAAATTCCTTGTAAAACATTCCTATTGCTCCGAAATAGAGTGGAGTATCCAAGCAAATTAGTTGATCAACTTCTTTTTCCAAGATTTTTTTTACATCTTTGGGCATGGTTGGAACTGCAACTACGATTTTTTGTGCTCCCTTTGCTTTTGCAGAGCTGATGGCTGCTTGCATGGTTGCTCCGGTTGCTATGCCGTCATCTACTATGAGAGCGGTTTTGTCGGTGAGATTTAGCGGTGGTAAATCTCCTCGATATTTTTTTAGTCTTCTGTTTGCTTCTGTTTTTTCTGTCTCTGTGATTTGGTCGATATATTTTTGTTCAACTCCGAGTGTACTGATAATGTTTTGATCTAATATACTTTCACCATCTTCTGTAATTGCTCCGATTGCTAGCTCTTCATTGAGCGGTGCGCCAAGTTTTCGAGGTGCCAGTATATCCAGTGGCGCATTTAAACCCTTGGCGATTTCATTCGCCGTTACTACACCGCCTCTTGGTAATCCCAAGACTATCACTGATTGATCTCCAATATATTCTGACAATTTTTTTAATAGTTTTTGTCCGGCATCCTGTCGATTTTTGAAAATCATATACTGTTTGATTAGATTGCTTATTTTGCTATACTGGTTTCAAGTATAAACTAAAAATAAAAATATGAAAAATTCATTAATTACAATTCTCCGTGATCAGAAAACCGATAGCGCAGTTTTCCGAAAGACTGCGGAAAAGATCACAAATTTGCTTCTTGCAGAATCAGTCAATTTTATAAAAGAAAAAAGAAAATCTGTTCAAACTCCAATTGCCAAGGCGTTAGGATACGAGCCAAAGCAGGGAGTGATTTTAGTTCCAATCTTAAGAGCAGGTCTAGCTTTTTTGCCAAAATTTCTTGAATTTTATGAAGATGCAAAAGTTGGTTTTGTGGGATTAAAACGAGATGAGAAAACTGCTATTGCCAATGAATATTATAACAATTTGCCAAAAATTAAGAAAAGCGATATGGTGGTTGTTCTTGACCCGATGATCGCAACCGGTGGAAGTGCAGTATCTGCTCTCCAAAGTATAAAAAAAGCCGGAGCAAAAGAAGAAAACATCTTGTTTATTTCACTTGCTTCAGCTCTTCCGGGTCTCAAAAAAATTAAGAAAAATTTTCCAAAAATTAAAATTATTACCACTGTTACTGATAAAACTTTAAACAAAGATAAGTTCATTGTCCCAGGAATAGGGGATTTTGGGGATAGATATTTTGCCAATCTTTAAGCTATGCAAGAGAACAAGTTTTCAAAAAATTTAAAATTGATCAAGTCTCTTACTTGGGAAGAGGTTTTTGATATTTGGAGAGAAAATGAAACTTATGATAACAAGTGGGAAGAGCTATATAAATCTAGAGGTTTTGATAATTGGGATGAGTGGAGATCAACTTATATTGAGCCATTAAATCTTAAAAATGAAGAGTGGGGTTTATACGAAATAATAGACCCAATGCAAACAGTTCCAAAATTTTTTGGTGGACCTTTTCGATCTTGGGTTGAGAGGTTTTACAAAAATAAAATGACACAGACTTTTCAAGAACTGGTTCAGAATCCGGAAATTCAAAATTACCCAGGAATTCGAAGGGTTATGGGTGGTTTTCCCCAAGAAACATCCTTAATTGGAATATTTTTTGCCAACGAATTAGTTATTGCAGAAGGAATGCATAGATGTACTGCACTTGCACTTGCAGTTCATGAGGGAAAAAAAATAAAAACAAATATCAAAATTGCTCTTGCCAATTCAAGTCTTGATCAGCTCAGGATTGTGGGTCAAAATAGTAAGTAATTCCAAAAAAATTTAGTTTGTGGTATATTAGTTTTAATAATTTTTAATATATAAGAAAATATGCGTTCAGTATATACGGCTTTTGTTCTAGTGTTTTCACTGGTTCTAATTGGTGGAGGTTGTGCAAGCAGTCAAACAACTCCTGCTTCTGCTCCAGAACAGGTAAAAGTGGAAATTCCAGAAGATTATCAGGAGTATTCAGATGAATCTGGATGGTCTGTTTCTCATCCTGCAGATTGGACTGTGCAGAAGATGCAGCAAGAAGGCATTACTCAAACTTTTCTAAGATCTCCTATTTTAGAAGGTTCAGCTTTTAATTCCAACGTGGGAATTATGTCTACAGAAACTCCATTCAAAGCCAGTGATGTGGTCTTGGCTGATATTATTCCAGATATAGAAGGCGCTCTTATAACTACTGGCGCAACAGAATTAAGCGTAAACATCGTAAATCTTCCTGCAGGCGAAGCAATCAAAGCTGAAGGTGTGCTAACTCAGGATGATGCAAGTATATATATGACTCAAATTCAAATATATAAAGATAACGTTACTTATGTTATTACAGGTTTGGTTCATGAAAATGATCAATCCGGTTTCGGTGGGGCTATTGAAAATATCATTGCCAGTTTTGACAGTGGTTTGTAACAAAGAAATTAAATAGATATAATAAAACCAGTTTAATTTTACTGGTTTTATTGTTTATGGTAGAAATTAATATTAAGCAAAAACAAGAAAAAGTAGATTTATGGATTTTTAAGGTTGAGGTTTGTGAAGAAAAATGTTTGGAATATTTAGTTACATTGGACAAAAGTTATTATCAGAAACTGACCTCCTCAAAGCAGAGTCCTGAGGATTTAATAAAAAATTCTTTTAAATTTCTACTTGAAAGGGAGTCAAAAGAATCAATTTTATCTGAATTTAATTTGAAAATTATTTCAAGATATTTTCCAGAATATGAAAAAAATATCAAATTTATTTAGTTAGCTTCTTTACAATGGGGAATAGATCTGAAAAAACAAGTGTGGATAATCCACATTTTTTTTATGATAATAGGTAATTTTCATGTATACTTAAACTATATTTATTATAAATAAACAATTGGTGGTTAATCCAAAAGGTTTTTTAATATAAAGGGGTTATGAAAATTTTCTTTCGAAAAAAAAGTTCAGAGGTCAATTCTGGTCGTTTTGATCTCCGAAAAGTTTTTGTAAGCAGCCTTGTCATCGCTGCTTTTTTATTTAGTTTTGTCTTTGGAACAGATCAAGCTTTTGCTCAAAGTGAGGATCTAGGTCCGAGTGCAGGTTCTCCAGGTCCATCTGAAACTTTGGGCCCTGGAGCTGATGATGATTCATCCGGCTCTCCCGGACCATCTGAGTCTGCCGGTGTTCCAGGAGAAGAGAGTTCATCGCCAGGATCATCAGAATCAGCAGGGGTTCCAGGTTCTGGTTCTCCAGGCCCGTCTGAAACATTGGGCCCTGGAGCTGATGATAGTGATGCGGAGGGGTTACCTAGTGAATCAGCAGGTGTTCCAGAGGAAGAAGAAACTCCAAAAGATGTAGAAGAAGATGAAACGGTTAGTCCTGAAGACCTGGGTGCTAAAAGAGCAAGAGTATTGCCTAATAGTCTATTTCATGGTTTTAAGAGAATTGGAAGAACTTTAAAAGAAGTTGCTACATTTAATCCTATAAAAAAAGCAGAACTCAGGCATCGACATGCAAATCAAGAATTATCAGAAATTAAGCAATTAATTGATCAGAAAGGTGTTGCTGGAGTAAGTACCGCGGTTGTGCAGAGGAGTATGGAAAGGTATAAAAAGAAAATTGATTCAGTTGTTGAAGCTAGCGATAAAATAAAAGAAAAGAGAGCAGAAGATCCACAAGCAGTAGATAGATTATTAAATGATTTAACTGATAAACAAATCAAGAAAAAGAAAGTATTCGATAGGATTGGAAAAGATTTACTTGATGTTAAGAAAAGAATTAAATTATCTGGAGAAGAAGATCAGACTATACTAGAAGCTGGTACCAGAGTAGAGCAGATGCTTAGAACTGTTGAAACAACCAAAGAAAAAACAGCAGAAGGTTTTACTAAGGTCTTGGTTGAGGTAGATGAAAATGCTGATGCTATTGGGACCAGATTGATCAGAGTTTTGAATAGTCATGAAGGTTCTGATTTTAAAGATCTAAGCAATTTAGCATTTCTTGGTGAAATTGAAGCAGCTTCCAAAAGAATAGAAGTAGAAGATGAAAGTGAGATTTTAACTTTTGAATCAGCTGTTTCATTGGCTAAGAAAAATTCAAGAGAACATTTCGAAGATGTAATTCGTGCAAAAGCACCTGCTGTTCGCGCTGAACAGTTTGGAAGATATTTTGGCCATTTTGGTTCAGATGAGATGGAATTATTTAGAGTGATTGAAGATTTGAAATTTCAAGGAAATATTCCAATTGATATTTTGGATAAGTTGGAAGATGTAAAAGAAGAAATTGTAGAAAGATATGAAGATAGAATGGAAATTATTGATGATCCTGAGATGGAAGATAAATATTTTGATCATTTCCGATCAGATGATCCACGGGACATCATGATATTATCAGATTTTAGTGATCGTTTGCGTGGAGATTTACAAGAGTTTGATAGAATAAGAGAAGTACAAGATGAATCTATTGAAGCCTTTAAGAAAAGATTTAAAGATACTGAATCACAGAATCAGGCTACGCTCTTTCAAGAATTGAGTCGAAAAATGGTTGAAAATCCATCTATTGAAACTTTTAAATTGTTGGAAAAGCTCGAGGCAGAAGTTCAGTTAGATCCTGCAAAAAGGGCCTTCTTGATGAAGTTAGAAGAAGATGCCAGAAAAAGAGTTGAAGAAGATTATAAAAGGGAAGGTGATAGATATCTGAGTAGGCAAATAACCCACAATCCAGAAGACATGTTGATTTATGATGAATTAGGTTTTTCTGATGAATTTAGAAATGGTTTTGTTGATAAAAATGTTGAGAGATTTAGACATAGAGTTCGTGATGTGGAAAGGCCAGAGGATTTTGATGAAATTTATGATCGATTTCAACATGCTCCAAGAGAAGTGATTGATAGGATAAAAGAGGTTGATCCAGAATTTCAACAAGCTTTTCAATACAAGTTTAGAAGAATGGAGCAGATTCGTATTGAAGAAGAAAGAGAGCGAGATATTGCCAGATTAAGTCTTGATTACGAAGAGCGGGAATTGCATTATCAGATTGATAAAGTTGAACGTGATGAAAATGAAGCATTTTGGAGAAAGATGGACACTATAGAATGGGATGATTTTGAGCAAAGAAATCGACTTTGGGATGAAAAAATTAAAGCTGATTTAGAGAGGATGGAAAAGCGTGTTGAAGAGCAAAAAAGAATAATGCAAGAAAGAACAAAACTTGATCCATTTGGTTGTGATCAGATTTGCCAGGAAGCACAGCTTGCATTTTTAAATCAAGATTTGCGTCATCAAAAAGAGAGGTTGCTTAGTGACATGCATAGAGAGAAAAATCGAATTGAGTCAGAAAGAACTCAATATCTAGAGAGTAATCCTCTTGCAGATAAATGTGATACACCGCAGCAATGTGAAGAATATTGTTTGGAAAATCGAGAAGTAAGAGGTTGTGAGTGGGTATCAGATTTTGAAAAAGTTTGTCCACTACCTTCTTACTGGGATCGTGGAAAAGATAGATGTGTTTATCCAGATGAACGATATCTTATAGATTGTTTAGAAGGGTTTTATTATGATGATCGTTTAGATACATGTATTGAAGATCCAAACTATAGACCGCCAACTAATTGGAAAGACTGCGGCTACGGAATGCGTTGGAATGATTTTACTGCTTCATGTGAGCCTGATAGATTGGATTGTGATCCACAAAGAGATAGATCAGGCCAGGTAATACATGATCAAGATGGAAATGTAGTTTACCAGGATTACTGTTATAGAACCGAATGTCCACGTGGATTTTATTGGGATAATGGAGTGAGAGATTGTGTTCAAGAAGGTCATAAAGAATGTGATTTGGGTTATTATTTTGATTTTGGAACTAGAAGATGTGAGAGTGTTCAGCCAAAATGTGGTTTTGAGGAATATTGGGATCCAGGACTTAGAAAATGTGTTTATGTAAGTCCTGTGCAGTGTCCTGTGTTTGATATAATGCCTTGTCAGGAAGGGTATTATCGTGAGCCAGCCAGAGATGAAAATGGTTGCTGGTACCCTGGTAAATGTGTGCCGGATTTAGGACCAAATATTTGTCCAACAATTTATTTCGAGCCATGTCAGCCTGGCTATCACCGAGAATTTCACAGAAGCCCGGAGGGTTGTAATATGCCTGGTGAATGTATAAAGGATGATTTTACTGATGTTTGTGGAGACGGTATTTGCGGATTTAGTGAAGATAGATTATCTTGTCCAAAGGATTGTGAAGGTGAGGTTCAGGATTGTAAAAGCAATGAATTTAATAATTTTACCGGCAAAAGAGAGTGTAATTATGACCTATGTCCTCAGGGATGTGAATGGGACATGAATAAGTGTGCTGTTGGTTGTCATGAAAAACCAAAAGCATATTGTGGTGATGGTATTTGTGATGGGCCTGAAACCCAGAGTAATTGTTCCTTGGATTGTGGAGTTGAAAAAATTGATTGTGGTGCCGGAGGCTCATGTGCCCCAGGTGATTATTGTGCCAATTATGAAAAGAGTTGGTGTTGCCCAGTTGGAACTTCTGTTTGTTCAAATGGTGATTGTGTGAGTGATCCATCTCAATGTTCTGTACAAGAAACTTGTGGCGATGGTATCTGTAGTGAAACAGAAACAATTATGAATTGTCCAACTGATTGTTACGGAGCTCCTGGTTGTGGGAATGGAATATGTGAAGACAATGAAAATATAGATAATTGTGCTACTGATTGTAAAACTGATGCCTGTCCGGCAAATGAGTTCAATGACTATATAGGAAATTATGCTTGTGATTATGATGCTTGTCCAAAAGGATGTAGTTTTGATGAGAGTGGTTGTGCCACAGGTTGTTACTCAATGCAAGATTCATGTCCAGAAGGCTGGTCATATACACCGGCGACTGATTCTTGTGTAAAAGATGGAGTTTCATGTGGTGATGCAACTGCTTGTCTGAACTGTCCTATGGGTTCAAGCGGTGACACTTGGTGTGAATGGGATAGTAATGGTTGTCCACTAGGTTGTAAAACAGGAGATTATTGCAATTACAACAATGTTTGTGATCCAAACGAAACTAAAGAAAACTGTCCAACTGATTGTTATACTGAAACTGATGGTTGGATAAAGCACATATGGTATTTTTATGGAGGTGAAACAGAAACTTCTTATATTCTTGACAGAACAGATTCAGAATATACCAGTTTTGTAGCAGGAATTGACGCCAAATGTAAAAAATCTAATCACAGTGATTTTTACTGGCTTCCAGGAGCTGGAGATGATACTAATTGGCAGGCCTTTGGAATTCCAAACTGTCCGGGAGACGTGGTTGAAGTGGTAGATAAATGTGGAAATAATGTCTGTGAAGCTGGAGAAGACACATCAAGTTGTCCAGCTGATTGTACAACACAAGTACAGTGTCCTGGTAATGCATATAACGATTACACATCTGGAAACCATTGTAGCACTTCTAAGTGTCCCGACGGGTGTGAATGGGATAGTAACAATTGTCCTATTAGCTGCAGTTCTTCGAGTGGTGACAGTTGTTCAAATATGCCTGGTTGGTCATACAACCCTGCAACAGATACCTGTGTAAAAGATGGTGTTTCATGTGGTGATGCAACTGCTTGTCTAAACTGTCCAATGAATTCAAGTGGTGATACTTGGTGTGATTTGGATGATAATGGCTGCCCACTAGGTTGTAAAACAAGTGCAGATGCTTGTGATTTTGACGGATATTGTGAACCTTACGATGGAGAAACCCAAGAAAATTGTGCTTCAGATTGTTATGGTAGTAGCTATTGTGGAGACGGAACTTGTGATTCCAATGAAGATACAAGTAGTTGTTATGCTGATTGTGGTGGTACTTATCCAGGAGATGAAAATTCCTGTCCTAGTTTTGCCTACAGCATGTGGGATTCAAATAATGTTAGATATTGTAAATTAAATAATGCAGAAAAATGTGATTATAACTACCCAAGCTACCTAACTGATGATGGAAGCTATACCGAAGCTAATTGTCCAACTGCAGGTTACTGCGGAGACGGAACTTGTGACTCAAATGAAGATGGATGGTCATGTCCAGCAGATTGTGCTGGTGTGTCACCATACACTTGTGCTGATGATCCAAATTATTGTCATTCCACAACAGACTGTCAGAATGCCGGACATAATTGGTGTTATTTCAGCGATGGAACTCAGCATTGTCAAACAAGCGCCTGCCCTTTGGTAGATATTTGTGGAGATAATGTCTGTTCTAGCACAGAAGATTCTAGTAGTTGTCCTGGTGACTGTGGCGCATTGATACAGTGTGGAGACAATAATACTTGTGCGCCAGGTGATTGGTGTGCAGATTATGCAAAGGGTTGGTGCTGTCCAAATGGACAAATGATTTGTTCTACAGGTGAATGTGTAAATTCTATGTCTGAGTGTCCTTCATCAAGTTATTGCGGAGATGGTACATGTGATATGAACGAGGATCCAAGTAGTTGTTTTAGTGATTGTGGCTATTCAACAATCTGTGGTGATAATATCTGTGATCCTTCAGAAGATCAAAATTCATGTCCAAATGATTGTATTACACCTACCTCATGTCCTGATAATGGATTTAATATGGGTGGTGGAGGTTATGATTGTAATACTAGTGCTTGTCCAAGTGGATGTTTCTATGATAACTCAACAGGATGTCCAGTTTCATGTATGGATGGATCTGTGAGTTTTGTGCCATATGTCCAACATACTGCATTCAATGAAATAGATCCTTGGAAGAGATTCACCCTCACAGTAAAATCATTTGCTCATTCAATAATATTTACTACGGTTAGGGCTGCAACTTGGTTTTAACTAGACTGTAGAAGAAAATAAACCCTGGTAAATCCGGGGTTTATTTGGTTTGATTTAAGTCTCGGCCTGTGGTACCATGATTTTGATTGACAATAACAATATGAAAAAAATTTTAATTTTGAGTAGTCTATTATTTATCATAGGAGGTGGATGTATTGCAGAGCAGAAGCAGGTTGAACCAAAGACTAAGAGTTCTGGTAACCCTGTGAATACTATGACTGTTGGGGTTTCTAGTGAGTTTGACCAAACAACATCAACAAAGACCGAAGCGGTGGAGATGATTCCGGAAACCAAAGAAGCGCCAACTAAATCTTTTAGACTGTGCGTTGATAATTGTGGAAACAATAAATGCGAAAGCATAGTTTGTGCTGTAGAAGGTTGTCCTTGTGGAGAAACAATACTGTCTTGTCCTCAAGATTGTAGTTAAATTTAATTATTCATAATAATTTTTCAATATGAAGAAAGCAATTTTATTTCTTTCAGTACTATTGCTTGTTGGAGCAGGTTGCGCCAAAAAAGACCTGCCAATAATCAATGATTCAGGGTTGGCAGAAACAGCAATAGAAAATTTTCAAGATTGTATCGATGCTGGAAATCCAGCCATGGAATCATATCCAAGACAATGTCGGGCAGGGGATAAAACATTTACAGAGGAGATTGAACCCAAAGACGGTCCTAAAGAAAATCAGTTTCCAGTAAGTTCAATAAGAGAAAAAGAAATAATAAAAAGTAATTTAGAAATTATGAAAGCAGTTTTAAAAACAAACAAGGGAGATATAACAGTAGAATTTTACCGGGAAGATTCTCCAAAAACAGTTGAAAATTTTATCAAACTGGCTGGAGAGGGATTTTATGATGGCACAAGTTTTCATAGAGTTATTCCGGATTTTATGATTCAGGGTGGAGATCCACTTAGTAAAGATCAAGATAAAAGATCATTTCATGGAACCGGAGGTCCTGGATATAAATTTAATGATGAATTTAATGATCACAAAATTGTAAAAGGAAGTTTGGCTATGGCAAATTCAGGCCCAAATACAAATGGCTCTCAGTTTTTTATTGTAACAGCAGAAGCCACACCTTGGCTAGATGGAAAACATACCAATTTTGGTCAGGTTATAGAAGGAATGGAGATCGTAGAAATGATCCAGAGTGTAGAGAAAGACACACGAGATAATCCACTTGAGCCAGTGGTCATCAAGTCTGTTGAATTGCTTTCTGAATAATTTACACAAATAAAGGAAAAAAGAGGTTATTTTAGCCTCTTTTTTAATTTAGATGAATTTACTTGTACTCTTAACAAAAATCATTAAATAAACTATAATACAAGCAGATTATTAATATTTTTTGCTATGGAAAAAGAAAAATTTGCATTTTTAAAAAAGAAATCAACTTGGATTTTGGTGATTATAGTCTTGGTCGCGGTCGGTATTTTTATTGGCAGATCACAAAAATCTGAAAAAGTTGATTTTTCAAGTACAAAGGTTGAGAAAATTGATTTAGTTCAAAGCGTAAGTGAAACCGGATCAGTGGTTGCTGACCTTGAATTATTTTATGGTTGGGAAACTTCTGGGAAAGTTATCAAGCTTGCCAAAGAAACTGGAGATATTGTAAAAAAAGGCGAACTTATCGCAGAGCTTGAAAATACCAAACAAAGAGCAAGATTAAATGAAGGATACTCAGCACTAGCTTCTGCCCAAGCTAGACTTGATCTAGAATTAGCTGGTCCAACAAGTGAAGAAAAATCAAAATTTCAAGCAAGTGTAGACCAAGCTCAGGCGGCTCATGATAAAACCAAAGCAGAGCTGAAAAAGACCGAAGCAGCCTCAGAAAAAAGTATAAATGATGCAGAAAAAGCTCTTAGTACTGCAGAAAATAACTTACAATTGATTGTTGGCGGAGAGAATAGTCAAATAGTAAATGATGCTTATGATGACTTGATTCATGAAATAAAATCTGCAGTGACAACTTTATCCGGAACTCTGACAGAATCAGATAATATTTTGGGTGTAGATAACCAATATGCAAATGATGATTACGAAGATGTTCTGGATTTTGCAGATAATGATTTATTGTCTGACACCAAAGATGAGTATAGAAAGGTTAGAAATATTATAGAAGACTTGGAAAGTAAAGTAATTTCAATAAGTATAAATAGTGAGCATGATGATGTAGATGATTTTATCCCTGATGTTCAAGACGCGATTGAGGCAATGCAAAACCATCTCATAAATTTGGATAATGTTCTTGATCCAGCTCTGCCAATTGGTGGAATTACTCAGACTCAAATCGATGATCTTAATTCCATTGTAAGTACAGAGCAAGATACAGTGAATACTGCAGGAGAAAATCTTACCAATGATTTACAAGCAGTCACAGCAGCTAGAAATTCACTATCTTCATATCAAATTGCTTATGATAAGGCTGAACTTGCTCTAGAAAATGCCAAAAAACAAGCAGAAGCAGACAATGATATTGCTCAAGCAAAGGTTGATGCTGCGCAAGCTGATCTTAATAAAACCCAAGCATCGTATGATTTGCTAGTTGTTGATCCGCGTGACGTAGATGTCGCGTCTTTGCGAGCAGATGTTAATAGGCAGGCTGCAAATGTTCAAGCCCTTCGTAGTGATCTCAACAAAACCAAATTAACAGCTCTTTCAGACGGTATTATGTCTGTTCTTGATGTTGAAGTTGGTGAAAATGTAACTGCAAATGATCTGATAGTAAAAATTATTTCAGAACAGTTAAGTGTTGAAGTAGATATTTCTGAATCAGATATTGCCAAAGTATCCCTAGACGATCCAGTAGAGATTACGCTTGATGCTTTTGGAGAAGATATTGAATTTGTGGGTTCAGTTATATCAATTGAACCGGCTGAAACAGAGATTTCAGGTGTTATTTATTATAAAACCGATATCTTATTTGAAAACACAAACGGACAAGATGTCAGAGCTGGAATGACTGCTAATATAAAAATTATGACTGATCAGCGACCAGGTGTTTTGGTTCTTCCAGAAAGGGCTGTGATAGAGAAAAATGGTGGTAAATTTATCAGAATAGTTCTTGACAAAGAAATTGCAGATTTTGAAGAGAGAGATGTGACTGTAGGTTTGCGTGGAGACAATGGTTTAGTTGAAATTTTAACAGGAGTTGAAGAGGGTCAAGAGGTTGTGACCTTTATAAAGGAATAGATATGAAGACACTTATCGACGCAAAGGGGATTAAAAAACAATATGAAACTGATGAAGTTGTAACAAAAGTTTTGCATGGAATAGATCTAAAAGTAGAGAAAGGAGAGTTTCTTGCCATAATGGGGCCAAGTGGTTCTGGAAAATCAACTCTGATGCATATTCTCAGTTTTCTTGATACAGGGAGCGAGGGATCTTATCATTTTAATGGAGAAGATGTGAGTACTCTTACTGATGATGAGCTTGCTCTGATGAGAAATGAAAAAATTGGTTTTGTTTTCCAGACTTTTAATTTGCTCCCGCGTACTTCTGTAAAAGAAAATGTGGGATTACCTCTATTGTATAGCAAGAAAAAGGCAAAGGGTGATCCAGTAAAAAAAGCTATAAAAGCGGTTGGTCTTGAACACAGAACTGATCATTTATCAAACCAACTTTCAGGAGGAGAGAGGCAGAGAGTGGCAATTGCTCGCGCCCTTGTAAATGATCCAGATATTATTTTTGCAGATGAGCCAACTGGAAATTTAGATTCAAAATCTGGAACTCAAATTATGAGCATTATTGAAGGCTTACACAAGGACGGACGAACCATAATTATGGTTACTCATGAGCTTGATACCGCAAGACATGCCAAAAGAATAATTAGACTGAAAGATGGTCTAAAAGTTAGTGATGAAAAAAATGGACATCGTAGGTATTCGAAAGATGGAGAGTTGCAAAAGTAGATCAATTAGCTATGAATTTTTTAAAGATTTTAAAAGAGTCTGTTCAGGGTCTTCTTCATAATAAACGCAGAACAGGTTTGACCATGCTCGGTCTAATAATTGGAATCGTTGCAGTGATTCTTGTTTTATCAGTTGGTGCTGGTGCTCAAAGTCTTATTACTAATCAAATTAAAACTCAAGGAACAGATTTAATAGCAATACTTGCAGGAGCTTCAGATGAAAAAGGGCCGCCAGCATCTGTTATGGGAATAGTTGTTACAACATTGACTTATGAAGATGGTAAAGCTTTATTAAATAAAAATAATGTTGAGCATTTAAAAGAATTTGCAGCTTATGTTTCTGGAAATGATGTTCTTGCTTGGAGAAATCATGAGAGAAGTGTAACTTATACTGGAACAACACCAAGTTATCAAGAAATAGAAAAAGTCCAAGTTGGAAATGGACGTTTTTTTAGTATTGGTGAACTTGATGGTGGAGAGCATGTTATGGTTTTGGGAGATGAAATTGCCACTGAAATTTTTGGGAACCAAGATCCTGTTGGTCAGTCAGTAAAACTCAAGAAAAAACATTTCAAGGTTGTCGGTGTTCTTAAGCCGCAAGGTTCTACAGGCTTTGAAGATCCAGATAATGCAGTGCTTATTCCTCTGACAGTTGCGCAGCGAGAGTTACTAGGTATTCGTCATGTTAGTTTTCTAAGAGCTAGGGCCGAAGCTGAGGAATATGTACCTGAAACAATCGAGCAAATCAAGCAAACACTTCGGGAGAGACATGATGATGAAGATTTTTCAATTCGAAATACTGCTGACTTGCTGCAGATTTTGACAACAGTAACAGATGCTCTTAAATTTTTCTTGGCCGCTGTTGCAGCAATTTCACTTTTTGTTGGCGGTGTCGGAATTATGAACATTATGCTTATTAGTGTAAAGGAGAAAACAAGAGAAATTGGACTTCGTAAATCAGTTGGAGCCAGAAAAAGAGATATTATGCTTCAATTTTTGTCTGAAACAGTATTTTTAGCACTTATTGCGGGAATAATTGGAATTGTTATTGGTGTTTTGATTTCTTTTGGAATTGCAAAAATTGTTCAAAGTCTTGGATATGATTATAGTTTTATTTTAACTTTTGAGTCAATTGTATTGGCTTGTGTTGTATCAATTGGAATAGGTCTTGTTTTTGGAATTGCACCAGCACGACATGCGGCAAAATTAAATCCCATTGATGCGCTTAGGTATGAATAGTTTATGGTATTAAATTCACTTAAAATTGCACTAAAAACATTCCAGAGAAGTAAGCTTAGAAGTTCGCTTACTATTTTTGGGATTGTAATTGGAATAGCAATGGTTGTGATCGTTTTGTCAGCTGGTGCTGGTGTAAAAAGTTTAATTTTAAATGAAATTTCTAGTTTTGGAGATAATTGGATAAATACTGAGATAAAGGTTCCTTCTGCTGGAAAAACCTCGAGAGAAAATGCACAGGGCATTGCTAGGGGGGTTAGTATTACAACTCTAAATGAGGGAGATATGGAAGCAGTGCTGGAACTTGATAATATTGCAAATGCTTATGCTGGAATTACTGGTCAGGTTGTGATCTCAAAAGGAAATGAGAAGATGCGACCCATGGTTTTTGGTGTTACAGCATCTTATGCTGAAATAACAAAAACACCACAGGTTGAATTTGGGAGATTTTATACTGAGCAAGAAAATGATTCAGCTGCGCAGGTTGTTGTCATAGGTAGTGAAGTGAAAGATAATATTTTTGGAAACAAAGAAGCTGTTGGTAGTCTTGTAAATATTGATGGGAAATCTTATCAAGTTGTGGGTGTTATGGAAAGTGTTGGCTCAACTGGTTTTATGAATATGGATAGGATTGTATATATTCCACTGAGTACAATGCAAAAGAAAATTTTGGGAGTAAAACATATTATATTCATGATCGCCCAAACAATAGATAATTCAAAAGCTGAATTTACTGCAGAAGAAATTAGATGGTTAATGAGAGACCGGCATGATATATCAACGCCTGATAAAGATGATTTTGCTGTAACAACCATGAATGAATCAATTGAAATGATTGGAATTGTGATTACTGGCATAACTTGGCTTTTGATTGCTCTTGCCGCTATTTCTCTTTTGGTTGGTGGTGTTGGAATTATGAATGTTATGTACGTTTCTGTAGTTGAGAGAACTTTTGAAATTGGTTTGAGGAAATCAGTCGGGGCTTCCAAAAGAGATATTCTTATGCAGTTTCTGATAGAGGCTTTCACTGTTACTCTTATAGGTGGAATTGTTGGAGTTTTGCTTGGAATTTTGGTTTCATATTTGGTTGCTTTTGGCGCTCAATATGCAGGCTTGAAGTGGGAATTCAGTGTTTCTTTATTTTCTATTGTCTTGAGTACTAGTTTTTCTATGGCTGTTGGTTTAATTTTTGGAATTTATCCAGCCAAAAATGCCAGTAAGCTTGATCCAATTGAGGCTATGCGGGCTGAGTAACAGAGAATAGTTAACAGTTGATAGTTGTGATTGGTGAGTGTTGAACGATTGTAATTGGTAAAGTGGCAAGTAAATTACTCATTCTTTTTAAGAAAGAAGCTTGTATAAGATTTCCTCCTCCTTTTCAAGGAGAGTTTAATTGGCGTAGCCCGTAGGACGCGAAGACAGGGGATTAGAAAATGGTTACGCACAATATACATGAGTATAACCTTTTGATATAATTCGCATATTAGAAATAAATAAAATTTATGGCAAAAGTAAAAATATACACAACCCCGATGTGTCCCTATTGCGTCAAAGCAAAAGATCTTCTAAGTTCAATTGGCTTTCAATTTGATGAGATTGATGTCTCATCAAATCAAGAATTAAGAACAGAGATGTCAGAGAAATATCATTGGAATACTGTGCCTATGATATTGATTGATGATCAGTTTGTTGGTGGTTATGATGATCTTGCTAAGTTGCATGCTGAGGGAAAATTAATTGATAGCTAATATTGGTTATTGATTAATAATTATTAATTTATAATATAAAAAATATGATGTCAGACGCCATAAAAGCATTTGCCAAACAATTTGAATTTAAGCCTGCAATTGAAAATGAGGAAAATTTACAAACCAAAGAAAATTTTGTGGTAGTCGGCATGGGAGGATCACATCTTGCTGCTGATATTGCCAAAAATATTCAGCCGGATCTAAAACTTCATATTCGATCAGACTATGGTTTGCCAGAGATGTCAGAAGAAGATCTGCAAAACAGTTTAATCATTTGTAGTTCTTATTCAGGAAACACAGAAGAAGTTGTAGAAGCCTACAATCAAGCTCAAGAAAAAGGATTGGCAATTGCAGTTGTTTGCGTTGGTGGAAAACTATTGGAGCTTGCCAAACAAGATGGAAATCCCTATGTGCAAATGCCAGATACTGGAATTCAACCCAGATCAGCGCTTGGTTTTAGTCTGCTTGCCATCCTCAGAGTTATGGGGCTGGACAGTCTAATTGAAAAAGCAGGATTGCTGTCAACTTCATTAAAACCAGAAGAATTAGAAGAAAGAGGAAAAGAGTTGGCTGAGAGAGCCAAGGATAAAGTGCCGGTCATTTATACTTCTCGCGCAAATTTTTCTATTGCTTATAATTGGAAGATAAAATTAAATGAAACCGGTAAAATTCCGGCGTTTTACAATGTTTTGCCAGAATTAAATCACAATGAAATGAATGGATTTGATGCTCAGGATAGTAGTCGTCATTTATCAGAAGATTTTTATTTTATTTTTTTACATGACAATACAGACCATCCGAAAATTCAAAAAAGAATGGAAGTTGTTCAGAAATTATACCAAGATCGAGATCTGAAGTTTGAAGTTGTGGATCTTGAAGGAGATATTTTTACTAAGATTTTTATTTCACTTATAATTGCTGATTGGTTTGCAGTTCATACAGCTGAAATCTATGGACTTGAATCGGAACAGGTTCCAATGATAGAGGAATTTAAAAAGCTCATAGCTTAGATTTATCCGTCTTCGCCCTGTCGTTCGCGAACGACAGGGCTACGCCGGACAAGTTTTGGTTTGTTGGGGTTTATAGTTTAATAGGATTTTTATGAAAAAAACAGATTTTGGTTTAATTGGTCTTGGAGTAATGGGTTCAAGTCTGGCTCGAAATATTGAGAGTAGGGGATTTTCAGTTTCTGTTTACAATAGAAGTTTTGATAAAACTCAAAAATTTCTAAAGGAATTTTCTGAGAATAATTTTGTTGGTCAGAAATCATTGAAAAAATTTGTCGAGTCAATTAAGCCACCGAGAAAAATTATGATTATGGTTAAAGCAGGTCCGGCTGTTGATGCAGTGATTAAGCAGCTGATGCCTTATTTAGGCAAAGGCGATATATTAATTGATGGTGGAAATTCCTATTATAGAGATACTGAGCGTAGAGTTGAAGAGCTTAAGAAAAAGAAAATAGGTTTTCTGGGAGTCGGAGTTTCTGGTGGAGAAGAAGGCGCACTAAAAGGACCAAGTATTATGCCAGGGGGTAGTAAACAGGCCTGGCAAAAAAGCAGAAAAATTTTTGAATCAATATCAGCAAAAGATTTTTCAGGTGGATCATGTGTTAGTTATATTGGAGATGGTGGTGCAGGTCACTATGTAAAAATGGTTCATAATGGCATAGAGTACGCAATAATGCAACTCATGGCAGAAATTTATTCTTTGTTTAGAAAAGTTTATGGACTTGAAGCAAATGAGATTTCCAAAATTTTTGCAAAATATAATCGAGGAAAATTAAGTTCTTTTTTATTTGAAATTGCAGTTCCGGTTTTAGCAAAAGAAGATGAGACTGATAAAAAATCTTGTTGCTTGATTTATCAGATTTTGGATAAAGCAGGAAGCAAAGGAACAGGAAAATGGACTTCTGTGGATGCGCTAGATCGGGGAGTGGCAGTTCCAAGTATTGCCGAGGCAGTTTTTGCCAGATCAATTTCAAGCGAAAAAGAAGATCGAGTGAGGCTTAACAAACTCTATAAGCATAAACATCCCAAGACTAAAATTTTGCTTCCGGCTTTTACAAAATTAGCTGAAGATGCGCTATACGCTTCAATTATCTCAATTTTCTCACAAGGATTTGAATTGGTATCTACTGCTTCAGAAGAGCAAAAATGGCAAATTGACCTAGCAGAAGTTGCTAGAATTTGGCAAGGGGGCTGTATAATTCGAGCAAAATTATTAGGAACTTTGACCAAAGTCTATCTGGGAATAAATACCCAAAGTAAAAATTTATTTTATTCAAAAGAAATAGTCACTTTGTTAAAAAAAGATGCGCCCAAATTACGAAAACTGGTCAGTGAGTGCGTACAGACAGGAATTGCTATCCCGGGTTTTGCTTCATCGCTCTTCTATTTTGAGTCAATGATCGAGGAGAGATTACCAGCCAATTTTATCCAAGGACTTCGTGATTATTTTGGGGCGCATACTTATGAAAGAGTTGATAAGAAGGGGAGTTTTCATACTGAGTGGGAGATATAGATTAGAAAACATGGTATACTAACAATGCTAATTTAGATTTATTGGCTATTTAGTTTTATTTTAAGAAAATGCCTGTCAAAAATAAAAAACCAATAATTTTTTCAATTTTTGGAGCTTCAGGAGATCTGGCTAAGCTTAAGATTTTTCCATCTATTTATGAATTAGCCTATCTGGGACGATTGCCGAAGAATTTTTACATAGTGGGTTACGCGCGAACCAAGAAAACCAGGGAAAAATTTCAAAAAGAATTTGCTGTCAGCATAAAAGAAAATTCAAAACGAAAAATTGATAAAAAAATTCTTGATACACTTTTTAAAAAAATTCATTATTTTTCCGGACAATATGATCAGTTAGCTGATTTTGATAAGTACATCGAGTATATTCAGAAGATTTCAAGAACTAAAAGATTTACCAACATTGCTTATTTTTCAGTGCCACCGATTCTTTTTCAAGATATAATTAGAAATCTATCACTTTCCAGATTTTCAGCAAATGATGATATAAGACTGATAATTGAAAAACCCTTTGGAGATGACAAAGAAAGTGCAGAGAAATTATTTCATTTTGTTTCACAATTTTTTACTGAAGATCAATTTTATCTTCTTGATCATTATCTTGGTAAAAGTTCGGTGAGAAGTGTTTTGTATTTGAGACAGGCAAACAGAATACTTAGTCATATGATGCGCGGTTCAGAAATTGCCAATATTCAGATCACTAAATTTGAAGATTTTGGAGTAGAGAAGCGCTTGGGGTATTTTGAACAAGTTGGATTGGTTCGGGATATGATCCAATCTCATATGTTACAGCTCCTAGCTCTTGTTACCATGTCTATTCCTGTAAAAGATAATGCCGGCAGTTTGCAAAGAGAAAGATCAAGTATACTTTCAGCAATTGATTGCCCTTGCAATGCTGACAATATTGTACTCGGGCAATACAATGGATATAAAAAACAAAAAGAAGTAAAGAGAAATTCTAAAACAGAAACTTTTGCCGCGCTTCGTTTATTTATTGACCAGCAAAATTGGCATGATGTCCCGGTTTATATGAGGGTTGGTAAAAAAATGAATGAAAATCACACTTATATTGTAGTTGAATTAAAAAAATTTCCTTTTCAGAGTAGAAAGGAACATCCCAATCGTCTCATATTTGAACTTATGCCCAATGAGAAATTGAATATAACACTTATGAACAAACATGAAGATATTTCAGAGTATCAGGAGATTACTACCACAGAATCAATTGCTTGCAGTATTGATGGATGTTTGACTGAGCATGCAGTGCTTCTGCTCGATGTTATTAAAAAAGAAAAAAAACATTTCCTAAGTTTTGCAGAAGTATTGGCTTCCTGGGGTGTGGTTGATAAAATTACTAAGCATATAAAAAGACGTAAAATTAAACTTGAAAAATATCCAACAGGCAGCAAAGGACCAAAATCACAAAATAAATTGGTGGAAAAAGATGGATTTGCTTGGTATGATATTCATTAGTGGGCATTCGGATTTACGGATGGATACTGATTTACGGATAAAAATATGCAGATAAAATATTTCAAAAGCGAAGAAGAATTTGTAGATAAGAGCATTTCTTTTTTTAGAGAAATTTGCAATTCAAAACCAGGAACAAAATATATTGGATTATCAGGCGGAGAAACTCCAAAGAATTTTTACAAAAAATTAGCAGAGCAAACAGGAATTGATTTTTCCCAAATAGAATTTTTTCTGGCAGACGAGCGATATGTTCCACTTGATCACATAGATTCAAATTATAAAATAGTAAATGATAATTTGATTTTGGGGTTGGGAGATACTTTGAAAAAATTCCATTATTTTGAGACAAGTTTAAGTCTGGAAAAAAGTTTAGAAAAATATAATCAGGAATTTGCTAAAATTCCAAAACAACAATTAGACTTGGTAATCCTGGGAATGGGAATTGATGGTCATATCAGTTCAGTATTTTCAGGAAGTAAAGCGCTAGATCAGTCAGTCCAAGAAGCGATTCATACAACTACAGATAAGTTTGATATTTATGATAGATTGACTTTGCCAATTTCTCATATAAAAAGGGCAAAAAATTTGTTATTACTATTGTCAGGAATGCAAAAGAAAGATATATTAGAAAGGTTGATAAATACAAATCAGTCTAATCCAGATTTTCCAGCCAGTTATCTGGCTAGTCACCAGAATTTGGTAATTCATTATCTAGAATAAAATATGAAATATATACTTGGTTTGCTAGTGATAGTGGTGGGTTTTTTCTTAGTTGTCAAAACTGGTTGGTTTATTCAGAATTTTGGGCATAGTGCGTGGGCAGAAGAGAAGCTTGGTGGAGGTGGTACAAGATCAATGTACAAGATTATAGGGGTTTTACTTATTTTTGGAACAGTCCTAGCTATCACTGGGGCGCTCGGGGAAATTATATTAGCAATATTTGGTAATTTATTTGCAGGCCTTTAATTCTATGCCAGTTATAGCAAGAAATAATTTAGTTGACGTTCGAGTCTTATTTGAAAAGGTGCAATTGCATGAAGCAATGCATGTTGCAGATTTTGGAGTAGGTAGAACCGGACATATTGTCTTTCCAGCTGCCAAGATTATCGGTGATAGTGGTGTTGTTTATGCGGTTGATATTCTTAAGAATGTATTGGAGCTTACACAGAAGCGAGCTAAGATGGAAGGATTTTTAAATGTACATGCTGTTTGGGCAGATCTAGAGGTCAAAAATGGTGTACAAATTCCCAAGAATTCTCTAGATGTAATTTTTTTGGTAAACGTACTGTATCATTTTCCAGATTTTCATAATACTTTGCATGAAATTGATAGATTACTCAAGAAAAGGGGTAGGGTAGTGGTGGTTGATTGGATAGAGAGGATATCAAATATTGGTCCTCCAGAAGATGGTATGTTGGATTTTCATAAATTTACTCAGCAAGCACGCGAATTTGGATTTGTAATTCAAGAAGATTTTAATTTAAGCAGATTTTGTCGCTCACTGATACTGTATAGACACGAATAGCAATGTCTCAAACCAGAAGGCAGATTATAGGGGCTTGGGGCGAGCAAATAGCGGTTAATTACCTGGTTAAGCTGGGTTTTTTTGTTTTAGATAGAAATTTTAGAACCAGGCGTGGTGAGATTGATATAGTGGCCCGAAAAGAGGATCTACTATTGTTTGTAGAAGTAAAAACCAGAACAGGTTATATATTTTCAGGAGAAAAATCTACCAATTTTCATAGAATATCCAAGTTAAAAAATACTGCTAAAATTTATCTTTTTACTAAGCAGCTAGATCCCAGTTCTTTTTTTATAGAGTTTCAACAAATTTGCCTTTATTTAGATGAAAAAACCAAGAGGCTTAAATTAAAGAAATATACTTTGCCATAAAAGAAGCAGTGGGTAACAATGCTTCCACAGCATGATATTTTTTTTCTTCACATAAGAGATTAAAAATGGTATAGTACCTGCGTAAAAATAATCCAATTTCTTATGGACTTATTTGAGATATTAAGGTGGTTAGGTATAGTTATAATTGTACTTGCAGTTACATATTATCTTTTTTCTTCAAAAAAAGAGGGGGACACTCCAAGATCAACCCATCGCGGTTCAGGCGGTGATCAGGTCCTGGGTGGTTTTGCTGTAGATATCACACAGAACGCCAGAAATGGGCGCTTTGATCCGGTGATTGGTAGAGAAGAGGAAATTTTGCGTGTAACCCAAATTCTCTCCAGACGTACAAAAAACAATGTAATTTTGGTAGGTCCTCCGGGAGTTGGTAAAACTGCCATTGTTGAGGGATTAGCTCTTAAGATCGCAACCGGGGATGTTCCTTCTGTTTTGAAAAATAAAAGAATTTTATCCTTGAGAGTTGCAGAACTTCTAGCTGGAACTAAGTATAGAGGTGAGTTTGAACAGAGAATCAAGCGAGTTGTCGAAGAAATCAGAGGTTCAAACAGAAGTATTATTTTGTTTGTAGACGAAATACATACAGTTATGCAGGCCAAAGGTGCTGAAGGCTCTGTAAATCTTTCAGATATTCTCAAGCCTGCGCTTGCTCGTGGAGATTTGCAGCTTATTGGGGCTACAACCCAAAAAGAATATGAAGAATTTATTGCCCCAGATGAGAGCTGGGCTAGGCGTTTCCAGGCAGCTCTTGTAGATGAGCCAACAGCAGAAGAAGCAATCACAATTCTCTCTGGAATCAAGAAAAATTATGAAAATTATCATAAAGTTCAGTTTACAGATGAAGCCATAAAAGCGGCAGTCCAGCTTTCTCAGGAATATATTAAGGGTAGACGATTGCCAGATAAGGCTATTGATATTATTGATGAGGCTGCAGCTATGGTAAAAGTAACAGGAGACGCCAATGCAGACCATGCTGTTGCTCTTTTGCATAGCGCTGCTTCAAGTGTTTCAGGAACTGATGCTAGTGGGAAACGTTCAGCAAAAATAGAAAAACTCAAAAAAGAATTAGTTCATTTGCAAGAAAAAGAACAAAAGGAAGATAGTGAAAAGGTCCTACTTCATCTTCGCAAGAAAATTGTAGAAAAAGTAAAACAAATTGAGACCTACGAGAAGGCTCAAAAGGCAGAAGAAAGTTGGGTAGAAGTAGATTTAGAAGATATTAAAAAGGTGGTTGCAGATTGGACAGGTATGGAAGAAAAAGAAATTCATTAATTTATTAAACAGAATCATGTGGGAGTAATGACCAAAACAGCAACAGATGTTAAAACCGGAACCAGAACCCAGGCAATTTTTAAGACGAAAGTTGCTCTAGCAACAGCTTTTCTAGGTGGCGCTGTTCTTGCTGCCTCTGGTGTGGATATACAGATGAGTAAGGCTGATTTGGTTATAGATCGAGTTGCCATAAATGAAGAAGTTGGCGCAGAAGTAAAAGGTGCTGATAGAGTTACTGTCTATTATTCAAATCAGGGCAATGTTACTAATAAACTTCCATTTAGTATTGGAATAAAAGTAAAATCTTCAGATGGAGAGGATATTAAGAGAATCAGACATTTGGTAGACTATACCCAGAAGAAATCTGGTAAATTTTCATCAAAATTATTTTTACCCAAGAAACATTTTTCTCAAATGTATCTAATTCCAATCAATGCTAAATATCGTTCAGATCAAAATATAGTTGAAGGTTTAAATGAATACCATCTTGAGCCAGAGTCTATTGGTCAGGTTCAATTTTTTATTCCAAGAAGTTCAACAATCACTAGTGATTGTGAAGTCAAATAAAATCGCCCCGATCAACATAATCGAGGCGATTTTGAAAT
>CAZFTR010000011.1:0-36128 GCA_964522405.1 uncultured Gammaproteobacteria bacterium | reverse complement strand
AGGAATCGGGTGAAATCGACATTAAGACGACGTCGACCAGCCAATGTAATTGATTCAATTTGATTATGTTGGTTGGGAGGAAATGACGTCGTTTTTTTGTTTACTTATCAATGGTATTTTTGTTGTTCAAGATAGTCTATAAAAAAACCGCCTTATCAGCAGTTTTTTTAATATATAATTTTATCTGCTAATTATTCTCCAGCTCACTCTTGTAATAATGATGATAAATAGAAACAATAGCCAGGAAGAGGGCAGCTATGATCGGACCAATCACAAATCCGGAAATTCCAAACATGATAATTCCTCCAAGAGTTGAGAAAAGAACTAATAGCGGATGCATTTGAATATCTTTTCCAACCATAATCGGGCGAAGTAGGTTGTCTATATTGCTAATAATCACTGCACCAAAAACTAATATAAATATTCCTTGCCAAATATTTCCAAAAACCAACATAGCTATTCCTGCCGGCAACCAAACAATCACAGATCCAACTGCTGGAATAATAGAAAGTACTGTCATGATCACACCCCAAATAAATGCTCCTTCAACTCCGGTTACCCAGAACATCAGTCCGGCAAGAATACCTTGAATTGCACCAATAACAAATGTTCCCTTCATAGTTGCTCTAGTGGTTGAACGAAATTTCTGGAAGAGCATTGTTTCATATTTATCTCCGAGTGGAGAAAGTTTCATAAGTCGCTGTAGGATTTTTTCTCCATCTTTGAAAAAATAATACAATGTATAAAACATTATAAAGAGCATGAAGAAAAAGCGTAGAGAGTTTTGAGTTATTGCTTTTACACTATTGAAAATGTATGAACTAAATGCTTTGGTGGCATTGGCTGCATAGGTTGTCCATTGATTTTGAAAGTCTTGTACATATGGAGCTAGTGGCGTATTTTGGATCCAGGCTGCTATGCCATCTACATTTGAAATAACACTGTTACTGCTTATTGCTCCATATAATTCTATTGATTCATTTACAAGTAATATAATTATAAGTACCAAAGGGAGGAAAAGTACAACAAATACAGTAACTATGCTTATTAGTGAGCTCACCCCGGATGATTTAAGGTATTTGTTTGTAAATAAATACATTGGGTAGAACAGAACCGCGATAATTGCTGCCCAGAAAATTGGATAAATAAATGGGCGAACAATATAGAGCATGGAAACACCCAGCAGTATAATCAGCCCAAAGAAAAATGCTGATCGCATGGTTCCAAATTGGACTTTATTTTTTGCATTCATATTTTTTATTAAACTAATTAGTAATAGGTTTTTTTTGTAAGAAAATTTTTCTTATGACATCATCAATTTCCATTTCATTTATTAGTATATCGTCAACTGGGAAAGAATTCAAAAGCTTTATAGCAACTTTTTTAGCATCTGCTTTGGGAACTTCTAGTACGACTCTTTTGGTAGTCTTTTCTTTGATTTTTCCTAGTTTTGTTAATTTTTCTTTGCTTACATTTTCTGTAAAGGTAACCTCTAGGATTTTGTGATCAATATAGTTGTTTAAAAGTTGCTCAAGAGCTCCATCATACATTATTTCTCCATGATTGATGATTATAACCCGGTCGCAAAGCTGTTCAACATCTTCCATATAGTGTGAAGTGAGGATAATTGTGGTTTTTTTCTTTTTGTTATATTTTTTTAAAAATTCTCTAATATTGTTTTGTGATACTACGTCTAGTCCAATGGTGGGCTCATCCAGAAACAAAACTTTTGGAGAGTGGAGAAGTGCTGCCACCAGTTCACATTTCATTCTTTGCCCGAGTGAGAGTTTTCTAACTTGAATTTCCAGTATGTCTTTTATATCCAGCAACTCCACAAGCTCATCTAGAGTTTCTTGATACTGTTTATCTGGAATTTCATATATTTCTTTATTCAAAATAAAGCTCTCAATAGCTGGTAAATCCCACCAAAGTTGATTTTTCTGACCCATTACTAGTGCAAATTGTTTTTGAAATTCTTTTTGTCTTTTAGAGGGAGTGTGGCCGAGAACTTTTGCTTCGCCACTTGTGGGATAGAGAATCCCGGATAGCATTTTCAAAGTTGTGGTTTTTCCTGCGCCGTTTGGCCCTAGAAAACCTATGAGTTCACCTTCTTCTATTGTGAAATCTATTTTTTTTACTGCTTCTGTAAATAATTTCTCTCTATGAAAAAGACTTTTAACTGAATTTAGAAGTCCAGCTTGTTTTTTGTGGTACTCGTAGGTTTTTGATAATTTTTTTACCGTTATTAAGGCCATATTTCTTCTATTTTAGCATTTTTGGGTAATATTAGCTAGATGCACTGCTATAAGTGCTAAGCGCGTATTTCCAAATTATTCTTGAAATGGTAAATGTTAGGCTTGCTGCAATTATGGCTCCAATTAGCATATAAAAATTAAATTTTCCAGTTAGGACTTTTGCTGGAACAGTAGCTATGAAAGTCAGTGGGAAAACAAATGTATAAATTATTCTAAGTGCGCCTCGGTAGATATCTGTTGGAAAGCGTGCTAGTTCATGAAATCTCCAGGCTACTGAGTTGGTTGCCCAACCTTCTATTGATTTAAAGCTAATTGATTTGGTAGAAAGCATAAAACTGTAGAGAACTACCTGCCCTAGAAAGAGTGTAAGTATGAAAAGTGGTAGATTTATCAGAACTCCAAAGATTGATGAACCCTTTAGACCCATGATAATTGCTGCAATTCCTATTACAGATCTACCTGAATCTTCTATGTCGATTCTATTCATTGAAACCAAAAATTGAGTATCTATTGGCTTTACTATTAGCCAGTCCAGTTGTCCATCTTTTATTCTTCTATCCAGGTCACCAACTCCGCCTTTGAAGGTTAGCCAGGCCAGGCTATGGGTTAGCATAAATGTTCCGACAAGTACTAGCATGTCAGCATAAGACCATCCGGCAATATCGTATATGTGGATGAAAATTATTTTTAAACTTAGAAAAACTACAACTGATTCAAATCCCGTTAATACAAAATACATCCAAAATCTAGTGCGATAGGCCATGGATTTCATGAAATTAATCTTGAAAAATAATTTGTATAATCGTAGATAGCGAAGCATATAATTTTTGTGAATTAGTGTCAGCGTCCGACTGCTTCATATTTTCTAATTCCTCGCTTCCAAATAAATTTTGTTAGTAAAACCAAGATAAGCATCCAGATTAATCCAGTTATAAATAATAATCCTGGATTTTCAACTCGCCCTTGAAAAATCTGTATCGGTACAAAAACCAAGAATTGAAAAGGTAGGAAACTACTTATTGGTTGAAACCAGGCAGGAAAAAGATCTAGTGGTATTAATGATCCATTTAAAAGCGCGTTGATTACTAGTGTACCATATATTACCGGGTCTCCTCTGGTTAGCCAAAAAGATGACAGGGCGCCCATATAATAAATCAAAAAATAAAAGCAAAGAGCAATAAACATAAATCCTAAAAATTGAATCCAGCCCAGCAAGTTTGGAAGTTCGACCAAGTGTCCAAAGACTAAAATCAATAAAATTAAAACTGGTAATAGAAACAAAAAATTAATTACTGCCTTTCCAATCATTTTTATATATTGTTCTATTGAATAGCTAAATGGTTTGAGAAGATAATTGGTGACCATCCCTTCATTGATTTCATGAGCCACTTCAAATCCCAATCCCACTCCTTCTGCAATTATGTTTTTTACAATTGTTAGTAAAACATAGTAAAAAACTATATCGCTAAGTGAGTATGTTCCAAGTTGTTGACCTGATTCATAAATCGCAATCCACAGATATACCAAACCACTCAAACTAATAAGATGGCTGATGATAAGAAGTCCAAGATTTAGTCGGTATTGCAGAAAAGATGAAAGCCTGTTTTTGAAGGCTACCCGATATTTTTTGTGAATCATTTGTTAATTAGATGCTATATAATATATTCTTTTTTTACAAATTTCCAGCGCCCAACTGGCAAAACTCCGAGTTTGAGCCTGCCCAGCCTAGTGCGCTTAAGGGCGAGTACTTTGTAGCCAAGTCGGCCAAACATTTTTCTAATTTGTCGATTTTTTCCTTCTTTGAGGATTACTGTTATTATTGTGCGCTTTCCTTTGTTAAATTCTTTTTTTATTTTTATTCCCTGTACAAATCCATCTTCTATGTTCATGCCTTTTTCCAATACTTTTCGAGCATCACGCGAGAGCTGTTGGTCAATAACCACTTCGTACTCTTTTTCATGTTCATATCTGGGATGAGTCAGTTTGTTTGCTAGTTCTCCATCGTTTGTAAGTAGTACAAGTCCCTCAGAATCCTTGTCTAGTCGGCCAACCGGATAAACTCTTTCTCTCACATCTCTTCTTTGATGACCAGTACCATTTTCCTTTCTTAGAAGATCAATTACTGATTGACCTTGTTCACTGGTAGTGCTGGTTATAAAATCTACTGGCTTGTTTAGGATTATATAAATATTTTTGGGGATTTTATTTGCTCCGGATTTGTCAAAAGATTTTTTGCTTCTTTCATATCCTGCAACTTCTACTTTGTCTTTTTGCGGATCAATTTTTACTCCCATTTCTGTTACAGTTTTGCCGTTTAATTTTACTTTTCCAGCAGAAATAAACTCTTCAGCTTTTCGGCGAGAGCAAATTCCCATATCTGCAATGTGTTTTTGAATTCTGACTAACATAGATTATTTTTTCATAGCCTCTTTTCGCATTTCCGCTGGATATTTTTCTATGGCATAGCGTAGGGCGATACGAGGCATTTGGTTTTTTCTTTTTATTACATAATTAAATATTTGTGCCGGATATTTGTTGCTGGCAGCTTTGAGCATCCAGCCATATCCTTTTTGGACCAAGTCGTCTTCATCTGAAAGTAAGCTATCAGCTATTTCAAAAATATCACTTAGTTGACTTTTTGTTGTGTATGTATTGCTTGCAAATATAAAACTAACTGCTGATGCTCTACGAACCCATAGATTTTTTGATTTTGTCCATTTTTTGATCTTTGGAATGAGTTCTGGGAATTCTGTAATTAAGTGCCCAACACTGTGAGTGCACAAATCATCTACCATTGCCCAATTTGTAAGATAGTTTTTTACCCATTTTTCAAAAATTCCAAAATCAGATTTGGTAAATTCTTTTCTTAAACTGTAAACCCAACTAAAGGCTATCGTCGCAAGTTCGTTATAGTTTGTTTTTATAAGTTCTTCTGCAAGTTTGAATATTTCTTTTTTGCCAAATGGCTTTACCTCTTTGAGGTATTTTCGGGCAATTTTTCTAACTGCTTCTGTTCGTACGCTATATACTTTTATAGGCTCATTGAAAAAACGTATTGATCCATCTCGGTAATCCGGGTCTATCTGGGTTTTTAGTTCTTTAATTATTTCTTTTATAATTTTATCCATATTTCCTATTTGTTCTGGTATTTTACTTTAAGTCCCTCCTTTTTTCAAGTCTAAAAAAACGCTTAAAAAAGCGTTTTTTTGTATTTTTTAGTAAGATATTATTTATTTTTCTTGATTTCTCTATATTTTTCTACTGTATGATCAATTATGGCTCCTGCCACGTCAACATTGGTAGCTTCTGTGATTCCTTTTAGTCCGGGATTGCTATTCACTTCAAGAACTTTCGGACCATTATTGGATCTGATTAGATCAACTCCTGCAATATCAAGGTTTACGGCTTTTGCAGCGCGTTTTGCTAAACGCTTTTCCTCTGTAGACAGTGCAGCAATTTTTACTTTTCCACCAATTGAGAAATTTGATCTGAATTCTCCTCTTTTCCCGGCAATTCTGTCCATGGCTGCTACAATTTTTCCACCCACAACAAAAACCCTAATATCTTTGCCTCGAGATTCGCGAACATATTCTTGAATAATAAGGGGAGTGGAATTATCATCTTCAATCATCATTTCAATAATTGATCTTAAACCCCGTTTTGTTTCAACCAGGGCAACACCAACACCTCCATAACCGATTACTCTTTTTATGATTACGGGGAATTTACCAATCTGTTGCATAATTTCAGTTATATACTCTGATGAGCGTACCACATAGGTTTTTGGCATTGAAATATTTTTAGCACAAAGTTGTTGAAGCATTTTGACTTTATTTTTTGCGATAGCAATAGAGTCATAGCAATTTAAGGTTGGGATTCCGGCAAGTTCAAACTGTCGTATAAGTGTGGCATGAATATCCATATTTCTCCATGAAAATGAGGCCTTGGTAATCAATATGTTTATTCTAGGTTTTTTGTTTTTAACCAAAATTACAGGCTTTTTATTAAATAGCATTTTGCAGTCATTTGTTTCAATGATTTCCAACTTATGTCCTCTTCTGTTTGCTGCCTCAACTAAAAGATTGATACTGGCAAGGAGTGCAGAATCTGGATTTTTGGGGATATTTGGGACTAGTAAATGAAGTTTCATATTTTGTATATATTTAAAGCAGGAGGATTATACTCTCATGTCTTAAATAAATCAAGAGTGGCATCTGCACAAGATAAAATACAAGATACATGGATTAAGATACAATCTTACTATGTGAGATATTAGATTAATTCATGATATGTCTTGTATTTTATTCCATGTATTTTGTATCGTGTAATACTATCATACCAAAAAACTAATTAAAAAAACCTAAACAAATTTGATGTCTTGCCTAGGTTTTAGGGGCCTGATTATTGCTTCTTCTGAATCTGTACTTTTTTAATGGTTCTTTTTTCAACTTCTAGTACTTTACATTTTACATTGTTTACTTCAACTTCATTTCCTTTTCTAGGGACTTTTTGAATTATGTCTAAAATAATTTCTGCTATGGTATCTAGTGGATCTCCGGGAATATTACAGTTAAGAAAATCATTTATGTCTCTTAATTCTACTTCTCCAGAAGTCATAATTGTATTTTTGTCTAAACGTTTGATAACCTCGTCATCAACGTCATGTTCATCGGCAATTTCACCAACCAGCTCCTCAATAACATCCTCAAGGGTTAATATTCCTTCTGTGCCGCCATATTCATCTAGTACAACTCCCATGTGGGTATTTTTCTTTTGAAATTCACGAAGAACATCATCAATTCTCATTTGTTTGGGAACTGCTACTATTGGTCTAAGGATTTTCTTAATAGAATTATTTTTGTCCTTGCTGTTAAGCGCCAATAAAACATCTCTTGAGTGAACAAAACCAATAATAACATCTGGAGTTTCTTCGATAATCGGAAATCTGGTGTGGGGATTTTTCTCTATTACATCTACTGCGTCAGAAATTGACATGTCATGCTCTATATTAACCACATTTACTCTTGGAGTCATAACATCTTCTGCAGTAATGTCATTGAATTGAAAAAGTCGTTCTATCATGATTCTTTCACCTTTTTCAATAGTTCCTTGCTTGCTTCCGGTAATAGCCAGAGCTTTGAGTTCTTCTTCGCTAACCCGGTCAGCCTGTTCTTCCCCAGTCACTAGATTTGTAAGCCATTCAAAGGCAATAATTGCTGGAAGTGTGATTATTTGTAAAATTTTGATATAGGTGCTGGCAAAGATAGCAAATCTCTTCGGATGGCTGCTGGCGTAGGACTTTGGAACTATCTCACCAAAAACAAGAATTATCAAAGTCATGACACCGGTAGTAATTCCAAGAACAGCAGAATTGAACATTTCTGAAGCTATAATAGTAGCAAGAGAGGCAGAGGCAATATTTACAATATTGTTTCCAATAAGTATGGTGATTAGCAGTCTGCGAGCATTGCTTTTGAGTTTTTTGATAAGTTTTGATCTTGGAAGCTTTTTCTTTACCATGGCAGCAACTTTGGCGTTGCTTAGTGAGATAAATGCCACTTCTGCAGCAGAAAAAAATGCTGAAAGCAAGATAAGAACTATAAGTATGCTTATATTGTAGGTCATATTTTTATATCTATATTTAACATCATTTTGGTTAATTTTTCAATAGGTAGATTAATTATTATTAAAAAAACGCCCAGATTGGATCAGGCGTTTTTATATGGTGAATTTAGTATCGGTAATGATCCGGCTTGTATGGACCATCAACATCTACATTTATATAATCTGCCTGATCTTTTGTTAGTTGGGTAAGTTTTACCCCGATTTTCTCTAGATGCAGTCTGGCAACTTCTTCATCTAATTTTTTTGAAAGAGTGTATACTCCAATTTCATAATCATTTTTCACTAGATCAATTTGTGCCAGAACTTGATTACTAAAACTATTACTCATTACAAAACTTGGATGGCCGGTGGCGCAGCCAAGGTTTAAAAGTCTTCCTTCGGCAAGTAGATATATTTCATGACCATCGTCAAAAGTAAATTTATGAACTTGTGGTTTTACTCCTTCTTTTTTTGCTGCTTTTTCCAGTTGTTCAACTTGAATTTCATTGTCAAAATGTCCAATATTTCCAACTATTGCCTGATCTTTCATTTTTTCCATGTGTTCTACACGGATAATGTCTTTGTTTCCTGTAGTTGTGATATAAATATCTCCGCGTCCTAGAGTATCTTCTATGGTGGTAACTTCATAGCCTTCCATAGCAGCTTGTAGTGCGCAAATCGGATCAATTTCAGTTACAACTACACGAGCACCTTGTCCTGCAAGAGCTTGAGCACAGCCTTTTCCAACATCTCCATATCCGCAAACAACAGCGGTTTTTCCAGCAATCATGACATCCATTGCTCGGTTTAGTCCATCAACTACTGAGTGACGACAGCCATAAACATTATCAAATTTACTCTTAGTCACTGCGTCATTTACATTTATAGCCGGGAAAAGTAATTTTCCTTCCTTTTCCATTTGGTAAAGTCGGTGAATTCCGGTTGTGGTTTCTTCTGAAACACCTTTGATATTTTTTGACATTTCACTCCAGCGATTTGGATTTTTTTCAAATTCTTTTTTTAATAGTTTAACCATCTCGCGATAATCTTCACCTTCCGCAGAATAATCTTTTTCAAAAAGTTGTGGATTTTTTTCAAATTCAACGCCTTGGTGAACTAGTAGGGTTGCGTCAGACCCATCGTCAACAATTTGATCAGGTCCAGATCCATCGAAATCCAGTGCGCGTTCAGTACACCACCAATATTCTTCCAGTGTTTCACCTTTCCAGGCAAATACAGGAATACCAGCTTTGGCAATGGCTGCTGCTGCATGATCTTGAGTTGAAAAAATATTACAGCTTACCCAGCGAACCTTTGCTCCAAGAGCGGTGAGTGTTTCAATAAGTACGGCTGTCTGTACAGTCATGTGGAGAGAGCCCATTATTTTAAGGTCTTTTAGAGGTTGCTCACTAGCGTATTTTTCTCGGATTGCCATTAGTCCAGGCATTTCCTTTTCTGCTATTTCAATTTCTCTTCTACCAAAATCAGCAAGAGAAATGTCCGCAACTTTGTAATTTTGTGTTTCATCCATAGAGTTTACATGATACAGAATACATGGATTAAGATACAATTTTCTTTTGCTGAAGATCAATAGTTGACCAGAGCATTTTGCCCACTTCATTAACCATATCTAATCCAATTTTGTATTCTTTGTTAGTTATCCATTTTTGTGTATAAGCAAAATAATATATATATTTACATTCCTGAGTAGATCCGTGAGATATTTCATAAAAATTTAATTTTACTTTGTCTCTTCTTCTGGCATACCCTTCAATATAATTTAACATTATTGATATTGAAGCACGTCTTAACTGTGAATTTAATCCGTATAATTCATTTTTTGGAAATTTATTTACAATTTTGTAAGAATAAGTAATGAATGTATGAATTTTAAGCTTCAATTTATCATGAAAAGTTTCCTCCATATTATCTTGTACTTTATTCCATGTATTTTGTATTTTGAGTGATTATCTTATGATCGCGTATGCTATATATCCTACATACATACAGAGGAACATAGCCCCTTGCCAGCGATGAAGTTTGTGTTTTTTTCCTATAAACATAAATATAAATAATAGGAATGTGGCAAAGATAGTAAATAATACATCAGAATTAGCTGTTACGTCAAATGGTAGGGGTCTGATCGTGGCAGTAATACCGAGAATCCAAAAAACATTGAAAATATTTGACCCAATAGCATTTCCAATTGCTAGGTCAATATTTCCACGTTTTATTGCTACTATTGTGGTTGCAAGTTCAGGTAAAGAGGTACCTATTGCAACTATAGTAAGACCAATCAGAGCTTGGCTCATACCAGCAAGAGTTGCCAGAATAATAGCATTGTCAACAATTAATTTTCCTCCAAAAACAAGCCCACCAATTCCAGCAAGTACCATGAGCCATGAAGTTACCCATGGATAAGTTTCAACGCGCTCCCTTTCACCTTCTGCTTTTGTCATTCCATAAGTGTAATAAATAAATATTACAAAAAATGCAAGAAAAGCAATTCCATCAGATCTAGTTAATATATCTTTGTTTACACCGTCGAGTAGTGTGTCATTTCCCATGATAAAAACAAGAAGGATTGCGAGCACAGCAAAAGGAATTTCCTTGAAAGTTGTTCCTTCTTTTACTTTTAGAGTTTTAATTAATGCTCCAACACCTAGGACGAGCAAGATATTGGCCATATTACTACCAACTACATTTGCTATGGCCAGGTCAGTTGTTCCTTTAATTGCAGAGAAGATATTTACCACAAGTTCTGGAGCTGAAGTTCCAAAAGCAACTATTGTAAGTCCGATTACAATTGCGGAAACTCCCCATTTTCTAGCCATGGAGGATGCACCTCGAACCATAATTTCAGCTCCACCAACTAGTATTGCAATTCCAACTATTATTAAAAGTATTGCTATAAACATATTTTATTCTTTTAAGTTAACAGCAATAGTATATCTGATTGTAAGTGCTTGGGCAAGCAGATTATGAATTTTTTTGTCATAAGTCTTTTCAAAAATTGAGAAATATGCTAATGTTTTTTTGGAGGTTCGATAATGGACAGCGAAAGCTACGCAGCGCCTGGTACTCTGGGCTTTTGGACCGAACTCGTCAGCGCGATCATCGGCCTGGCTGGGATCATGCTCTTCGAGCAGGAGTGGCAGCAGGGTCTCTTCGGGAAGTTGCTGGGGATTCTGTTTCCAGTCAAGTAGGAGGGTTGGTACAAGTGACAGCAGAGGAGAAGAATCTCGCGGCGGTGAGCAATGCGAGTGCCATCCAGCTCGGATCACGTATCATCATCGTGGTTTGGTCTCCGGTTCTGGTTTCGGTTGAGCTCGAAGGACAGAGAAGTTCGGCTACGCCGTGTTTCAACCTTTTGGCCAAGCCCGGACAAGGGGCAGTGGTTGGTCATGAGGTGGAGACCGTTGAGCAATTCGAGTTCGGTTCCAGCAGTTCGGTGCCGAGTATCGTTTGGCTCAACCACAGCGAGGGCGCAAGGCGACTTCAGGTCAAGCGTCCGTCAAAACTCAAGCACCTGAGTCTCTGACCCGGTATTGCCAACCAATCACCGGTGACGCGCTGCAGGAGGAAAAAGAAAAACGCCCGTTCACCACTTTGTATTTTTTTATAAAAGTATGAAGTGGTGGGCGTTTTTTTTATTTGGTATACTATTAAGTGGTTCAACAGATGATCGGAGGAGAGGTGTAGATGGATGATTTGCTTTGGGTTCTGCCCGTTCGGTCGTGGATCGGTATGGCGCTCGGGACACTGATCTACGTGTCAACGATTTTTTTCTGTTGTCGAATCGCAGATCGCAAGAAGGAGCGGTCGCATCAGTCGGCGAGATGAGTATCGGCCTCTGTTGGACGTCTTGACGCCCGCAAGCCACTTAAGCTTTTTTAGAAAAGGTTTAAGTGGAGGTGCGGGCGTTTTTTTATTCTATTTTTTTGATAAGAAGTTCTATGCCATAGTCTCCACCATATTTTATACTGATTTCTTTCCAAGCATTATAATAAGGAACCGCGGTCTCATCTAAGACAGATTCTCGCGTATGCGGCTTTCCTAATTTTGCAGTTTCTTGAAAATCAAAATTGATAGGCTTTTCCAGTAAAGGATGTTCATGTATTCTCATTTTTGAAAAAATTGGAAACATTTGGTCAAATTCATTGAAAATTTTTGTATAAACATCAATTGGTGAATCGGTTATTTCACTAAAACCATCAGTAAATACAGTATTGCCGGCATGTATCTCATGTAGTGCTTCTCCAAAGCCTTCAAATTTATCTGCAAATCTTACTATACAAGCTTCTGGGTCTTCGAGGGTTTTTCCTTGTGACGGACTTAGAAATTCTTCATAATCTTGATAGCGAAGAAGTAATTCCTGATAATCATATCCATTTATTTTTTTTGGAAAAAGTTTTGCAGTGTCTCGAATAGCTTGTTTCTCTCTTTCATGAAGTTCTACGTGCTGATTCTTTGACATGTTAATTTTATCGCCAAGCATGATATCTCCAAGAATTATTTCATGATCATCATGAATATGAGACATCGTTCTAGCTGTATTTGCATCAAATCCGGGATAAGTTTTTTCGGCCAGAGGAATTAATTCTTCCACAATCCAGGAAATTCTATTTGAATGTACCCAAAGATTTGTTCTGTAGAACATTTTTTGAATTTGTTGTAGCGGATGATCGCTTCGAGTTTTTGACGGCGATTTTTGAAGTCTTGGAAGTCTATTTTTTAGGAGTACATAGCACAAGAAGAGGGTGGTAGTTAAATAAGGTTTGTGAATTATTACTTGTCATCTCGAGCGAAGCCACAGCGGAGTCGAGAGATCCTTATCTATATAATACGACGTAGGGTTTAGCTCCTTCTTCTAATATATTGAAAGGGATCTCTCGACTACATTTTTCTTTCAGAAAATTCCGCTCGAGATGACAATCTACGTCCACTACTCATTATTGACCACTATTCACTGTTTTCTGTTCACTGATTCTACAGCTCTATCTCCTCATCATAAGTTTCTTTATATCTTTGCCTAAATTCATCCAAACTAAACTCATGATTCTGCGTTCCATATTTTTCTACTGCATAAACTGCTGAAACACTGGCAACCTGGCCACAAGTTTTTAGATCTTTTCCTTTTGTGTAAGCACTGAAAAATCCAGCTCGATATGCGTCACCAGCGCCGGTTGGGTCATCTACTGAGTTTGGAGAGCAAGGTTTTATTTGATGAATTTCTTCTCCGGTTGAGATAATAGACCCTTGTTCTCCAAGTGTAGTAATTGTCACGTCGACATGTTCTAGAAGTTGCTCCATGTCCCATCCACTTTTTTCCTGGATCAATTTCATTTCATAATCATTGGCAATGAGAAATGTTGCTTGTCCGATAAGTAGAGAAATTTCTTGTGGAGTTAGGGCTGTGATTTGCTGTCCGGGATCAAAAACTATTGGAATATTTCTTTCATGAGCTTGTTTGGCGTGTTCAATCATTGCTTCTTTTTTGGTTGGAGAAATTACCACCAGTTCAATTTCCTCTTTTATGTCATGGATTGAAATTTCAGTTGCTTCTTCTCCAGCTCCGCTGTAAAAAGCTGTGATCTGGTTATCATCTTTGTCAGTGGTGATATGAGCAGAAGACGTTAGGCGTTTCTCTGAAGTGTGAATATAATTAGTGCCTATTTTTTTGTTTTTAAAATATTCTAGATATTCAGATGCATCAGTTCCAAGTGCTCCTAGAATAATTGGCTCACTTCCTAACATTTTCATGGTGTGAGCTATGTTTCCTGCTACGCCTCCTAAATTTTTCTTTAGTTCTTCAACCACAAAACAAACATTAAGTATGTGGATTTGATCTGGGAGAATATGATTACGAAAACTATCTGGAAAATCCATAATATAGTCGTAGGCAAGTGAGCCTGAAATTGCTATTGGCATATATTTTTTAAATAATTATTATACAATTTAATTAAGTTTTTAAGTTCTTGGGGGATTTCTTTGAAACTTTTTTTATCTATGGTTTTGATAGGTACAATTTTTCCTGACGTATTGGTTAGAAAGGTTCCATCGTATTTGAAAACATCATTGAGTTTAATTTTTTTCTCTATTATTCTATATCCATTTTTTTTGGCACAGTGAATCACTGTTTCTCTGGTAACTCCTTCTAAGATTAGATTTAGCGGAGGAGTATAAATGGTTTTGTTTTTGATAGCAAAGAAATTTGATCTGGTTCCTTCATGTATATTATTTTTTGGATCTGTTAGTAGTGCATCATATGCTCCTGTTTTGCTTGCTTCTCTAAAAATTAAATAACTCGGAAGCATATTAAGACTTTTTACTTTTGGCAAAAATCTTTGATATTGTTTTGTTATGACTTTCACTCCTGTTTTGTAGTTTTTTTTCTCAACAAATTTTGGTGCCAACATAATGATAAAAAGTCGGGCATCTTTTCCGGTTTTTCCACCAATAAGCAGTATTTTTATATTTGCAGTTTCAATTTGATTTTTTTCCACTAAATTACTAACCCATTTTTCAATTTCCTTAATTTTAAACCCATGTTCCAGATCAATTAGTTTTGCTGATTGGATCAATCTTTTCAGGTGTTTTTTTACAAAAAAAAGATCGCCTTTTCGCAAGCGAATATTTTCATACACTCCAAAACCATATCCAAATTCAATATCATCTATTGGAAGAGTGGCTTTTTCAGATTTTATCAATTTTCCATTTAAAATTACAAAGTTTCCAATCATATACTGCAATGATATACAATTTTACAAATAAAAACAAATCCTTTTGTGGGATTTGTTTTAGGTTTTCCAGTGCAATTACCTAAGTCTTAAGTAATTGCACTGGGCGGGTGAGGACATCTGCGTTCCTCACCCTGCCGGCTTTCGGTTAAACAGTACGACGGATTTCATTTCCACCCGCCAGGGCTGTATTTCCACATCTCTAGGAGTGTGGCGTAGCCGACTGGTGCGAGCCTTCCATCATCTCGCTTTTAGGAAGCTCAGCCAAAGCTGAGAGCAGGCGGTGAATGGCCTGGAGGGTACACCCTCATTTTGCCGTTCGCTTTTGATCGCGATTGGCTATGGATTCAAGAGAGTAAGAGAATTTCAGTTGGCTTCTCTAATTGAGCCGTAGTGATTAAGCTGAACCACCAACATCTGCACAAATTTTGTACGCCTGCACAGCGGCGCTAAAGATCCGATTTCATTTTACTTCTTCATCGGTCAGAGTTTAGGGGATTTCTTATAGATTAGACTTGAGCCTCGGATAATTCGTCCTTGCGATTTGTCCGCTTGACTACCCCAGACTTCAAAGTCTTACCTGTATTTGGTCTCCCCATAAGACCAGATGGTTTACGAACCAACACGCCCGTGACATTTGTTAAGGCGCCAGCCACGGGTTGGCGCTAAACGACCAATTTCATTCTATACCTCCGTAGAATCTGCCTAAATTAAGCAAGTTTTATAGAGGTATAACAAAGAAAAATGCGCTGTTTCACTGTGGAAATCAACGCATGAGTATAGCATATTTTAGTTGTTTTGTCAAGGCTTTATTCGGTGTTTTCGACTAATTTTAGCATAATCTGCCCAAGAATAAACAAAGTAGTGGAGCTTGCAGCTGAGCCCATACAATAGACACATATGGAATTAAGGACAAATAACTGAAGATAGACAAACCAGATTGACATGATAAAGCCGGTCCAGGTTAAATAGCCAGCAATTTTAAGAGAGAGTTTTTTCCTGGAATCATAGTAAAAAACAATCAGAGCAGCCATGAGAAAATAGTACATTGATCCTAGAAGCGCGACCGGAATACCAAGAATTTTAGAATATTTACTACTAGTTACTATGTCACAACCTTCTAAGATGTGACATTTGGGAGCGGTTCCTTGAAAATGTTTAATAGTAAGATAGCTGGCATCGCTAAATCCAATGACTGCTACTACAAAAAAGGCAATTAGCAGGTAATTAAGTGTTTTTGATGATTTCGGCGATGATAAGTTTAAATTCATCATAATTTCTTGGATTATCTATTTGAGTTCCGTTTAAGTAAAATGTTGGTGTTCCTTGGACACCTGAGGAGATGCCACTATCATAATCATCTTGGACTTTTTGTTTAATTTCCTCTGATTTCATATCTTCTTTGAATTGTTCCGGGTTTATTCCAACAGATTCAGCAAGTGTGATAAAAAATGGTTCTGGATTTATTTCTCCCTGCCATTTGTTTAAGGTATTAAAAATAAAATCATGCATTTCCCAGAATTTTCCTTGTTTTCCTGCTGCTTCTGCTGCACGCGCTGCTTGTCTGGCGTTGGTGTGAGTTCGAAGAGGGAAATGTCTATAAGTTACTGAGAGATCGCTTGGGAATTCTTGGAGAAGTTGCTTGAGCATTGGGTAGTAAGATTGACATGCTGGACACTGAAAATCACTATACTCAACCAGTTTTACAGCTGGATCTGAAGCTCCTTTAGTTTGATCTTTTTCATTGAGCTCAGCTGAAAGTGTTCCACCTGTTCCAGGGCCATTACTAACTGGACCGGTTCCTGTGCTACCAATTTTGGCCAGCCCCCAAAGCATAAGAAGTACTGCACCGATAAATACTGTCCAAATTACTATACTTTTTGTGTTTGATTTTTTTGACATAAGATTTTAATAAATTATTATTGTAAACTGGTTTTATTTTCGCATAAAACAGCTTATTTTTCAATTGGGTATAAATTATAGTTGTCATCCCGATTGGAGTTTTCTGAAAGAAAAACGAAATCGAGGGATCCCTGTCTATGTAGTACAATGCAACACTTTTAATTCACTCTTTTGTGCTGTGTAGACAGGGATCCCTCCGCTGCATCCCTTACTTCGTCTCGTCGCTCGCGAGCGACGAGACGAAGTAAGGGATTCCGGTCGGGATGACAAATTAAATTTTCTCAAGTACAACCAATCCTTCTACATGGGGAGTTCTCGGAAAAAAATTATATAGTTTTATGAAGACTGGTTTGTAGAACTCAGAGAGCTTGGCAATATCCCGTGCTTGGGTTGATAGGTTGCAAGAAAGATAAAGTATTTTTTTCGGTTGTTTTGATAGGAGTCTGAGAACAACTTTATCATGAAGACCTGCTCTTGGTGGATCGAGTATAATAGTTTTGTCTGAATCAATAATATCTAATAGTTTTTCTGCCGGCATACACTTGGTCAGACAATTTTTCAGATTATTTTCTGATATGTTTTCTTTTGCATATTCTATTGCTTCTTGATTGCTGTCTACTAGAAATGTTTGTTCTCGGTTTTTGGCAAGTGGCAGGCTTATCGCCCCTACGCCTGAATAATAATCTATCAATGGAGTTTTTGGTCCAACAAAAGCTGCAATATCTCGAAGTGCTTCTTCAAAAACAGGAATATTTATTTGAAAAAAACTAAGTAGACCAAATTTTAATTTTGTCCCAAGTATTTTTGCTTCTAAATAGTCCTGTCCTGCAGAATACATAAGTTTTGTTGGTACTGATGCTGGACTTTTATGAGTAGAGTAGTAAAGTTGGAAGCCAAGCATGTCGTCACTCAGTTCTGGGAAAGAATCAAATTCAAGTTGATCTTTTATAAACAGAGCTGCGATGGATTTTCCTGCTCCATTACTTCTAATAATTAAACTTTTTAAACTCCTCATGGGAATTTCCTTTTCATTTACCCAACTGAGGATATATTTTGCAGTTTGGTTTATAACTGGTTCTGCCAGAAGCGAACCATCAACAGGTTTTCTAAATTTTTTTCCTCTTTCAAAAAATGCCAAAGATTTTTTTCCATTTTCAAGCTCGGCAAAACTAAATTCAATTTTATTTCTGTATCCAAAATCTTGATTGTTGGAAAATATTTCTGGTTTGTTGCTACCTAGGATCATGCCGCCATTTTTTCCATAGATTTCTGTAGCAATATCTATTTTATATTGGTTTTCTGCTTCAGGAGTCATGATTTGCCAGGGGCTTGAAGAAAGATATAGTTCTTCTTTTGGTTCAATTCTTTCTGTGGATGCCTCAATTATTTCTACTGCAACTGCTTGTTCGTAGTCTTTTTTTCTTTTGATCATTTCTATTTCAACTGTTTCTCCAGGCAGAGCATTCCAAACAAAAACAGCCTTGCCATTATCAAGTTTGGCCAGGCCTTGTCCACCAAATACCAGCTTATCTATTTTTACTTGCATATTATTTCATTTCTTTTCCATCATCAGTAAGTATTCTAATTATCCCTACTGGACAGTCACGCGCTGCTTCCAGATTTTTTTCAATTTCTAGATCAAAAATTTCACGCACAAGTACGCCATTTTTATTTTTTGAATCTTTTAAGGTCATTTTTCCGTCTGCTTCATTCATTTCCCAGTAATCAGGTGCATGTTCTTTGCATGAATTACAACCAATACAGTTATCACGGAATTGTACTATTTTAGGCATTTGTTCTTTTCCTTTTTACAAATAATTTATCAGTTTTCCGAACTCTCTCAGGAACCGGGATGGTAACTGTGTCTCCTTTTTTGGCGGATTCAACCGGTTTTTCGTCCAAGTAAATACTTTCAATTTTAAATTTAAGAGATCCGGTTGTTGATCCAGTTACCAGAAGTTCCTCACCAAGTTTGATTTCTCCTGTTTCAAGATGAAATTCTGCAATTGAAGATTTTTTGAAATAATTGGTAACTGATCCAAGAAAAATGTTTTCCATTGTTGCTTGTGATCCATAAGTTCCACTCCATTCACCAAGTTTTTTCCCTAGATAATATCCACCATGCCAAAGTCCACGATTAAAGACTGATTCAAGTTCTTTTGTCCAGGAATCAATTTTGTCTTTGGTATAAGTTCCTTCAATATAGCTGTCCACTGCATCTCGATATGCTTTGGTAACTGTATAGACATAATCAGGATGTCGTCCTCGCCCTTCAAGTTTTAGAACTTTTGCTCCAGCGTCAATAAGTTTGTCTACAAATCCAATTGTGCAAAGATCTTTTGGAGACATTATATATTTATTATCTACTACAAATTCGTCCCCGGTTTCTTCATCAGTAACTCGATATGATCTTCTGCAATTTTGCAAACATGCTCCGCGGTTTGCAGACGCATTTTGGGTAGCTAAGCTCATATGGCATTTTCCAGAGATGGCCACACAGAGCGCGCCATGAGCAAAAATTTCAATTCTAATTAATTCTCCGCCCGGTCCTTTGATTTGCTCTTCTTGGATTGTTTCATAAATACTTTTTATTTGTTTGAGTGTAAGCTCGCGAGCAAGTACAACCACATCTGCAAATTTTGAAAAGAATTTTACAGTTTCGATATTGCTGACATTTTGTTGGGTTGAGATATGAATTTCAAGACCAATTGAACTTGCATATTGAAGTGCGGCTATATCGCTGGCAATCACTGCTGTAACTCCGGCTTCTTTTGCAGTATCACAAATTCTTTTCATGATTTTGAGGTCATGATCATAGAGAACAGTGTTTACAGTTAAATAGGTTTTTACATTGTTATTGTTGCAGATTTCTATAATTTTTGGTAAATCATCTACTTTGAAATTATTGGCAGCTCGAGCGCGCATATTGAGTTGTTCAATTCCAAAATAGACAGAATTTGCTCCTGCTTTGATAGCTGCTGAGAGTGAATCAAATGATCCAGCTGGTGCCATTATTTCTATTTGGTTGGTCATGGTAATTTTGATAAGTGATTATGTTATGATATTTGCTGAGAATATCATAAAAAGGCAGGTTTTGCAAGCCTCTAACCTTCCTCTAAACTCTTATCTTTTAATTTCAGAAATATTAGTGTATCCATCCTTTTCAAGAAGTTCAATCAGACCTCGGTTTATTTCACTTATTAGTTGCGGTCCTTCATAAATCATCCCAGTAATCAATTGAACTAATGAAGCACCGGCTTTTAATTTTTGATAAGCATCTTTTGCAGAAAAAATTCCACCAACCCCAATTATTACAAATGATCCATCTGTTTTACTATAAATATATTTTATAAGTTTATTTGATTTCTCTTCCACTATTTTTCCGCTTAGTCCACCTTTTTTTTCTTCGAGATCATGTTTTTTTAAAAGATTTGTACAGATAAATCCATCTATTTTGTACTGTTTTGCAATTTCTATTATTATATCAATTTGTTCTGTTGGAAGATCAGGTGAGAGCTTAATGAAAATCGGTTTTGTCTTTGGTAGTTTTGTGATTGCTTCGAGAAGGGTATCAAGTTTATCCGGGTCAGTAAAAGGTTGACCTCCAAAAACATTGGGACAACTTATATTTATAGTGTAATAGTCGCCAATTTTTTTAAAAGCTTGATATGCTTTTAGATAATCATTAATTCCTGCTTGAGTTTCAACTGTTTGGGCACAGTTTGTTTTGGCAATACTTATTCCAATCGGGATTTTAAATTTCTTGTTTGATAATCTTTGTGAAATTTCTTCTGAGCCATTGTTTTTGAGTCCGTACCAGACGCGAAGAGATCTGAAATCTGGCAAGCGCCATAGTCGCGGCTTTGGGTTCCCTTCACATGGTTCTCCTGTGATCGATCCAACCTCTATAAAACCAAAACCAGTAGCAGGTAAAATAGCGGTAAGTTCTGCATTTTTATCAAAACCGGCTGCCAGACCGACTGGGTTTGGGAATTTAATTCCAAGGATGGTTTGCTCTAATTTTTTGTTTTTGTATCCAAAGAGGCACTTGGTTTTAAGTCGTGTCAGAGGATTTGATCCAAGAAATTTACCAAATTTGGTAATGTCATCATGAACCTTTTCCGGATCTTTTTTAAAACAATGAGGTTTTACAATTTTTTGATAAAGAAAACCAATGATTGAATTTCTCAGTTTAATTAGTACATTTTTCATAATATCATTAATATGCTTAAAAATAGATTATCATGATTTTGATTAAAATAGAAGTCTCTTGGTGATTTTCTTGAAGAGCGTATATTCTGCCTGTGGTCTTGTAGATGTTAAATTTCAAGAAAACAAATCAATTAAAAAATACTGACCATGTCAGTATTTTTTGTTGTTTATTTTTTTCCGGCAATTATATCAAGAACATCTCGAGCTGAATGTTCTCCAATAGTATTTTCAAAGAAATGCAGCTGATCGAGTTCATGAAGAAGGAATAATACAAAGATGATTGCACTGGAAAAAGCTGCTTTTAGAGTAGCTGCAAGAAAAGTATAATAAGAAGGTATAAAAGACACGGTCAAAAGAAGAATAATCGCCAGAAAATATAGTAATGACCATTGGAAAAATGGGATCCTTTCTTGATATAGGGCAACTAGATTTTTTCTTTCTTTTTGCAAGTTTTGAAAAGAGCTCATAAGTCTGCCGGCCATGGTTCTCTTGAAGCTATGTTCTTCAATGGTCTTGGTTTCGCTTTTTAGAGCTTCATTTAGTTTGGTAATAGTATTTGATTTATGCCTGAAGTGATAATCCCATGTCTGACTTTTTATTTCTTTTGAGTAGTGTTTTTTCAAGATATCAGAAACTTTTTTTTGCATTTTTGCGCTTATATTGGCACTGGTTCTGTAGATGAATGACATTTCCCCATCAAAATTTGCTATATGGGTCCGAATAGTGCTATAGCGAGTTCCTTGTCTGGAAATAAAAAAACCAGTAAAGATGGCAAAGAGAAAAGTTGATATTGTTAGAAAAGTTTTATATTCAAATTCTACTTCAAAAGGAACAAAGTAATACATCATTGTTAGAATAAATAGTACCACTAGGATAATAAGTTTTTTCATAGTGGCTTTATTATATCATAAGTTCACTATGATTGCAGTTGTTTTTCTGAGGTTGTTATCAACAACGCAGGCAAAAGCCAGAAAAAAATTGCTAGATCATTTTTTATGTATGGAGTATCAACTAATCCCATAACTAGTAGAATGGTCATGGAACTGGTTAGTAAAATTTTAAGTTGATTTTTTTTACTTTCAAGATTATGAAGAGCATTTTGGTAAAACCAAATTATAATAAATAAAAAACCAAGTAAACCAAGCAGGCCAATGTTCACCCACAGCGCCAAAAAGATATTATGAGGAAGGTGGAAAATTTCAACTCCTGCGCCATCTACGGTTTTGTGGTAGGGTTCAATTTTTTGAGAATAAGAAGCAAGACCTGCTCCAGCTAGAGGATGGTCTTTTAGAAAATCAACTGTTTCACTCCACATGGCAATTCTGATTTGCCCAGATTTGTCTTTGAATAATAAATCTTGTTTAAGTGAATTTGTACTTGGCAATGCTGCAAATATGATAATTCCAATAAGTGCTGTCCCTAGAGTTAACCATCTGGTTTTTTTGTAAAAAATACCAATAACCCAAAGTTCAATGACTATTCCGATCAGGGCGCCAGTGGATTTTGCGAAAACAATTGCCAATATTAACATACAAAGAACAATTATTATCAGTGAAGATTGAAGACTGAAGATTGAACAATAATTTTTTAAATTTGAGGTGGATTTCGATTTGATAGTTTTGTATTTTGTAAAATAAAATACTAATGGAATAATCGGTGCTAGAAAAAGTCCAATAGCATTTGGATAACCATACCAAGCTGTGACTCTATAAGTATTTCTATTTGCCCAGAAATCATGCGGCACCATCCAGCCTGTAAAATGTTGGATAATCGCAAATATGCCGGTTATGGTTGCGCCTAAAATAACAGCAAATAGAATATTCTTTATTTCTGTTTTAGTTTCAATGGTTGAAATTAAAATCAAGAAAATCAAAATTGGCTCAATGTAAAAAGCTTTCCACTCACCAAGTGCAGATCTGAGATTTGTAGAAGTGAAAATTGAGATTGTTGCGGCTAATATAAAAAATAAAACTCCAATAAATAAAAATTTGTTTTTTAGAATTATTTCTTTAAGTTTGATAAATGGATGTTTTTTTAAAAGATTTTTAGGTTTTGGAAAGTTTTGATTTACTTTTTTCCAGACAAATGCCTGGTAGAGCCACATGGTAAAAATAATCCAAATCATTGATTCAAGAAGTGTAGTCGGAAGTGGTCCAATTTGAAATCTGATCAGATAAGTCGGAAGAAGAAAGAAAAGTAAAACAATACCAAGATGTAGGTGGCGATAAGCAATAAATGCAAATAGTAGAATGAAAATTATAATTGGTATGTTCATAAAAAATGCATGAGGACCACGCCGGTTGAGCTCGAGGAGCGTTTCCGGCGCGGTCAGTATCCCTGTTTGCGAGCCGCGTGAGCAGCTCTACATGGGGCACTTGTTCATGCGAGCCTTCACCTCGACGAGGTTCGACTCACGCCCGACTCCGCGTGTCAGCGTCACGCTTGCGTATCGGAGGTTGCCCGAGAACTTCACAGTGGCTCGCGAAGGTGCGAAGCCGAGTGTGCGTTGCAGTCTGGCGACTTTGCGACTGATCAGGTGGCGCGCTGCGCCTTCGGTGTCGCAAGTCACGAGGATGCGGACTAGTTCCGCTTCGATGAATGAGGTGCAATCCACTTCGGTATCGTTAATCAAAGTACTTGTCACTCCTAGCAAACAAGGATATTTAGCTTATTATCTCTTATAGAGTTGGAGATGTAAAGTTTTAGTTTAAAATTCAGCGTAGCCATGCTAATATACCTTTACTAGAATTAAGTTTCTCATATGAGTATAATTGAAAAATTTTCATCCCTAGAAAAATGGCAAAAAATTAGCATTATTGTTTTGATTGATTTGGTTTTGGTTATGGTGGTTGCTAGCTCATTCTTTTACTTCTATGTCTCAACCAGGATTGTAACTGAAACTTATGATAAGAAAATCACAGAAGAGCAGGTTCAGGAAGAAAAAGAAGCTCCTGTTGACAAACAGGAGGAAAAAATAACTACAAATTATGAAGAAAAGCAAGACAAAAAAACAGCCATGCAAACAGTACAAGATTTTAAGGTCGTACAAGAACTTATAGAAGATATAAAAAGTCAAAAAGATGTCGCTAAATATATTATATTTAAGGAGGTTACCAAAGAAGGAATGGTGGAGCCTTATCAAGAGGTCAGTGTTATAGAAAAGGGCGAACTAATAGATATTGTTCGCTATAAGTTTCAAGTATACCCAAGTGGTTATATTTCAGTTTATGATGACGAAACAAATTCTTATTTAGATATGTTATATGGAGATTTGGAAGAGACTAGACCTCGTCGTTATCCAGCCAGATATACAATCACAGAAATTGATGATACTTGGAATCTCTACACAAATAGCAGGCATGGTTTTTCAATTCAAGTTCCAAAGCAAATGTTTCATTATTATGGAAATTGTATTTGGAAAGATGATATCCAGTCTTATATAAATGACTTCGCTCATTTGCCAGTAAAGATTTTTGATGATCTTGGCACTGTTTATATAACTAGCAGAAATTACTATGAATTGACTGAGCCTCAGAAGGTGGATGCCATGACTTATTTCAAAGGTTGTGAAAATCTTCAGAATTCATTGTATATGCTTGAGGATCCGGATAATTATTTTCAAAGGTTTTGGAAGTTTGAGGCACTTCGAGCAGAAGATACAAAAATCATTGATGCATTTATAAAAGCCAAATATGGATTGGGTTGTAAATATGGAGGTAAGATCCCATCTAACAAACCAGATACATTTGATATTAAGATTGAGGCCGATGAAAAGTATATGGAACAAAGAGAATGTTTTCTAAATTATATAACAGTAGTCAAGTATTACGAACCAACAAAAACTCTGGTTTCTTGGGATATTGGTCAGTCTTCCACTTTTTTTGATGAGGATTATCTAGATACTTCCAAACCACCCAATGATTTTGAGATGAAAAGAAGTTTTCAATTTATTGATTTTGATTAGCTAGCTTTTTTTTAAAAGTTTATTTTTTCAAGGAAATAATTTCATTAATAGTTTTTTTGGAAATACCACCAAGCCCAAATAAGAAAGCTGCATAAATGAGAGCGCCAACAACTACTAATAAAAACACATTTAGATTTATCATCATGGCAAGGGCGCTTCCCATGACCATAGAGGAAAAAATAATTTTAGCAAACGTATGCATTTCTAATTTTTGTTTTGTGTAGTGTTTAATGGCTGCCCAAAGCAGTATTCCAGCATAGAGCTCAGAGAAAACAGTCATCCAGGCAGCGCCTAGCATTCCAAATTTTGGGATGAAAATCAGATATCCAACCAGAGTTATGACTGCGTTAGAAATAAAAATCCACATTACTTGTTTTTGTTTATTAATTGCCACAGAAGTGTGACCAAAAACTGCCCCAAGATAAACTCCAAAAACTGCAATTGAGAGAATTGCTAAGATTTTTCCTGATTCTGCAAAATCTTGTCCTGCAACCAAGATCATAATTTTATCAGCAAGTACAGCAGTTCCAACAAGCATAGGTACGGCCAGCATCATCATAGCATCAAACGCTTGTTGATATCGATGTTTGAATTCCTGATCAAGTTTTCTAGACCAATTATAGGCCAAGATTGGCAGCATAACACCCATAAGCATCATGGCAGTTTGAGTTAAGATATCAATTACTCGATAAGCTGCTCCATAAATTCCAACTTCATGCTGCGTTCGCATGACTGACAGAAGTAAAGTGTCGCCTTTGAGATAAACTACATTGAAAATTATAGCTACAGCAATTGGCCACATTTTTCGAGCAATTGCCCTCCAGATTTTCAGATCAAATTCAAATTTTATCTTGTCAGCTCTAAAGGCGTAGATGTAGAGATAGGTCATGTAGACCAAACTTGAGATCGTAACCACAATCATGATCGGAATAAATCCTGAATGGTTTTTTATGAGTAGCCAAATTCCGACAACTAGAGCAATTCTTCCAAGAACTTCACCTATTGCCTGAATATGCATCTTAAGTTTGGTTTGATAATAACCAACCAGAACTTGATTCATGGAAATTGCCAGAAAAGAAAGTGTGGTAAAACTAATGGCAATTTTTACTTCTTGAGGATATGGGAAAAATAAAGCAATAAGTGGGGCAATTGCCAGGAATATTACCGCTGTTGTAAATCTAAATCCCAGGAGGTTGTTCAGAAGTTTCTTCTTTTCAAATTCAGGTTCGCTAAGCATCTGAGCAGTAACTGGAATAAGTCCAAAATCTATCAAAATCCCTATAAATTGCAAAAAAGCTATGGTAGTAATATACCATCCAAATTTTTCAATTCCCAGATAGCGAGTCATCATGGCAATAGCAACAAGACCCAGGAAAGTAGATACTGCTTTTCCGGAAATTTGCGCTATAGTGTTGTGGGCTATTTTTCTAGTGGTAGACATTTGGTTTTGGATAAATTTATTACTTAAATATTACCTTATCAACAGTAAAATATCAATTGACCAAGTATTGAAATTATAATATACTTAAGAAGTAATAATCGTCTAAATATGATTAGTTTTTTGAACAATAAGATTACAAAAACAATATTAAAAATTAGTTTTTTTAGCATAGCTCTACTTGCTATGTTTTCTTTTTCAGCGCCAGTTTATGCCGGAGATCCTGGTTTGACAATACGTGACAGCAGTTACGCGGCAAAATATGTTTCCCAGTCAATTCCAGATCCGGTAGAAATAGAGGCTGGTGAAAGCAAAGAAGTGATTTTTAAATTTAAAAATGTTGGTACTGCAACCTGGAGTCAGTCAGGAGGAAAGCATATTTCAGCATATACAGTTGAGCCAAAGTATAGAAAATCAGAATTTGCAGGAGATAATTGGATTTCATCAGAACAAACGGATTTAATTCGTGGTGTAGTTAAGCCTGGGGAGATAGGAGAATTAAAAATTCAACTCAAAGCACCGCAAAAAATTGGAGACTATGTTGAAAGATTTTATTTGGCTTCAGAAAACAATACTTGGGTAAAAAACAGTTATTTTTATTTGAAGATTAAAGTAGTGGAAAAGAAAGTTGAAGAGGTTGCGCCCCCAAAGACAGAGGAGAAAGTTGAAGAAAAAGACCAAGATAATGAAGAACAAGAAACACCAGAAGAAGTTGTCTACAAAGCAAAAAGATGGATGATAAATAAAACAAGTTTTAAGGCAAAAGGTGGAGACAAATTAAAAGTGATTATTGGTTATCAAAATCTTGGCGATACATCCTGGAAAAATTATTCACTTTATCATGGATCAGAGCTTTCATTAGCATCAGGCAACTTAGTTTCATTTGTTGATGATAAGTGGCAATCAAATAATTTGGTTCTAAGTTCAGAAAAAGAGGTGCTTCCTGGAGAATCAGCAACAGAGAATTTTTATTTTCGAGCGCCGGCTAAAAAAGGTGAATATGAAACATCTTTTAGTCTAGTAGTTGATGGAAAAATAATAGAAAAAACATATTTTAATATAAATGTAACTTCAAACGCGCCAGTAAATTACAAAGCACCGGATTTTAATAGTTCAGATGATGAGCCAGTTCAGCAAACACCAAGATTAAAAGAGGAAACAAGAATAAAAGTTGGCATAAAAGTAGAAGAAGTACTTCAATTTATGACTTATGAAGATGATTATATAATTATTGCTGATGGAGAAGAAGCTGGAGTTTTACCAAATAAAACCATGGTAACTATGAGGCATGCTGACGGAGTATATTCATTTGAAAGCAATGACCTTGAGTTTAAAGCAAGTCAATATATTCGTTTAGAGCCAAAAAATAATCCAAGAGCGGTGTTTACCTTGATGAATGTTGATCGAGGAATTAATAGACTTGGGGCAAAGTATTTCAATAAATATCGTGGAGCAGTAGAATACAGAATCGGAAAAGTAGATAAAGAACCATATGCAATAAATGATCTCTTGATGGAGGATTATGTTGCAGGGCTTGCAGAAACTTCAACTTGGGATGAAAAAGAATTTGTAAAAGCAAATCTAACAGCAGCACGAACTTATGCCTATGTAAGCAAAGGAAAATATCCATACTTTGATGTTGTTGCCAGCACTTATGATCAACTATATCTTGGTTTTATGAACGAAGAAGTCGCTGAAAATGGAGTTCAGGCTGCCAAAGAAAGCAGAGGAATGATGGTGACATACAAGGGTGAGGTTGTAACAACACCATACTTTGGAAACAGTAATGGTCGCACAAAATCATGGACAAGTGTTTGGGGTGGTACTCATAAACCATGGTTAGTTCCGGTAAATGCCGAATATGATAAAGGACGAAGACAATATGGTCATGGAGTTGGTATGAGCCAAAGAGATGCCCAGCTTCGTGCCAAAAATGAAGGATTAAATTTCAAAGAACTATTAAAATATTATTATACCGGGGTGGAGGTAACCTGGATGTACCAATAATATGGCCAAAATACCAGAAGGAGCAAAGAGAGTTTATGAGGGTGTGATTTATGATACTTATCATTGGGAGCAGGAAATGTTCGATGGTAGCTTTGAAACTTTTGAAATGCTTAAGCGTGCCAATACAGTAGAGATAATTGCTACTGTTGGAGATAAAATAGTTATTTCAAGAGATGAGCAACCGGTTAAGGGTAAGAAAATAGGTTTGATAGGAGGTAGGATGGATCAGGGCGAAACGCCACTTGAGTCAGCCAAGCGTGAATTGCTCGAAGAGTCTGGTTTGGCTTCAGAGAACTGGGAACTCTACAGATCATATATGCCTATTACAAAAATTGAATGGGAAGTTTTTATTTTTGTGGCACGTGACTGTAAAAAAGTTGCTGAGCAAAATCTTGATCCCGGAGAAAGGATTGAATTAATAGAATTGAGTTATAAAGAATTTGAAAATAAATTATTGTATGAAGATTTTTACTCTCAAGAATTGGCTTGGGATCTTATGAAAAGAAAAACTAAAGGAGAAAGTTTGGAAGAGTTTAAGGAGTTTATTTTTAAGAAATAAAAATATGATTGGAGAAGGTGCAAGGGTTTTTGATCCGGAAAGTTTGCCTGATGTTCAGAAACATGAACTTGAGCGTCGATCTAGAGAATCAAAACGCTATACAGACTCGGAGAGAACAATAAGAGCGATAAAAGAAAAAATAGCTTCAGGAGAGATAACAGATGAACAAATAGAGGCCAAGAATCAAGAAATAAATGAGTCAGTTGCACAAGCCGACAATCTTATGGATGTTGTGCGCTATGTAAATCAGCATGTTGGCGCTGTTGCTAGTAAAAGAAGTGAGGGGGAATATAGTGTTTATGATAAAACAGTAGTAGAGCATTCAATTTTTGATGAGCTGTCAGAAACAAATATTGGTGATAAGCTTGCAAGACGAGGAATGCAGGGAACCCTGCTCGAGATGGAAAAAACCAGAAGAAAAGAGATGGTTTCTGCGGTTGGTGATGAGCCAACAGCAAATGTAACTCGAACTGCAGGCCTGAGAGAGGCTGTTTCAGATAAAATACAGCAAAGAGTAGGAGCTTACGCTGATTTTATTGAGGAGAATGGTAGACTTAGATCAGCTCCATCAGAATGTCAAGATTGGGTAGATCTTGTATGGATGATTGAGAGAAAAGTTAATAATCCAGATCAGGAGTTTAGGATGAGAGTCAGCCAACCAGATGGAACTGAAAAAATTACTATTTTTAGTGGCCAAGATATAATTGATTATGTTAAGTATGTTCCGCTCGGAGAAATGCCGGTTGATTTTCTTCCCTCAAGTGCTGAGATTGCTGGCAAACAAACAGATAATGTGAAATTTCTCGCAGAGGTTAGGCAGAAGATGGAGGAATTGATTGGATGAGATTGAAATTAATTTAAAAAACAGACACGTTGGTGTCTGTTTTTTAAATATAGGTATTATCCGAACGTTTTTCAAGAGTGAGAATTGCTATCTCTTTATCCTCAATTCTAAATATTATTCTCATTTTTCCTTTTCGTAACCTGTAAATATCTGCTCTATTCTTGAGTTTTTTAATATCAAATTTATTAAATTGACCATTTTCTATTGAAATAAGGATTTTTTTAAATAAAATCCGTTCTTTTGAGCTTAATTTTTTAAGCGCTTTTTCTATTTTATCCATAACCTCCTATAGTCTTGATAATAATTCATCTATTTTTACTCCACCTTTTTTAATTTTGGTAAAATCAATGATTTCTTCCCATTGTTCGTCCTCAACAGGAGATATTTTGAATAAAGGTTCAGTGCGTCTCATAACAATAAAAGAATACCCTTTTTTGATTTGTTTTACATATTGACTGGTGTTCTCTCTTAGATCACGAAGTCCGATTATTTTTTTCATATTTTTTAATTAATGGATGATTATCTTAAGTTTATCATAAGATAATCATCCTGTCAAAAGAGTAGTTTAAAACAGACGCATATGCGTCTGTTTTAATATCTACTTCTCAACTTTTTCTTTTTCACCCGGCTTCCTCGGCTCTTCCTCAGGCGCTTCGCCGCGTTCGATAACTTCCCAAATTTTCTTTCGGATTTTTTTCATGAGTTTTGGATTTTCTCGCAAGTACTGTTTTACTTTTTCACGACCCACCCCCAGCTTTTCTTCCTCAAAGGTATATGAATTTCCTGATTTGTTAATTACTTTGTGTGCTACTCCAGTATCTAGTGTATCTCCTGAAACTGAAATTCCTTCATTGTACATAATATCAAATTCTGTGGTGCGGAATGGTGCAGCAACTTTGTTTTTGACAATTTTTACTTTTACTCGGTTTCCAATTACTTTGTCACCTTGTTTGATTTGAGCTGATCTGCGAACATTAACTCTAACTGATGAATAAAACTTTAGTGCCATTCCTCCAGTGGTTGTTTCTGGGTTTCCGAAGAAGACTCCGATCTTCTGCCTGGTTTGATTGATGAAAATTACTACTGTTTTACTCTTACTCACTATTCCGGTTAGTTTACGTAGGGCTTGGCTCATAAGTCTGGCTTGTAGCCCCATATGAGAGTCTCCCATATTTCCCTCAATCTCTGCTTTTGGAACCAGTGCTGCTACTGAATCCAGTACTACCACATCTACGGCATTTGATCGTACTAGTGTTTCCAGGATCTCAAGAGCTTGCTCTCCTGTATCTGGTTGTGAAATCAGCAGATTGTCTACATCTACACCGATTTTTTTGGCATATTCTGGATCTAGGGCATGTTCGGCATCTATAAACGCTGCTATTCCATCTGATTTTTGAACTTCTGCAATTACATGTTGTGCCAGTGTGGTTTTTCCACTTGCTTCCGGTCCAAATACTTCTATCACTCTTCCTCTTGGTACTCCTTTTACTCCAAGAGCAATATCTAGTGAAATTGATCCGGTTGAAACCGCTTCTACTTCCATGGATTTGGCTTCTCCAAACTTCATAATGGCATTTTCGCCATATCGTTGTTTAATCTGGTCTATTGCACTTTGTGCTGCTTGCATACGCCCCTCATCTACTTTTGCTTTTGCCATATTCTTGTGATTACGTGTAATTAATGGTTATAAAAGGAGAGTTTTTCACTCTCCATATACCTATATTATATTGTTGCCTGAGTCGTGTCAAATGTGAATATTAACAAAAAATTAAGTGGCTTTTTTTGTTAAATATAGATCCAAGTGATGTTTTCTAATTGTTTGATTTATTGCTTAAACCCTCATTCGCCGTCCTCGCCTCTCTTGCTGCTCTGCTTTCAGCAGCAGCAAGGGGTCTGCGGATTGTCTCATGAGTCTTTAAGCAATAAATCAATAGTTTGTATAAGTTTTTCAAGTACCTCAGAGAGTAAATATAGATTTATTGAATATAAACAATTGGATTGCAGCTTTTTCTACTTCACCCCAAACCCCGGCACCTCTTTCATGATAATATTTCTGGTCTGTTTATTGGTTTTTCCATGCTTTTTAGCTGCTTCTACTGTTATAGTATTGATTCCCGGGGTCAGGGCTATTTCTTCTGAAAAATTTCCAATTTCATTGCTTATTATTATTTCGCCATTTATAGTCACTGTTACTTCTGGATTGGTTATACCTTCTACGTTTACTGTGTTGTTTTCTGTTATAAATCCATCTTGCGGCGTGGTCAATGTCAGAAGTGGTGGTTGTAGAGTATTTCTAATTTGATTTCCCAAATAAAGTGAAACAAGCAAGACAAGTATCACTACAACTCCATATCTAAATGCTTGGGGTATGTTTGAAAAATAATGTTTTTTATATCCGGCATGCGGATGTTTTATTTTGAGATCTTTGTAACTCAGCTCTTCATCTGAAAATTGAGACAAAAAAGGACTGGCATCTTGTCCCAATGCTTCTACATATTTTTTTACAAAATGTTTTTGGTAAGTTGTATTATGTCCAATGTCTTTGAATCTGCATTCTTCGAGAGCGCGAAGATGTTCTATGTTGATTTTTGTTTTCTCAGCAAGTTCTTTAAGTGAGATCTTTTTTTGTTCTCTGGTTTGTTTGAGCCGAAGACAAACTCTTTTGGTTTCAGTTATATTTTTTTTCTTGAATGAGGGCATAATTATTCTTCTTTTTCATTTTCATCCTCTTCTAATTCCTCTTCCTCGTCATCTTCATACTCTTCTTCTTCCTCATCTATTTCCTCCTCGTCTTCAAGATCTTCATTATCTTCTTCATCAAAATCTTCTTCTTCGATTTCGTCCTCCTCTTCTAATTCCTCTTCTTCAATCTCTTCTTCCTCAAGGTCTTCATCATCGTCTTCGCTTTCATCTTCTTCTTCGTATTCGTCATCTGATTCCATTTCATTATCTTCTTCATCAAAATCTTCTTCCTCGATTTCATCATCTTCTTCAAATTCTTCCTCAATCTCTTCTTCAGGAGTGTCAAAAACATTATGTTCGCCACCTGCTCCCATTGTGGCTGCAACACTACCTGTGGTTACAAGAAGCTCCCTTGGTTTGGCTCCTTGTGAAGGTCCGACAATTCCAGCTTCTTCAAGTTCATCCAAAATTCTGGCAGCTCGGGCATAACCAACTTTTAATCTGCGCTGGAGTAGAGAAGCACTGGCTTTTCCTGCTTCTATAATTACATTTCTAGCTTCATTGAATAGTGGATCTTGATCATCGCTTGGCCCACCAAAGAGGCTCATAGTTCCGCCATCTTTTGGTTTTTCTATAATAGAAGTATCGTATTCTGGTTTTTCTTTTCCTTTTAGATAGTTTACCACTGTTTTAAGTTCTTCCTCTGAAATAAAAGCTCCTTGAATACGAACAGGTTTAGAAAGAGAAGCTGTTTGGAAAAGCATATCACCGCGACCAATTAATTTTTCAGCACCAGGACAGTCAAGAATAGTTCTGGAATCAGTAAGAGAAGCAACAGAAAAAGCAATACGAGCCGGAATATTTGCCTTCATCAGACCGGTAATAACGTCAACGCTAGGTCTTTGGGTTGCCAGCACCAAGTGAATACCAACAGCACGAGCCATCTGAGCCAGGCGGATAATTCCAGCTTCAACTTCGTTTGCTGCAGTAGCCATCAGGTCGGCTAGCTCATCAATTACAATTACAATTTGAGGCATTTTGTGTTCAGGATGTTTTTTATTATAAGAAGTAATGTCTCGACTGCCGGCAGCAGCAAAAGTTTCAAATCTTCTTTCCATTTCGCTAATAGACCAGCGCAGCGCGTTTACAGTTTGTTGAGTATTGGTAATAACCGGAGTGAGTAGATGAGGAATGCCATTGTACATGGTTAACTCAACTCGTTTTGGATCAATCATAATCATGCGCAAAGTTTCAGCAGTGTTCTGGAAAAGCAAACTCATGATAATTGTATTCACACAAACAGTTTTACCAGAACCAGTAGCACCAGCAATTAACATGTGAGGCATTTTGGGAAGATCAGCAAACCAAACTTTTCCACCAACATCTTTTCCAAGAGCTACCATGACATCATGAGCTCTTTCTTTGTAAGATTTACTAAGAATAAGTTCTTTGAAAGAAACAAGAGCAGTTTTTTCATTTGGAACTTCAATACCAACCAGAGATTTTCCAGGGATTGGAGCTTCTATACGAATTGGGTGGGCAGCAAGCGCGAGAGCTAGATCATTTGAAAGAGAGGTGATCTTGGTTAGTTTAATTCCTTTTGCTGGCTTGATTCTATATTGAGTAACAGTAGGTCCAACTTTTATTTCGCCCATTGTTACATCAATTTTAAATTCTGCCAAAGTGTCTTGAATAGTTTTGGCGTTGGCTTTTATGTCACCACTGGTAGGCTTTCCCTTTTTACTGCTTAGAAGTTTAACACTTGGGAGTTTGCGAATAATAACTTTTTTGGACCATACATCATCTTTTTTGGGTTCAGTATTTTCAACTCGAGCAGCAGATTTTGCAGCTTGGATTTCTTGGTCATCCTCTTCTTCGTCATCTTCATATTCATCATCGTCTTCGTCCTCATCATATTCTTCCTCTTCATCCTCCCCAATATCTTTTCTGAAAAATCTCCTACGTTTTGTTGGGGCTTCTTCCTCGTCATCTTCATATTCATCATCGTCTTCGTCATATTCTTCATCAGATTCGTATTCTGGTTTTTTGGAAAAAAGCATACTCATAGAACCAACAATCAATTTTCCAAGAGCGCCAAAACTTCTGAAAAGCTTTCTGTGGATTTCAACAAAATTAGCAACAGAAGTATTGAAGATCAAGAAAATAGAGACAAAAACTAGACCAATCAAGAGAACCCAGCTGGCAATAGTTCCGAGATAAGATTTGAGAACCCAAGCTAACATTCCAAAGACTCCGCCGCCGTTTCCAGCAAGAGATTGCATCCACATTTCACTAACAGCAAAGCGTAGATGCATAATGCTGGAAAGAGAAAGGAAAAACAAAACAGCGCCAATACCATGAGTAGGGCGGTAGTTGTAGTCAACATCGCGGATCAAGTACCAAGCAAGAACAAGTAAAATTACCGGAGTGGTAAAGCGAATAGAGCCAAATAAAAAGCTGAGAAAATAGTCATTTAGCATAATGCCGACAGTGCCGGCTTTGCCAAAGAAGCTAAGAGTTATGATTATGGAAAAAATTACCAAAAGAATTGATAGAACACCTCTTGAAAGAGTAGGGTCAAGAGATGAGCGGGATTTTCTGCGTCTGCCTCGAGCCATAAATGTAAAAAAGTACCCATTTAGTCATGAGTTGTAGATATTATAGCATGAAAGGGGTGAGGTTGGTAAATAGTAGATTTTATTGTATTTGATACTTGACAAATTAGATATTTTATGGTATATATTAGCCAACCTCGATTTTCAGCACGGAGGGGTTGAGTATGTCATGTGTCTCTTGTGTAAACTTCTTTTTTGAGGGGGTGGTTTATAAGCTGGAGTGGACTGATTTCAGCAAACCGCCACGAGTTGTTCGTCTCTGTGACGACACTCATTTGCTGCTTCACTGGAATAGATCTGGTTTGATTCTCGAGAAAGTCGAGAAGATCAAGATCTACGAAGTGAGTAGGCCATAAAAATAAATATTAAAAAGTTATTTCACTTGTCTGTTTGTAGATAGGCTGAGAGCGCGGGCAAGATCGAGGGCAAACAAAAACAGTTATTTCAAATAACTGTTTTTGTTTGTGTATGGCCCAGCCCCCGGAGCCGTGAACAGATACGCCGTGACGGCGCGAGAAGTTCGTGGAACCGGGGGTAGCCGAAGCCTTGGGCAGGCGATTCCACCGTGATCAGATCACGACAGCGCCTTACGGTACTTGAACATGAGAACCTCTCAGTCAATTCATTTTAAGTATACTGTTTTTTTCTAAATTTGCAAAAAGAAGGACTTAAATTTTATAAATAAAATATTGAATTTTAGTTATTGTTCGAGATTAAAAAAATATTTCTTTAACTTTGTTACTTTTTTATTTATATTTCAGAATCTTCTTAAGAATAATATACAATTAAGATCCTGCCCAAGGAGTCCCGAAAATGCCAACAGCAAGTTCTGCCCAAATAAGTAGCAATACTACCATTATGGCAATGATTGCAATGCGGATAGTGATTTTATTTTTCATAATTCTAAAACAACAAAAACAAAAACGATGCTCCAGCACCAAAATATAAACTATAGATAATCGAACCAAGAGCTATCATGGCTGAATATAAAATCACATTTCCAAGTTGAATCATTATTTCTCGGTAAACTATGAAGCGCACTATATCGCTTTTATTAGCCTTGTCATAAGTCATAGCATCAAAAGATATTTGGATCATTGTTTGAGACATTCCAAAAAAAGAATCAACTATAAAGACTTGCATTTTGGTTTTAATAAGAAAACGAATTCCCCAAATCAAGGCATTGAAAAAACTTCCAATTTTTAAAATTAGCTTCCTTCTAATATTTGAAAATCTGGCAATAATTATGGTAAACAATAATGAGAAAAAGAAAGTTAGTGAGGAAACTATTCCAAGTCCAATATAA
>CAZFTR010000010.1:0-36611 GCA_964522405.1 uncultured Gammaproteobacteria bacterium | reverse complement strand
TAAAAATAAATAATGGCCAGATAACTAGCGCAGCACCGCTTTCCATTCCATATCCCAGAAACGCTAGACCATCTTTGATTTTGTTTTCTTTGAAAAGATCTTTTACTGAAAAAGTTAATGGCTCATGACCGTCCTTGCTAAAAAATAATGGGATCACTGACAAGAAAAGCAATATGGAAATAATTATAAAAAGTATTTTAAATCCAAAAAAGCTCAGTATCAATCCACCAATTAGTGGTCCAAGAACACTGAAACTGGAGCTGGCAATTTTTGCCAGACCAATTTGGCTACCTCGCTTTTCTTGTTTGGTATATTTGGAAAAATCCAGATGATAGCCAGTCCAATATAGGGCGTTGTTGATTCCATATATTAGCGCTAACAAGTACAGTGGCCAGTTGAATTGGGGTAGGGTATACAAAGCCAAATAGAAAATTATCAGTACCGGGATGCTGAATGCAATGGAATGTTTGAAGCCAAATTTTGAACAAATTTTTGCTGCCGGTAAAACCAGGAGCGCATGGGCAAGATTGGTTAGAGCATAAAATAAAAAAATATTTGCTAAAGAATAGTCCAATTTGTATAAAAAAACCGGTATAAAAATACTGATCATTGATAAGGCAAAAGATTTTATAGAAATGGTAATATAAATTTCATTTAGTTCGGTATTTTGCAATAACCCGAAATGATGTTTGTGTTTGTACATAGATTGGAGATAGTGGGTAATGAGTTCGCCTATGTTTTTCCTTTCGGATTTATGTGAATTCATTCTAATTATACTGTTTTTGAATAAGTTTTGAAAGAAATTGTTTTAAGTACTTAAAACAATTTTATTTTAGCCATATTTTTTGGGTGATTATTGACAAATGCTTAAATATATGCTATAAAGGGTTGCATCTGTTGGTTAGTTCGGTTCAGAATCGGAGTGCCCAGCAAGAGTTCGTTGACAGTCGTCATCATTAAGTCCCCGAGACCCGAAGGAGGGTCTAGTCACATGAAAAAAATCGTTTTGATCGCGATCGGCCTGCTCTGCGCCAGCGCCTGCCAGACCAAGACCGAGAAGGACCAGGCTACTACCGCCGCTTCGGAGTCCTTCGAGCCCTTCGAGTACGCCGTCCTGCCGGACAAGGACGAGTGGACGATCACGTTCATCAAGCCCCTCGAAGTGGTGCGTCAGGAGATCGGGTCGACCGAGATGCCCGAGCCGGTCTGGATCGCCTTCCCGCTCCCCGAGTTCCAGGAGAGAGGGCGCTTCCAGGTCATGACTCCTCCTGGCACTCGTCGCTCCTACGGCTACGGCATGGACTCGGGCGGTTGCGTGCCCGAGGCCCTGCTCAAGACCAACGGCATTGAGTACAACCACGGTTGGGGGATCTCGGGAGGGCAGTACGCCTACTACCAGCGCGTCGAGGTCGAGGACTCGCTCCTCTACGACCCGCGTCAGCACGCCTTCCTGATCTCCTACCAGGGTGCCCACCTCGAGGTCAGCTTCCCGGACCTGCAGACCATGCGCGTGCGCCGGCTCAAGGCGCCGGACATGACCACGGTCAAGCACTGCGGTCCCTACGACGACTGGCGCTGTCGCTACGAGAACTACTGCGACTGATCGGATCCGGTCGGTGGCAAAGGGGTGATGATGCGGAGTGTCGGATCAACGAATCGTCAAGGGCGCAATTTCTACGAGACTGCGCCCGCCCCTTCTTGTGAGCATTAAATATTGGTGTTCAAAAGAAGGGGCTTTTTGTTTTCCCATTTGGCAAGATCTATTTAAGAAGAGAGATTAAATGATATTAGAGATTATCTTCCACCAATAAAATTTTTTTTGGGAATAAAAATTTTAGTATTTAAATATGTTTCCATTTCAATTCCTTGGTCTGTCCAGTTGATTTTTAGATTTTCCAGTTCATTGTAACTGACAATCTGAGGAGCAGGATAATTTAGAATATGACCATAATTTGGATCAGCTTGTTTTGCAACTAAAATATAATATTTTAAATTGAGAGTTTGGGTTTCTTTGATGATTGAAAGACAATAAGGATCATATGATTGATAATCTATATTTTCCGACTGACAAGATTGGAAGAGAGTTTCTTTTTCCCAAGATATTCCTAAGAATTGGGAAAGAAGGATTGCTCCCAAGAATAATAATACTATAGTTTCTATTATGAGGTATTTTTTCATATGTGGTTTTGTTGGTGGGTGTTTCAGTTAACGTTCGCGTATATCTGATGTTTTGCGGAGCGCTACCAGCGTAGTGGAGACCAATTTGGGTGAGCAAGCGCTAATGAATAAATTATGTTGAATTTTTTACACTTCTAAACCAAATCATGTAGTGTAACCCTTTTCCATACCTGTTCTTTATTATAACATCTGGCTTCCCAAGTTTGTTTTTCCAAAAACCTTGCGATTTTACATACCCTCCATCAAGGCAATAATGTGAGATTTTTTTTTGCTTCAATCTATCTAACATTTTCTCAAACAGAAATGATCCTAGACCTTTTCCTTGTTCTTCCGGCAACACATAGACACTTGTTATTTCCGGCATATTGCTGAGGTCTTTTTTTAGATGTTTTTTTATAAATTCATTCGGCTCACTTTGACCGATTGTTCCAACTATTTTCCCGCTCTTTTTAGCTATAAAAAAATAGACTTCAGCACCTTCGCTTTCCAGATCTTTCTTTACAAAGTTCATCTGCTTGTCTATTTCTTCTTTAATACCTTCTTTGTCACTGCCAATCCCATCCTCTTTGAAGGCGTCTGCGATAACTAAAGCAAAAAAATTTCGCAATTCATCAAGGTCTTCTTTTTGTGGTCTTTCAACGGAGTAGTCCATAAAAAAATTTAATGTAATTTATTATAAATGATTGGAGTTTGCATAAGAATACTATAAGCCTCAATCATTTATGTGTAAATATTTATTTTCGCCATTTCGCTTAACGTTCGCGTATATATGAAGTGCCTCTTCCAATTAATTATTAATATTGATAAACACTTCTTTTAATCTATTTTACTTTTATTTTGTAAAAAATAAAAGGCATTTGCACGAAGGCGCGAAGCAAGCCTGAGCCAAATATACTGCTGTTGTGTGATGTGCTGCTCTAAATAATATTGGTGGAGGGTGAGGGTTCGGGATTCCCCTCCGTTAGCGGATGTCCTTGAGAGGGTGAACTTCTGCGATGAGGGGACCCTTTGCACTGCCGATGATTCTGGCCGGAGCAGCCTCGAGTATGTAGCCGCGTCTGCCCCATGTTTCTACACCACTTTGTATGATCCCGAGTTGATCCTCGGGTGTTTTTCCCTTACGTCGCGCTTCGGCGACAAGTCCTTTCGCCATCGAGACTGTCACGTTAGGCATCTCTATTTCTCCTTTCCGAACCCCCCGCCAATATTATTTATTAATTATTTTGAGTAGTATTTCAGCTAACGTTTGCGTATATACGATCGTTTTAATGTCGTATATGCGTTGTTGCACGATGTAAGTTTAAAATTCACCGTTTATTTTATTAAAAAATTTTAAACTTATTTTGTGCAACTAGCATTTATACGACTTGTTTACACTTTTTTAACACTATTTAGTGTATTATATGACTTATTATTAATTATAAATATATCATTCACTTATGTATTTTGCAATTAACAACGACCAGGCTTTATTAAATAAACTTCATCGCGAAATTTCAATTCGAGGTTATAGTAAGAAGACTTTTAAATCTTACTCAAATTGCCTGGAAAATTATTTTATGTATTGTCGTGGTGTAAACCAGACACCTAATTTTTTAGATTCGGATCTTATAAAACTTTTTGTAGAATATTTAATGAGGGAGGATTATTCAGAACAGACTATTTCACTGCATATAAATGCAATAAAATTTTTTTACAAAAATGTTTTACATAAGAAAGAAAAAATAAATATTAAACACCCAAAGCGATCAAAGAAAATTCCCATTGTCTTATCTAGAAATGAAGTAAGTAAAATTATCAATTCAATTTCAAATGAGAAACATAAATTAATAATAGCTTTGTCTTATGGAGCTGGGTTGCGAGTAAGTGAACTCACTAATTTGAGGGTGGCTGATTTGGATCTTGGCGAGCAGATTATTCATATTAAGAGATCTAAAGGGAAAAAAGATAGAATAACCATTGTTCCCGAAGTTTTAATCGATGATCTTGATAATTTCATATGCAAGAGAAATGGTAACAATTATTTATTTGAAAGCGAAAGAGGTGGTAAACTGCACAAAAGATCAGTCCAGAGAGTTTTCAGTAATGGTTTGAAAAAAGCCAATATTAAAAAACAAGCATCATTTCATTCCTTGCGTCACAGTTTCGCGACCCATCTTCTCGAGGATGGTGTAGATATGCGTTATGTCCAAAAATTACTTGGCCATTCAAATATCAAAACCACCCAAATATACACCCAAGTCACCAACCCCATGCTCAAAAACATCAAAAGTCCATTAAAATAAAGTCGTTATGATAAATTTTCCAAACATCTTGACTTTTTTGATATTTTTTGCTTTTACTTCAATTTATTGTGGATAACCCTCTGTAAAACTCTCAAGCCTCCAAATAATAAAATCTTTAAATTTGCCTAAAACTAGCAAAAAAAGCCTAGTTCTTGACAAATACTTATCCACGTGCTCTATTTGACAGTCCTGCTTTTATAGTGTATATTAAACCTCGCCTAGTTTCATTCGTAAATTTGCTGAAATTTGCCCTAAATAAGCGATTTTAGGCATAAAATTAGGAAACGAAGGAAGAATACTCTGAGAGCATACTTTCAGAGAAAAAAGGTATACCTACCCAAATGCAACTATCTTCTCTCGACAATTAATTTCTTTCAATTTACAACTCCCTGGTCAACAGGGAAATTTTTTGTTATTCAGATAAAAACAATTAGTTTTTAATAAAAAAAAGACTATGTCTCCAGTCTATAAAAGACAGTCTCTAAAAGAAAAAGATCGTAAGTTCTTTACTGATAAATTAGATGCTGTTAATCCGGAAAGTTTAATTGAAGTTCAGCACAGTTCTTATGAATGGTTCCTAAAAGAGGGAATCAAAGAATTGTTTGATGAGCTCTCTCCTATTACTGATTTTACAGGTAGAGATCTTGAACTTTATTTTGAAGATTATTTTTTCGACGAGCCAAAGTTTGATGAAGTTACTTGTCGTGAAAAAAATATTACTTTTGAAGCTCCACTTCGTGCAAAAGTTCGTCTAGCCAACAAACGAACTAACAAAGAAACTACTCAAGAAATTTATCTTGGAGATATGCCGCTGATGACTGGACGCGGTACTTTTATGGTAAATGGTATTGAGCGTGTTATTGTTTCTCAGTTGATTCGAAGTCCTGGGGCTTTCTTCACTGCTGAAGCTGTTCGCGGAAGAAAATACTATGGCGCTAAGATTATTCCTAATCGTGGCGCTTGGATTGAAATTGAAACCGATGCTAATAATGTTATTTGGGTAAAAGTTGATCGCAAGAGAAAAGTTGCTGCCACATCTCTACTTCGCGCTTTTGGTTATGATACTGATGATAAAATCCGTGATCTTTTCAAACATGTAAATAACCATACTAATATTGACTACATTGAAGAAACTTTGAAAAAAGATGCTTCTTCTGATGAAAGTGAAGGTCTTATCGAAGTTTACCGTAGAATTCGTCCGGGTGATCTGGCTACTTCTGACAATGCCAAGAGTTTGATTCACTCAATGTTTTTCAATTTTGATCGATATGATCTTGGTAAAGTTGGTCTTTATAAATTTAGTAATAAATTTAATCTTGAATACAAAGAGCAAAATACTGAAGAAGAAAAAGAACAACGCGTTCTTAGTCCGGAGAAACTTGCCATGGTTATTGGAGAGGTTATTCGTCTAAACGTAAGTCAGGAAGATGCTGATGATATTGATCATCTTGGAAACAGAAGAATCCGCGCTGTTGGTGAGCTTGTTCAAAACAGATTTAGAATCGGTCTTGCTCGTATGGAGCGTATTGTAAAAGATCGTATGAGTACTATGGATATTGATAGTATTGTTCCAAACAAACTTATCAATGCTCGTCCGGTGATCAGTGTAGTTCGTGAATTTTTCATGAGTTCTCAACTTTCTCAATTCATGGATCAGGTAAATCCTCTTGCTGAACTTGAACACAAGCGTCGTATTAGTGCTCTTGGTCCAGGTGGTTTATCTCGTGACAGAGCTGGATTTGAAGTTCGTGATGTGCATAGAACTCACTATGGAAGAATTTGTCCTATTGCTACTCCTGAGGGACCAAATATTGGTCTAGTTGGACATCTTTCTACTTTTGCTCGCATGAACACTTTTGGTTTTCTTGAGACTCCTTATAGAAAAGTGATTTCTAGTGTAACTAACGATCCAAAGTTTACTGTTGGCGAACTTGCAGGAGTTGATATAAAAGGTGTTGTTAAAAAAGGCGAAGAAATTACTGATTCTATTGCTAAGAAATTAGCCAAAGATAAAAAACTTGAAACTGTTAAATTGATCCCTAGAGTTTCGAATAAAATTGTTTATCTAAATTCCTTCGAAGAAGAAAGAACTGTTACTGCTAGTTCTACTACTCCTCGTGATGAAAATGGAAGAATTTTAGCTGAGCGTGTTCCTGCTCGTTTTCATGGTGAGCCTGCTGTTACTTCTGCCGGAGATATTGAATATATTGATGTTGCTTCTAATCAGATTCTTAGTGTGGCGACCAGCATGATTCCTTTCTTGGAACATGATGATGCGACTCGTGCCTTGATGGGAACAAACATGCAAAGACAAAGTGTTCCATGTATTAGTGCTGATCCACCACTGGTCGGAACTGGTATGGAACGTTGGGCTGCTGCAAACAGTGGACATGTATTTTTTGCAGAAGCTGATGGTGAAGTTACTTATAGTGATGGAAATAAAATTGAAATTACTGATAAAAAGAAAAAGGTTTATACTTATAACATGAACAAATTTGTTCGTTCAAATGCTTCTAGTTGTATTAACCAAAGACCTACTGTTGTAAAAGGTCAAAAAGTTAAAAAAGGCGATCCTCTAAGTGATGGTCCTTCTATCAAAGACGCTGAACTTGCTCTTGGGCAAAATGTTCTAGTGGCTTATATGGTTTGGGATGGATACAATTATGAGGATGCGATTATTATTTCTGAGAGATTGGTTGAGAGGGATAGATATACTTCTATTCATATTGAACACTACTCAACAGATGTTCGCGAAACCAAACTTGGCGCAGAAGTTGTAACAAGTGACATTCCAAACGTAAGTGAAGAAAAACTTAAAAATCTTGATTCAGAAGGAATTGTTAGAATTGGTGCAGAGGTTCAAGCCGGTGATATCCTGGTTGGTAAAATTACTCCAAAAGGTGAAACTGAACTTACTCCAGAGGAGAGACTTCTTCGCGCTATCTTTGGTGAAAAAGCAAGGGACGTTCGTGATTCTTCTCTTTATCTAAAAGGTGGTGAACATGGAAAAGTTATTGATGTAAAAGTATTTTCTGCTGAAGAAGGCGATAGACTTCAACCCGGTGTTACCAAACAAGTTCAGGTTACTGTTGCTGATATGAGAAAAATTCAAGTTGGTGACAAGATGGCTGGTCGTCATGGAAACAAAGGTGTTATTTCTCGTGTAGTTCCTGTAGAAGATATGCCATTCCTAGAAGACGGAACTCCGGTTGATATTATTCTTTCTCCGCTTGGTGTTATTTCCCGTATGAACCTTGGACAGTTGCTCGAGACTCACTTGGGTCTTGCAGCTAACGCTCTTGGTTACAAAGCTGCTACTCCAACACTAAATGGTATTGAAGAAGGACAGATTGAAGAAGAGCTAAAGAAGGCTGGTTTCCCAACAGATGGACAGCTGCAGCTTTATGATGGAAAAACTGGTCAGCCTTTTGACAATAAAACTACTGTTGGTTACAACTACATGCTTAAGTTGAACCATATGATTGAAGACAAAATTCACCAAAGATCTATTGGTCCTTACAGTCTTATCACTCAACAACCTCTTGGTGGTAAAGCTCAATTTGGTGGACAGAGATTTGGAGAGATGGAAGTTTGGGCACTTGAAGCTTATGGAGCTGCTCACACTCTACAGGAAATGCTAACTATTAAGTCTGATGATGTTCCTGGTCGTGCCAAAGCATACGAAGCTATTATTAAGAACCAGCCAATTACTCGGGTTAATTTACCTGAGTCATTCAATGTGTTGGTTCGTGAGATGAAAGGTCTTGCTCTTGAAGTTGATCTACTGAAACAAATGGATGATTCTTATATAACTCTCGACGAAGCTAATAAACTCAAAAGAGAGCAGTATATGAATCGTGAAGATTCTCAAGAAAAAGAATCTGAAAGTTCAGAAAAGAAAGAAACTGAATAAAAAATAATTAATTATCAAATTATAATAACTTCATACTATGTCTCGCGACTCACTTCACTCAATGAACTTTGACGCGCTTCGCCTCAAAGTTGCTTCACCAGAGACCATTCGAAATTGGTCTCACGGAGAAGTATACAAGCCGGAAACAATTAACTATCGAACTCAAAAACCTGAGAAAGGTGGTTTGTTTGCCGAAGAAATTTTTGGACCAACCAAAGATTGGGAATGTTATTGTGGAAAATATAAAAAAATTAGATACAAGGGAATTGTCTGTGATAAATGTGGTGTAGAAGTAACCCATTCACTAGTTCGACGCGAAAGAATGGGACATATAGAACTTTCAACTCCAGTTACACATATTTGGTTTCTTCGAACCATTCCATCTCGTATTGGTTTAGTTCTTGATTTGTCTATTCAATCACTTGAAAAAGTTATTTATTTTGCTGCTTTTATTGTTACCAAAGTTGATGAAGATGAAAGACAGGCCACAATTACAGCTTTGAAAAAAGAATACAAGTCAAAGAAAAAACAAATTGAAAAAGAAGCTGCAAAAGGCATGGAAGGTTTATCAAAAAATGATCTGGAAGCTGCTGAGAAGAAAAGAGATGAAAAACTTGCAGCTCTAGAAGAAGATTTCAAACTTGCCGAAGAAGAACTAAAAGATATTGGCATGATGAATATTATTTCAGAAGCTCGTTATCAAGAACTTTCACTTCGTTATGGTCATTTGTTTGAAGCAAACATCGGTGCTGCGGCAATTCGCGAACTTCTCGAGAGATTAGACTTGGAAAAAACAATTGATAAACTTGATCTGGAAATTGAAAAAAGCAAAGGTGCTAAACGCGACAGACTTGCTCGTCGTGTAAAACTTCTTAAGAGTTTGCATAAAAATGACATTAGGCCGGAATGGATGGTTCTTACTGCTATTCCTGTGGTTCCACCGGATCTTCGTCCTATGGTAGCGCTCGATGGTGGTCGTTTTGCTACCAGTGATTTGAATGATTTATATCGTCGAGTAATTAATAGAAATAATCGTCTTAAACGTCTTAAATCTTTGAATGCACCGGAAGTTATTTGTAGAAATGAAAAACGCATGTTGCAAGAAGCTGTTGACGCGCTTATTGATAATAATGCTCGCGCAACCAAAACTGTTCGTTCTTCTACTGGACAAAAAAGACAACTTCGTTCACTTGCTGACATTCTAAAAGGTAAGCAAGGTCGTTTCCGACAAAACTTGCTTGGTAAACGTGTAGATTATTCAGGACGTTCTGTAATTGTAGTTGGACCGAAAATGGGAATCAATGAATGTGGTTTGCCTAAGATTATGGCGCTTGAACTTTTCAAGCCATTTATAATGGCAGAAATTATCAAGCAAGAACTAGCTCACAATGTTCGCAGCGCTTCCAGATTTATTGAGAGTAATGCTCCTGAAGTTTGGGATATTCTCGAAAATATTACCAAGAGCACTAGAGTACTTCTAAATCGTGCTCCAACTCTACACAGACTTGGTATTCAAGCTTTTAAACCAAGACTTGTAGAAGGAAAAGCTATTAGACTTCATCCATTGGTTTGTTCAGCTTTCAATGCTGACTTTGATGGTGATCAGATGGCAGTTCATGTTCCTCTTTCTGAGCAGGCGAAATGGGAAGCAGAAAACTTGATGGCTGCAGAGAAGAACTTACTTAAACCTGCAACCGGAAGTCCGGTTATAACTCCACAGCAAGATATTGCTCTTGGATGTTATTATATGACCAAATTAGACCAAGCTGATTCAGAAAATAAGAAATATTTTGCTAATATTCAAGAAGCAAAATATGCTTATAAAACTAGACGTATCGGTTTGAGAGAACAGATCAATGTAAGATTTTCTGATTTATCAAAATTTGAAGAAGGCGAAGGTTCTATTGTAGAAACAACCATTGGTAGAGTTTTTTTCAATGAAATTTTTCCGAACAAATTGAAATTTTACAATGAAACAATTACCAAGAAACATCTGTCCAGAATAATTCAATTACTTCTTGAATTATATGGACAAAAAGAAACTGCTTTGCTTCTTGACGCTGTTAAAAATCTTGGATATAAATATGTTACTAAATCCGGTTATTCACTTGGAAAAGATCAGTTCCCACATATTCCTGCAAAACAAGAATTGATAGCTGGCGGTGATGAGAAGATTCAGATTATTGAGGAGCAATTCCAAGAAGGTTTGCTTACTAGTGCAGAAAGACATTCAAAAGTTTTGGAAGTTTGGACCAGTACCAAAGATAAGCTGATGTCAAACATGAAAGATCTTCTAAATACTGATGATTCAGTATTTGCTATGATTGATTCCGGAGCTCGTGGTAGTTGGGGGCAGTTGGGACAGGTTATTGCTATGAAAGGTTTGGTAGCATCTCCAACAGGTGAAATTATTGAATTGCCAGTAAAAGGAAACTTTAAAGAAGGATTTGAAGTATTGGAATTCTTTATCTCATCTCATGGTACTAGAAAAGGTTTGAGTGATACTGCGCTTAGAACTGCTAACGCCGGTTATCTAACTCGTAGACTTGTTGACGTTGCCCAAGACGTAATTGTAAAAGAAGAAGATTGTGGAGATACAGAAGGTGAACTTATTACCAAAGAAATTTCAGAATTAATGGGTGAGAAATTAGCCGAGAGAATCAAAGGACGTTTTGCAATTAACGCTATAAAAGATGGTAGAAAAACAATTGTAAAAGCAGGTGAGATTGTAACAGAAAACGCAGCAAGACAAATTGAAGAAAGAGATTTGGAAGAAGCTCATGTGCGTTCAGTTCTTCAGTGTAAACTTCCAAAAGGTGTTTGTATCAAGTGTTATGGATGGGATCTTGGTATAAATGATGTTATCAATAAGGGTGTAGCAGTTGGTGTTATCGCAGCTCAATCAATTGGTGAGCCTGGTACTCAGCTTACTATGAGAACTTTCCATACTGGTGGTGTTGCCGGAGGAGATATTACCCAGGGTCTGCCTCGTGTTGAAGAATTATTTGAAGCTAGAAATCCAAAGAGAAGAGCAGTTCTTGCTGAAGTTGGAGGAACAGTAGAGATTGAAGACGCAGACGGTAAAATTATTACCAGCCCAACAGGAAGAAAGATTTTTGAAGGAAGGCGTGGTCAGAAAATTGTTAGAATTCATCATCTGGGAGTAGAAGAACTAGAGCATAAGATTAGTGCTAAGGATGATGTAAAAGTTGCTGATGGGCAAAAAGTTAAAAAAGGCCAAGTTTTAATGATCAAAGGCTCTTCTGGTGAAGAAATTAAATCAAAATACAGTGGACATGTTCGAGTTGCTGACAAAAAGTTGGTATTGGTTTACGAAGGAAAAGGTATCAAAGAATATATTGTCCCTATTGGATATAAACTTTGGATAGCTGATGGTGATACAGTTGAAAAAGGTGATCAACTTACAGAAGGAAGTGTTGAAATCAAAGAACTTCATGAACTAAAAGGCCGTGATGCAGTACAAAGATATATCTTGAAAGAGATTCAAGAGATCTATGCTTCTCAAGGTCAGAGACTAAATGATAAACATGTTGAGATTATTATTAAACAAATGTTTAGTAGAGTTTATATTGAAGACACGGGTGACACAGATCTTCTTCCGGGAGAAGTTGTAGAAAAATCTCAATTGATTATTGCCAATCGTCAAGCAAAAGCAGATGGTAAAAAAGAAGCAGAAGGACGTGAGTTGCTGCTCGGTATTAGTAAAGTATCTCTAAGTACTCAAAGTTTCTTGTCATCAGCATCATTCCAGGAAACATCTCGCGTTCTTGTTAATGCGGCTATTACCGGAAGAGTTGATTATTTGGAAGCTTTAAAAGAAAATGTGATTATTGGTAGGCTTATTCCAGCCGGTACAGGTTTTGAAAAAGAAGTTGCAGAAGAAGTTGAAGTTGTCAAGATCGAAGAGCCGGTAAAAATTGCTGAACCTGCTGAGTAATTACTAAGACGAAATAATAAAACCCCGCAATAACTTATGCGGGGTTTTTAGTTGTAATTTTTTTAATTGATCTTAAAAAAAATCGTAATAACTGCGAGAGTAATAAGCAAGCCGGCAAGTATAAAGGTAAGAGCACCTAGTTTTTTACTTTGTTTTTTGATATATGAAATCAGTCCTAGGCCAAGAGCCAGAACAGGGAAAACTACCCAAACAGTAAATAGCAAAATTTCCGGAACATATTTAAAAATAACCTGTATAGCATCACCTATTTTGATATTGAAAAGTTCAAGAACAAGTAAAATCCAAGTTAAAAATGGGGGAACTATAAACAAAAGACCTATTATGGTATAGAAACCTTTTGACATTTTTTTATTCTGTTTTTTCTTACTAGTTAATTTCATTTTATCTTATCTAAGCCTAAATCTATTTTGAATTGTACCAAAAAAAGTAGCTTTCTTCAATTTTGTTTTACTCTTTGTGCTTTTTACTAAACTTGATTTCCTAGTTAATTTTGCTAAACTACAGATATAAACTAATAAATAATTTATATGTCAGGACATTCTAAATGGAGCAAAATTCAGCATAAAAAAGGAAAAGCAGACAAAGCTCGCAGTAATTTGTTTACAAAGCTCCTAAGAGCGATCACTATAACAGCTCAGCAAGGTGGTGGAGATCCTGAAATGAATTTTTCATTGCGACTGGCAGTTGATAGAGCAAAGGCTGGAAATGTACCCAAAGATAATATTGAGCGGGCTATCAAAAAAGGAACCGGAGAATTAAAAGATGGAACAATCATAGAAGAGGCAATGTACGAGGGTTTTGGGCCTGGGGGAGTGGCAGTACTGGTAGAAACTATGACAGATAACAAGAATCGTACAGTTTCAGAAGTTAAACATGCCTTGTCCAGATACGGGGGTTCTCTTGGGGGTCCTGGAAGTGTGCAGTGGCAGTTTGAACGAAAAGGTGTGGTAATTATTGATACTGCAAAACTACAAGAGGTGGGTATAGAAAAAGATCAATTTGAACTTAGTCTTATGGATGCCGGAGTAGAGGATATTTCAGAAGAAGAAGGTCTAATATCAGTAATTTCAAGTATTTCTGATTTTCAAAAAGTTCTGGAAGCAATTCAAGGTATGAATATTGAAGCAAGTGACTCTGGGCTTAAATGGATTGCCAAAGACACTATGGAGATAAGTGATGAAGTCATGACAAAGGTAGAATCTTTGTATGAGGCGCTCGATGAGCTGGATGATGTGCGTGAAGTTTATATGAATATATAAGTATGAAACGTGTAATAGGCATTGATCCGGGCTTTGGTCGCACTGGAATTGGAATTATAGAGGGTGAATATGATAAATGGTCTTCGGTTTTTTATACTTGCATTGAAACTTCCAAAGAATTGGATTTTGTAGATAGAATAAAAGAACTAAGTGATAAAACAAAAGAAATTATAACTAAATACCAGCCAGATTATGCAGCAGTAGAGGAGCTTTTTTTCTTTAAAAATGTAAATACAGCTATAAATGTAGCTCAAGCTAGAGGAGTTTTACTGCTTGCTTTGCGCGAAGCTGGAATTCCTGTTGCTGAGATGACTCCTTTGCAAGTTAAGCAAGCTGTAGTGGGTTATGGAAGGGCAGAAAAAGCCCAAGTACAAAAAATGATTGCAATTTTGCTAAATATAAAGAAAAAAGCTATTCAGGATGATGCTGCAGACGCTTTGGCTGTTGCTTTGACCCATGCTTTGTCACTTAAACGGAATAAAATTCAATAAATTTTAATAAAAAAGTGCATAAGTTTTTAATTTTGACCTAGATTTAGGTCTTTTTAATTTTACATTTGTGGATAAACCAGTGGAGTAACTTCTGGATAAAATAAAAACATGGTATAATGGTTCTGAAGTTTATAAATAAACTTTACCATGCTTAATGTATTGTGATGGATTTTCATAACGTCACAAATTATTTAATATCTGCAACCTTGCAGAGAAATTTTAACTACTATAATAATAGATGGCTGATTTAGCTGTCTTTTTTATTTATAATCTAATATATCTGTTGTGTTTTGGTCGGTACATAGAGGATATGTTAGATGAAATTAGAAATCTAATCTCTAAAATATATGACTAAAAAAATAAAAGACATATCAAAACAATTAAAAGACAAAGTAGGAATTCATTTACCGGTTTACTTGGTAGTAGCTCTTGTATTTTCGTTTGCAGTGTGGAGTGTTTGGCTATCCCCATGGATTGGTAGTGACAGAGATGTTGAAGCAGCGGCAATACCTGCTTTCAGTAGTGGAGTGACTGTCGGGGTGGCGACTACTACCAGTCAGATAGACATGGTGGTGGCTAGTGGTACTTATTATCTTGCTTTTACCTCTACTTCTCCTAGTACTGGTAATACTAATCTCTTAGTGGGAATTTCAGAGGATAATGGTGAATCTTGGTCAGTTAATCCTGCTCTAAATAATATAAGTGTTAAAGATGGAGAACTAACTCATGATTTCAAAGGAATTGCTTACAATGCTTATGAGAAATTCGTAGGTGTGCTTGCTATAGCAGATGGCGGTTTTGAAGTTGAATATTCAACTTCATCTGTAGACAGTGCTGGTGTTTGGTCTGATTCCACATCTGCTTTTGATGCTTCTGGCGCAGGTGGTAATTTTGATCGGGCTCCACTCTTGGCCTATTCTCCAGGATCACCAACCAATACTCAATATGTAGCTTCTGCTTATCTACTGGGAAACGAATTAGTCGTGGTAAGTTCAACCAACGGCGGTCCGGGACCATGGAGCGATGGTACAGTTATTGATACAGTAAGCTCTACTTATGATGATGAGGGCATGACCTATACGACTTATCTAACTGGTTTTGAGATGAGTGCAGGTGGACCTTTTGGAACCATTATGCATTTGGTTTATGAGATGGTTTCCTCAAGTGGTTGGGGTTATGAAATGATTTATGCTTCTTCAAGTGATCATGGATCAAGCTGGACTACTTCTTCTATTAGTGGGCAGGTTCCAGCATTTGACATGGGAGAAGAGAGTTTAACGACCTATCCGGGCATGTCATCATTTTCAGTAAGCGGTGCAGGTTTGGGTGGGGCATTGTATAGCCGACCTACCGGAGCAGGCATGAATCCGCCATATATGAATGTAACAACTACATTTGTATCTGCGCAACAAGGTCCTGATTTTAGCTGGGCTACCACAACCCTTGAAGCAGGAGTTGTAATAGACGTAGACAATAATAGTTCATTTGAACCTGATGCTGGTGATAATTTATTTTTCAATACCAGTCAGCCAATTGCTGTTTATATAGGTGATAGTTCCATTCCAACTATTGCAATTAATACCAGCACTCTTGTAACCACTACTGTTAGTGGCCAAGCTCTTGCCTATGGTTCAGAAATGGCAGTGTCTCATGATGGCTGTGTTGTTGCAGTTGCTTTTGTCAATACTTCAAATAATTTAACATTTACTACCAGTTCAGTTGCGCAGACAGGTAGTTGTCCTTCTTCTGCTACTGGGCAGCCGCCTGCAGGGGAAACTTTTGTTCCTGTTAATGCAATTGTCAATAGAAATTTTGATATTGCTATTGATGCTTGGTCAGTCACAACCTCTTCTCTGTTTCTCCAGGAAAATACAGGAAACACATCAACTGGAACGCCGACAGGACCAAGTCTTTGTTTGGGAACTAATGTTAGTAATAATAGTGGTCCAAGCAGTACTGATAACATTGTTTACTGTACGTTTGAAGGGGCTGAAAGTGATTTTATGGCAACTTCAACTTGGTACACTTTGACACTGACAACTGACATTATGACTACAGATGGAGTTCGTCTTCCAAGTGATTTAACTTACACTTTCAGAACCGGAGAACTTTCTACTCAGTCAAATATGACTCCACCTTTTGTAGTTGGGTCTTTCCCTGCTCCTGGTGAGCAAAGTTTTTCGATCAATGCTAATTTAACTGTTAATTTCCCACTGGATGGAGCAGGTAATATGGTTTCAGGGCTTACAGATTTTGTGGAAAATCCAGGATTGGCAGATGGTTCTGTGACAAGTACCAGTAATATTATTTTGCAAGCAGCAAGTAATGGTGCAGGTTCCGGTGTAAATGTTTGTGCAACTGGCTGTGATATTTCCTGGAGTACAACTACTAGAAAATTAACTATTGATCCACAATCAAATTTAGCGGCAAATACTGATTATGTCCTTACCCTGAGTAGTAGCATTCAAAATGATTACGGTGCTTATTTAAATGGTGGGTCAAATAATTATTTAATATTTTTCAGAACCAGCAATTCATCTGACTCTACTGCACCTGCTGTTCTTACCATGAATCCGGCTTCAAGTTCAACCGGTGTTGCTCTTATGCTTCCTGCTGTTGAGATATTTTTCTCCAAAGAAATGAACGCTAGCACTGTAATGGATACTGAAAATGTTCAATTATTTATAGATGATAATTTGAATTTTGCATACAATGCAGGAGAGGAATTAAATGCGGCTTCAACTACTCTTCTTTATTTCCCAACCGAAAAAATGCTTAGTATTGGTCTAATAGGCTTGCTTGAGCAAAATGCTAGATATTGTGTAGTGCTTAGTACTAGTGTGCTTGACGCTGCTATTGGTGCTGCCTTGCCAGCGACTACTAAGTGTTTTACAACCATAGATGAGGTTTATTCTGCTTCTGCTCCAACTATTATGTATGCTGATGCTGATAATTATGGAGTTTGGATTGAATTTGATCAACCTATTCTTGGTGGAACTACAGCTGCTAATTTCACGCTGGAGAGTCCGGTTGGTTCTCCGGTTAACTTAGAATCAGGAACTACTTTAGCTTATCGACCAGAAGCGCGCGCAGTCGAAATAGAGGGTTTGACTCTAACCACTGATCAATCCTTTATAGTGAGAGTTGCAAATGTTACTGATATTAGTGGTTCTGAAGCAATTATTGAAAATGGAACAGACAATGTTGCCCAGGGAGTTGTGCTTGACGCTGATCTTACCGGTGGTTTTATCGGAGGAACAGATATGGCCAGTTTTGATAGTAAGAATTTTGCCAATTTCTGGGAGAAACCAGAGAGATGTTTTTCACGTAATATGCTTGTTTCAGTTACCACAACTATGGAATGTGAATTTCCTTTGCCAGCTGATTTGGGTACTTCAGCTACGTTTATATTAAATATGCCAAGTAGCTTTAATATTGATAATGCCGGAATAATCGCTAGCAGTACTTCCTTTATGAATGCTGATATTAATGGCCCTGAACCTGGAAGTTTTGGACTTTCTAATATTGCTACAAATACTACAGCTAGCACTATTACTTTAACGGCTGCTACTTTGGGTAGTGAAACTCTAACTTCTGGACAACATGTCAGATTTGAACTTGAAAATATTATTAATTCTCCAATAAGTGGTGAAAAAACTATAAGTATAATTGTTAAAGATTCAAGTGGAATCAAGCAAGGTCAAACAATTAGTGCAGCTCCATTTACTATAAGTGATACCGGAGATAGGTCCATTTCAGGTACTGTTTGTAAAGATGCAGCAGGTGGAGGAATTTGCGATGTTGCTGGTGACGACACTGCCATATCAGGAGCAACTATTTTCTGTGATTATTTTGGTGGTGGTGGTGTTGGCTCTGTTTTTGTAGGACATCAGGAAGCTACAACTGACAGTAATGGAGATTGGACAATTTCAGGAGTAAGTGATGGTGAGTATGGTTGTGGTATTAAGCCTGACCCTACTGTGCTGGCTGATCTTAGTGGTGCTGCTGATTGGAAAACTGTTTTTGTAAGTGGAGGAAATAAAACAAATGTTGACTTTAAATACGCAGATCTTTCTGTAACTGGACAAACCCTGACTGTAAATATTACCAGTGGCGCAGCTCTTGCTTCTGAAGAAGTAGATGTATTCTGTAGTGCAGGTTCAGATGATTTTAATTATTCTGCTCCAATTTTTAAAGCATTGACTCTTGAATCAGACGGCGCTTCTTCTACAACCATGAAATTACAACCCGGAAAAAAATATCAGTGTGGTGTGGGACCGCATATTGATTTTGCAGCCACTATAAATGGTGGTCCACCTCCTATGCCAACCTTCAATTTCATGCCTCCAAAATCTCAGGAAGTTGTTGTTCCTGCAGCTAGTGATCCAGATGCTGTAACCTTTACTTTGCAAATAGCTGGAAATCAAATAGTTGGTTCTGTTCAAGATGCTAGTAGTAATGCCATTGCCAATGTATTTGTAAATGCAGCACCTTTGAATTGTTTCGATGCCTCAACAGGTGAACATAAGGATTGTTTTGGTGGCTTTACACAGACAACTTCAACCGGAGGTTTTAGCTTAAATGTCGCACCAGGATCTTATCAAGTTTTTGCTGACGCTCCTGGTCTTCCACCAAGTGAAGAAGTGCAGGTAACAGTTGCAACAGATGGTACAGTTTATAAAGACAGTGTAGAAGTGACAGACGCAAATCCGCTTGTGCTTAAACTCTTAAAGTCATCAGTCACCATAGCCGGTACAATAAAGGATGATTCAGGAAATGGTATTCAATATGCTCATGTAATGGCTGAAAAAGTTGCTACTGGTGCAACTTGTGATTCATTTACACCGGTTGGTGGTCATCGAGGGACACCTACTGACAGTTCTGGTAACTATACACTCTATGTATCAAATGGTACTTGGCGAATTGAAGCTTTTTCTCCTGCTTATGGAGAAGTTGGTTGTAAGATAATAACTATTTCCGGTAGTAGTTCTGCTACTGGTCAAGATATCCAAGCTTCTTCAGATGATTACTCAACAATTTCCGGTACTGGTACTGCTGGAGCTTTCATTTCAGCCTTTGGAACCTCTGGAGGTAACAACACAGTAGTTGATACAGATGGAAATTATTCTTTGAAAGTAAAGGCTGGAACAGGTTACAGTGTGGATTGTTATGCTCATGGTGTTGGTCCTTGTGGTTTTGAAGAAGCTGTTGATGCAAGTAGTGATGTAACTGTAAATTTCAGTGCTTCAGTAAGTACTGGTGCTGTGGCAGTTACTATTTCAGGAATTACTGATGCTTTTGTGGATATTCGTGATTCAAATGGAAAAGGTTCAGGAACAGGACAGAATAATGCCGGGGTTTATACAGTAAACTTACAGGCAGGTACTTATACTATTCGTGGTGGAGGGCCGAAATATGGTGAACTTTGTGCAGAGCAGAGTGTAACTGTTACTCCTGGCGAGACTTCTGAAATTACATGTACCGCTCCATCTACACTTAATACAGTTACTGGAAGAATAACAGATGGCAGTTCAAACGTGGCAGGTGCTACTGTTAAATTTATAAATAGCTCTTCAAAAGAATTCTTTATTGTCACTAGTGATGCTCAATCCGGGTCAAATGTTAATTACTCAGTAGCAAATGTACAAGATGGAACTTATACAGTCGTTGCCAGTAAGAGTGGTTATGAGTCAGGCTCAATTACTTTAACAGTTAGTGGTAATACTACAGCTGATAATATAGACATGACTCAAGCAACCGGAGCAAATGGAGATACAGTAGTGATTACAGTTCAAGATGATGCTGATGCAGCTTATACTGGAAATGCCAAAGTATTTGCAACTAAGAATGGTTCCTTCATTATAGAGGACATGGACAAGACAGCCAGCACAGCTTCAATTCTCTTAACCAATGGAACTTGGTCAGTAAAAGCAGTTGGTGATAATGGAAAAGAGTCTGATGAAACTACTGTTACCATTACAGCGGGAAGTTTGGTAGGCGATGCTCCTACACTTGGGCTTGATAATTCTATTACCGGTTATACTCCGGTAAACGAAACCAAGACTATTTCACCAAAAGCCGGTGGTTTGTTTACCGCTGACAATATTGAAAGTTTAGAATTGAATATTCCGGCCTCAACACTTCATACAACTGATACTAATACCGGTAATATTGAAATTAAAACTGATCCTACTCTGAAAGATGCTAATCCGGGAGAAGGAATGTCATTTATTGGTACTACGGGTTATGATATTACTCCAAAAGATTCCAGTGGTAATGCTCTTGGTAAAACACTATACGGTGATTGTGCTGTTCTTACTCTTCCATATAGTGATGATGACGTTACAACAGCAGGTGCTGACGAAGAAAAACTCCAGGTTGCTTCATTGAATGCCAATGGAGAATGGGAAGTTTGGCCAACAGTAGTTGATACAACTAATAATTTATTAGTTGCCCAGGTTTGTCACTTTTCCAGCTTTGGTGTAATTGCCGGTGACGCTGCTGCGGCAGCTGCTCCTGCCAGCCCATCATCTCCATCCGCTACGCCAACAGCAACCACACCTTCAATTACAACCGGAACAAATCCTCCAACAGTTCCTGTGGTGGCTGTAGAAGCCGCGCCGCAGGCAACAGTTGATAATAGTTATGTAGTAAATGAGCCTACACCTTTATCAGTTGGTGCATCTGCTCATACAGTAACACTTATTAGTGTAACAACCTTACAGGCAACAGTTACCATTGAATCAGATCCGCTTACTGTTACTCTTGTAAAAGATGAACCACAAGATCTTGATACAGATGGAGATGGTCTAAATGATTTGAAAGCAGTATATCTTGGAAAAGAAAATGGTTCAGCAAAACTTGAATTCACAAACTTATCAGATGAGTCAGAATTGGAAAAAGCAGCAACAATTAATTCTGGAATGTACGAGACTTCTGATCGAAATGTAACTCTTAGTATCAATGCAACTGGCGCTAAAACCATGGCTATTTCAAACAGCGCAGATTTTGAAGGTACAGGTTTTGAAACTTTTTCAGAGACCAAAGAATGGAAATTGACAGAAGGAAATGGTTTAAAAACAGTGTATGTAAAATTCCGTTCAGAAGAAGGTGGCACTACTCTAGTATCAGATACTATTCATCTAGTTGGGCAAGATGGTGATCAGTCAAAAGCTGATAGTTGTACCCTAAGTATTGGAAAAGCCTATAAACATGCTGCTTCTCCTGGTGTTTATTACATAACAGATGATTGTGCCAAGCGTCCATTCCGAAATTCTGAAACATATTTCACATACTTTACATCTTGGTCTTCAGTTAAAACTGTAGAAAAATCATCACTTGATGCAATACCAAATGACACACTTGGATTTATGCCGTTCGGTCCTCTCTATGATCCGCAGTATGGAGCGCTTGTAAAAGTGGTTTCAGATCCAAAGGTTTATGTTCTTCTTGGAAACAAGAGACATTGGATTACATCTGAGACAGTATTTGATGCGCTTAAATATGCTTGGAATTGGATTGAAAATATTTCTGAGAGTTTGCTAGATAAATATACTGAGGCTGGAGAAATTACAGAAACCGGAGTTCATCAGGATGGTACTCTTATCCAGTATGAGAATTCCCCAGAAGTTTATAGGGTAGAAAATGGCAAGAAGCGACATATTAAATCGGAAAGTGTATTTGCAAGATTAAAATATCGATGGGATAGAATTATCACCATTGATGATACAGAGGAGTACGAAGATGGTACTATGATTGAATAGAAAAATTCAGAAAGAATTTTACCCAGCACTCTAGAGTGCTGGGTTTTGTTTTTAACGAGTCTTTTAGGCTTGATTTTATTTTTATAATTTGATATAAGTTATACAAACGTTTTGCGAGGTGGAGGTTAAACTCGTGGACGGAAGTGATAAACGTGCCCTCTTTCACCTGACCAGCGCGGTCGTGGCCATCTTCTTGGTCCAGATCTTTCGCGTTTCGGATGAGACTCTCGGGTGCTTGATCCTCTGGTTCGCAGTGCCTACGATTCTCGTCTTCGACGTGTTCAGACTGGAAGTGCCGCGAATCGAACAGGTGCCAGAAGGAAGTGAGTGGAGTCGATGGTGGATCACCAGGCTTCTCCCTGAGTTCAGAACTTGGGGCGAGAACAAGCTCTTCGGAGCAGAGTTCATGCGCAAAGGCGAACTCGAGGAGTACTCGACCATGATGCCCTACGCCATTGGGCTGACGGCTTCATTCTTCATCCTGGGCAGAGAAGCGACCTACCCGGCGCTTCTCATTCTGGGGACTGGAGATTCATGCGCCAGACTGGTGGGCAAGGCTCTCGGTTGGGGGCGGCTCGGGAACGGCAAGACCCTCGCAGGGCTCCTGGGGTTCGTGGTTGGTGGGTCTCTCATGCTCACCGTCACCTACAACTTGGACGCTCTCTTGGAGCCGTACTACACCGATTTCGGGCTAGTACTCATGGCTCACCTCGGCGCTCTCGTGGTCGCTGGGCTGGTGGAGCTTCGTGAGGACCTGGTGCCGCGGCTGCCACTGCGACTCCATGATGACAATTTCACTGTGATCGCTTCGGCTGCTCTGGTCGTGGCCGCGATCATATAGGAGAAACGCCGCTTCTGGGAGGAGAGCGGCGTTCGTGTTTATATGGACAGTTTATAGGTTGTAGTTGACAGTTAACAGGAGTTGATTTTGCCTGCAACCTACTAATTATATTCTTCTAATTATTATTGCATTGACAAAAAGATTAAAATATGATATATTTATTGGTCGTAACCAGTTTTTTGCGGGTCGAATTGTGTATTTTTTGCTAGTTTTAGCAAAAAATGTATGATTTGACCCCGCAAAGACAGTAACGGCATAGCGGGGCGAGGAGAGAGGAATTCCGATGGGATTCGATCAGGTTTTGGCGGGCATTCTGCCCGAGAACGCTGACCACGTGAGTGTGGCTCAGCTCGACAAGCTCGCGATCGCGGCTCGCAATGAGGGGCACGAGGCGCCGATGCGTCGCTGTCGCGTGATCGCGACCAAGCTCCACCGGCGTCAGATCGACGGCCACGAGGCTCTCGAGCGGGTGCGCGCCTTGCGCTGATCCCGTCCGACATCCCCCGGCCCGCTCCCTAGAGGTCGGCCCCGGCGCAATTCAGCGCTGGGGCCGGCTTCGACTCACAATTCACATTTGCGATTCAAACCATGATTTTTTCCTAAATTTAGCGAAAAAACTATAGTTTGGACCCGCAAGGGAAGGAGTAGATAGATGGGAATGGACACCAAGTTGGTGTTGAAGGTAGAGTTGGGTCGGACTCAGCTCGCAATCGAGAGCATCCTCGCGCTGAGTCAGGGTTCGATCATCGAGCTCGACAAGGTGGCGGGTGAGCTTCTCGAGGTTCGCGTCGGCGGCAAGGTCGTCGCCCGCGGCGAGGCCGTGGTGGTCAACGACAAGTTCGGGGTGCGCTTGACCGAGATGGTCGGCAAGGAGAAGCCGTCGCTCTAGGCAGGCCTCCTACATACCCCCGGCCCGGCTCCCCCCGAGGTCGGCTCCGGCGCAATAGAACGCGCTGGGGCCGGCTTCGACAATACTTTAAATCCAGAATATTAAAATAAATACCGTTATCAATCACCAATCACTTGTCATTTGTCGGTATTGACAAAAATACAAAATTTTACTATAATCTCCCTATATTATTTATCCTAAATTTAGCCCAAAAAAGCTGATTTAGGTCAGACCACTGGGCTCACATGCTCACCATTGGCCTGATAAATAGAGGCATGTATGTTATCAAAAAGAAAGAAACAGAACGTAATTAAGAAATATCAGACTCACGCAGGTGATACTGGTTCAACAGAAGTTCAAATCGCAATTTTGACTTCTGAGATTGAGGAGCTTGCTTCTCATCTCAAGGATCATCATAAAGATCACTCATCTAGAAGAGGTCTCCTAAAAAAAGTAGGAGAACGAAGAAGACTTCTAAGATACCTAAAGAGAGAAAATGCAGAATCTTATGAAAAACTTGTTAAGAGTTTAAAGCTTAAACAAGCAAAGCAATTTGCAAATACAGATGATGATACTGATAAAAAAGTAGAAAAGAAAGATGAAACCTCAAAATAACAAAAACCCACTTAAACACCCCGAACAACGAGTTGGGGTGTTTATTGATGTGCAGAATTTATATTATTCTGCAAAAAATCTTTATGGAAAAAAGGTTAATTTTGGAAACATAGTAAAAGAAGCAGTTGCCGGCAGAAAGCTTATTCGCGCAATTGCCTATGTTGTTCGTACAGAGTCTCAGGAAGAAGTTCCATTTTTTGAAGCATTATACAATCTTGGAATTGAGACCAGAGAAAAAGACCTGCAAATTTTCAGTACTGGTACCAAAAAAGCAGATTGGGATGTTGGTCTTGCAGTTGACGCTATTAGACTTTCACATAGTCTTGACGCTATTGTAATTGTTTCAGGAGATGGTGATTATCTTCCCCTTGTTGAATATTTGCAGAAAAGTTCTGGAAAGCAAGTTGAAGTAGTAGCTTTTGGAGAAACAACATCTTCAAGATTGATTGATGAGGTAGATGATTTTCTAGATTTAAGTCAGGAAAGATCAAAGTTTTTGATTGGAGACAGAAGACCTGCTGCTAAAACAAGAAGAACAGTTAAAAAATAATAATTAATTTAAAATTTATTAATGATTGGCGCGGAAACACCTAGGTCCAAAATCTACGGGATTGGGATCTATCGTCTCTGTACCAATCTATAAGAAAGAATATCTATATGTTAGATACAAAATCTTGGTCTATTGATTGGGGTGGTCGCACTCTATCAGTAGAGGTTGGTAAGCTTGCTTTGCAAGCAACAGCATCATGTACTGTACGCTATGGTGACACAGTGATTCTCGCAACAGTGGTTATGTCAGACACTGTTCGTGATATTGATTATTTTCCTCTGATGGTAAGTTTTGAAGAAAAACTTTATGCAGCAGGAAAAATCAAAGGAAGTCGTTTTATCAAAAGAGAAGGTCGCCCAAGTGATGAGTCAATTCTTAGTGGTCGTGTAATTGACCGAGCGCTTCGTCCTCTTTTTGATGATAGAATTAGAAATGACATTCAAGTTGTGATTACAGCTCTGTCTGTTGATCAGGAAAACGATGCTGCAATCGTCGGTCTTTTTGCTGCAAGTATTGTACTTGGAATCTCAGATATTCCATGGGCTGGTCCAATTGCTGGAGCACGTATTGGAAGATCAAACGGTGAACTAGTTTTAAATGCAAAATCTGAAGAAATCGAGAGCGGTGATCTTGATTTGGTAGTTGCAGGAACAACAGAAAAACTTGTTATGGTTGAGGCTGGTGCAAACGAAGTAAAAGAAGATGAGATGTTCAAAGCTGTTACTTGGGGTGGTGAACAACTTGCTCCAGTATTAGAGTTGGTTAAGAAAATTCAAAGTGAACTGGGAGTAGAAAAAAGAACAGTTCAGGAAATTATCGAAGAAAATGGACATACTGCTGAGCTTGATGAAGTGGTAAATTCAGCAAAAGAATTTATTGCATCACAAGCTGATTCAGTAATTTTTGATTCAAAGAAAATTACTAGAAAAGAACGCAAGCAAATGGTAAAAACTATAAAAGAAAACACTCAGAAATTTCTTGAAGAAAAAGGAACTGATGAAGATTTGATGAAAACTGTGTTGAAAAACACCAAGGGATTTGTTTCAGATGAAATCAGTAAAAGAATTCTTGAAAAAGAGCAGAGACTTGATGGTCGCTCAATGACAGAAATTCGTGAATTAATTGCAGAAAAAGATTTACTTCCAAGAGTTCACGGAAGTGCTATGTTTATGAGAGGAGACACTCAAGTTCTTTCAATAGTAACACTTGGTGCTCCCGGAGATGTTCAAACACTGGACACTATGGAAGAAGATGGAACCAAGAGATACATGCATCATTATAATGACGCTCCATATACTTATGGAGAAGCAGGTATGATGAGAGGCCCAGGAAGACGTGCTATTGGACATGGAGCTCTTGCTGAGCGAGCGCTTGAGCCAGTTCTTCCTACTCAAGAAGACTTCCCATATGCAATTAGAGTTGTTTCAGAAGTAATGGGATCAAATGGATCAAGTTCAATGGCTTCAACTTGCGGGTCATCACTTTCACTGATGGCTTCAGGTGTTCCAATCAAAAAACCAGTAGCAGGAATTGCTATGGGGCTTGCTTCAAGATCTGATGAAAATGGAAAAATTAAAGATTGGAAAGTATTAACTGATCTTCAAGATGTAGAAGATGGAAATGGTGGAATGGACTTCAAGATTGCAGGAACTGTTGATGGGATTACAGCAATGCAGATGGATACAAAAACACATGGAATTACCTGGGATATTGTAGAAGAGACACTAAGTAAATCAAAAGAAGCCAGAATGCAAATTCTTGGTGTGATGAATGGTGCCGTCCCAGAAGTTCAAGAAATGTCAGAGTATGCCCCTAGAATTGAAACAATTAATATTGATCCGGAGAAGATTCGTGACGTTATTGGTCCGGGTGGAAAAATTATCAATGAAATTATTGCTCAAACAGAAGTTCAAATAGATATTGAACAAGATGGTCGGGTAATGATTACCTCAAGTAATAGAGATGGAATGGCCAAAGCAATCAAAATGGTTAAGGATATCGTCAGAGAGCCGGAAGCTGGAGAAGTTTTTGATGGAGAAGTAGTTCGTCTAGAAGATTTTGGTGCATTTGTAAATATTCTTCCGGGAAAAGATGGTCTTGTGCATGTAAGTGAAATTGCTTGGGCAAGAACAAACAAACCTGGCGATGTATTGAATATGGGAGACAAAGTAAAAGTGAAAGTAAAAGAAATTGATAATCTGGGAAGAGTAAATTTAAGTATGAAAGCGCTTCTTCCAAAACCGGAAGGATTTGAAGAAAGGCCTCCAAGAGATGATCGCAGAGTTGGTCCACCAAGAGGTGGGCATAGAGGACCGAGGCGAGATGATCGTGGTTCGCGTCCACCTCATCGAGGTGATGATAAACCAAAGAAAAAAGGTTTCTTTAATCGAGATAAGTAAAAACTAACAAAATTAAAAAACTAGGCAATTGCCTAGTTTTTTCTTAGTAAAGAATAGGTTTATTGTTGACAAGATTTCCAAAATATGGTTTAATATTGCTATTCATTTTGAGTATGTCGCGGTGTACTGCGTAAACACCAAAGCATTTCATGTCTTTGCTGAATCCAGCACGGGCTAACTCAATCAAATCATTGACACACAAACAAATAGACAAATTGAAGCAATTTACAATATAAGCCGCGGTGTACTGCGTATTGACCAAATCATTTCATGTATTTAGTCAATCCAGCACGGGCTAACTCAATCGAAACATTAGCAAACAAACAAAAAGTTAAATTATAAGTATTTACAATATAAGCCGCGGTGGTGGAATTGGTAGACACGCTGGTCTTAGGAACCAGTGCCTCTGGCGTGAGAGTTCGAGTCTCTCCCGCGGCACACAACAAAACAGATCGAAAGGTCTGTTTTTGTATTGTTGACAAAGGTAGTTTCTTATGCTATATTGTTTTATTGTTCAGCTTGTTTGTTAACCAATTATGTATATTGAAACAGTATGTATGATTGGTTAACAACGATAGCCGGGCAATGTTGCCCATTGGGGAAGAAATAGAATGAGGCCAGACGAACTTGGTTTGAACGCTCGTGGCTTGAACATGAACCTTCACGCCATCTTCGGCACATTCAGAGTGTACGTGCCGCAGTTCACGAGAATCGAGATCACGCTGCAGCTGCCCATCCCGGATTCGTCCGGTCAGGTGCAGACGCATCCGATCGACTTCGAAGGCGTAGTTGTGTGGATCGAGCCCAAGCATACCGATGGTTCTGAGGTCTACAATTTCGCTATGGCATTCGACATGGTGAAGCCGGAGTTGTGGGCACTGGCGACTGGGTACATGCTCACGACCATAGTTCCGGGCGAGCCTGTCTAGATCGGCGTGACACCGAGCTACGACAAAGGTTCCATTGTTGTTAACCTATCAATTCTGGCGCTCGGGCGCTGTGAGTGATGCGGTTCCAATGGGATTAGCGACTGGGCAGCGAACGGCAAAAAATGCGACGCTCCCGACTTATATATCTAAATAAGATTGGATCTATAAGTTGGAGGAAATAGCGTCGTTTTTTTGTTATAATAGTATTTATGAACAAAACAGACATAGAAGCAAAATTTCTCGGAGCGTCGATTGATCAGGATATTTCAACTATTGATCTTCATGACGGTGGAAATATTTCAGAAGCTCTTGATCATCTCGAGCGAGAGCTTTTTTTATTTTACCAGAACCAGGAAAGATATTGCCGCGTGGTTCATGGAATCGGAACAGGTGCACTTGCAAATGCAGTACATCAGGCTTTAAGTCAAAACCCATTAGTGATAGAATATAGAGAAGCTGAAGATGGGGGAAGCTGTATTGTTTTAGTTTAATAGTTTACAGTTGATAGTTAACAGAAAGAGCCATGAGTGCTCTGTTGATTGCCAACTTTTAACTATCAACTGATATGAAGTATATTTTAGAAACAATTGTATTTACTGCTGGTGCAGTGGTGATGGTGCTTGAACTTACTGGCTCTCGCATACTTGCTCCATTTGTTGGTTCATCTCTTTATGTTTGGACCAGTCTTATTGGGATTATTCTCGGTAGTCTTAGCTATGGTTATTGGTTGGGGGGAAAAACTGCTGATAAGTACCCAACTTACAAGAGATTTTCTTTTTATCTTTTGCTTTCCGGTGTTTTGATTGGTTTAACTGCAATTTTGAAAACTTGGATCTTGGCTTTTATATTAAATTATATTTCAGATATTCGATTTAGTTCTGTTATTGCTACTATAGTTTTGTTTACGCCAGCAAGTATTTGTCTGGGAATGGTTTCTCCTTATGCTGTTAAACTAAAAATTGAAGATCTCGCATCTACCGGGAAAACTGTTGGTAGTCTTTATGCGCTCTCTACAATGGGAAGTATTTTTGGGACTTTTTTTGCTGGGTTTTTCTTGATGGCATATGTGGGAAGTACTAATATTCTATATATTTTAGCACTTACTATGCTTTTGTTGTCTGCTCTTGCTCATTTACGTTCTTATATTGTTTTAAAATCTGCAGTTGCTGTCTTACTTTTGATCAGTATGAGTGTTGCCGGAGCTGCAAAAGTACAAGCAGAAGAAAATGGTTATTTTGATTTTGATACTGCTTACAGTAAGGTGATAATCAGTGAGGGCATTGACTCAAATACAGGTAAAAGAGTCAGAAGATTAAAAACCAGTTCAGAAGAGGTTCAATCAGCTATGTTTCTTGATAGTGATGAATTAGTTTTTGGGTACACCAAATTTTATGATCTTTCCAAACATATAAAACCTGAGCTAGATAGTGCTCTTATGATCGGTGGCGGAGCATATTCCTATCCAAAAAGTTTTTTAAAAGAATTTGAAAATGCTAAGATAGATGTTGTGGAGATTGATCCAGAACTTACAGAATTTTCTAAAAGATATTTTAACTTAAAAGAAGATGATCGAATGAGAATAATCCATGAAGATGGACGAGTTTTTCTGAATAAAAGTCAAGGTAAATACGATGTGATCTATATGGATGCTTTCAATACTAGAGTTCCGCCTCCGCATCTTACAACTATTGAAGCGGTTCAGCTAATGCACGACTCACTTGAAGATGATGGTTTTGTTATTGCAAATACCATTTCTGCACTAAAGGGCGAAAAGTCAAAATTTCTTTCAGCAATTTACAAAACTTATTCTGAGGTTTTTGAAGAAGTTCATATTTTTCCTGTGCACTCAAAAGAAGAAGAAAGTTCAGTGCAAAATATAATTCTTCTTGCTTCAAAAAAATCCGGAATTCTTGGTAGAATCCCTGAAAATGAAGATACTAAGTTTTTTTTGGATCAATTATGGTCTGGAAATCTAGATGATTCTCTGCCGATTTTTACAGATGAGTATGCTCCTGTTGAGTCATATATGCTTGAGACTTCTATCTAATTTATTCGTAAGAAATCTCGAAATTAGTTTTATAAGATTCATCTAATGAATACTTATATTTTAAGAAAGGAAATATTTTTGTTTCCTTTTTTGTATAGTAAAAAGATCTTTCATTTTCTTGATCATAATCAAGCACATGCCAATCGATCAATTGGTAGCCGAGACCGTATCTGAATTCTGTTCCACCTTCTTTGAAATATACATTGCGGAAAGTAAAAATTGGTTCTTGATTGTTTTCGAATCTGTAGGTGTCGATAATTCCGAAGATAGTTGATAGTCCTATTATTAGAATTATAACTATGAGTATTTTCTTCATAAATCTAATTTAATTAGGTATCAAGTTTTTTTTGCCAGGCTTGAAATACATCAGGATATGTTTTTGAAATTTCTTCAAGTTTGGCAGACAATGCTTCAGCATCTCCGTCTACGTTAAATTCTTGCATTACTTGATCAACAGCTTCTGTGCTTTCGCTATGCATTTCACCATCTGCAGTTCGGTTTTTTGTGATATCAACCGGTGGCGGATAATCATCACTGCGGCCAATTTGTATATTAACTAGATCATTTATTTTTTCATCACATAGGCGCTGGACAATTTCTGCTATGGTAAAAGACCAGGGAGTTTCATAAAGAGATTCATCATTTTTAGAATCTTTTTGTTTTTTATTGTGCAAGTAATCTAGATACCCACCTTTTTGGATAAATGATTGTTCTAATTTCATGGTTAGTGAAAAAGTTTCACTTTGAGTTTTTTCTCGAACACGCTCAACCAGTTCTGCCAGGTAGCGACCTGTATAAAGACTATCTTCCAGTGCTTCTGCTTCCTTCAATAGGGCTGGTTTTACAATCGAATATACCAAAACATCGACATCATTTCTGGCAAGTACTTCAACACTTTTTTCAAATTCTTCTAAACTGTATCCTTTGGCAACAGAAAGTTCGCGTACTAGATTATTTGCGCTCTCCAGTCCTATAGCCATTTCTATCTTTTGATCTGGTCGAAGTAAGTTTTGTAATTCTTTGATTTTTTCTTCATCAATATACTCAACACGTGATTCTATTAAAATAGTTGTAAAAGGAAGTTTTGCTATTTTTTCAAAAATGGCAATTCGGGCATCTCGTGGCATTTCATCATCATTAAAAAAAGATCCACTTCCATTAAAATCAATTCTGTAGACATCTGATTTATCACTGTCTTCCCATTCCAATTTTTCTTGTCCTTCTTTTGCGACTAATCCTTCTTCTTCTAAGCCTGTATCAAATTGAGTGACAATATTTTCAGCAGTTACTGATGCGTCAGATGAACCATGAAATAAGCAACAATTTGCGCATCTTCCGTATTCACAACCTTTCTTTCCGCGCAGTCCAATTTGAAATCTTCTGCCACTCTGAGTTGTGCCCATGCCGGACCAGTTTGCTCTATCTTTGCTTATTTCTCCTGCTTGAAGTGCTGAAACACTTTCTGAATGAGATTCTTTTACCATTTGTCGTTGCCATTCAATATAAAATTTATAATTCTTTTGAAGTTCAATTGCTAGTTCATTATATCTTTCAAAGCTCATTATATTCTCACCACCTTCAAGTAATTTTTTGACATCTTCAAGATTGGATTCATGTTTACGAATCATTTCTTCAACTTCTTGCATAAGGGTTGCAAATCGATTTGGGAGTTCTGCTTCTTTTCCTATGGACAATTTCAAAATTGCCGCGTGATTTTCACGTAATACATTTACATAGCTAACAAATTCATCAATACGTAATACGCCACCTATTTCAAAATTAAATAAGTCATCAGCGCACTTGCAAAGTCCCTCTGCACTGCCACTTACCGCAGCGGGAGTGGCTGCCTGAACACCCTCATAAAGGCCTCGAATTTGTTGAGTAGTATCGTTGTAAAGATGTTCCAATTCGCGTAAAAGAAATTCTTTACTCATCTCACCTTCAAATTGTGAAAAGCCATCTTGTGCTTCACTCGGTGTTTCCGGAGCTTTCTCCTTAAGTCTGTCATATTGCTCGATAAGTTTGTCATCAAATTCAGCTAATTCAAATAATTCAAATAAGCCAGAAATACGCGACTCATGGATAAGTTGTGCTGATGTTGAAAAATGGCCGGCAGCTTCTGTAATTGTATTTTCATTTATTTCGCCTTCTAAGATAGTTTCTATTTTTGATATTTTTTCTTCTACAGCTTGTTTCACTTCTTCTTCTCTCTCTCGTTCTTCTTCAGTAACTTGGATACGTAATGTTCTTTTTTCAATTTTTAGTTCTCCCAGTTCTTTTCGGATTTCTTCCAAAGTTCTTGGAAGTTCTTCGTGAGCTTCCTTTTGGCTTGTGCGGATTTCTCGTTTAAGTCCGGTTTGTTCTTGTTGAGCCATATACTTAGAATTTACTGATTTTATTTTTTAATTGAGAAATTTTTTGATGGTCATCGCTCTTTTTTACTATGCCCAGTATTTTATTTTTTAAGCTACTCCAAAACAAAAGCTTTTGGCTCATTTTTTGAATTTCTTTTTTTTCAACCCGTGTTCTTTTATTTAAGTGTTTTTTCCTTGATTTTTGATCAAAACCGTATGAATTCATAAAATTTAAACAAAAAATATCCTAATTATATTATAGGATATTTTAGAGTTTTTGTCGCGGATGTTTGAAATGAAACTATTTACTTTTGCTAACTTTGAGTTTAGCTAATTAATTCACCCTCTAATTTTTCTATGTAATCTAGGAGCTCTATAAAAGGCATATTGGCTAGTGTTTCAGCAGAAATTTGAACATTTTCGTCAATGTTAGTCTGTTTTGTGGCTGCTTCACTTGATTCATTTATATATCTTTGTAAACTCTCAATATCACAACCTTCAAAAGAGCCAGCAGGCAATCTCAGAAGTTCATCGTCATTTTCAACTGTGTCTTTTTGTTCTGGATCAATTGTTGCAAACTCATTTTTTTTGACAGTATCGATAATTTTGCTTTTAAATTGTTCAAGAAAGTGTTTATAAAATTTTGCTTGTTCGCGCCCTTCTTCATGCCTTTTAAATTTTCCCTGTGCTTCGAAAAATTCGCTTGATGTCTGTTCAGAGCCTCTCATATTTTTTTGTTTAATAAGTTAAAATTTACTTTTTTATTGTAGTATATATGAGGAAAGTAGGCAAATATTTCGTATTTTTGCAATCAATTTTAGATTTTTTCTTTAGTTAATTTTCCCCTAAAATAACCTAAAAATTCACTTATCCCCGTTTCCCACAGCCCACACTTGACAAGTTTTAGAGTTTGTATTAAACTAATGGAGCGCTCAAAAAGAGCGAATACCCACGTCCCAACTTGGTTTGGACCTCTGGACAATTATCTATCAACCAAATGCCAATGTATACGCATCAAATAGATTTTTCAGAGATACCAAACGGTTAGGACAACTAGTATGTTTGTTTGACCGTTTAGAGACGGTCTTTTTTAATCAAAAATTTCATTTTTCATAGCCAGTATCAAATTCAGATTTGATATCAGATATGTAAAATGATTGTTACGAAAGAGTTGGCTGATCATTACAATTTAACCTTAAAGAATAATCAACGAGTATAAAAAATAATTGGAAGCACAATTGTGTGCTTCTGTAGTGTAATAAGAGCGCATGGTGGATGCCTTGACACTATCAGACGATGAAGGACGTAGTAATCTGCGATAAGCCTCGGTAAGGTGATAAACAACCTTTGACCCGGGGATTTCCGAATGGGGGAACCCACCTGATTTTATCGGGTATCATATACTGAATTCATAGGTATATGAAGAAGACCTGGCGAAGTGAAACATCTCAGTAGCCAGAGGAAAAGATAACAGTAAAAAGCTTTACTTTTTTTCCTAGTTTCTAATACCACAATTTCTTTTGAGATTTGGTATTAGAAATTTAGGAATTGTAAAGTGTTATTCCCTTAGTAGTGGCGAACGAACGGGGAACAGCCTAAACCTATATTGTGTTGTGCTATTAATTTATTTGTCTTCGGACAACATTTTGAGATAGTACTTAAAGGACAGGCCGTTGCAATATAGGTGTTGTAGGGTACATATGTCAGCTACCTGTGATGCTGGATATTTATAAACATATATAGTCGAAAATTCCTGGAACGGAATACCATAGAGGGTGATAGTCCTGTAGACGAAATATATGTATATAAGTATTGTTTGTATTCCTAAGTAGGGCGGAACACGTGAAATTCCGTTTGAATCTACCGTGACTATGCGGTAAGGCTAAATACTGATAGTGATCGATAGCGAACCAGTACCGTGAGGGAAAGGTGAAAAGCAGCCCGGAGAGGGCGGTGAAATAGATCCTGAAACCATGTGCTTACAATGAGCTGGAGCTCTCCGACTTTACGTCGGAGGGTGACAGTGTTCCTATTGAAGAATGAGCCTACGAGTTAATATTTGTGGCAAGGTTAATCCCGTCTCGGGAGGAGCCGTAGCGAAAGCGAGTCTGAATAGGGCAATTCAGTCGCAAATATTAGACCCGAAACCGAGTGAGCAATCCTTGACCAGGTTGAACTCCGACGAAAGTCGGAGGGAGGACCGAACCCACGCGCCGTGCAACACGCGGGGATGAGTTGAGGATAGCGGAGAAATTCCAATCGAACTCGGTAATAGCTGGTTCTCCTCGAAATAGCTTTAGGGCTAGCTGTACATGTTCCCTCTGGTGGTAGAGCACTGGAATGAGTCGGGGTCCTTCGGGATACCCACTTATATCAAACTCCGAATGCCAGAGATTTATAGTGTGCAAGTCAGACCGTGAGGGCTAAGCTTCACTGGTCAAAAGGGAAACAGCCCAGATCGCCAATTAAGGTCCCTAAATTATCACTAAGTGTAAAAGGTGGTTTTAATTCTCAAACAACCAGGAGGTTGGCTTAGAAGCAGCCATCCTTTAAAGATAGCGTAATAGCTCACTGGTCAAGAGTTTTAGCGCCGAAAATGTACCGGGGCTAAGTGATATACCGAAATTGCGAATGTCATTTCAATTTATTGGAATGGCGTGGTAGAGGAGCATTCCTAACAGCTGTGAAGGCAGACCCGCGAGGGCTGTTGGAGCGTTGGGAAGAGAGAATGTAGGCACAAGTAGCAAAAACGCAGGTGAGAGTCCTGCGCGCCGAAAACCCAAGGTTTCCAGGGCCACGTGAATCGTCCCTGGGTTAGTCGATCCTAAGGTGAGCCCGAAAGGGGTAGCCGATGGAAGAGCAGGTCAATATTCCTGCACTTGGTATAGTTTGTTGATATATGCGCATTTCAAACGTGTTAGCGTCATTGGTATTGGGCGTCCCGCAAGGGAAAGACCGCGGTTTCGACCAAGGTCAATTAGCATTGGAGAAGTGCCTAGAAAAGTATATTAACGCTAGGCTATATCAAATCGTACCGCAAACCGACACAGGTGGGTAGGTCGAGAAGACCAAGGCGTACGAGAGAAACATGGTTAAGGAACTCGGCAAAACAGCGGCCGTAACTTCGGGATAAGGCCTCCCTAATTTTTAATTAGGGTCAACAAAAGACTTCATGCGACTGTTTACCAAAAACACAGCTCTCTGCTAACTCGCAAGAGGACGTATAGAGGGCGATGCCTGGCCAGTGTCAGAACGTTAAGGGGAGGGGTGAAATATCTTCGGATATGGAAGCTCTGAACTGAAGCGCTGATGAACGCCGGCGGTAACTATAACCGTCCTAAGGTAGCGAAATTCCTTGTCGGGTGAGTTCCGACCCGCACGAATGGCATAACGGTGTGAAGACTGTCTTAACCATGTACTCGGTGAAAATGCAAGAGTCGTGAAGATGCGACTTACGCGCAGCTAGACGAAAAGACCCCGTGAAGCTTTACTATAACTTGATATTGGTACATTACTTCACATGTTCAGCATAGGTGGGAGCCTTCGGGCATCCATGAGATACCACCCTTGTGCTGTGATGTGCCTAACCGTTGCCCCTGAATCTGGGTGATGGGACAGTATCTGGTGGGTAGTTTAACTGGGGCGGTTGCCTCCCAAACTGTAACGGAGGCGTTTACAAAGGTTGGCTTAGTCCGGATGGAAATCGGACTGGACGTGCAAACGCATAAGCCAGCTTTACTGCAAGACTTACCGGTCGCGCAGTTACGAAAGTAGAAGTTAGTGATCCGACCGTACGATATAGGACGGCGGAAGCTCAACGGATAAAAGCTACTCCGGGGATAACAGGCTGATCCCTCCCAAGAGTTCACATCGACGGAGGGGTTTGGCACCTCGATGTCGGCTCATCGCATCCTGGGGCTGGAGAAGGTCCCAAGGGTTAGGCTGTTCGCCTATTAAAGCGGTACGCGAGCTGGGTTCAGAACGTCGTGAGACAGTTCGGTCTCCTATCTGCTGTGCGCGTTGAATACTGAGAGAACCCATCCCTAGTACGAGAGGACCGGGATGGACAAACCTCTGGTGTGCCAGTTGTGCGCCACGCATCGCTGGGTAGCTAAGTTT
>CAZFTR010000009.1:0-41617 GCA_964522405.1 uncultured Gammaproteobacteria bacterium | reverse complement strand
TAAAGAAACTCCAAAACTGTGATGAATTCATAGCTGGTGATAACACCATTCTCCGCGAACTATTAAATCCTGATAAAGCCGATCTTGATCTGCGATACAGTCTTGCCCACGCCATTGTTAAGCCTGGAGATACTTCTTATGTACATAAATTAAAATCTTCAGAAGTTTATTATATTCTCAGCGGAACCGGACTTATGTTTATTGATGATGAGTCTAAAAAGGTTGAACCTGGTGATGCAGTATATATTCCACCAAATTCTAAGCAATATATTAAAAATACTGGAGAAACAGACTTGGTATTTCTCTGTATTGTTGACCCTGCTTGGAGAGAAGAAGATGAGACCGTTTTAAAGTAATTTATATGATCAACCACATAACTTTATTCGTGAGTGATTTGGAAGAAAGTACATTGTTTTATTCAAAAGCCTTAGCTCCTCTTGGTTATAAAATTACTAGTAAAGAAAAGGATCAATTTGATTATGCAGCAGCCGGGTTTGCTATCGAAGACAGGGAGGGAAAACGTGATTTTTGGATTACCCCCTCAAAAACCGCTAAAATTGGTAATTCTTTTTCATGTTTAGCTTTTACTGCATCCAATAAACAAATAGTTGATAATTTTTATTCAGAGTCAATAAAAGCCGGAGCAAAAGACAATGGAGCTCCTGGATACAGACCTGAATATCATGCTGGCTATTATGCAGCTTTCATAATTGATCCAAATGGATATAATATTGAAGCCGTGTTTGACGAAAATATAAATTAATTATTTTACTAAAATCCTATGCCCTGGCAAGACATCGTAATCACTATCACAACCATAGTTTTTTCTATAGCGCTTTTTCCACAAATCTATCGTGGATTCAAAGAAAAAAAAGGTCATATAGCCTATGCAACCTCTGTACCCACTTTTATAGGTCTTTTTGTAATTTCTTTTGCTTATTACACTCTCGGTTTGTTTTTCTCCACCATTATGACTTTTATTACCGGAACTCTTTGGCTAATTTTGTTTATCCAGAGGGTTAAGTACGGTAACCAATAAACTACACAAAAAACAGGCCGCAAAGCCTGTTTTTAAATTTCTAACTATCCCAGCTCACCAAACTCAATCACTTCTCCACTATCTGTCACTATTTGCTTACCTTTTTGCTCTTCTTCCTCTTCTTCCACCAACTCAACATCAGGCATAGTTCCAAAAAGTGACTCCATAGGCAAGCCAATAGGCGGCTCTGCTGTTTTGACTGCTGCTTTTTGAACCAAAGGTGTCTTAACATGTGACATTGGAAAATGCCAAACAGTAGCTAATTCTTCTACATTTAATATAAATGGATTACCACCGGTTTTTTGCTTTCTCTTGCGATAAGCTTTTAATAGTTTATTTTTCTTTCTATTGTCTGACTTGGTATTTTTTGATGCTTTTACTGTTGGAATTATTGAATTTGCTGTTGGAATATTGTACTGATTCATAGCACCAACCAAGGCATTGACCCCTCTTCTCGGATTATAAATTTCCTTTCTGGCTGCATAGAGGCCTCTCATCTTAGTTTTGAAGCCAATTTTCATGATTTTTTCTTCCATTCCTTCTACTATTTTAGTTTGTCCCGGCGTGAGATATTTCAAGAGATTTTTTTCTCCGTCATCGCTTGATTCTTCTTTTTTGTCTAAAACTGACCCTTCTCTAGCAAAAGCTGCATCACCCAGACCTTCAAGAGCCATCAATGGGAGTTTGGTAACAATATCCCCAATCGTTTCTCCTGCTTTCTTCTTTTCCCCAATTACATCTTTTATTTTATCAATTACATCTTCTTTCCATTTATTTCCAATAGGCTGAACAATTATCTGAAACCACATTTGTTCTCCAGAACCTATACGCGTAAAACTCTCCAGAAATGTTCCCATTGGATCTTTCAAGACTGTATCTTTGGCAATACTATGTTCAAATTCTCTATATGATCGAATCGGATAGGCATTGTTTTCTTCCAGACCAAAATCCCCAATCCAAATATCATGTGTATCATTGGGATATTTATCTGGGATCATATCTACATAATCTTCTACTTCTGTAATTTCTGCATCTGGATATTGAGCATACATTGAAGCCTCGACCAAATCCCGAAATTCATCTTCTGTCCAAATCAAAAACTGAATATAACCCTCGATACTAATTATCTCCATGGAAAACCACCTCTGCTTAAATCCTGTCCAAAATTTTTCTTTTATTTCCGGCTTTTGCAAAGCACCGGCCAAATGTGAAAACATTTGCTCTACTGCTTTTGGAGTCTGTACATTGAGCTGGGGAATGTCTATTGCCAAAAGTGTATATTTCCAATTTGCTGTATGCTTATCCTCTCGAAAATCCACCCAGAACAAACTGAAGACGTACAAAAGCATAAACACAAAAACTATCCAGCCAAAAATAGCAAATAGTTGAATAACTATATCTAGAACTGACTGAGCAAAAAATGCTGATAATGTATCTACTATAAGATATGGATCCATAGGTCAAAAACTATGCATCAACTAATTTATAAACTATTGCGTAAAATACAATAAGGCCAAAGGCTGTCCACCACCAGCCTTTTCCTCCTGATATATATGCTGCCCAATAAACTAAGCAGAATATCAAAAGTGCTAGAGCTGAAATTATATGCCTCATTACTTTGTCTGACATATTTTTTTTGTTAATTTTTATCCAGATGCATTATATCATAAATAAAAAATCCCTTAAACAGGGATTTTATTTTTGCTATATTTATACTAACGTTTGCCTAATTTCTGCCAAACTATCAAAAATGGACTGGCTAGGAAAATCGATGAATATGTTCCTGAGATTATTCCAATTATCAGAGCTAATGAGAAATAATGAATTGATAATCCGCCAAATAAGAACAGTCCCATCAATACCAATAATGTAGTTAATGAAGTATTTAACGATCTAATCAATGTTCCATTTACACCCCGATTTACCACTACTTCAAATTCTTTGTTACCATGTCTGATCAATTCTTCTCGAACACGATCAAATACCACAATAGTATCGTTTACTGAATATCCAAGTATGGTTAGAAGTGCTACTACAAAAGGAATATCTATCTCTACACCGTAGAAATGTCCCAAGACGGCAAATATACCCATTACTATCAAAACATCGTGCACAAGGGCAATTATGGCTGTTATACCATACTTCCATGACTGTACTGGCCTTGAAACCCTTCTAAAAGCATAAGCCACATACAAAACAATAGCTATGATAACTGCAATTCCTGCTGACCAAGCGCGTTTTCTAAGTTGTGAACTAATCGAAGAACCAATAGTCTCTACTCGATTCTCTAAAACTTTATTTTCTTCTGTTTGGTAACTCTCTCTAAGCGTAGACAAAATTTGCTGATGTTCATCTTCTGTAACAAATCGTAGTTTTACAAAATATCCTTTGTCATCAGTTGGCTGCACTGTTACATTTCCCATTTCCAGAGAATCCATGGTTGATTGCATTTCAGATAACTCTGGTCTCTCAGTTGTAAATTCAACCTCAATAAGCGATCCACCAGTAAAATCTATCCCCGGCTTCAGCCCAAACATAACCAAAGCACCAATACTAAGCAATACAGCAATACTTGAAATTGTAAAAAATATATTTCTTTTTTTGATAATCTCTAACATATTATTCTTTCTTTGTTCCTAGAAACATCATACCACCATCATTTTTCTTGAACCAAGGTACAATAAATCTAAGCATAGCGCGGGTAATAGTAATAGCTGTAAACATACTTACCAAAATACCAATAGCTAGTGTCACAGCAAATCCCTGCACAAAACTTGAACCAAACCAAATCAACAATGCACAAGTAATCAGTGTTGAAACATTTCCATCGCGAATAGATGTCCAAGCACGAATAAATCCTTCTTCTACTGCTGCTTTTAGACTTTTTCCTTCTTTTAATTCTTCTTTTAGACGTTCAAATATCAAAACATTAGCATCAACTGCCATACCAATACTTAGAATCACACCTGCAATTCCAGCCAAAGTCATAGTTACTCCCATAATCTTGAAAATTGACATAGTAACTGACACATAAACAGCTAGAGAAACCACAGATAAGACACCAGGAACTCGATAATACAAAACCATGAAGAGCATAACCAACATAAGCGCAATTAGAGCTGCTTTCATACTTGATGTAAGAGTTTCTGCACCAAGACTGGCACCAATTGCTTGCTGTGAAATTAGATTGATTGGCACTGGGAGCGCACCTGCATTTAATCGTTGAGAAAGCAATCTAGCTTCTTGAATACTGAAATTTCCAGTAATAACTGCTCTCCCATCAGTAATAACTGTATTTACTCTTGGAATACTAATTGGTTCCCCATCTAGAAAAATAGCAACCGGCTCTCCAACATGTCGCTCGGTAATTTCTTTGAATAGATCTGCGCCTTCCTTGTCAAAAACCAATGAAACTTGAGTTTCTCCGGTAAAATTATCTGTTACCACTTCAGCATGATCAAGTTGTTTTCCACTAAGTCCGGTGTTCATCCATGGATCTTGTGGTGGTAAAATATCTGCTTCTGATTGAGATCTAACTAGAATTCTCCAGGTTTCATATTCTTGAAGAACTCGTTCATCTGATTTATAAATCAGATGATATCCAAATTGAGTTTCTACCGGTCCAATAATATCTCCAACCCCAGCATCAAATACTGCCTGATCAAATGGGCCTACCATGGCATTTTTACCAAAGAATCCTAAATCTCCACCAAATTCCTTGTTTGTTAGATCATCTGAATTTTTCTTGGCTAAATCTGTAAAATTTTCCGGAGTTGCTTTTTCAAAAAGATCATTGGCTTTTTTGAAGGCTTCTTCTTTGGTTATTTCAGAATTTTCACAAGCTGCTGAACCCAAGAAACAGATCAAAATATGACTTGCTTTGACTTGTTTATCACCCTCTTGCTGTAGACCTCGTTTAACAATATTAAATCCTTCTGCGTTTTCAAATACAGATTTTGAAACTTGATCTTCAGCCAGATCTTTTACATTTGGCACAAGTGATCTAAATTCATTTGCTTCACTGGCAAAACCAAGATATCCACCATTATTTTTGCTAGTTTCATCTTCTGAAACTTCTTTTGCAACTTCTTCAAAACTTTCTCCGTCTTTTATTCTCTGAAGAATTTCTTCTGCCTTTTTTTCTGCTTCAAAATTAAAATCATCTAATTGTTTTTTCTCTTCCTCTGTTAATTCTCTTGGAGGAATATTATTTTCTTCTTTAAACTCAAGAATCGGTGTTTCACCAATCATCTCAATAGCTTGATGCACATCAGTAACACCTGGCAACTCAACTATAAGTCGATGTGATTCTTTTACTTTTGTAGTTTGGACATTTGGTTCACCAACACCCATTCCATTTACTCTTCTCTCTACAACATCTCGCACACCTTCTACCGCTGAATTTATTTCTTCTGCATCTATAGCTGAAACATCTGCCTCATAGATCAAGTGTACTCCACCTTGCAAATCAAGACCAAGTTTAAATCCCTGATCATTAATAGTTGGAATTCCAATTCCAAGATTATTAGTCGCCTTTTCTGCTACATAATTGTAGGCTTTTGGCATAATAAAAATACCCGACACTATCAATAGCGCGAATATTCCTACTATCCCCCACCTTAATTTTGATCTAAGTTGTGAAGTGGTTTTTTTATCAGCCATATAACGGAGCTTATTGTATCAAATGATTGATTTTCGGTCAATTGCTGTTATTCACACTTTACCAACCCACAACCAATAATTGACAAAAAGTAGAAAACAGTTAAAAAGCATGGTACAATTTATTCAGTTCGAAGAGGAGAAACAATGACCAAAGACAACAGCGGCAGGAAGCGTGGAGGCAAAGTGCGTAGGCGCCGACGTAGGCGCCGACGAGCCAAGGACGCTGGCAACGGCGACCTGGGCTCTTCGAGCCCGACCACTTCCAATGACGGCTCTTCCGGTTCGACAGGAGGATATGGGACCGCAGCGTCCCGCAGAACCCTGCGATTCGGGATCAGCCACCGCACCACCAAGTAGAGACAAGTCGATCTGAATTCAGAGCTCGAAAACCACCGAGGACTTCGGGCCACGAATCAGACTACCTGTGTCTACTGCCAAACTGGGCCCACGAAGGACGGCCTACTTCTCCCCCCGAACATCTACGCGGGTCCGGGTATCTTGCCGGCCTTGACTCGCGTGGATGTAATTCTTAAAAAACCACCCGCTCCCAGTGTGTTTCTCAATATAGTTGGGAAACATTTAGGAGGATGGGTGGTTTTTTAATTTTTTATTTTATTGTTTTTTATTTTCCACAACACTTTTTGTATTTTTTTCCACTCCCACACGGGCATGGATCATTTCTGCCGATTTTTTCACCTTCATCATTTCTAGTTTTTCCAACTGCTTCTCCTGTTGCCTTGATTGCTGTCTTTGCAGCACCCTTGAGAGTTAGCTTATCTGTGGCCATCACACTTGGAGCAAGTTGGAGTCCAATATTTATTTTGAAAAATGTATATACAACTTCTTTTTGAATATCAGCCAACAACGAATTAAACATATGATAACTCTGCTTGCGATACTCAACTAGTGGATCTCTCTGTCCATAACCTTGCAAACCAATACCAGTACGCAGATAATCAATTGAAACCAGATGTTCTACCCACAAAGTATCATAAGCACGGAGCAAAATTCCTTTTTGAAGGTCCAGAAATCCTCTTGGAGCTTCTGATTGATCTGGAATTTGTGAATATATTGCCTGCTTAAGCTCTTGATATTGCTCTTTTGCTTTATCAAGTAAAAATTTCACTAATTCTTCTCTTGATTCATGTTCTGCTTTGTCATTTTCTGCGCTTCTATCCCCTATTTCAAATAATTTTTCCTTTTCTTCTTTTGAAAATGGAAAAATAGTTTTCACTGTTTCAAATATTTCTTTGACATTCCATTCTTGTCCTGTTTCTGTATTAGTATGAAAAGAAACTACAAATTCAATCTCTGACTCAATCATGTCCATGACCACTTCTTCAAGTGAGTTGAATTCTTTTTCTAATTCTTGTCCTTCAGGTAAATTTTCAATTTCTAATTTCTTCTCTTCTGGCTTTTCCTCGAGCAATTCTGTTTCTTTTTGATCACCATTCTCAATTTCCTTTTTTCTTTTTTCATAGAGATCAAGTATTGATCGCCTCTTCTTGTAAATCAAATCACGCTGCTTATTGAGCACATCATCATATTCAAGTAAATGTTTACGAATATCATAATTATGTGCTTCTACTTTTTTCTGAGCATTTTCAAGCATGCGAGTAATCATCTTTTGCTCAATAGGCATATCATCTGGAACGTTCAGCTTGGTCATGACGTTTTTTAGTCTTTCACCAGAAAAAATACGCATCAGATCATCATCTGTTGAAACAAAAAATTGAGTTTCTCCGGGATCACCCTGACGAGCTGCACGTCCACGAAGCTGATTATCTATTCTTCTTGAATCATGACGCTCTGTACCAAGAACAAATAAACCTCCTGCTTGTTTTACTTTTTCTTCTGTTTCAGAATTAAGAGGAACGCCACCAAGCTTGATATCCACTCCACGACCTGCCATGTTTGTAGCAAGTGTAACAGCTCCCGGACGACCAGCTTGCGCAACTATCTCACCCTCTCGCTCATGGTTTTTGGCGTTTAGAGCTTCATGTTCAATACCATTTGCTGTTAAATACTCACTTAATCTTTCATTTTTTTCAACTGAAATAGTACCAACTAGTATTGGCTGGCCTTTTTCTCTGCATTCTTTTATTTTTTCTGCAGCAGCTTTGAATTTTGCCAATTCTGTTTTGTAAATTCTGTCAGCCAAGTCTTTTCTGGCATCTGGTTTATTGGTAGGAATTACTAATACATCTACTCCGTAAATTTTGAAAAATTCTTCTTTTTCAGTCTCTGCTGTACCGGTCATACCAGAAAGCTTATTATACATCCTAAACAAGTTCTGATAAGTGATAGTTGCCAGAGTCTGGCTCTCTCTTTTGATCTCTACATTTTCTTTGGCTTCTATTGCCTGATGAAGTCCTTCTGAATAACGCCTTCCTGGCATTTTGCGCCCAGTAAACTCATCAATAATCATTACTTCACCTTCTTCTACCAGGTAATCTTTGTCTTTTTTGAAAAGTACTTCTGCTTTTAGAGCCTGTTCTATATGATGAACTGTCCGTACGCCACCTTCAACATAAATATTTTCTACTCCCAGCCAATTTTCAAATTTAGCAATTCCCTCTTCTGTTAGAGTGGCGCTGCGCATTTTTTCATCTATGTTAAAATCTTCATTTTCCTTCAGCTGTGTAACTAATTTGGCAAACTGATAATACTGATCTGTTGCCTTGTCTGCCGGAGCTGAAATAATAAGCGGAGTTCTAGCTTCATCAACCAAAATAGAATCAACTTCATCAAGAATTGCATAATGCATTTCGTCTCCCGGTCGCATAACCATGTCCTTCATGTCCTGGACCATGTTATCTCGAAGATAATCAAAACCAAATTCATTGTTGGTTCCGTAAGTTATATCTGTTCTGTACGCTTCTTGTCTTGTACAAGGTCGTAAAAATTCATTTTCAACTTTGAAACTTCCTTCTTCATCTCTTTCTTTATCTAATTCTTCTCCTTCTGCTCCACCCTTGATAGATGAATCATAAATATAGGTCTCTCTCTGACTCTGAATAATACCAATACTTAACCCAAGAAAATCATAAATCTGACCCATCCAAACTGCGTCACGTTTGGCTAGATAGTCATTTACTGTAATTACATGTACTCCTCTATTTTCAAGTGCATTTAGATAGGTCGGAAGCGTGGCTACCAATGTTTTACCTTCACCAGTTCTCATCTCAGCCAAAATTCCTCTGTGAAGTGCAATTCCACCGATTAATTGAACATCATAATGACGCATTTTCATGGTTCGCTTTCCAACTTCTCGAACTGTGGCAAATGCTTCCGGCAGAATGTCATCAAGAGTTTCGCCTTTTTCAAGACGAGCCTTAAAAGCAGGTGTCATGTCCTTTAACTCCTGATCAGTCTTTTTTTCAAATTCAGACTCCAGACTATTAATCTTCTCAACTGTTGGCTGAAATTGTTTAAGTGTTTTTTTGTTTGGATCACCGAAAAATTTATCTATATATCGCATATTTTTATGTGAATTTTTGGCTAAAAAAGCTTTGATAGAATATCATATTTTTCTATAGATGTCTAGTGCTAAACAAAGTTGACAATTTTAACTAAAATATGTTATAAATTAGACAAATTAAAGGGCCAGGGAGGGCTCACATTGAAGGATCCCAATCAGAAAAAGGCAAGGCCGGAGAAGCCGCGGGTCAGCGCCTGCCCCAAGCAGTGTGACTGTCTGCGTGCCAAGAGCTGCCCGCTGGCGTTGAGCGCCAAGCGCATTCTCGTCGGCTGAACAGCATCTACCGCTACCGCACAGGGGCGGCCGTGATTCGCGCGGCCGCCCTTCCCCCTACTCCAATATATTGCTAAAATAAATATATATGGATACAAAAGAATATTTTAGAAAATTAAGAGCTGGTGAATTTAAGAAACAAAAACTGCCAAAAAGTGGTGGAATTGGACTTGGACCAGACAGAAGAGATCAGATAACTACAAGAGAAGATGATATCAGACGTGCAGAATTAAGGGCTGGTCGTGATCGAGAAAAACAAATAGAAGAAACAGAAAAAGACCCTGTACCAGAACCAAAAAAAGAGGATTCAGCTGAAACAGGTGAAATTACAGAGGAGCAAATTCAAGCTGCTAAAAAAAGACTTGCAGAACTCAGTGCAGAAAGAAAGACAAATAAATCCTGAAAAAAATAAAATCTTAAAAAAATCGAGCAAACGCTCGATTTTTTATTTATTCGCCATCTTCATCATGATAGGCTCTTTGTTCTCGTATAACCTCGCGATCAAGTTCGCGCATCTTTCCTTTTATTTTTTCAAACTCAACTTTGAGATGATCTCTTACTTTATCTATGGCTTTGTAGAGATCTTCTGAATCTTTTACTACACGTATAATTTTTCTAGGTATTTGCAGATTTACTTCTGCGTAATAAATTTTTCCTTTGTTGTGATGATGATTTCTCATCCCCACATCTATATCTGCCTGTATTATATTATCAAAAAATTTTTCCAATGCTGCTATTTTATCCTCTGCATAATTCTTAATAGAATCTGTCATCTCTATTCCGGTTGCCTTGATATTTATGATCATAATTTCTCTCGTTATTAATTAATTTTTAAAGAATTTCAATTTCCTCCTCTAATTTAATTCCATATTTATTATAAACCTCTTGCTTGATCTTTTCAATTAGGGATAAAACATCAGTTGATTTTGCATCACCCAAATTTAGCACAAAATTTCCATGTTTTTCACTAATTTGAGCGTCTCCAATCTTTAGTCCCTTTAAATCTGCTAACTCTACCAACCAACCGGCAGAAATCTTACCTACTTTTTTAAAATTTTGAATTTTTTCATCGTTTTCATCAAAATTTCTGAGAATATTCTCTTCATTCTCCATAAAATCTGGATTTTTGAAGATACAACCAGTCGAAGCAAAACCCTGTGGCTGAGTAGTTTGACGATAATTCAAACTCTCAAGTGCCTTTTTCATGCCGGATTTATCTTCTGAGTTGATCAGCTCCAGCCAAACTCGCAAAATTAAATCTCCATTTGTTTTAAAAACACTATTTCTATATCCAAATTGACATTCTGATTTGTTGAGCTCCAAGACTTCTCCATTTTTATAAATTTCAACTTTTGAAACTACATCTTTCATTTCACTTCCCATGGCTCCGGCATTTCCTCGCACTGCTCCACCAATTGTTCCAGGAACTCCGACACCCCATTCAAACCCTGTTAAATTATTTTTTACAGACTGATGTGCAATTGCCGCTGTTGAACAACCTGCATCAGCCACCAATGCATGGTCAAAAACTTCTGAATTCTGACAATTAATCTTAATCACCACACCATTAAACCCGCTATCACTAATCAAAATATTACTTCCACCACCTAATACAAAATATTCCTGTCCTTCTGAGTCCAAAAGCTTCAAAAGATCTACCAGATTTTTAATATTTTCAACTATCACAAAAAAATCAGCTGGTCCGCCAATTTTGAAGCTGGTATGTTTTGACAAAGGTTCATTTGTCTTTACTTTTCCGTATTTTTTCAATTCTTTGTATAAATCTAACATGATGATTAGCAACTAGCAATTAATAATCAAGAAGTGAGTGGTGTTTGGCCTTTGTATTGTGCTATTTGCCAAACACAAGGGATCCCTCGACTTCGTTTTTCTTTCAGAAAACTACGCTCGGGATGACAGCGTGACTCTCTTGCAAAAAATGCCTGTTTTTAGTATAATTCGCCATTATGAAAGAGCTTTTTTCTCGCCTGAGCGAGAACCCAATTATATACATAACTCGCGATATTGAACGTGCAATTGGTTTGGAATTTGACACTCCAGGCTATTTTATTATCTCAAATTCTACTAATTTTGCCAAATCCTTGGCTGACAATCACACAAACATAGTACTGATTGAAGATGATAAAATTCTGGATACATGGGAATTACTTGAGCGAGTAGACAGAGACTTTCTCTCAAATCTGGTAGGATCAAACAATGAAATACAGGTAGCTGTTTTCAAAAGCACTCCAAAGATAGAAAGAATCTGCCAAGAAAAAGATTTTAAACTACTAAACCCAGATGCTAAATTGTCTAATACAATTGAAGAAAAAATTTCTCAAGTTGAATGGCTTGATGAACTTAGCGAATTACTCCCTGAGCATTCTATTCAGCTTTGTAAGAATCTTGATTGGAAAGACCGGCCTTTTATTTTGCAGTTCAACCGAGCCCATACCGGCAGCGGAACTATTCTTATTAAATCACAGGAGCAATTAAATAAAATTAAACTGGATTTTCCTGAGAGACCTGCGCGTCTAACCAAATACATAAAAGGGCCAGTTTTTACTTCAAACAATATAGTTTTTGAAGATAAAATTCTAATGGGAAATATTAGTTATCAAATAACCGGGCTATCCCCTTTTACTGATCAGGAATTTGCCACAGTTGGAAATGATTTTGCGCTTCCTAGTAAAATTCTAAACAGAGAAAAACAAAAGGAGTTTGAAGAAATTGTAAACAAAATCGGCAAAAAACTTCAAAAACAAAACTGGAAAGGACTGTTTGGTGTAGATATTGTTCTTGACCAGGCTGAAAACAAGTTATTTCTGATTGAAATAAATGCTCGACAACCTGCATCCACTGTTTTTGAATCAAGTCTTCAAAAAGATGCAAAAAGTATAACAAATTTTGAAGCGCACCTAGCTTCTTTGCTTGGGATAAAGGCCGAAGAAAATCAATTAACAGAAATAAAAAATGGAGCTCAACTTGTCCAAAGAATTATAAATAAAAACCAGCTTGATAATTTCAACACAATAAAAAAAGAAGTTATTTCAAAATTAAAAGAGAAAAAACTCAAAATTTTTAATTATCCAAATAAAAAAAATGGTTCAGACTTGCTTCGCATTCAATCATCTCAGTCTTTAATGAAAAAAGAAGATGAATTAAATGAACTTGGAAAAGAAATTGTGGAAATTTTAAAACTTGAGAACGATTCTCAAGAAAATAACATGAAAACTCTATCAGAAGAAGCAAAAAAAACCATAAATTCATTTTTTAATCTAAAAATTGCAAAAAATACAGTCAAAACTCCCTACTTTAACAATCAATATTCAAAGGTCAGAGCTGGTCTGAGGGTATTAATTGGAAAAGGATCAGCTACAGAAATCGAGGAAGAAGCAAAAATAATTTCCCTTAAACAAAAAATTAACTTAGAAGATTTAAGTGAAGAAAATGCCAGAAAATTTTTAACTGATAATAATCTTGGAATTGATTGTTCTGGCTTTGCTTTTTATGTTCTTGAGGCAGAAGTCAAAGCAAAACTCAAAGGAAACTTGAGTAAAAGCATTAGATTTGAAAAAGCTAGTTTTGCAAGAAAACTAATCCGTAAAATCAGAACAATAGAAAATATCAATGTTCAGACTCTTACTCTTGATTCAAATAGTAAAAAAATAAGTTTAAAAAATATCAAACCTGGAGATTTTATTATCACACTTAAAAGTGGATCAAAAAGTGACAGAGATCATATAGTAGTAATTGAAAAAATAGTGTATCAAGACCAAGTTCCAAAAACTATTCACTACGCTCACTCTCTTCAATGGTCAACAGATATACTAGACGAGCATGGAGTGAGACGAGGAAAAATTGAAATTATAGATATAGAAAAAAGTATAACTGAACAGAACTGGATTGAACAAGAAAAAACAAATCAACAAAATGAAACTTTTACAAGATTTCGAGATGGAAAAGAAACTGAAATAAGAAGATTAAATGTTTTATAAAGCCCATCAAATAAACAATGGTAATTTACTTAAGGGGCGTCCGAACGATGATGAGCGAACCGCCCCACGGTTTAGGCAGTTTTCTCACTGTGCCTCCTTGTAAACAGCCAGCTAGACGAGTGAACCGAATACGATAGCGTTGTACACGCCACCGAAGGTTTTGTTAGCTGACTTGAGCCTGAGCAAAAGCGAAGCAGAGTCATGGGTCTTCCCGTCTGACTCCGAGACCTGCTGACGAATTTCCGCCAACCCATCGACGACAGTAGCGAGCCTGTCGCTAAACTTGTCGATCTCTCGGAGCAGCTCTGCCTGATCAGTACTTGGCGCGAACATTGTCCCTCCAGTTCGGACAAACACAAAAATAGCAAAAAAAATAATTTCTGTCAACAAAAAAACCGCATTTCTGCGGTTTTTAAAACCCACTAAATAAACAAAATAATTCACTTAATGCGGGGTCCGAACTTGGAAGAGCGAACACCCGTTGAAAATCGGGGGCGCTCTTGATCGAGTCATGGCTAGTCCTCCTTGGTCGAAATCGCCGCGTCGAGCGACGACTGCATGCTGGCGATGGCGGCAGCCCCCTTGGCGAAGGCCTCTTCGGCGATCCTGAGCTCGGCGAGAGCCGAAGCCTGATCCAGCTCCACTTCGCCGCCGTGGCGCTCGAAGTCGGCCAGAACCGTTTCCAGCGCCGTGGCGTCGATTCGAAGCCGATCTGCCATAACCTGACAACAATCTACCAGTTCCTGCAACTGCTCGTCGGTCATAGATACTCTTGGTACTCCTCAAAATTCAGACAGCAGCAGATTATCAAAAAAAATGCCTTTTGTCAATCTGAACACCAAATTTGATCAAACTTGAAAAATCCCACAAAACCTGATATTATTACGTCTACTATGGTTATATCAGCACAAGCCCTAGAACTACTAAAAACAGTTATTTCTTTTGGACTGATTTCTTGTATTATCAGCTTTCTTTGGGCACCTCTTCTTATCAAGCTTCTTTATAAATACAAAATTACCAGACAAGCAAAATATGACGCAACACTCGCTATGGGCGCTCGTCGTGGAAAAGCCGGCGTTCCTATTATGGGAGGCCTTTTGATTATTGTCACAGTTGCCGTTATCACAGTTCTATTTAATTGGGAAAGAAGTTTTACCTGGGTTCCAATCGGAGTGATGATTCTTGCTGCAGCTCTTGGTGGAGTTGATGATCTGCTTAATATTTTTGGACATAAGCGCAGAAATAGAAAAATTAAACAAGTTCTGAAACTAATTAAAGTTCATAAACATTGGAGCAAAAGACTTTGGTTACTAATTACCCTTCCATGGACCATATTCAAAAGAAGTTCGCTTTGGCTTGGTTCTCATCCTGGAAAAGGTGTTCATGTTCACGAGAAATTGCTTTTGCAGTTTGCAGCCGGTGCTATAACTGCTTGGTGGGTTTATTTCAAACTTGGTGAACATTGGCGTGAAATTTATATTCCATTTGACGGATATGTAAGTATTGGTTGGTGGATTATTCCACTAATTATTCTATTTGTTATGTTTACTGCAAACGCTGTAAATGTTGCTGACGGTATGGATGGACTTGCTGGCGGCTCTCTGATTGTGACTTTTGCTTCGCTTACTCTACTAAGTTGGCTCGGTGGTTACCAACAAATTGCCATTCTAAATTCTACTGTGGTCGGCGCGCTGATTACTTATACTTATTTCAATATTAAACCTGCCAGATTTCAGATGGGAGATGTGGGCTCACTTGGACTTGGCGCGCTCTTGGCTATAAATGCCATTGTTATAAACAAAATGCTCTTACTTCCTTTTATTGCTTTTATTTTCTATATTGAACTTGCCTCAGTTATCATCCAGATACTTGGAAGGCATTTTCTAGGCAGAAGAATCTTCAAAATGGCACCAATTCATCATCACTTCGAACTTCGAGGCTGGAATGAAGAAAAAACTGTGATGAGGTTTTGGATAATTCATGCCGGTTTTGTACTTCTTGGAATTTGGATAGCACTTTTCTAAAAAACTTATGCACGAATACTTAAGCTGGGACGAAAAAATAATTACAGATTTTTCTGATGCCAATATATCTAGCCTTTATAATCAGGGCTATGTTTTTACTAGAAAAGGAAAAGGGGTGATGAATAAAACCAGAAGTATTCGAATTGACTTATCTAAATTTGAATTATCTAGTGAAAATCGAAGAATCCTAAGAAAGACAGAAGAGTTAGCGCTCTTTACAGAAGATATTCCATTTGGCAGATATACTTGGGAAATTGGAAAAATGGCCAAGGATTTCTATGATACTAAATTTGGAAAAGGAACTTTTAGTGCAAATAAAATTAAAGAAGTTTTAACAAATCAATCAAAAACCAATTTTGACGCGCTAATGATTTTTCACAACACAGTAACACCAGAAGGAAATGTAACTGTCATGACACAGGGAGAAGATTTTCCAGTTAAAATGCCGCTACGATTTCCAAATGCAAACGAAGATGGATCTGATCCAATGGGAATTGGCTATGCTGTTTGTTATGATGTTTATCCTATTCTCCACTATTCTTATCCATTTTATGATCTAGAAAAATCTCCGAGCAGTATGGGAATGGGTATGATGCTCAGAGCAATTCTCTGGTCACGAAACGCTGGTAAGAAATATATTTATCTTGGCTCTGCTCAAAGATCTGGGGATGTGTATAAACTTCAATTCAAAGGACTTGAGTGGTTTGATGGTGAGAGTTGGAGTGAGGATTTGGAGAGACTTAAAAATGAAATTAAATAGGTTTTATGCGTGACGGAAGATTAACAGAACCAAATCCAGAAGAAGAAAAAGAACGAATTATTGCTTCTATTGTTGAAAATGCCCAGTCGAAAAATTTTGATGAAACTATCAAAATAACAGTTCTTGATTATGGAAGTAAAACTCTTCAAATTTCCCATCTTGCAGATCTTTATGAATGCAATACTTACGTAAAAAATAAAGGAACTGAAGATTTAGAAGGTGGCACAGAAAATCCCGAGAAAAAGGCAGGACAGACCAGACTTCTGTATGAAGCAGCCAAAAGAATAATGCAACAAATTGCAGATAAAACTAAAGTTCCTTTTACTTACCGAATGAAAACTGATGATAAAAATATGATAAAATTTGCACTATCTCACGGAGCAGAAATTTTTGAATGGGATGAAAAATTTGGACCCAAAGATGATCAAAAGAGAGAGCGTGGAGAAATTTTTGAATGGGAATTTGTTAAAGTTTTTCATCCTTCAAAAACAAAATAAATATGACCAAACATATCCACTTCATAGGAATTTGCGGAGTTGCCATGAGCGCGCTTGCTATTGCCTTTCACAAAAAAGGTTGGAAAGTTACTGGATCTGACAAAGGTTTTTATCCACCTGTTTCAACTCACTTGAAAAACGCCGGTGTTGCATACTATCCAGGATGGCATGTAGAGAAAATGACTGCAAATGGTGATCCGGATTTAGTAGTAGTTGGAAATGTAGCAGGTTCTACAAATCCAGAATGGGTTTATGTTCAAGAAAATCAGCTCAACTATAAATCCTATCCAGAAGTGATTGCTGAGTACTTTGTAAAAGAAAACTCAATTGTTTGCGCTGGAACTTATGGAAAAACTACCACTTCCACCCTACTCACTTGGATTTTTCAAGAATCTGAGAAAGATCCAAGCTATATGTTTGGCGGAATTAGTTTAAATGGAATTGATGCAGCCAAAATAACTGATTTAAATACTAGTATTCTTGAGGGAGATGAATACAAAGCTTCCAAATGGGATAATGGTCCGAAATTTGCACTCTACTCTCCCAATCATCTACTGCTTAGCTCTGTAGTGTGGGATCATGCTGATATTTATAAAACTGAAAATATTTATTTTGATGCTTTTAAAAAATTAGTTAAATCTATTCCTGAAACTGGAACTATTGTAGTTTGTACAGATCAGGGAAAAGCATATGAGATTGTTTCTAAATTTAGTGGAACTAGAATCACTTATGGAAAAGCTGAAAACGCTGATTATCAATATTTTGATTTTGAGCAGTCACAAACAGGAATTAATTTTAAAATAAAGCATGATGATCAAGTTTTTGAAATCAATTCTCCTGTGCTTGGAAATTATATGGCAGAAAATATCTGTGGTGCATTTGCTATGGCCCATAGTTTTGGAATTGAGACTGAAAAAATTATAAAAGCAATTGCCAGCTTCAAAGGTTTGAAAAGAAGACTTGAAAAAAGACATGACAGTAGTGTAGTTGTGATTGATGATATTGCCCACTCCCCCGCAAAAGCTAATTCTGTTTTGAAAAATCTGCGTCAAATTTACAAAGGAAAAATTTACGCGGTTTTTGAACCAAATACCGGTAACAGACAACAAGAATCAGAACCAAGTTATGAAAATGCTTTTGTGGACGCTGATGAAGTGATTATACCGCGACTTACTAGAATTAAAATTGACCCAAATCAAGCAAACAAACCATATGATGGCCCTGAGCTTGCCAAACTAATCTCAAATTCTCATAAACAAGTTGCAAATATTGTGGATGATAATGAACTTGTTGATTATTTAGTTAAAATTACAAAAAAAGACGATTGTATTGTTTTTCTAGGCAGTCATGGTTTTCGAGGGATGATTGAAGAGCTGGTGAAAAAATTTGAGTAGTTGTCATCCCGAGCGAAGCCGAGGGATCCCTGTCTATGCAGTGCAGTATTTCATTTTTAACCCACTCACAGTACCACATAGACAGAGATCCCTCGATTACATCTGCTTTTCAGCAGACTCCACTCGGGATGACAGTGAATTTACCAATCAAAAAATCAGATCCTTCGATCTGATTTTTTTGTGAAAACTAATTTATTCTACTTCAACCAACTAAACTTTTTCACCAAACTCAGTTTATTCCACTTCTTACTTAATCCAAAATACTGACCAGCATCACCATAAACAAATAACTTCAGAAGTAAAATATAAATAATATGTTCATCTAGAAAGGGATGATGCTCCGGTGGAAGAACTGCCAGCCACATCAAAAACATGAGAAGTGCACCAGAATATCCAGCAAGTCTGGTTGCAATCCCCAGAACTAAGGCAATTCCAATAAAAAGCAATCCAGTCATAAACAACCAATCAACAAAGGGATTTCCTGCTATTGCCTGACAAACCTGATCAAGTGGTCCCTTTGAGGCAAATTTGAGAAATCCAAAGGTTGGAGATCCGCCATTTATCCATGCTTTCTCAGCAGCAGTTGTAAGACCTAAACCTAATAATTTATCAAAAAAAGCCCAAAGAAAAATTAGACCCATTGATATCCTGGCAACACCCAATATTTGATTGAATTTTTTGGTATTACTCATATTTATTTTCCCTCATCAACAACCTCAAGAGTGATTTCTTCAAGTGTTGTGTCAACCGCCATTAGAGTAATTCCACACATACCACACTCTATGATCTGATCTGTTTTAAGTTCACCGTATTGACTTAGGTCAATATCATTTTTACATTCTGGACAAATTGCTTTCATAATGCTAGTATTAAAAATAATATTTTTATTTTAACAAAAAAAAATACTCAATTCAAGTACTATGAAAACACCCCAACAATCATATCCTGAATTAGCCAAAATTATTGGGGTTGATGAGGTTTACCTAAAACGAGAAGATCTACATAAATACGGATCCCACAAGGGCAGATCTTTGCCAGTTATGATCAAAAAATACACCAAAGAAGGGATTCTTGATTTTGTTATTTCTTCCTCTGGAAATGCTGCTATTGCTGCTGCTCTCGCTGTAGAAAACCACAATAGAAATAATCCAGCCAAACAAGCAACACTGAAAATTTTTATTGGTAATAAAATTGACCAAAGGAAAAAACAAAAACTTCTAGATAAAATAAATGATCAAGCAATTTCTATAGAACAAGTAGAAAGACCTAAACAAACTGCTTTTCAGCTAGACAAGGACGAAAAAGCCAAATTTCTTCGTCAATCAACAGATGAATCTGCTCTTGAAGGATATTTTGGTCTAGCAATTGAACTTTCAAAAATTCCAAACTTACAGGCTGTTTTTGTTCCAACTTCTTCTGGGACAACTGCTCAAGCTCTAGGACAAACTTTTGCAGAGCTTGAAAAGAATATTCAAATTCATATTGTTCAAACCAATACTTGTCACCCAATAGCTGAAAATTTTGATAAATATTCTGATGATGGTGAATCTACTGCAGGTGCCATAGTTGATAATATTGCTCACAGAAAAGAGCAAGTAGTCGAAGTTGTGAATAATTCTGGTGGCTCTGGCTGGATTGTAAATAATGGACAAATTAAAAATGCTCGTAAGTCTGTACGTGAAACAACAAATATAGATATTTCTCCAAATAGTGCTCTTTCTGTTGCTGGCCTTATGAAAGCTGTGGAAAATGATTGGAAATGGGATGGGCCTGTTGCTTGTTTGATTACCGGGGCTTAAGGTTGACTAATTTTAAAAACCATTGTAAATTGTGGATGCGCGTGCCTGGACATCTTGGAGCTCGTTTCCCACGCTGGAATACAGACTTCCCCTATAAATGTTTCCCCCGAAGCGTACATAGGAAAAGATTGCTCATTTCGGGGCAGTTTCATCTGTTGGCTACCAGAATATTTCTGGCCACAATCTGTGGGTATCCGGGCGCGCCACTCACACATTTTTAGACCCATTTTGGGTCTTTTTTTATTCTTGACAAAATAAACAATATATGCTAGTTTCATCTATGCGTGCGCTTGTGATCTGTGTACTGACGTTTTGCTCCGCCTCGGCGTCATTACATTTCCTGCTTTCGTCGAAAAAACTGGGATGACTGCTGTTTTTTGCCTGAGATGTTCAGGCGCAGCTAGTGGGGTTGCAAGTGCGCGCACCCACACATCATTTAAAAAAGACCTATCTAGGGTCTTTTTATTATACTTATTATATTCTTTCCTTCTTCTTGATCTGACCTTCCTTTTTTATCTACATAATACTGCTCTTCTAGTTCCAGTCCGGCTTTTGCAAACAGATCTTCCAGTTCTTCAAGATCAAATCCATGATAGTATCTCTGCCCAAGAACTTCCCCTTCCGGGCTGAGCCATGGAACTGTGAATTCATAAGTACCCTCCTCTACTCGCCACTTCCCTTTTTCAATATTTTTACTGGTGCTTCTTGAATGCAAATTCCAATTGGTCATAACTATATATGATCCTGGTTTTAAGACTCTTTTCATTTCTTCTAAAGCTTTTATTCTGGACTCTTCATCTGGTAGATGATGGAATGATGCTATTGCATAAACTACATCAAATGAACTATCTTCAAATGGTAATTCTCTCATCTCAGAAACTACAAACTGACCTTCTGGATATTTTTCTTGAGCGATTTTAATCAATTCACTGCTTTGATCCACACCTGTGTAAGATACTTGATTTTTTTCAAATAACTGGTATAATCTACCATTCCCACAACCAATGTCTAATACTCTGTCTCCATCTTTGGTATACTTAGCAAGCGGCTTAAGTTCATCCCAGAGAAAACTGCGTGTATCAGAAAAATAGGAAGCAATTGTATTGTACACTTCTCGGTTTTGGGAAATTAAATCTTTTAGATTTTTCATATGAAAATGAAACTACCACTTCCAGAGGAAACACTCTTGAAGTTGGTAAAATATATTATTGATAAAAAACCTAAAACTAGGTCTGATTTTGAAAACGAAAAAAGAAAAATCTGCGGAAAATTGAAAGTAGCCCAACCTGCTAATCGCTTTCTTTTACAAGCCTATCAAAATTTAGCCAAAAAAGAAAGTCTTCCAGCAAATCCTATTCTTGAAAGTTTTTTCCGAAAAGCTGATGTCCGCTCTATTTCTGGAATTGCTGTTGTCACTTCTCTTATCAAACCTTATGATTGCCCTGGAAAATGTGTTTATTGTCCCACAGAAGTTCGCATGCCCAAAAGCTATCTTTCTACTGAACCTGCTGCTGCCCGAGCACTCAGCCTTGATTTTTCTCCTTATAAGCAGATGAAGCAAAGAATTCTAATGCTGGAAAACAATGGACATAATACTGATAAAATTGAATTCATTATAAAAGGTGGAACTTGGAATGCTTATCCGCTTTCTTATCAATATTGGTTTATACTTGAATCTTTCCGAGCTTGCAATGATTTTTCTAGAAACGAAACCAGTTCTGATCTAGATGAAAACTCTGATCTTGAAGAATTACAAAAAGCTCTTGAAAAAGAACAAGTTTACAATGAATCTGCAAATCATCGTATAATCGGCCTTACTCTTGAAACCAGACCTGATGCCATTTCTCCAAAGACCATTTTTCATATGAGAAATCAAGGATGCACTAGAATTGAACTTGGTCTACAAGCTCCTGATGATGAAATTCTTGAACTGGTAAAGCGTGGGCATACTGTTGATCAATTTCGCCATGCTATTTGGCTTCTTCGTGAAGCTGGTTTTAAGGTTGATCTGCACTTTATGCCTGACCTTCCCGGAACCACCCCTGAACATGATGTGGAGATGTACCAACAAATTTTTGAAGATCCATCTCTTAAACCTGATATGGTTAAAATCTATCCAAACACAGTTATTGAATCAGCTGAATTATCAGAGTGGTTAAAAGATGGTAGATACAAGCCTTATGGAGATGAGAATCTTTTTAAAGCGCTTCTTGAGATGAAAAAAATAACACCAGTTTATTGTAGAATTTCAAGATTAATTCGAGATATTCCATCTGACGAAATTCAAGCTGGAAATAAAATCACCAATCTTCGTGAAAATCTTTCGAAAGAACTGAAAAAGCAAGGCAAGAAATGTCTCTGTATTCGTTGTCGTGAAATTGGTAGACAAAAAGAAAATTTGCCAGAAAATGTAGAACCTAAAATTTTTATTGAAAAATATCAAACTATTGGCGGGACTGAATATTTTGTTAGTTTTGAAGATCCGGAAAAAATCGCCATCTTTGGATTTATCAGACTTAGACTTCCTGATAATAAACAAGAAGTAGATGAAAATATTGTAAATCAAGAAACTGCCAAGAAAGAATTGGAACAATTACATGAACTTCTTCCAGGAACTAAAAATCACGCTTTTGTGCGTGAACTTCATGTTTATAATACTCTGGTTAAAATTGGTCAACATGACCAAAGTTCCAGCCAGCATAAAGGTCTTGGAAAGGCGCTTCTGGCAAAAGCTGAGGAAATTGCCATAGATACTGGTTTTGAAAATATTTCTGTAATCTCCGGAGTTGGTGTAAAAGGATATTATGCCAAACAAGGCTATCAAAAACTGGGTACTTATATGGTAAAAAACTTATTTAGAAAAAGCTAAGATTACCAAACCAACCATCATCAGTATTAAAGCGATAATTTTAAAGAAAATATTTTTTCGATCTATTTCTTCTTTCAAGATCTGCGGCGCAAAGAGTGTTAAAATCACTGCATAAATAAAAACAAAAATTGATTGAAATCCTTCCATTGCTGACACTATTGCTGCAGGAGTAAATCCCAACGCATAAACAAAGAAAAATATTCCTGAATGATCTAGTAAGGCAGTGGTAAATGCCAAGATTCCTAATTTGGCATTTATTTTTTTGGTCTGATCAATAAAATCCCTGCGAAATTTCTTGAAAAAAAACATGGTAAATGAAGCCAAAATCATGAAAACAAAATTCCATATATAAGCATTATAAAATGACATAAACTCTTGAACATAATCAAGAATAACAAAACATAAAGCATACATTGCGCAAGAAAAAATCATTAGCAATAATGATTTTTTGAATACAAATTTTCCCTTATGAGCGTGGATTGAAGCAACTCCTGCACCAGATAATAAAGCGAAAAAAGCTAGTAATTCCACCCTATTAAGAATTGAACCGAATAAAACCCATCCAAAAATCAGAGTAAAAACCGGAATTAAATTCCAAAGAATATTTACCCTAGTTGCTTCTTCGTCCTTGATAGCAACAAAATATGGAACAGCACCAAAAAAATACAAGGCTCCAGCAAGAGCTAGCAAAGCAAGCAACTTAAAAGAAGGAACATCCAAACCAATAAAAGGGATACTAACAAATACTAAACTGGCAAGAAAAACCTGCCAAACCCAAAAAACATTAGGATTTTCGATCTCATGAACAATGGTATATTTCTCTATAACACTAACAGTTGCCCAGGCAAAAAATGGAAAAATTGATATAGCGATCCAGAACATAAAATATTTGCGAGAATAATACAGATATGCTAACATAAAAAAGCTAAATTACCTAGAATAAGGCTCTATGGAAGCTAAAAAAGAACAAATAATTGCATCAGGGCCTGTGATTATTGAAAACGGAAAAGTTCTACTAAACCGAGAACAGAAAGACTATGGAATCAGCGAATGGTTTTTCCCGGGAGGACAAGTTGAAGATGGAGAAGATCTTCGGCAAGCATGCAAAAGAGAAGTCAGGGAAGAACTTGGTATTGAAATTGAAATAATTAAGCAATTAAAAACGATTGAATTAAAACATTCTGGAAAATCTGTTAGACTTGTACATTTTCTTGCCAAAAGAATTGGTGAAATTAAGCCAGCTGAAAATATAGCTGAATGGGCATGGCATGAGACAAATGATCTACCAGATAATTGCGCGCCAAATGTGTACGAAATTCTAAAACATGTATGATTTTTGAAACATTGGAATTTAAATAGAACCTAGATATACTAAAATGATTATTAAATTGTTTTATTATATCGATGTTCTATTTTTTTAACTGAAACAAATATGAAAAAACCAAACTTACAAAATCGAGATCCTGAAATCTATCAGATCTTACAGAGCGAAGAAGAAAAACAACAACATAAACTTTCAATTATCCCTTCTGAAAATTTTACTTCAAAAGCAGTTCGTGAAGCCGTTGGTTCAGTTTTTATGAATAAATATTCAGAGGGATATGCTCATAAAAGATATTATGAAGGAAATGAAAATATCGACGCGCTCGAAGAATTAACAATTGCGAGAACAAAAAAACTTTTTAAATTACCCGATGATTGGGGTGTAAATGTTCAAGCTCTCTCTGGAAGTCCAGCAAATTTATCTGTTTATTTAGCACTCTTAAAACCAGGAGACACGGTAATGGGGATGTACTTGCCAGATGGCGGCCACCTATCTCATGGTTGGTCTTATGAACCAAAGCAAGAACAAGATCCAAGTGCTATTAAATATGAAGGTGGCAAGAGAAAAGTGAACATTACTTCTAAATTCTATCGAACAATTCAATATAAAACCAACCCGAAAACACAGAAATTTGACTATGAAGCAATCGAGAAAATTGCTCTTGAAGAAAAACCAAAACTCCTTATAACCGGAGGTACTGCTTATCCTCGAGAAATTGACTACAACAAAATGGCTGCCATAGCCAAAAAAGTTGGGGCTTACTACTTGGCTGACATTGCCCACGAGGCTGGTCTTATTGCCTCTGAAGTAAATGCTTCACCAGTAGGAATTGCTGACGTGGTTACTTTTACTACTCACAAAACCCTTCGATGTAATCGCGGAGCTGTAATACTTGCACAAGATGAAATAATGAAAAAAATAAATCGAGCTGTTTTTCCAGGATTGCAAGGTGGTCCACATAATCACAGTATTGCTGGAATTGCAGTAGGAATGCTCGAAGCCATGCAACCGGAATTCAAAAAATACTCAAAGCAAGTTGTCTTAAATGCCCAGAATATTGCCCAAGAACTTGAAAAACTTGGATTTGATATTATTTCCGGCGGAACTGATAAACACCTGGTTTTAATTGATCTTACTTCAAAGGGCTTATTCGGTAAAAAATATGCTCGAGCACTTGATCATGCGGGTATAATTGCCAATATGAATACTATGCCCCAAGAAAAAAGATCTCCAGCTGATCCATCTGCTCTACGAATCGGAACACCTTGGATTACAACTAGAGGTATGAAAGAAACTGAGATGGCAAAAATTGCCAATTGGATGAATCAGACTATGGAAGAAGTACAGAAATGGAACGATCTTGAATTTGATCAGTTTGAAGAGAAAGTAAAGCAATCTCAAAAAATTAAAGGAATTGCTCAGGAAGTAAAAAATCTTTGTTTAGAATTTCCTCTAGATATATAAAAATCCAATTCTGAATTGGACTGAAGTGAAATTGATTACCGATCTTACCATTCTAACCAATCTTTTGCTTGGGTAATGTTGAAGAAAAATTTTACTTTTGGTTTACTCTTGAGAATAACCATAATGGTTAAAACTTTGGTAAAGCTGAAAGTGTCTCCAACAATCCCCACTCTGGCAATATAATCTCGATCCATAATAGACTTATAAATAGCACGGACATTATCATCCAGATTTATAGTATGAAGTTTTCCTAAATCAACTAATACACTAAATTTTGAATCAGGATAGCGTAGATGAAGCCCTCTGAATTGCTCATCAATCCAGTGAGCTTGATCAGCTACCTCTTGCATGGTTTCCCCCGGCCTGCCATACTCCAGACAGACTTGAGCCCCACCTAGAAAATTAAAAGAGGTGCCTGTATCAGGATATTTAGTATTTTCTTCCATATAGTATAATACATACCAGTATGCAACATATTAGTACATCTAGTCAAGAAACCCGGGAAATTGGATTTAATCTGGCTTCTAAACTTGAAGCTGGTCAAATCTTAGAGCTCCATGGTGATCTGGGCACAGGCAAAACAACTTTGATGAAAGGAATTGGTAAGTTTTTTGATATAAAAGAGGAAATAACCAGTCCTAGTTTTTCTATAATGAATATTTATCAAACTAATCAAAACAAGGTAAATCAGATAGTTCATATCGATACTTATCGACTTGAAAATGAGCAGGAACTTATTGAGATTGGATTTGAAGATTATCTAGAAGATCAATCTGTAGTTTGCATAATTGAATGGCCTGAAAAAATTCAAAACCTGATCAAAAATAAAAAAACAACCAAGGTTGTTTTGAAGCATGATCCGGACAATCCAGACTCAAGGATAATTGAAATTGAATAATTAAAAAAGACCAATTTATTTTTTCTTTGGTCTTTTTTTAATTTATAATTGCCCTTTAACATCAACTCCGGTTATTTGAGAAATATAATCTACAACTCCCCAACCGTTTTCAAGTGACTGAGGAACTACTCGGATTTTCTTTTTTTCAAATTCAATTTCTACTCTTCCGCCAATTCTATTTCCGCGATGATTGCGAACAATCACCGGATAAATATTTTTTACTTGATCCCACATAAATCTTTTTCCACCTCTGGTAGTAATCCCCTGCTCGTCAATTAATTTTGGCCAACTTCGAGTCTGAAGCCACATGATTATGCCACCAATACCCAAAGTGAAAACAGTACTAAATACCATAATCACTTTATAAAAACGATTTAGTTTTACTTCCATATATTTATTCTTTAATATTAAACCAAAAATTATAACCTTTTTTAGCAAGTTTTGCTTTGGTTTTTTCCCATCTCCCTCTTTTGTTCCATTTAACATCCTCAAGACTTCTGGAATTTTTCATCCAGCCGGTAAGAATTCGTTTTAATTTTTTTACCACTCTTTTATTTTTAACCTGAATATTAGCTTCATAATGGGTGTAAAAACTAACATGATCAATATTACTACTTCCTATCATAGCCCAATCATCATCAACTATTACTCCTTTTCCATGCATCATTTTATCTGTAAGATGAATTTTTACGCCAATTGCTCTAGTAAGTGAAAACCAGGCATACGCTGCGTAAGTTACATAACGCAAGTCTGTTCTAAATGGAATAAGCAAATCTACACGAATTCCTCTTTTTTTAGCGTTCCAAAGTGCTTTGATAAATTCTTTATCTGGAAAATAATAAGGAGAAAATAAAATAACTCGCTCTCTTGCCTTGGTAAGAGCTTCTGCATATTTTTTTCTGGCTCTTGAATAATTTTCTCGCGGATGATCATAAATCAAATCAACCTCATCTTGCATTGCTCGATATTTATATTTCAAAAGATGCTTTACTTCTTTTTTATCACCCCCGGCCTTAATATAGAGCTTTGCAAAAGCACGAAGCAATGATCTAACTACTTTTCCGCGAACACTCATCTGAATATCTAACCAATTTTCCATCTCCACACCAACATTGACCCCGCCAATATACCCGATTTTTTCATCTACTATCAAAACTTTTCTATGAACTCTTATTTCAAATCTTTTCCAAAAACCTTTAAATTTCTTACTCTTCTTTTCTTGGAATAAATGAATATCTACACCTGCTTTTTTTAGCTGCTCTACTCTCTTTTTGGAAAGAGCAAAACTGCCCCAATAATCTATAATTAACTTTACATCAAGGCCTGCTTTTGATTTTTCTTCAAGTAAATCAAAAAACTTACTACCAATTCTATCATCAAGAAAAATATATACTTCCCAGTATATTGATTTCTTGGCAGTTTCAATAGATCTGTACATTGCGTTCCAAGCTTGCTTGCTACTATCATAGATTTTATAGGTTGATCTAGCCATAGTAGTAGTAATTTACCATAATCAGAGCTAATAATCAATCAAAAATCCTGTCGTTCGCGAACGACAGGATAGAAAACTTGTGATATTCAGAAAAAACAAATCTAATATTTTTACTGTCGACTCAATGCTGCTTTTATAAAATCTCTAAACAATGGATGTGGATTCATAGGACGAGATTTAAATTCCGGATGAAATTGAGTTCCTACAAAAAAAGGATGGTCTTTGAGCTCTACAATTTCTACCAAATCTGATTCTGGATTTACTCCAACGACTTTTAAACCTTTTTTATCCATTTCTTTTCGATACTTATTATTAAATTCATATCTATGTCGATGTCTTTCTGAAATTTTTTCTTTTTTGTATGCCCTGTAGGTTTTTGAACCTTTTTTCAGGGTACAATCATATGCTCCAAGACGCATAGTGCCACCATATCGATTTTGCTGAATATTTTTTTCTTGGAATGGATTTACAATAATTACTGGTTCTTTGGCATTTTCATCCATCTCAACTGTAGTAGCATTTTTCTTTCCAAGAACTGATCTAACAAACTCAATACAAGCGAGTTGCATTCCATAACATAAACCAAAATATGGAATTTGATTTTTCCTAGCATAACCAATTGCTTTAACAATTCCTTCAACACCTCTCGTTCCAAAGCCTCCCGGAACTATAACTCCATCATATTCTTTTAATTTTTTTAATTTCTTGGGATCTTTTTCAAATTGCTCTGAATCAACCCAATCAAGCATAGGCTTGGAATTATGATGCCACGAAGCATGTTTAACTGCCTCAATAACTGATATATATGAATCAGACAAAGTAAAACTACCTGTTGCAAAATATTTTCCAACTACGGCAATTCGTACTTTTTTTGGTGCAAATTTGATTTTATGTATAAATTTTCTCCATGGTTCTAAATTACTTTTCTTTGGTTTGATACCTAAGACTTTTAATAATTTATTTCCCATTTTCTGATCAGCCAATTTAAGAGGAATTTCATAAATTGATTCAACGTCTGGAGCTGAGATAGAATAATCTTTTTGTACACCACAAAGCATGGCTAATTTTTGCTTTCTAACTTCATCAAGTGGAGATGGACCGCGAGCAATAATCATATCAGCATGAAGACCTGTACTATTCAATGCCTTTTGCGCATGTTGAGTTGGCTTGGTTTTCATTTCTCCCAGATGGCTTGGAACTGGCAAATAGCTGACCAGAACTATGGCAATATCTTCTGGATTTTTAAGTTTCATCTCACGAGCAGCTTCTAGAAATAACAAATTTTGATATTCACCAACTGTGCCTCCAATTTCTATAATTGTTATATCAGCTTTAGCAAGTTTTTGGGCCTTTTTGATCCTGCTAATTATTTCTTCTGGAATATGAGGAACAACTTCTACACATCTTCCCTTATACTTCATTGAACGCTCTGCCTCGATAACTGTCATATAAACTCTACCGGTTGTCATGTAGTTTGTAGAAGTAAGATCTGTATTTAAAAATCTCTCGTAATTTCCCATATCCTGATCTGTTTCATCAGCATCATCAGTGACAAAAACCTCACCATGTTCAGTGGGATTCATAGTTCCAGCATCAACATTTATGTATGGATCAGCTTTTAAGGCAGTCACTTTGAAGCCTTTTGACTTCATGATTACGCCAAGCGATGCAGATGTGACACCTTTTCCAACCCCTGAAAGCACACCACCCACTATGAATATGAACTTAGGTTTTTTTGTCTTAGGCATAGAGATTATTTGTTATTTTATGAAAAAAATTATATTTAAAACGCAATTATTATACATGACAAACCAAGTTAATTCAAGTTTGGAGAAAACTTCAATTAAAAAACCCTCCGTCGGTGGAGGGCTGGCTAGGCTTCGGAGACAGTGACTTGCAGATCAGCTTCCAGACCATGACCGAGCTGTATCTTAACCTTATATTCACCAGCTTCTTTGATTGGCTGTTCTATGTTTATTTGTTTTGATTTTATATCCACTCCAAATTGTTTCTTTATAGCAGTGGCAATCTTATTAGCTGAAACAGCAGCATAAAGCTTTCCTTCTTTGTTGACTTTTTCCAAAACTTCAATCTCAGCACCATCAATTTTACTTGCTGCACTCTGCTGCTCCCCCAGTTGTTTCTCTTGTTCTTTTACTTTTTTGGTTTCAGATGCCTGCAATTTAGTAACAGCAGAACTGGTTGCAACTCTGGCCAAGCCTTTTGGCAATAAAAAATTGTTGGCATAACCGTCTGCAACTTGCTTAATTTCACCCCTTTTACCTGTTCCTTTTACATCAACAAGCAGAATTACTTTCATAATTGTCTTATTTTAGCCAAAATTAATATTTTTAACATGAAAAAGGTATTTCACATCAATACAATCTTATTATATATACTCCTTGATTTTTTGGCAAGTTATTGGTAGTATGGTTAATAGTTGGCAGTTTACAGACAACAGTTAGTAGTTTTCCACCAAAAATTTATTCAAAACTAATAACTACCAACTTTTAACTATAAACTAAATATGAAATCAGGATTCGCCATCTTAATAGGAAGGTCAAATGTAGGAAAATCCACACTTCTCAATACTTTAGTGGGCACAAAAATTGCTGCCACCAGTTTTCGTGCGCAAATGACTAGAAATATTATTCATGGAGTAGTAAATTCAGAAGAAGGACAAACAGTGATAATTGATACTCCGGGAATTTTTAAACACAAGAAAAGCAGTCTTACTGGAAAATTAATCCAAAAAGCCAAAGAGGCTCTTGAGGGCGTTGATTTAATCGTATATGTGGTTGATCCAACCAGAGAAATTGGCGCGGAAGAAAAATACACCTACGGTTTGATCAGACATTTGGAAATACCGAAAATTTTGGTAATCAATAAAAGCGATCTTTCACCAGACCAAAGAAAATATCAGGAAGATTATCAGTCTTGGGGAGAGGATTTTGACCAGGTATTCTCACTTTCAGCACTAAAAGCATCTCATATTAAACCATTGAGAGCTAAAATGATAGAATCAATGCCAGAAGGAGAAGAAATTTACCCGCAAGAGCAACTTACCAATGTAGATCGAAATTTCTGGATTGCAGAGATTATACGAGAAAAAGTATTTTCTGTTTTTGATAAAGAAGTTCCTTATGCAATTACAGTAGAAGTAGATGAGGTGGAAGAAAAACCTGATCTATTTGTGATCAAGGCTAGAATACTCACTGATACAGACAGATATAAAAAAATGATTATTGGAAAGGGTGGCCAAAAAATAAAGGAAATCGGGAAAATGGCCCGACGAGAACTTGAGCAAGCACTCAATAAAAAAATATTTCTAGAACTGGAAGTAGAGATAGATAAGCACTGGGTAGAGAGGATTTAAAAAACCGGCAAAAAGCCGGTTTTTATTTTTTAGCAAAAAATCTTAGGTAAGTAACGCCATCTCCACCGCAGTCAACCCCCACTCATATCCATGATTCTTATTGCCAACAGATCTCTCAAATGCTTGATCTTCGCTAAGACACGTCAAAACTCCAAAAATCACCGGCACATCGCCACCTATATTAAAATTCATAACTCCCTGACTTACTGCTTCTGCAATATACTCAAAATGCATGGTTTCACCCTTTATAAGACAGCCAATAGGCACAACTGCATCAACTCCCCTTTTTATCATTTGCCTGGTCCCAAAAAGCAATTCATAAGCACCGGGCACCCTCTCTACAATAATATTCTCTTCAAGCACTCCTGACTCTAGCAAAGCTTTTTTGCAATTTACAAATAAGGCTTCTGTTATTTGACTATTCCATCTACTAACCACAATGCCAATTTTCAAATTTGAACCATCTAATTTTTCAAATTTTATACCCTTTACCATATTATTTTTTTAATAATTTACCTAAATATTTAGCAAGCATGTCACATTCCACATTTACACTCTCCCCCATTTTTAATTCTCCTAAATTTGTTCTCTCCATCGTGTCTTGTATTAGTGAAACTCCAAAACTTGTCTGGTTAACATCTGTAATTGTCAAACTTACACCATTTAGAGCAACAGATCCCTTTGAAACTATAAATTTCATAAACTCCGGATCAGCTTCAATCTCTAAATCCATGGTTTTTTGATTTTTTTCAGCTCTTAGAATTTTTCCAACAAAATCAATATGACCAGTGACAAAATGTCCACCAAACTCATCTCCAACTTTCAAAGAAGTCTCTAGATTGATTCTGTGGCCTTTTTTTAAGTTTCCAAAACTTGTACATTTCAATGTTTCTGGCATTAATTGGTATTTAAGTACAGAACCATTTTTTTCAAGTACCGAAAGGCACACTCCATTATTAGCAACACTTGAACCTAATTCTACTTGATCTGCAATCACTGGAGAGTCTACAAAGACAAAACAAGAGGAATCAACCTCCTCTTGCTTTACTAGTGTTCCGATTGATTTTACAAGTCCGGTAAACATATTTCTATTTTCCAAGCAATTCAAAAGCTTTTTGCAATCCCAGATCCATTTCATCAGTAATTTCTGTTAATTCTTCGCTATCTTCTGGTAAATCAAACATTTCCTCGAGAACAATATCCGGCTCAATACCTAATTCATGAATTTGCCTACCATTTGGTGTTAGCCACTTAGCAATTGTAATTTTTATGGCTGAACCATCTGGTAAAAATTCCAAATCTTGCACTGATCCCTTTCCAAAAGTTGTCATCCCCACTATTTTTGCTTTTCCATAGTCTTGAAGAGCTCCAGCAACTATTTCTGAACCGGAAGCACTTCCTTCATTTACCAAAACAACAGTTGGCATGTCGAGCAGACGATGCATACCTGCTGAAAGATATTCATCTGTTCTTTCATCTTTGAATTGTTCCTTTACAATCAACTTACCATGATCTATCCACTCACTAGCTACCAGCACAGAAGCATCGAGATAACCACCTGGATTACTTCGCAAATCAAGTATCATTCCTTTTGGAGATTTTAATAGTAGTTCTTTTATAGCCTTATCAAATTCACTAAGAGTCTTATTGTTAAAATGAGATATTCTTATATAAGCTATATCATCATTTTTAATTTCTGAAATTATATTTGGAACTGTAATAGTATCTCTTACTATTGAAACTTCTGTTGCTGTTCCAATTCCATTTTGAGTTACGGTTAAAACTACTTCAGTGCCTTTTTCACCTCTTATCAATCTGACTGCTTCTTCTAAACTAAGCCCAAAAGCATCTGTATCATCGATCTTGAGAATACTGTCTCCAGGCTTCAATCCTGCTCGCTCTGCCGGAGTTCCTGGCAAAGGCGCTATAATTGTCAAAAGCTCATCTCTTATTCCTATTTCTGCTCCAATTCCACCAAACTCTCCCTGGAGATCTTGTGCAAACTCTTTGGCTTTTTGAGGAGGAAAAAAACTAGAATATGGATCATTTAGCCCCTTAACAAGTCCTTGCAGTGACCCATAAAAAAGATCAACATCACTAACCGGCTGATCTACATATTTTTGTTTAAGCTTGTCCCAGACCTGCCAATACTGATCAAAATCAACTTCTGATGATCTGGTATTGCTATAGAGATTAACAACCTTATTGATATCAACATATCCTTCTTCTCCTATTATTTCCTCTCTTACTGCCAAGTTTCCACCTAGAAAAAAACCTCCAATAAAAGCAACAGCAATGGAACCACTTAGTATTAAACTTAATTTTTTTCTGGATATTTCTGTCATAAGGCGTCTTGCTAAGTTTGATTTATTGCTTAAACCCTCATTCGCCGTCCTCACCCCTCTTGCTGATCTGCTTTCAGCATCAGCAAGGGGTCTGCGGATTGTCTCATGAGGCTTTAAGCAATAAATCAATAGCAGATATAAATTTTATATCTATAATTGTTCGCGTGTCATAAATTTAATCTACTCTCTCAATATCTACTCCAATTTTTCTCAATCTCTCTGGTAGATTTTGATAACCTCTCTCTACATAATAAATATCATCAAGCTTTGACACTCCTTTGGCAGCGATCAAACCAATCAAAATTGCCATTGCCGGACGAATTCCGCTGGGTGCTGATAAATCTCTAGATTTTAGTTTGGCAACTCCCTCAACAATAACTCTATGTGGATCGAGAAGATCAACCTCTACACCTAATTTTCTAAATGCCAGATAATAAGTGGTTCTATTTTCAAAAACCCAATCATGTATAAGTGTTCTGCCTTTTGCCTGGGTGCAAATTGGTACAAAAAAAGGAACATTATCAATATTTATTCCCGGAAAAGGCATACCATGAATTTTATCTTGAAGAGCCTTTAGGTCTGATTTGATTATTTTTATGTCAACAATATTAAATTTACCATTTTGAGATTTTCTAGGATTTAAAAGTTTGTATTTCTGACCCATTACTAATAATTTTTCTAATTCAAGCTCAAGAAAATCTAAAGGACAATTTTTTATGGTTAAATTTGAATGTGTAGTAATTGCTGTCGCCACAAATGCCATTGCCTCAAGTGGATCAGGCATAATATGATATGATTTGACTGATCTTAGCTTTGCTACTCCAGTAATTATAAGTGTACTAGTGCCAATTCCTGAAATTTTGGCTCCAGCAGCATTTAGAAAATGACATAAATCCTGAACCATGTAATTTGCAGAAGCAAATTTTATTTCAGTGACTCCTAGCGTAAGCACAGCTGCCATAATAGTATTTTCAGTAGGCGTATCTCCTGCTTCATACATGATAATTTTTGAACCTTTTACAGATTTGTTAGTAATCTGAAAATGATTTTTCTTTGATTCCATCTCAACACCCAATTTGCTCAGCGCCATGCTGTGAGGCCTTACACTTCTTTCTCCAAGCTTACAACCACCTGAACGATATAATTGGTATTTTTTTACTCTTTTTGAAAGCGCCCCGAGAAGCAAAAGTGATGAGCGCATCTTGGCACAGGCTTCTTTGTCCATTTTTTCTGGATGCAATTTTCCTGAAGTATCAACTGTTATACTGGACTCGCTATTCCAAACATATTTCACACCAATACTGGATAAAATATCGAGCATCTGCTCCACATCAGCCATGCGAGGCATATCAAAAAAACTAACCTTTGCTTTTACAAGCAAAGTTGAAGCAAGAAGTGCTACAGCTGAATTTTTGGCAGTATTTACTTTTATGCTGCCATGAAGCTGTTTGCCTCCATTTACTATGTAGGATGGCATAAATAATTGATTTAAACGCTAAATGTGCTATGATTATAGCTGAAAATCAGCTAAAAAGCAAATATGGCCAAAAAAGCATTTGACCCGGTAAATCGAAAAATTACCCGTAAAATTCGTATAGCAATAATGATCTCTCTGATTACTAGTTTTTTTATAATTGCGCCGGTAATTATTCTCTATACAGCAGGATATAGGTATGATTTTAAATACCATAAAATTAAACAAACCGGGGTACTAAGTATTGATGTTGAACCAAATGATGCTTTAGTTTACCTAAACAGTGTTCAAATCAAGGAAAATATGCCCATCAGACTTACTAATCGAGCTCCTGGCTCTTATCATGTTTATATAGAAAAGGCCGGATTTAAAAAATGGGAAAAAAATATAAATATTGAAAGCAATAAAACTACCTATATAAAAGATATAGAACTATTAAAAGAATCAGTCCAGCAAGAAATCAATCTGGAACATATTCCGGAAGAAATTTTTGCCTCAGCTCATAGTCAAAATTTTCTCTATATTTCAAAGTCAAAATCAAAATATGAAGTTTATAGTTTCGATAGCCGAGATGACAGTTCTATTTTTATTTCTTCTTACAATCAAAAACCAGAAATTTCAGTATCTCCTTTTCATGCTAGCGCTCTTATAATTTCAAATCAGGGGTTGAATTCAATAGTGGAACTTTATGACCTGAAAAATCAAGAGATAACTCAGAAATTAACAGAAAGCAAGAGAAATTTTGAGTACCAGTGGAGCAAGAGAAACGGCGAGCTCTACATAAAAAGAGTTAGGGTTCTAAGCAAAACCAATATTTCAGGAAGTTCAGAACAAATTGGTATAACTACTTCTTCTGTTTCATACATAGAATTTCCAGAAACAATTTGGCAAGTAAAAGAAAATACACTGATGCTTCAAAAAAATCCAGAAATAAACTATCCATTAAGAAATGAAATTGAAAAGATAATTGATATTACCAAAGACCGGTTTATTTTACAAAGTAGAGATAAATTCATAGTTATAAATAGAAACTTACCTGTTGAGAAATCAATTTCTGAGATAAATGCTAAATCATTTTTCTATCAAAAGGATACAGAAGAATGGTGGTTTTGGTCAGACCATGAACTTTGGAGCATTTACAAAAACGGTGATTTGAAACTATTGAGTAGACATGGAAACAAAATAAAATCAGTTTCCCCTCTAGATGAATATGGTCTGATGCTGTTTGTAGACGAAAAATCTTTACAAGCTCTTAATCCAGGATTTTTCCCAAATGAAAAATTATATCAATCTGAAAATATTGAAAAATATTTTGTTAACACAAAAGAAAGAAATCTCTATTTTGTTGAGAATGATAAATTATTTAAATTAGAGTATTAAATTCTAAATCTCCACCACAGTCTTATCCCCGATTAACATTTTTCTTTTTTGAGAAATGTTTTTTTGTTTTACAAGTTTAATGTTTTTTCCCAGCATACTCTCTGAAATTTCCAGATCACAATCAATCAAAGAATTATCCAAAATTATAGAATTATCAATTGTCGCTTGTCTAATTTCTGTCCCCTGCCCTACTGAAACATTTGGACCAATCTGACAATCCTCAAGAATACAATTTTCACCTATTATTGTCGGACCAGTAATTTTTACTCCTGATTTTATCTGGGTTCCAATCCCAATATGAACATTTCCAGAAATTTCCACTTCTGATTCATCTACGCCATTTCTGGAAAAATGTTCAGGATGCATTTTTTCAAGAAGCAAACTATTTGCCACAAGCAGATCATCCGGCTTTCCAGTATCTTTCCACCAACCGGTTATTTCCTTGTATCCTACTTTTTTACCATTTTTCAAAAAATTACTGTGAATGCTTGAAATTTCATATTCGCCTCTGGCACTTCTTTCTATTTTATCAAAAGCCTCAAAAAATACTTTTGGACCATAGAGATAGATTCCAGTTACTGCAAAATTATTTGGTGGATCATGTGGCTTTTCCAAAACATCTATAAGATTTTGATCTTCATCAAAAACAGGAACTCCAAAACTTCTGGCATCTTTTACTTCAGATAAAGCCAACATGCAATCATATTTTCCTTTTGTAAATTCCTCAACATACTCATTTAAATCTCCCAATAAAATATTATCAGAAAGGTAAAACATAAATGGATCATTACCAATGAACTTCTCAGCCTGTTTAACCACATGGGCAATTCCCTGAGGCCCGCCTTTTTGTTCAAAAAACTCTATTTTAATCCCCCAATGACCACCATCTCCAATATATTTCTGAAGTTCTGTTTCTCCGGGATTAGTATTAATATAAATTTCTTTTATTCCGGCGTTTACTGCTTTTTCTATAGCATGAAAAATCATCGGCTTATTGGCGAGCGGAAGAAGATGCTTGTTAATTGTGGTTGTAATCGGATGCAATCTAGTTGCATGTCCGCCTCCTGTTAAAACTGCTTTTCTAATTTTCATAAACCTTAAATTAAATTGGTGGGGGCATTCGGATTTACGGATAAATTCTGATAATCCGGATGATCAGAATTTATCCGTAAATCCGAATACCCTCGTATCCGTATCTACCACCAAATTAAACCCCTAACAACTATCCAATAATAAAATGCCATAACAGGATTTCCAATATATTTAAGCGCAGGATTATCCATTTGTTTTTCCTGAAAATATATACCCGGAACTGAATAATTTAACAGAAATCTATCACTAACTTTTCGAGTTTTCTGTATTTTCTTTCGTTTTTCCAACCAAGTTTTCCAGTTTTTTGACTGAAGCCAATATTTATAAACTTCCACTCTTTTTTCTGAATAACCATTTACCATACTGAAAAACCATAATCCTATTTCAAGTGGAATAGCAATAGGTAAAAGTAAAAGCAAAGTTGGCCATTTGAAAAACATAAGCATCACAGCATGACGATTTCTCTCCATCCAGAAAAATTTAGTAATACTTCTGCTGAACTGATATTTATGATAAAAAACTGAATCTCCAATAAGCATAATCTTATAGCCAAGTGCCCTAAGTCTAAATGACCACTCCAGATCTTCATGATATAAGAAAAAATCATGATCCCAAGATCCATGCTCCCGCACCAAATCACTACGAATCATAAGTGCTGCCCCACTAGCGTATTGAATCTCTTTTAATTTTGGTATATCAAGTTGACTGGCTTTTTCTCGATAATCATCGCAATAACCAAATCCTAAATAGTGAAAAGAATTTCCAGTACTATTAATAAGTTCAGTCTCAGGATGAAGTAACATCAGCGACTGAGCAATTCCTATTTGCTGGTCATTTTCCATTGCTTCTATAATTGGCTCCAAACAATTTGCAGCCATAAATCCATCGTTGTTATGGAAATATATATAATCAAAATCATTTTCAAGTGCCCAATCTACTCCTGCGTTATTACCGCCAGCAAAACCAAGATTCTCTTTTTGAGGAAGAAGAGTTGTATGAGGAATTTCTTTTCCAGAAAGTGGCATAACTGTTTCCTCTATATAACGAACAGATGGACCATGCTTTGGATGAGGATTATCAACAACAATAAACTCAATTTTATCATGAGGATAAGTCAACTTCTTAAGAGAAGAAACCACATCATCCATATATGGTTCACAGTGAAACGAAAGATAAACTATTGCTATTTTGGGATATTTTTCCATATTTTAAAATTTTGAAGCATAATATTTATGCTCACCTCGCCATTTGATTAAATATTTTATCCAACTTGCCAAATGAATACGGGCAAGCTTATTTTTGAATAATGCTTTTAAAATTCCTGGGACTTGCGCAGAACCGCGCGCATGCATATGCTTGATAACTATATCATGCACATAGTAAACCGGCCAACCCACATCCCACATACGATGACACCAATCACAATCCTCTAAATACATGAAAAATCTCTCGTCAAACCAGCCTATTTGTTTGATCACTTCTTCTCGAACCACCATAGCAGCGCCCAAAACCCAATCAACCGGCCTGGTAGAATTATGATCAAAATCTTTCATTAAGAGTCGATCAGAATATTTTCTAACCCACTTATATTTTCTGTCCAAATTCATTTGTCGAAAAGGTTTTATCAAGATAGAAGGAAGATCAAATCTATAACATGAATATTGCAAAGTATCATCCAAGTTCAAAAGCTTTGGCCCAATACAACCAATTTTTGGCTGATCATCCATAAACTTAATTATTCGCTCAATTACTTTTGAATTTTTCGGGATAATAGTATCTCGATTTAAAGCAAAATAATACCGTGCCGGTATTGCCTTGAAACCGGCAACATTTCCTTTTCCAAAACCAACATTACCACCACAATCAATATATTTTACTTGGGGAAACTTCTCTGCCAATTCTTCTTTTATATGATCCTTGTTTTCAGAATTATCTGTAACTGTGATCTGCACCAAATATGGGCAATCCTTTATATCTTCCACAACTGATTCTATAGCACGAAGAATATCATCTTTCATCATGTAGTTTAGAAAAACAATATTTATATCTTTTTTGAGATTTTCAATTCCTGTTTCACAGGGAAATTTTTGTTGCATATTTTTATTTCCACCACTTTCTAATTTCTTTCCAAGTGGCTTTTCTTCTGTCTCTAATTTCTAATCTTTTTTGCTTTAAGTCTCTTTTATTCTTTTTTACTTCTTTCAACCCCTTTAAAACACTTCTATTAAATAGTAAAAACCAGATAAACTTCTTCAATTCATACCATAAAATCCAAGGAAAATCAAGTATGAAGTTCTCTAGGTATTCATTTTTGTAAACTGTCATCAATTGATTTTTATAACTATGATACTTAACCCAGTCTGATTGCTCTTTTTTGTTTTTAGCAGCTACTATATCACCCATCTTCTCTGGACCTGCTCCAGCCCGGTCATGGTAAGCAACAGTATTCAATAATACTACTGATTTTTTACCTGCTGAGACTAATCGAAAAGCCAAATCAACATCTTCCTTGTAAGCATGATAACTCTGATCAAATATACTTCCATCTCTATAAGCTACCTGATCCAGATCCGATCTTCGAAACATGGGAAATGCTCCTGAGACTCCAAAAACTTCTAATTGATTTTTATTAAATTTTGATTTAATTTTTTGCCATGATTTCTGAGTATACTGCTCAATAACTCTTCTGCTGCGAAAAACTTTTAATCCCAGCGCATCAATACTGTCTGAAAAACTTTTTTCAGGACTACTCAAACTAAACTCAGAAAAATTCCAATGCATAAGTCTGGGCGTAAGCGCAGAAATATCCGTATTTTTATCCATATAATTTACTAAATTCTCCAAACAATTTTTAGCTAAATACATGTCCTGATTTAAAAGTAAAAAATACTCGGATTGAGATTCTTTGAAGAGCCGATTATGACCACCAGCAAATCCGCTATTTTCTTTTGATTCAATCACTTGATAATCAACTGGAAAATCTTTGAGCTCTTTTTTCATTTTTTCCAGCATTCCATCTTCTGAGGCATTGTCCAAGATATATAATTTCCAATCTTTAAAACCTTGCTTGCGCAGAGAATCAAAAAGTCCTAATACATATTTTGAACCATTCCAAGTTACCAAATGTACAGATAATTTCATATTATTTTTTGTTCTTGTGAGCATGAAGTAAATCATTGACCCAAGCCATTGTAATTCCAACCGGCCTAAGCAACATGATCAATATCCATTTATACCAAGGTTCCCATTTCTGAAAATAAGTAAGCATGCTACGGGTAAAATTCTTTTGTTTCCAAAGTGTTTGGCGTTTTTTGAAACTCTGACCAACATAATCTACACATGAAATAACCGGGGTATACATAACCTTGTAGCCCAATCTATATGCTTCTCGACAAATGTCAACATCTTCATACCAGATAAAATATCTAGGATCAAAAGCCCAGCCCAATTTCTCCACAAAATCTCTGCGCATAAGCATAAAAGAACCTCTAACCGAATCCACTTCTTGTTCAAGATCCGTATTAAAATCTCGCATATGATACTTATCTAATATTTTTGGAAAAAAATGTGGAATCTTAAGAATTAAAGCCAACTGCTCCCACAATCTTGGAAACCTGCGTGGGGTTGCTTCTAGATTTAGCTTTCCATTTTGATCAATAAGTTTTGGACAAGCTATGGCAACTTTTGGATTTTTTTTCATCCAATCCAATATTTTATCCAAACTTCCTGGCTCTACTCTCATGTCAGGATTTAAGAAAAGTAAAAATTCTCCTTTTGCAATTTCAAAACCCTGGTTATTTCCTTTTCCAAAACCAATATTTTTCTGATTATCTATAACAGTCACTTGTGGAAACTGATTCTTTATAAACTCCACTGTTCTGTCACTTGATCCACTGTCTGATACAATCTCCTCGCACTTAATATTTTTACAACCCAAAAATACAGAACTGATTTGCTCTGTGATTAACTCCTCTGA
>CAZFTR010000008.1:0-49802 GCA_964522405.1 uncultured Gammaproteobacteria bacterium | reverse complement strand
AATCCTAACAAAAACAGGCTTAAATTCTCTAGGTTCCTGACCTTTTTCCGCTATCAGCCTTCCTACTATACCACCTTCCAGTGTGGGATTAAATTCATGATTCTGATGATAAAAGAAATGTACCTTTCCCTGATGATTAACTTTTACTGAATTTGCCCCATGCTTAGTCACAACAAATTCCGTAAAATTATCCATATCATTAAAATATACTATTTCGTTTATATTTAGGTCATTTAACCAAGAAGGTGGCGGAAGTGATTTATTATCAATTAAATTATTTAAATAATTAACTAAATGTATAGGTTCCCATGCATAGTACATAGCATCTCGAATGGCAGCCTGCTTTATTTTGTGCATCAGTGCTTTTGCATCTGATATGGCAAACTGATCACCTTTTTCAATCACTGCTTCACCGTGGGCAACCATAATTTGAGCAATTGCTTTCTCTCTAGTATCCCACACAGCTCTCAAATCCCTTTCTCTCTCTGCTTCTCTTTTTTCTTTTTCTTCTTGCTGTCTTCTAATTTGTTCTTCCAATCTTCTTTGGGCTTCTCTTTTTTCTTTTTCTCGCGCTCTAGACTTTAGTACTAGATAAGTAATTACACCGCCTGCAAGCGCTGTTAATCCGGCAGTTCCTGCAATCACCATATTTCTTCTATCTTTTCTTTCTTTTTCTGTCGATGGTCCTTTTTTCTTACTTTCTGACTCGTCCGGCTCTGTCGGCAAAGGAGAATCGCTTATTTCAACCTCTTCTCTAGCTGTGGCTCGTCTATAAGACTTGGCAATATCACCAAAAAGCCCACCTCTTTCTTGAGGAGCGTCTTCATCTTCTGCATCAACCACTTCTTCCGGTTCAACTCCCGCATCATCCATTTCCTCCGGCCCAGTTTCTGCAGATCTTCTTCTTAAGGCTTCCAGTCTGGCGCGTATGGCTGCTCTTTCATCAACATCATCTTCTTCCTCTGCTTGATCTCCTTCTGCTTCTTCATAGCCATCTTCAAGTGCTACAGCAAAAGGATCACGCTGTTCAGTTCTCCCTCTTAATGCTTGAAGTCTGGCGCGTATTGCAGCTGCTCTTTCTTCATCCTCCCCCTCACCAGCAGGAGGAAGTACAACAGGACCGCGTTCTTGCATTCTAGCACGAAGCCTGGCTAATCTGTCTGCAAATGAAGTGGACTCTTCTGTAGACTCTACCGGAGTAGGAACTTCTGCCCCACTATCTCCAGATTCTTCCTCTGCTTTTTTCTTTTCTCTGGATAAAAATGATGTAAGACCTTTCCAGCTTGCCACAGCCTTCTCTCCAGTCCACTCTTTGGCATCTCTAGCTTTTTCAGGCCACTCTTGTTTTCTTCTTTTTTGTCTTCTCTTAGTCTCTCTCAAATCTCTTTCGAATTTATCAGCCGCTGCATCGCCTGCTCTTTCTAATCCTCTTTCTGTGGCAGCTGCTGTGGCAGCTGCAGCTGCCTTTGCTGCTTCTGCCATTGTTTGGCCAATAGTTGGTTTTGGCTCAAGTGTTGTGCGCTGGGCTGCTTCCTCTCTAATCTGCTTTGTGGTTTTTGGAACTCTTTCAGCAGCCAAAACCTGACCCATTCGTCCACGAACTGTCTTCTTTCTAAGCGCCTGTGGACCTACTCCATATATATCTTCTCTTGAAACTCCTTCGAGCCTGGCAATAATTTCTTCAACCTTTCGATCAAATTCAAGAAGTCTTGGAGCCAGAAGATGAGCTGACATGGCATATCTAGTCTCTCCAACCAAATCTAATAATTCTTGTAATTCTTTTCTCTCTCTTCTAAGACGCACACCACCAAATCTAAGACTATTAATCTGTTCAATGACAGCTGCGTAGGCTTTTTGTGACTCTCGGTATGCTTTCATCTCTTTGCTTGTTTGATCTACTTCTACCACTTCACCACCTCTACCAATTTCCTCTGGAAATTTGGCTGTAGTTTTTTTAGCATCTGCTTTTGCTTCCTGCCTCATTGTTCTGGCTAATTTTCTACGAGCTGCTTTTACACCTACTCTATTTCTATCACTATTTAACTGATCTTTTAATTCTTGAAGTGAAGATCTAAGATTGTCTTGCCAACCTTCTTCGCTACCAAGAGAAAAAGAAATTGACATATACCCACCGTCATAGATAGAAGCATCAGCAATCTGACCAGTAGGAAAAACTGACATTTGACCTTCAAAAAGCCTTCTATCATCTCCTAAAACTTCTTGAATAATGGACTCAACTTCTCCTGATCTGAGAGCTTGCTGAAATTGCTCAATTTGAGAAAATGCCCAACCACGTGAATTGGTGTCAAAAAAACTAATATTAGAATCAGTATCATGCATTTCAAAAATTCTTCTAACCCTCTCCATCCTTGGCTGAACCTCTTCTGTTTCTAAACGCGCTATATGACTTTGATATTCTGTAAGCTTTGCTGAGATATCATCTCCTGCTTTGAGAATTATTTTATATGGACGATGCTCATCAAAATTAACATCAAGTCTTGACTCATCTGCCCAATCATCATCTGGAGCAATGACACTAATTCCTTCCAATAAATCTGCCATGCGATCATCGCCTACTCTTGCAGCTTCAAAATCAGTTATCGCTGTTAAGTTCTGATCTGTGCAGAAAGTCTCAAGAGCTTCATCTGTCCAAAAATTTGCTTTTTGAATCATTTCTACACTGGCAGTACCTACCTCCATTTTGTTAAAATAGGATTCACGTTTTTCTCTTTTATTTCTGTCATGCCCAGTTTCACCCGTAGGTATTTGAAGAAAGCCAGCCTTTCTTCTAATCTGCGCTGCAAGTTCTTGTGCTCTTTCAAACCAATTTTCATCAGCCACTAAATAGACCTTGTTATTCCTTGAACTTGTTCCTCCAAAATAAGTAAATCTGCCAGTATCAAATTGAATAAAATCTATTCTATCAATGATACCACTAAATATTCTATTTAATCTCTCTGCATTTTCTTCTGTACATAAATTTACTAACTCAAGATCAGATATATCCGCATCACCTCTCATTGCAGTCTCAAATCTAACTTTATTATTCCAACCGACCATACGTACTTTTAGATCCTCTCTCTGCCTTTTTGTAAGCTCACCTTCAAATTCAACTCTTTCCGGAGGAATATCCAAAGGATTTAAGACATGCATCGAACCAACCTCAGCTTCAATATCTGCTGCAATTGCACGAGCATCTGCTTCCCAAGTATCTATATTTAAATATATATGAGCTTGTCCAAAAAAGACTGAGCTATCACTAGTAATTTGACTGGAAATAATAAAAATTTTCAAAATAGAATCTTCTGATTCTGCAAAAATTTCTTGCAATTTTCTAGCATTTTCTTCTGTGGCAAAAGCTGTAAGTTCTTGATCGGTTATGTAATTAGCGTCACCAGGTGTATTTGCCTCTCTACCATAAAAAGAAATTTTAGGGTACCAAACCTGAAGTTGACCCATTAATAAGTAACGTTGTTCTGTGGTTAAACTATCTTCAGACGGCTCAGCTTCTGGTGTTGGTAATCGACTTGGAGAAGGGGGCGCTTCTGGTCTAAGTGAAGGTGGTGGTGTTTCATCAACAGAAAGACTATCCACCAAATCAAAATCCAAATCAATGTCAGGACTTGATTCTTCTGGTGGAGGTGTCAAGTCATGATATGAATCCTCAAGAAGAGAGCCAAAATCCGTTTCTTCTAATTGCGTATCTGGATCAGGAGCTGATGGAGCCTCTGGTGGGGCAGGCGCTTCGGCGACCGGAGGTGAAACTGTTGCAATCTTTGCTATTTCTTCTTTTATTTTTTCTACTAAACTTGATAAATCCTCTTGCCAAGAATTGATATTAAGAAAAACATTCCATTTATCTGCCTCTCTTTGCTTAGTCTTAAAACTTGTACCTTCCGTGCTATTCACAATAAGAATATAACCGATATATTCATCTACTTCTGCAAAAGCTTCTTTTATTTTTTGGGCATTTTCCTTTGTGGCAAAATCTTTTCTAACATCCTCTTCAACAGGATCCTCTAAGGTTGTCCTATTGTGTATATCTCTATTAAGATGAGCAGGCCTAAAACTAAGCTTGTCATAAACTGTGCTTATATCAAATAATTTTTCAGGTTTTTTTTCAGATACTGCCAGATCAACTTTTGCTTTTTCTCCCTCATCAAAAATCTGTCGTCTACCTTTATCGTCGGGTCTAGATATAATCCCGGCTTTTTCCATTTGTTCTATGATTCTTGCTGAACGTTGATAACCAATCTTTAATCTTCTTTGCAGATATGAAATGCTTGGATTTTTATTTTCTCTGACAATTGTTACTGCTTCTTCGAATAAAGGATCACGAACTTCTTCGACGGATTTAGCTTCTGGAGCAGATGGAGCTTCTGGAGGTGGTGGCGGAACAGGCGCTTCCGAAGCTCTAGCTTCAGCCTCTGCAGTCCCGGCTACCTGTGCAACCAATCTTGGCAAATCCTCTTCCCAAGTTTTTATATTGAGAAATAAAACACTACCCGAGGAATCCAATCCACTATCACGTGAATCAAATTTAATCTCTCTCAAATGGTCTTCTACTTCAGATACTAATTTTTGTATTTTCGTAGCATTTTCTTCTGTTGCAAAAGCTATTAAATCTTGGTCAGAAACATAACCTTCATCTGGTTTATTGTTAACATTACTTCTACTGAAATTAATTTTTGGATACCAAACCTCCATCTGATCTAAGAGAGCATTCCTTTGTTCTTTAGTTAATTCTTTTTCTGCTTCTGGTGGTGGTGGAACTAGCTCCGAAGATGGTGGAGCTTCTGGAGGTGGAGCAAATGAAGGTAATGGGAGAGACGAAGCTTCTGGAGGTGGTGGCGGAACAGGCGCTTCCGAAGCTTTAGCTTCAGCATCTGCAATCCCGGCTACTTCTGCCACTAATCCCGGTAAATCCTCTTCCCAAGTCTTAACATTAAGATAGATCGTATCTCCAATAGGACTTACCAAACTTTCACTTGAATCAATAGCAATTCGATCTACAAAATTTTCAACTGGAGATACTGCATCTTTTATTTTCTTAGCATTTTCTTCTGTGAACACATTTTGCAAATCTTGATCAGAAATATAATATTTTCTATCTTTGTCATGTACCAACTCTCTATTAAACCCAATTTTTGGATACCAAGTTGTCATCTGATCCAAGAGAGCATCTCTCTCTTCGTTGGTTAGCTCTTTCTCTGCTTCTATTGCAGGGGTTATTTCAGGTCTAGCCGAAGAAGAATCAGGAGCGTCTGATGGGGCCATTTCCGAAGAAGCTGCGCCTGTTTCAACTGATGAACCAAGAAAACCTGCGTCAAGCCAAGATGCAGACTCTGGACGAGGAGTAGATGATGTAGGTTTAGCAGCTGGCGCACGAACAGGCTTAACAACTTTCGGAAGCTCAGCCACTTTTATCTCTTCAGCAAGTCTTTTTGCATCTGCCTCCCAGGTTGATAACTGTAATTGCACATCAAACTCCCCTAAAAATGTATCTGGGAAAAAATTAACTGTATGAGTTGTGTCTGCATATATGAATATGGCACCCATTTTCTTTTGGACTTCTCTAAAAATATCCTTCATTTTCTGAGCATTTTCTTTGGTAACAAAAGCAGAAAATTGTTTGTCTGTTAGTGTTTCAAGATTATCATTTAAAAGAGGGCATATAGGCCAAAAAATATCCATGATCATCTGCTCTCTTTCTTTTTCTGTCAATGGCTTTTCTACTTCTGGAGCGGCTTCAGCAGATGGAGGTGAAATTGGTGGTGTAGCTGGCGCCTCTGGCGTTTCATCTAATGTTGATGTTAAGTCTTCTGCTACTGTAGGAGGTGAAATAGGTGCGGCTTCAGGTGCTTGATCAGCTCGAGCTCTTGCAGATGGAGCTCCAGTATCTACAATTGGAAAAGCAGCGACCATAGCCCTTCTCCTTCTAACACTTTCATGACCAGTAAGCGCTGCTAAATTTGCTGACATTTCAAGCGCTGCTTGTTGCCAATTTTTTGTTGAAGGGATCATAACATTTGCCTTGCCGCTACCTGTCATCAATATTTGTGCTTTATTTGACTCTGCGGTTGGTCTTATAACCACAGCTTCAACATATTCATCCAATTCTTCAAAAATTCTTGCCAATGCTCTTGCAACTTCTGGCCTCGCTATCATTCTAAATTCAGACTCCTCAAAACCAACCTGACTATCTCCGAAGCGCAACTTTGGATATTCTGCTACCATTGCTGCTTTTCGACTTTCCACTTCCTGTTCAGTTAAAGGTGCAATCTCATCTATGATTGACACCAGGTAAGCATCAACAGAATCGTCAAACCTTCCCTCCCAACCATCACCCATTTTCATGGTAATTGTTTTACCAGCTGAAATCATCGCCGCAGCTGGCAAGGAAACTTGGGGAGGATAAATATATACTTTTTCAATCTGATGAGAATCTGGAACTGCATCCATTTTTACAGCAAGAACCTCTAAAATATGTTGTGCCACTTTTTCGCTTTCAAATCTTTCAAAATCAAATCCTCCCCATGCAACATCTGAGCCTGCAAAAGCAAAATCCAAAATTGGATACTTTGCTTGCAACTTTTCTATAGCTCCTCTTATTTTTTCTGAAGAAGAAAGTTTCTTAGTCTCACCAGCCCCATCTACCAACTCATAAGTCCCAGGTTTCAATTTATCTACATCAACAACATCTCCTTTTTCTGCTTTTGGTGCACTAGGCACTACTTTTGCTTCAGTGCCTCCTGAAACTGCATCTTTATATTGCTCCAAATAAACATTCAATTCTCCAAGTACCCAATCATCTCCACTAACTACTAATTTTATTATATATTTATCTCCTTCTTTGATTAAACCACTTGTTTCAGATGAAGAAGGAGGGAAAAGATCAATTTTTACTTTGGGCGCACTACTAAAAACACCAACGCTCGACCTGACAGTATCATAAGCATATCTGGCATGTGGTGACTGCCCATCAATTCTTGATAAATCTTCGTCTGTCCACTGTTCAATGTCTCTTATGGTAACTCCTCCGAAATTATCTCGGTAACTTGTTTCTATTCTTCGACGTTTTTCTTCTAAAGGTTCAACTTTTTCTTCTTCTTCAGTATATGGGTCCATGCCGGCTTCTGCTCTCGCATCATCTCGGTATTTTCTAAAAATTGCACTTAATTCTGTTTCATTTAAATTACTATCAGCCAATGAAAAGTGTACATTTTTGGATTTAATTTCTGTTCTCACTGTACTGGTACTTGGATGTATATGCAATTTTACATTAGATTTTTTTAGAGGTAATGCTCTTTTTACTGTTGTTCCACCAAAAATTTGATTACTAAGTCTTTCAATCATGGCAGTCTGGTCTTCTACACTCCCCAAGTCTTGAGCAGTCCACTCTTCTGCTCTATGCAACTTAACAAAATGAGTAGTTTTGTATTCGTCTTCAATTTTACGCCTTATTTCTCTAGCCCATTTGGCATATTTCATGGCTATCTCCTTAAATCGATCTTGCCAACCTTCTGAAACTGTAAATTCAATATTTCCTCCTGATGTTAAATTATAAACACCCGCCTCGTGACTGGCTCTGTGCAGATAAATTACTGGCTTGTTTTTTGGTTCTGCTTTTACAAGAGTGCCGAGCTCGCTACTATATATATCTGACATGATTTGTGCTTGCCCCTCAAGCATCTTTAGATCTTCAAGTGTCCATTCTTTTTCTTGGTCTATGGTTACAGCAAATCCAATATCTGAAGAAACACTACTCCATTCTGCCTTTATTTTCTGCAATAGTTCTTTTTTTTCTTGTTCTGGATCTTTGGGTTCTTTTTCCTTGGTGGTTTTTCCACCAGCAGGACCATCTGGTTCCGATTCAGAAGTTTCTAAAGCTTTTCCAGGCACAGCTGTAGAGGCCATTTTCTGGGCATCTTCAAAACTTAAACCCACATAAGCTTTAACAGCGCTGAGCATCAACTCTCTATTACGCTTAGATTTAAAAATTTGTGGATGGGTTTCAGAACGCCTAACATGGGACTCGAGTTTAGAACCAAAACCAACCATAAAAAATCCAAATTTTTCATTTAGATCTTCACCAACTAAATCCAAAAAAATAGCTCTAAAAGCTTCTGCATCATCTATGCTATCTTGTAGTGCCCTATGCAACTTCTGCACTTCCATTTTAGCAGCCTCAAACTTCTCTCTTTGTAATTGTTCTCCTGAAGTAGGCATAATTAAATTTTATCTTCTGTTATGTCTTCTAAAATATTCTTTATTTTTTGTTTATCACTAAGCTTTAATATTTCTTTTCTAAGCTCAACTGCCTCTTTTTCTAATTCTTCTAATTCTTTTTTTGAATCTTTGTAAATCTTAACCAGATCTTCATAAACCGGATCAGTTTGTTTAGTTTTTTTTCCTTGTGGCTTTATTACAGGCAACTTAGAAATATCAGCTCTTTTAGATGGCTTTTTTGTTGGAGTTTTGGTTTTTGAAGTTTTCTTTTTTACAGGCATAGAATTTTTTTAAACTGTCTGGGGCTGAGGTTCTGCATGCCCCAAAAATTCCAGAAAATGAGCTCGCACAATATCAATCTCTTCCAAGATAATTTCCTGAAAATTAGGAATATTTTTATGGATGAAATCTTTCATTTTTTCTTGATCCTCTGATTTAAAAAGCTTTTCAAGTTCCTTTGTTTTCCCCAATTCTTCAGCTTGGTTTTCAACCCGAACTGAAAATCTGGTAAAAATAATATCAAATAAATCCTGAACTGTTTTCTCAATTTCTTCTTCTACTACATCTGAAAAATCTAATAATGCAAAAATATGATCATAGACATAATGAATAATTTTTTCATTTTGTTTTGCCACAGGCATATTTTATTTTCTTAAAATAGATACTGATGAAATAAAAAATCCCAAAATAAATCCAAGCAGTGTATTTAATGCAATATTTGGTCTGACCGGCCAAGGAGTTGCAACCGGATGATTTACAAGTTTTATGTTTACATCTCCACCAACATATTCCCAACCTTTTTTGATAAGCGCATCAGAGACTGCGCTGGCAAGCGCAACAGCTTGTACCGGATCTGTATGATAAGTACTAATGTTCAAAACACCTGTTCCATATGATACTGAAGGTGCAACGGTTTTTTTCCATAATTTTCTCTTTTCTCGCTCTGTTAATCCGTCGAGAAAACTCCAATCAACTTTCTGCCCTGAATTGATTTTTACTTTATTAAAAAAATCACCTGTACCCATAACCTCAACCAGATTTTGTCCTATTCTCTCTGCTGATCTGGCCACTGTAAAAGGATCAACTCCTTGTCTGGTTTGAGAAATTATCAAAACCTGAGCGTCTGCCCTATATTGCAGTGGAAAACTAAATGACAAAGTAAAACCGATAAAAGCAAAGAGTACTGATATACTGATAATTTTTTTCCATTTCCTCTGAGCTTTTTTGAAATTATTAAACATATGGTTTGATTATTTTTGAAAAATCTAATGTTTTAAAATATCATTTAAATTGCTTAATGTCAATAATAAAACTTATTTATTTATCTTTAAATCCATCAACTCTCCAGCTCGCAAAATCTGAACTTCAAAACTATCTGCAGATAAACTTACCAACCTCATAAAATCTACTTCTGTAATAGCTGTACCATCTAATTGCAATATAATATCCCCTTTCTCAAATCCTGATTTAGCTGTTACTGAAGCTACATAAAATCCAGTTTGCTTATTCCAGACTTCTGTTTCCTGATCAACCCAACCATCGATAAAATGTCCTTTGAGATCAAAAGTGTTCTTGGGCAGAATGCCATTTTCTAAAATAAATGGTAATTGTTTTTCAACACTCCAAACTAATTTTAAATAACCACCTTCTATAAACCCAAGAAAATCACCCTTGCTATTTATCACTAAATTCTGATCTTCTGAAATACTATCCAAGCTATAGAGATCTTCTGCACCAATCAATGAATAGTCACCTACTTCTTTGGTTTGGTATTTATCCAGTTTTACTGATTTCCAAACCCCGTTTATTGCCCAAGCATTGTAACCAGATTTAATTTCATCCCATTTTGCAAAAGAAGTTACCCGAAAATCTGAACCACTAAACTTGATATATGAAAAACCATTGATTTTATCATTTAAAATTTCTTCTACTTTTTTTTGCGCGCCTCGATCATCTATACCGACTAAGTTTTTAGTGTTTTTTTGTAATAATAACTTACTGGGCATCACTGACCATCCATCAGAGCTAAGCAAAATAGAATTGCCAATTTTTGCTTGTTTTGGATATATGCCAGATTGGCTAAATTCTGAACTATCATACAAGCTAACTGTTCTCTGGCGAACATGTCTTACCAGCATGGGATCTTGCAATAATTGTTCATCCTCTTTTTGACTATAGTTTACCAAATAATAACCGTCGGTACTTGTAAGAGGCCATAACCAACTAAAAGCAATAAAAGATGCTGCCACTCCAGCAATAAGAGCAAGTGAAATCACAGAAATAGCCCATTTCAAAACATGCCAATTATGTTTGGCTTTTATTGAACAAGATTTTGGAGGAAGATGTGGCGCGTTTTTCATATCCATTTTACAAAATAAAGCACTGCGGAAAATAGCAAAGCATTGACCAACAAAAACCACCTTTGGCTTTTCCACAAAATCCCGTGCTTAGTTAAATTAAATCTTATAAATAATTGACATATATACCATATCCAAGTCAACAACAGCCCCAAAATCAAATACCCAAGAGGTAAAAGCTGCATAATCCACATCAGCTCTATGGTTATTATACTCAAAATTAAAATCCAGAGCGTAAAACTCTTGATATTTCCCTCAAAATACTGATCCCAAATCATGGCCGCCCCAAAACCGGCAAAAACTCCACCGACCAAACTTAGGAGCCACATTGGAGTTCCTTGGAAAAAAATTCTAATAGCAAATATAACTGTAAAGAAAGAATACATATTAAAAACCCAAATCATCATGGTAATTCTTCTCCAGGTTTTATATTTAATTCCACTAGTTTTACGCACCAGCATCACAGACCATTCCCACAAAATAAAAAAAAGAAAACCTGATACAATAATCAAAAACCAAAGCAGAGGTTCCCACTCTATTAGACTGAAAAGTGCAATTGAAGCAACTGAACTGCTTAAGTGCAGAAATAAACTCTTTGAGCCAAATTTAAAAACACGATTGGTAGCAAATAAAATCATCCACCAAATTGCTATTACCAGAACAAATGACAATCTGGTTGGTACCAGATATAAAATCAAAAGAGAAAGACTTGCTACGAATCCAGATAAAATTCCCAAACCCTTTGTAAGTACGTCTTTCATTTTATTGGTTATTTAAAATTCCACTGATTAATTCTACAGACTTCTCTTTTAAGTCTTGATATTCTGAAGTTTTAAATTCTTGCTTTAGCTCTAGCAACACTTGCAGATGAATATCTAATTTTTCTATTGGAACCCTGACACTTAAAAAAGCATTTTCAAGCCAAACAGTAAATTCCTGCTGACCAGCTTCAAAATTACTAACACTTGCCATAAGATCAGCCATATAGATTTGATACTCTTTTGAAACATTTATCTGCTGGTCTTTTTTCTGCTCATCCTGATCTTCTTGAATCAAAACTTGATAAACATCTTCTCTATCTACTTTTGGTTGTGATTTAGAATTAAATATAAACAAAAAAATAAGTGCTGTTAGGGCAATTAAAGAAAAGGTCACAAATGCAAAAATTATAAAAGATGGTTCAATTTTATTTTTTCTTAATTTGAACATAAATTCAGACCTTTTACAGGTCATTTATTCTTAAAATTTTCAAGTTAATTATACATGATTTTGCTATACTTGGCAAAATACCAAATTGAGTGTAAAATTGTAATTAATATGACTACATATGCAAAAAACAAAAGAGCAAGGTTTGACTACGAAATCCTAGAGACTATTGAGGCTGGCTTAGTATTGTCTGGACAAGAAGTAAAAGCTGTTAGAAATAATCAAATGAATTTAGCAGGAGCTTTTGTTGTTATAGAAGGAAATGAAGCATTTCTTAAGCAAGCTCAAATCTCAGCTTATAAATATGCCGGAATTTTAACTGATTATGACCCAAAAAGAACAAGAAAGTTGCTTCTGAGTAAGAGAGAAATCGCTTATTTAACAGGAAAATCTCAAGAAAAGGGCTTGACAATCATACCTATTTCAGTGTATACTAAGGGTCGCAATATAAAACTTGAGATTGGCATAGCTCGCGGAAAGAAAAAGCATGACAAACGTCAAGCTATCAAGAAACGAGAAATAGACCGTGAAATACGAAAAGCCAAGCTTGAGAATTAATTTTGCCAAATGGGGGTGAAAGGACTCGATAGATAGAGTTACTTATCTCTCATATGCATGTCGAGGTTGCTTGATCCTCGTAAACATAACAAGCAAATTCTTACGTGCAAACGTATACAAGCGAGTTAAGAATGCTGTAGCTAACGCTTTCAGTGTTCCAACACTTGCTGCTACTGTAGCTTAATTGCCACAGTCATCGCGCCCATGATACTTGATAGTGGTCCCGCGGTGTCAACCTATCAAGTGTAGGATTAGATCTCCTCCTGTGGGTCTAATTTGAAAGCAATTCAGGATTAGCTCTAAGTTATTTTGTCGCTTTTTTAGCTTAGAGTGAAATACCAAAGCGGCTAAACATGTAGAATATGAAGGTAGGCTGTCTAGACCTGGGTTCAATTCCCAGCATCTCCACCATTATTTTTATCGTCTAATATGCGAATTTCAAGAAAAAAAAGACCAAAAAAACAATTGATTCCTCAATATAATAAAAATGAGTTTATTAAGGCTGAAAACTTAATAGTTCTTGATGAAGACGGATCAAGACTTGGGGAAATGACCAAAGAAGCTGCTCTTGAGCTTGCCATTGAAAAAGAACTTGATTTGGTTGAAATCAATCCAAAATCTGATCCTCCTGTTGCTAAAATCATTGATTTTTCTGAATTTAAATACCAAAAAGAAAAACAGGCTCGTAAGCAAAAGGCTCATTCCCATGTAAGCACAATGAAAGGCGTAAGAATTTCCATGAGAATAAGTGAACATGATATGGAAGTTAAAAAATCTCAAGCTGAGAAATTTCTAAATCGTGGTGACAAGGTAAAAATTGAACTTATCCTAAGAGGAAGAGAAAATGCCAAAAAAGACCTTGCTGGCGACACTGTTCAAAAATTTATTGATAAAATTGCAGAAGATATTGATCTGCGAACTGAGCAGGCTATTACCAGACAAGGAAGAAAAATAACTGCTATTATAGCCAAGAAATAGTAAGAATGCTCGAATTTGCAGATAGATCCTTAAAGACTACTGTGTTTCGCTGATGCATTCATGATACTGGCTCGGGGGTATGCGGATTTACGGATGATCCAGATAATTCGGATCGAACGGCGCGTGACACATTGATCAATTATCGTTCACAGCCTTTTAAGCTTTTTTGGCTTTTCAGACCTTTTGAGCCCTTATAAGTATACACAGAACCACCACTTGACGAAATAGCCCTTATACTATATAATCATAGCACTTCAAATTTAGTGAATTAGACAAAAATATGCCGAAATTAAAGACTCACAAAGCAACAGCTAAGAGACTTAAAGTCAAAAAATCCAAAAAAGGAACAAAAATTATCAAAAGAACTGGTGGACAGGATCATTTTAATGCACGAGAAAGTGGGAAAACTAAGAGAAATAAACGCAGTGACAAAACAATGTCAAAGACCATGAACAAGACTATTTTGAAAGCTTTGCCTTATAACTAATAAAATATGCCTAGAGTAAAAAGAGGAACCCAACACCTAAAAAAGCGTAAATCTCTGATGAAGAGGGTAAAAGGTTTTGAAGGTGGACGTAGAAAACTTATCAAGCTCGCTAAAACAGCCGATACCAAAGCTGGAGCACATGCCTACAAAGATAGAAAAGTTAAGAAAAGAACCAGAAGAGCTCTTTGGCAAGTGAAAATAAATGCTGCTGTTCGTGATCTTGGTACAAATTATAGTAAATTTATTGGTGGTTTGAAGAAAAAAAATATTGACTTGGATAGAAAAATCCTAGCTGATATTGCTGAAAATCAACCAAAGGTATTCAAAAAAATTGTTGAAGCTGTTAAATAAGATATTTAGAGGCTTGACAAAAGCCTTAATATCTGCTATAATTATATATTAAAAATTCAAAAGGTCTTCGTAGTGTCTGGTTTGAAGCGGGAGCGCCCCCTCCTTCGCTCCCAATGCTTTGCCGGACACTATGAGGACCTTTTTTTATTTTTCATGATCAGAGTCTAGGGTGAGTCTGTAGTATAAAAACAGCTTCGCCGTCCTCGTCTCTCTTGTTGCTCTGCTTTCAGCAGCAACAAGGGGACTGCGGATTGTCTCATCTGTCTTTATACTACAGACTCACATACAACTAATACAAATCATGAAAAATAAAAAAAGGTCCTCATAGTGAAATTCGGCAATCGCATTGCTCGCCTTAATTAAAAAAAAGATGGTATAATGGAGGTCTATGTTTTTTAAGAAATTAAACTACAACAGGAGCAACAGAATAATGAAAGTTAAATTTCCTATTTCTGAGAGGGCTCTTGAGCTATCCTCTACTCTGCTTGGCTCAAAACTTGGTTTTGAATCCAGGCAATCTATTGGAACCGAACTTCTTGATGAGCTTGGTGATTTAGCAAGAATTGGAATTGTTAAACTTAAAATTTCTGACAAAAATCAATATCATAACAAACGCCAAAACCGGGTTGCTTTCAAGCAATATGGATATTATCGTCCGCAATCCAAATATATTTATATAAATAATAGAACTGCAGTAAGAGGTCAAATTCTAGCTTCGAAAACTTTTTTTGATACTCTGGTCCATGAATGGATGCATCACTATGATCATGAGAAGCTAGGTTTAAATTCTATTCACACTGCTGGATTTTATGCTAGGTTGAAGGATTTAAAGATCAAACTTGGCTATAGATAACTATAATTGACCTTTTTCAGCTATATTGTATAATTAGAATAGTTAATTATTAAATATAAAAAATATGGCAGACCCAACAAGAGAAGGACAAAGGATTGAAATTTCTACTTCAGAAAAAAAAGACGCGCCCCAAACCTGGAAAGACCGGGGAGCAGAAGGTTCTGTATTTGTAAAAATTGATTTGGATGGTGGCAAATATGAAGTGTCAGCTCATGGTGAGCCAGCAGCAGATGACGGTTTTGATTATCTAAGTTATGTTCCAACTACCAGAAGTTTTGAAGCAAATCAAGAGGCTGAAGCTAAGGCCTATGCTGCTGAACTTCTGGCAGATTCTGAGAATTGGGATGATGAGAAATATAATTAGTTTGTATAGAAAGATTTAAAAAAGAGCTGAAAGGCTCTTTTTTATTTTAAAGTGGAAAAAGGCTTATTAAAGGCAATTAATTATTTGATCATCTTGACAATATAACTTTTTTATGATAGATTTCTTCATTCTGCTCTTTAATCACTATCCCTTGCTTTTTTGATTCATAGATGTTTCTAGGACTTGCAGCTCAAGTGTTGAAAACATCTATGAATTCAGTTCAACTAATCAACCCCGAATCTCGCTCAAGGAGGGCGATTTCAATGGAAAAACTGCTCAAGAAGCTCATCTTCGCTTCGCTGTACTCCAAGGCGACCGAAGATGACATCATCGCCCTCGACGAGAACACCAAGAAGCACGCGCAGGTTCTGCTCCAGAGCCTGATCGTGCTTCCGGGATCGGTGATCGCAGCCAAGTACGGCAGTGACACCACCCAACTGATCGTTGGCGCTGTGGCCATCGCGGCCCAGATCGCGGGCCTGGCCTGGTTCGTCATCACCAACGCGGCACTTCCGAAGAGACACAAGACAGGCGCCATGGTCATCACCAAGACCATGTTCACCAGTTTCGTCTCCGGGATCTACGCCCTTGTGACTTTGGCTGCCTTCAGTGCCCCCCTGAGCCTGCCGGTGATCCTCCCGATCTACGGCTTTCTCTACGTCGCGGCGGCGGTCTACGACTCCGCTGATCTGCTCAAGGTAGGCATGGACGAGGAGACCATGGAAGCCTCCAAGGCCACGCGGCGCATCGAGCTCATGCTTCGGCGCATGCTGGAGTTGATGGAGAACACGGCCCGGGCGGCGACGGAGCCGACCGACTGACACTAATGCCGAGAAAGGAGCTTGGCAAGCAAGGGAAATCGGGCGTAGAATTGGAGAACTGCGCCCGACAACCCGACTATTTTTTTCTAAAATTTAGGAAACAATTGAGGATTTAAAAACAACCCAAATAGGTTGTTTTTAAATTTGTGGGAATCATATGAACATAATTTGAACTTTTTTTAATGTAATAGAATCAAATGAGGTATTTATGAACTAGCTTTAAATAAAATATTTCAAAAAAAGATTTTTAACTATACATCTCATTTTGTTTAATATTTACCCACAAGCATTTTACAAAAAAATAAATATAATGTATAGTTCGTCTAAATAATAAAATAAATTAACATACATATATGGCTGTAAAAAGATCACCAAGTGATAGATATGAAGACCCCGCTCAAAGACCTCTCACAGGAGGGAGAAAGGCAGAGCTTACCGAAACAATGATAGATGACACTAAAAGAGCTAATGATGCAACTGATGTTGCCTTTGGCAATATGAGCAGAGAGGAATTTGAGCAGAAATGGCCGGAGTATAGAATTATTGATGGGAAGGTAGTAATAAATGAAAATCCAGAGTCGGAGAAAACTCTTGAACCACCAAAGGAGCGTGGCGTGCTTAGAAAGTAAAAAGGAAATCAAATTTTTAAAAACCTCGCTAATCAGCGAGGTTTTTTGTAAGAACAATGGAAAGTGATTCGAACTTTTTGTCACTTACAGGAATTGAACAAGATGAGGGTGGATTTAGTTAATTTTTTGAGCGGCAAATCCTGCAAGCAGTACATCTTTTACATCTCGACGGAGAATTTTTTCATCAACAAGGGCTTGTCCAATAGAAGTTGGTGTTGCCTCTTCCCCCAAACTTTCGAGTACTTCATCGATTTGTTCTTGTGTGCAAAGTCCTGTTTCCACAAGATATGTCCCATAATCTGTTGATTTTTCGTGTAGTGCATCGAAATGTTTCAGGTCAAATTCTGATGCGTCTTTTACATATCCTAAATCTACAGCTGCAGCTAACATTGACTGTGGTGTTGGCTCACCTCCTTTTGCTTTTGTAAGCACTTCTTGTATTTGAGTGTCGTTCAACCCTTTGAATTCTTCAAGATAAGTCGCAAATAGTGAGTTGGGTGAATTATGTTCAGTACCCCCTGTAGTGTCTATACCCATTGCGCGTAATTGCTCAGGGCTCATAGGTGTGTTTCCCATATATGTTGGTTTATTAATTACAACTGTAAGTGTACAAGACTTTGCGTAAAAAGTAAAATGAATGCAGTCTCATTTGCGGACCGGACGAGACTCGAATTCTGAGCTAAGTATGGGTGGTGAGGGAACTTTTTTTAGTAAAATATACTCACACATCTTAGATTAATAACAAAAAAGTTTAATTCAGATCCTTTGTGATCATGCATTGACACCCCTGGAATAAAGTGTTATCCTAAGGGCGTCAATGGATACCTATGGAGGTAAAGATGTCTTTTAGTGGGCGAAAATACGACCCCTACTCCCCTGAGTGGACGAATGCCGAGAGGAGCACGCGCAACCTCGGTGGCGACCCCTATACCAAGCTGGACCCCAAGTACCCCCACGGGATGCCGAAATACAGCCCCCAGTATGGGGACTTCCTCGACCGGCAGGTGAGGCGGCAGAAGACGGGGCGCTGGGAGGAGTAGCTCCCTCTAATCAAGAGGATACCCGAGAAGTACCGCCAAGCGGCTGGCAACTGGTCGAGATATAGTTGTGAGACAGGAACGTGAGGGCGCGAAAGAGCGAGCCTACAGGGATGACTATTCATAAGGTCACCGCGTTCCGAATTAAAAAAATACCCAAACGAAATATGACTCTGATGTGTTTAGAATCATATAGGAGATTGGGTATTTTTTATTTGCAATAAAAAACTCCGCCAAAATAAGCGAAGTCAGGTCTGTTGGAGCGACAGAATGTGATTCGAATTTTTTTAACGTGAAATTATGCAAATTTAAGCAGAATAGCTCCTACTATTATCAGAAGTATGGCAATGATTTTCCCCAGAGATAGGCGTTCTTTTAGAAATATGAAGCCAAGGATAGCTCCAAATATAACTGCAAATTCTCTTAAAGCTACAACATAACTGACATTTGCTAGCTGAAAGGAAAATAATATCATAAGCGATGTGCCAACAGCCCCAATACCAATAACAATGGATTCTTTTTTATATTTTTTCCATGCTTTCTTTAATTTCATTTTTTCTTTCAAGATAACATAAGGAGCTAAAAAAAGCGTATAAATAAATGTATAACTCAGTAAATAGAAAAGGGGATGTGATATACCAACCGCTATTTTATTTATAATGGAATACCCTGAAATAGTCACCCCGACAACGAATGCAAACCTGACCCCTTTTTTATTGTTTAGACTATCCTTTCCAATAGCGAATACTCCAAAACAAATTAGTAATATTCCTATAAAGCCAAATAGTGATGTTTGTTCTTGTAATAAAATATATGCTCCTAAGAAGGTACCGGATATTCCCAGACCTCTGGCAAGTGGGTATACCGTTGAGATTTCGCCGTACTTATACGATTTGGATAAAGCAAGAAAATAAAATGTATGTAATATGCCAGATGCAAGAATATAAGGAAGGACTTCTGTAAAATGAAATTGTTCAGTAGGTAGAAAGAGTAGAAGTGGAAAAAAAACAATGACAGCTATCATCAAACCAATCCATATCACTGCTATATCCCCGGAGACTTTTTTTGCTGCAAAATTCCAGAGAGCGTGAGTTATGGTTGCTGCAATTACAAGTAAAAAAACTGATGTTGACATAAAATTAAAATAATTGTCTATAGTATAACACGGAAGGTTTGGGTGAGTCATGTCGCCCTATTTTCCCAACAAAAAACTTGGCTAATTTAACCAAGTTAATTAAGCGGACCGGACGAGAACCTTGCCAAAGGCCAGGACTCTCACGTCGGCCTTCGGCCTCCCACGAAAACCTTCGGGTTTTCGTGAACTTTCCTCGGCACGTAGGGGGCTGCGCCCCCTACCACCCCCAGTTCGAGTCCCGTCTCTGATCCAGACTTAATTAAAAAATCCGGCTAAAGCCGAATTTTTTAATTAAGCGGACCGGACGAGACTCGAACTCGCAACTTCCGCCGTGACAGGGCGGTGCTCTAACCAATTGAACTACCGGTCCGTAAAGCTGTTAGTATTTAACAGCCAGTTGAAATGCTTGAACATTATAGCACAAACGTAAATATCTCACAATATTATGCAGCCTGCTTAACCTCTTCCTTTTTTTCAGCTTTTGAAGCTGTAGATTTAGCTGCTGGTTTGGCTGTTGCTTTTGCAGCTGCTTTGGTGGCCTTTTTCAGGCGCTGCGCACTAATCTTGCGGATCTGCTCTTTTCGGTCAGCTTTCCACTTAGTGCGAACTCTTTTTCTCATTCCCATATATTCAATATTATTTTTTATATAGTGTGAATATGATACTAAATTTGGAGGTTTTTGTCAAGACTGAAAGATCAATTTAAACAACTACCTGCGTAGACAGGGATCCCTCGGCTACATTCCCTAGTTTCACTAGGTCATTTCGCTCGGGATGACAGAAAAATAAAAAACAGCCCAATAAGCTGTATTTTCCTTCCCCGAACCGGCCGCGCCATTGCGACCGGATCGAGGATCTCCCTGTTGTCACACCCACCCGGCGCTCGAAGTTGCGGCGTAGTGCCTACTACTTGCCGCGCGAGGTCTTCTTCTTGCGCTTCTTCTTGTGGTCCTGCTGACCAGCTCCCTTGACGCCGCCGGACTTCTTGCTGGGACGGTTGAAGGTACCGTCCCGGCACATGTTGCGCTGGTTCTTGGTGTGGCGATTCTTGCCGTGGCAGTACGGGCACTTGCCGTCCACCTTGGCCTTGCTGTAATCAAACTTCCCCATCGATCTTGTCCCTCCCATGGGTGTGACGCGGTTTGATCAAAAATTTATCATATTTTATTAAAAAAGTCAATAATTAAAAAAATCCGCTTGTTGTGGCGAATTTAATTCTTTTTACCCAAAGCTATCTACAAATCATCTGCATCACAAACATACCAACCCTCTGGTATTTCACATGGTGACTCATATACGATACACTCACCTACTTCTTTGTCTTCTCGAGCATAAACCAGCATATTTGAACATATTCTCCCTTCTCGAACATCCCAGTGATTCAATACCGGTTTCTGATCACCTGCTAAACCTGTAATTTCTAGAGTTGACACTATTTCTTCCCATCTCTCACTATTTGAATTTATTTCTAAAATATTTCCATCTTGCAATTCTATTTCAATTATCATAACACTCTGCTTTTTTGTATTTTGTGCAGTATACTTCTTTGCCAAGATCTCTCCAACCTTATAAACTTCCTTATCTCCTTCCTTAACTGGATGATTAACTAATTGATCAAAGATGCTTAAATATTCACTTTCATCTTCTGAATAGAGGGTAACCCCGCCATTCCACTGCTCCACACTCCACATACTTGGATATTCCATTTCAAAAGAAGCAAAACTTCTGATCTTGAGTTTTGAATGTCTGGCTTCAAATTCCTGATCTTTTTCTTTTACTGCTTTTTGAACTGCTTTGTCGCGAATCTCTGCCGGCGTTATTGTTTGATAATCCTGTGGTGCTGCGTCAAATCCAGGATCGATAATATTTGCACAACCTCCACCAAGACCAACAAGCGCCAGACCCATCGCACCAATCACCGCTACCAGACTGACAAATTTCTTATTGGTTTTCTTTCCGGTTTTTCCAAGTGTTTTCTCAACATAGGCAATATGTTTTCGGGCTGAAACTACAGTATCTGGATTAAGTGATATACTATCTATTCCCTGCTGCAATAGAAACTCTGCAAACTCAGGACTGTCACTTGGAGCCTGACCACATATTCCAACTTTTTTGCCGTATTTATGTGCTGTTTTGATAACTCCGGCCACCAAGTCTTTTACTGCTTTACTATTATGATCATAAATATGACTGATTTCTGCTGAGTCTCGATCTACCCCCAGAGTCAATTGGGTCAAATCATTGGTTCCTATGCTAAACCCATCAAAAACCTGGGCATATTCATCTGCCAGGACCACATTTGAGGGAATTTCACACATTACATAAACTCTAAGATTATTCTCGCCTTTTTTCAATCCAAAATCTGACATGGTTTTAAGAACTTTTTCGCCTTCTTCCGGTGTTCTACAAAATGGCACCATGACTGTAATATTGCTTAGTCCCCACTCATCTCTTGCTTTTTTCAATGCTTCACACTCAAGCTTAAAAGCTGGTTTATACTGCTTGGAATAATATCTACTTGCTCCTCGCCAACCAAGCATAGGATTGGCTTCCTTTGGTTCAAATTCTGCTCCACCAATCAGTGAAGAATATTCATTGGTTTTAAAATCACTAAGTCTAACCACCACTTCCTTTGGGTAAAATGCTGTAGCTATACGACCAATTCCCTCGGCAAGTTTATCCACACAATAATCCGGTTTTTTCTTGTATCCTCTGGTAAGATCAGCTATTTTTTTCTTGGCTTTTTTATCCTTCAATTTAGTATAATGAACCAAAGCCAATGGATGAATTCTGATAAAATTACTAAAAATAAACTCTTCTCTTGCTAGACCAACTCCATCGTTTGGCAAAAATGACAATGGAAAGGCATTGTTCGGATCTCCAATATTCATCATTATCTGGGTTTTTGTCTTTGGGACATTCTTGATATTTGTTTTTTTGAGCTCAAAAGGCAGAACACCTTTATAGATTCTTCCTTCTTCTCCTTCTGCGCAACTAACTGTTACTGATTTGGTTGTTTTGAGCTTTGCTCGAGCCTCTCGAACACCCACCACACAGGGAACCCCCATTTCTCTTGAAACTATGGCTGCGTGTGATGTTTTTCCACCCTGCTCTGTAACTATGGCTGACGCTATACGCATGATCGGTTCCCAGTCTGGATCTGTAATTCTAGTTACCAAAACTTCACCTTTTTTGAAAAGTTTCATTTGTTTTGGTGAATCTATAATACGAACATTTCCAGCACCGATCTTCTGACCTACTGCGACTCCGGAAGCTAGTAGTGTTCCTTTGGTCTTGAGTTTATATGTTTCTATAACTGCTGCGTTTTCTCGAGCTTTTACTGTTTCTGGACGTGATTGAACTATATATAATTTTCCTGATTTGGCATCCTTGGCCCACTCTATATCTTGTGCTTTTCCGTAGTGCTCTTCTATAATCATGCCCCAATTTGCAAGTTGCAGTATTTCTTTTTCTGTAAGACAAAACTTATTTTGTGCAGTTTTTGAAACTTTTACTTGTTTGGTTCCTCTGATTTTTCCTGAAACCAACTTAATATGTTTGGTGCCAAGAATTTTACTAATTACAGATTTTTTACCTTTTCTTAGACCTTCTTTGAAAACAAAATACTGATCTGGAATTACTTTTCCTTTTACAACATATTCACCTAATCCATATGAAGCATTTACCAGCACCACACCATCAAATCCTGACTCTGTGTCTACTGTAAACAAAACCCCACTAACTGCGTTGTCTGAACCAACCATTTGTTGAACTGTTACTGACAGGGCAATCTCTAAATGATTGTAGCCGCGTTTTTCTCGGTATGACAAGGCTCTTTCTGTAAAAAGTGAGGCTATGCATTTCTGAACTGACTCAAGCAAGGCTGCGTCTCCACGAACACTTAGATAACTCTCCTGTTGTCCGGCAAAGCTGGCTTCTGGCAAATCTTCTGCTGTTGCACTCGAGCGAACTGCTACAGGTGCATTTTTAATACTTGATAATTTTTTATAAGAACTAAGTATATCTTTTTTGATATCTTCTGGAAGTTTTGCTGACATTATCATCTTTCGTATTTTGGTAGCTTTTTTTCTAAGATTTTGAATATCAGTAATATCCAATCCTTTTAATTCTGTTTTAATTTTTTTCTTCAGTCCAGCCGCATCAAAAAAAGACCAATAAGCACTTGCAGTCATAGCAAAACCGTTTGGTACTGCAATTCCTTTTTTGGTCAATTTGGAATACATCTCTCCAAGAGATGCATTTTTTCCTCCAACCAAAGATACATCTCCAATAGAGATGTCTTTGAACCATAAAATATTCTCTTTTTGTGTAGAACTTTTCTTCATGGTATTAAAATCTAGCCCAAAGCGGGCTAGATTATTATATCATAGTTAAATTTCTTGGGCAAAATTAGTCCACCTCTCGAACTTCTAGCACATTTACATGACCTGATTGCCCAACAGGCTCACCTGCCACTACTATTACTTTATCCCCTATCTTTACAAACTTATTTTTCTTGAGATAGACCACTGATCTCTCTACCAATTCTTCGATACTGCTACACTGAGGCAATATAAAGGGTTGAACCCCCCATGAAAGATTTAATTGATGTCGGGCTCGATCTGTATTTGTGGCAACTACTATAGGAAGTTCTGGTCTATGACGACTAATTAATCTGGCAGTCTCTCCACTTATAGAAGCTGCTAATATTAATTTTGCCTCAACTTGTTCAGCCACAAGTCTGGACATCTGACTGATAACATCATCAATACTGTGAGATTTGGTAGATTTTTCTCGGAGATGCAGATCATCATATGCAGAGCTTTCAGTTTTCTCTATAATTTCTGCCATGGTTTGAACTGTTTCTATGGGATATTTCCCAGTTGCTGTTTCATTGGAAAGCATAACTGCATCTGTGTGATCTATAACAGCATTAGCCACATCTGAAACTTCTGCGCGTGTTGGACGAGGATTGTCTTGCATTGAATCTAACATCTGAGTGGCAACTATGACTGGTTTTGCAGCGTCAAGCGCTAAATCGATTAATTTTTTCTGAGTAAGTGGGACATCTGAAGCTGGAATCTCTATTCCTAGATCTCCACGAGCCACCATAATCCCATCAACCACATCCATGATTTCTTTGATATTTTTTACTGCTACACCACGCTCAATCTTAGCTATTATTCTGATCGGCTGCTCTGGATCCATATTCATCTCGTCTTCATACTGTTTGATCAAATAACGAAGATCAAGAATATCCTTGGCACTGGTTACAAACGAAAGCGCAATAAAATCCACACCATGCTCAACTCCAAATCGCGCGTCTTTTTTGTCCTTGTCTGTTAAAGCGCTAATTGTCAAATGTGAATCTGGGATATTTATTCCTTTATGTGAAGTTATAACTCCGGAATTCATAACTTTTACAAAAATTTTTGTCCCTTCAACTTTTTCAACTTCTGTTCCTGTTCTTCCATCATTGAGCAGTAGTCTTTCACCTGACTGAACATGGGTATGAAGCTCTGCATAGTCCACTGGAATTTCCTCTCCTGAATATTCCTTGATACTGGTATCAAATACCGCAGTTTCTCCTTCTTTTAATTCAATCCCTTCATCTGGGAGTACACCAACTCGAATTTTAGGTCCCTGTAAATCTTGGAGCACTGCCAGTGGATGATCTAACTTCTTGCTAATTTCACGTACATTGTTTATAAGCACCTCATGATTCTCATAAGTTCCATGAGAAAAATTCAAACGTGCCACATTCATCCCTGCGTTTACTAAACTTTCTATTGTCTCCTTTTTTTCAGTAGCTGGTCCAAGTGTGCAAACTATCTTTGTGCGCTTCTTCATATTGTTGGTTATTAAATTTATTTACTATCTTTGAAGACCTGATTCTAACTCTTTCATCTGCTCAGGAGTAAGGTATTTTGAAACGTCTGAGCCTGACCCAAACTGCTCTAATATATTTCCAATTTGCTCAAAAGGTATTTGATTTCCTGTTAGATCATTGAAAAAAGACCCATATTCTTGGGTTAAATCTCGAATAAGTGGTGGTAGGAAAATAACTGCTAAAATAATTGGTGCTAAAATTATAAACAATCTTAGATAACCGGCAAAAACCATCATACCAAGCCTTCTTTTGATTTTTTTATTCTGAGTGTAGATTACCTGAGACCACTTTATATTATCTTCTATTAATTTTTTCAAATCGGCATTTGAATCTTCTTTGAATGTCTCTGGATCAAATTCAGGTTTTTCTGTTTCTTTTTTAATTTCAGGAAGCTTTTCTTCTGTTTTTTTGGATTTTTTTTCTTTTATCATATTTGGTTAATTATTTTTTATTTTTTTTCTTAGCCAATGCTTTTACCTCACTTCCAAAAGCGCTGACATCTTCAAATGATCGATAAATTGAAGCAAATCGTATATAGGCAATTTTATCAAATTTCTTAAGATGCTTCATTACTATTTCTCCGAGCTCTTTACTGGTTATTTCGCGTTTTCTTTTTTTCTGTATATCTCTTTCTATGCTATAAATCAATCTATCAAACTTATCTTGAGTATAGGGTCTTTTGGCAAGTGACCTCAAAATTCCATTTTCCAGCTTACCTCGAAGAAAAGTCTCACGCTTGCCATCATTTTTTACTACAACTATATCCAGAAGCTCCATTTCTTCTACTGTTGAAAATCTGTATCCACATTTTACGCACTCACGCCGCCTCCTAACTGCCATAGCGTCTTGTGCCAAACGTGAATCTACAACTTTGGTTTCTTTTGAACTACAAACCGGGCAATGCATATTTAATGTATAAATAATATGTTCATAGTATAACATGAGCATAGTTATTGTATCAATATTTATGTTCAATTAAAAATAGCCTGATTTCAGGCTATTTTTATTCTTAATTTACTATTCTCCCATTTTCTTTCTTATAAATGCCGGTATCTCCAGATCTTCCTCATCTTTTGATTTATCCTCCTGTGAAGTAATTGACTTGCTTACATTTGTTACCGGTGTCATGGTTTTTTTGATAAATTGTGGCTGAGTAACTTCTTCTTGCTCTTTTGTTTCTTCTGAAGACTCTGCTGATTTTCGCTTGGAAAAAATACTTGATCTGAATCCTGAACTGCTTCTGGTACTGAAACTTGTATCTGAATCAGAACTGGAATCTGTTGCAAATGATCTTTCTCTATCACGATCTTCAAAACCTGTAGCAATAACTGTAATTCTAATATCTTCACCCATTGACTCGTCTATAACTGCTCCAAATATTACTTTGGCATCATCATCTGCTGAACTGGTAATAACTTTTGCAGCCTCGGCTACTTCTTGCATACCAACACTCTTACCACCTGTAATTGTAAACAATATTCCTCGGGCTCCATCAATTGAAACTTCAAGCAGTGGACTTGAAACCGCGGCTTTTGCAGCCTCGACTGCTCTCTCATCGCCTGTCCCGATTCCAATTCCCATAAGAGCTGAGCCTGTGTCACTCATAATAGTTTTAACATCAGCAAAATCAACATTTATAAGTCCTGGCACAGTAATTAACTCTGAAATTCCCTGAACTCCCTGTCGCAAAACATCATCAACAATTTTGAAAGCATCGAGTAATGAAGTTTTCTTATCAATGATTTGTAAAATTCTGTCGTTTTGAACTGTGATAATTGTATCAACATGTCGTGATAATTCTTCGTGTGCTCTGTCAGCAATGTTTTTTCTCTGAGGCCCTTCAAATGTAAAAGGTTTAGTTACAACTGCAACTGTAAGAACTCCCATATCGCGAGCAATCTCGGCAATGACCGGACTTGCTCCAGAACCGGTTCCACCACCCATTCCACAAGTGATAAAAACCATATCTGTGTCTTTTAACATCTCTCTTATTTCGTTCTGTGTTTCTTCTGCACTGCGTTTTCCAACTTCAGGATTCATACCAGCACCAAGACCGCGAGTAACTGTTTTTCCTATGTGTAATTTATGTTGAGCACTATTATGATGCAAAGCTTGTACATCGGTATTCATAACTACAAACTCAACTCCACGTATGCCACTTTTGACCATACGATCGACTGCTGAACCTCCTGAACCCCCAACTCCGATAACTTTTATCTTGGCAAATGTCTCAATATCCGGTTTAACTTGTGGCATATTTTCAAAATTAATCATTTAAGGGCACTTAGCAAAAGTGCGGTAATCAGTGATATAATTATATTTGTTTTTGGAAATATACGCAAGGCTTTTGAATACTTTTTGTGTTCACCTAAATAAATTTTAAATAAAAAATCCACATTTTACAAAAGTGGATTAAAATTTATCGCAATGCATCAATTCTAAGGAATCAAGGATTTGAAAATCTTATTTACTTTGTCTTGGATTTTGTTGGCAATAGCAAATGATAAACGCTTACCTGAGGAACTATGTGCCATCTGCGCTCCCCACTTGACCAAACCTATAACCGGAATATAAGCGCTGTCAGTTATCTTGTCTGTAATCCCCTGAATACCATGTACATGTCCTATACTAGCTGGAAGTGAAATGGTTTGTTTTGCAAGCTCAACTAAACCTCTTATTTTGGAACCGCCACCAACAAAAACTATTCCTGCTGGAAGTAATTGACTTCTGTCAATTTTCATAAGTTCTTCATCTACTTTTTCCAGTATTTCTCCAACACGAGCTTCAATAATTTCAGCTACATAATGCATGGCAATTTCTTCTGAAGCTTGAGCTCCAAACTTTTGTAAATCAATTGTGTCTTTTTTGCTAATACCCTTACTAACACAAACCCCATGCATTGATTTAACATTTTCTGCTATTTCTATTGATGTTTTGAGCCCTAGAGCCAAATCATTGGTAATATGTGCTGAACCTATTGGGATAACCGCTGTATGTAAAACATCTCCCTCTTCATAAACTGCCATACTGGTTGTTGGTCCACCAATATTTACCACAGCCACACCAAGATCTTTTTGTTGATCATCCACAACTGCTTCACCTGTTGCTAGCACTGACAAAACAAAATCATCTATATCCACACCAGCACGGTACACTGCTTTGGTTATGTTTTTTAGATGAGAGCTCAAACCATATATAATTTTGGTATCAACTTCAAGCCTGATCCCAGTCATACCAACTGGATCTTTGATATTGGTCTGACCATCAACACTAAAACTTCTAGGCAAAACATGTAAAACCTCATAATTTAAAGGACTGGCAACTGTTCGAGCTGCTTCTATTGCTCTTTCTACATCATCTTCTGATATTTCGCCATCTGATTTTCCAACTGCCACCACTCCCCGACTCTCTTGTGCAATAATATGGGAATCCGATATTCCCACCCAAACATGCTCAATTGGCATTCCAATAAGTCTCTCAACCTGCTCCAAAGCACTTGAAATTGAAGAAACTATATCTTCTATACTGGTAATCATGCCTTTTTGCATACCTTCAGAAGGAACTTCAACCGCGGCTATTATCTGAAACTGATCAGGGCTATTTTGAGTACTTACATATTGCCCAACCGCAACCCTAACAGTAGTGGAACCTATGTCTAGTCCAGTAATGTACTCTGTTCTATCTTTTTTGCGAGGCATAATATCTGTAAATTTATCTGACTACATTGTAGCATGCTTATCTGATAAGCTCAATTAGATATGGATAAAATATCATTAATCCTACTATAGCAGCTCCAAGTGAAGAAAAAAGTACTGCTGAGGCCATTATGTCTTTTACTGACTGTACATGTATATGTAAACGTGGCTTTAGGAGATCCAAAATCTTCTCACCTGCAGTGTTCAGTAACTCTAGCAATAAAACCAAAATTATTAAAAGCAATAAGATAATAAATTCATGATTTTGCAAACCTAAAACAAAGGCAAGAGCTAAAACTGTAAACGCAATTACTATTTGTATTCTAAAATTTTGTTCATTTTTGTAAACAAAACCAAAACCTCTAAAAGCATCTTTGAAACTCTGTCTTAGTCGCTTCTTGTTCATAGATAATAACCAATAAATTATATAAAATTATTTAAGCAAATCTGAAACATATTTCTCCTGTTTTGCAAACATAATTTTTGCTTCTTTTTCTTTTTGATGATCATATCCTAATATATGCAAAACTCCATGAACTAACATTCGAATTAGTTCTTGCCTAAATGAAACCGAATTTTCTTTTGCCTGCCTTCTTATTTGGGCAACACTAATAAAAATATCACCGAGATCATCACCAAAACAAAAATCTTTTCCGTCTCGACTTGCAAATGATAAAACATCTGTTGTTTGGTTTTTTCCCCTATAAATTTTATTCAAATTTTTAATTTTGGCATCTCCAACCAAATGAACACTTATAGAGCCGTCCTGTTTCTCTTTTTTAAGGACAAAAAATACAGTGTTTTGAATACTTTTTTTACTAAGCCCAGCCTTTTTTACTGTTTTATATACATTGCATTCCATAAACTATCAAGTGGTTGCTGGATTTGTAGTTGTGGTTTCAGTTTCTGGAATAATTTCTTGCTCTGGTATTATAGATGAGGATCCAGAGTGCCTAAAACTTTGCATCATTAACTGCATTATATTTCTATAAGCAATTGGTCCAGGTGTATTTACATGATAAACCATTACCACTACTGAATCAAACCGGTCAAAATATGCCACTAAACCATCTCTTCTTTTCATACCTTCAACATCAAACCTATTTACAAATTGTAAAAGATCTCCATATTTCTGAGCTGTAGCAACTCGATCAAACCATTGCTGGAAATTTTCATCTGATCTTTTCTCTACAACCCTGACTTCTACATAATCTCCCTTTATACTACTAAATAAAACCTGATCTCCTTGGATATCCACAGAACCGACCTGCCAACTTGTAGGATGATAAAGCCTGTATGATTTACTGGAATTTAGATATTCTTTTACAAATCCTGAATCAATTATCTTAATCGGAGCAACACCTTTTGGATTATAGAGGTTTAAAACCTCTTGCCCATCATAATATCCGTCTTTATCCGTATCAAAACCACCGCTATCAGTATCAAATATTTCTTCTTCTGCATCAGTCAATTGATCTGAATCAATATCAGGTGTATCAAGAAGACTTATAACAGGGAAAGTAATCACATTTTTTCCTATTATCGGAGGCTGAACTATTGTTTCAAGTTCAGTTGTAGTAATTGGTTCTACAAACTCTGTTGTTGTTACTGTAGAGGTGACAACTTCCAAAACTCCCACTGGCTCTAATTCAATTTCCGGCTCTTCTACTATTTCTGGTTGTTCTATCTTTTCTACCTCTTCAATCTGAACTGTTCCTTCTTGTCTTTGCTTAACCAGTCTCTGAGCTGCAAAATAATCTCTCATATAATACCAAGAAATTGCGCTGAGAGCTAAAACAAAAAAAACTACAAACAAGCTAATAATAGTTTTTCTACTTTTAAGAAAAGAAAATCTCTGACCAGATTCAATCCCTCTTAATTCCTTTTTTTCCTTTTTTGCTGTTTTCTGCAAAATACCACGCTGCTTGGTTGGTGTTACAGATTTTGGTGTATGATAAATCAAAGGATCATTTCCTCCATAAAAAATGTTTGGAATAGTTCGCACCTTCAAATTCTTGGCACTGATTTTTTTTATTTTCTTTTTTTTTCTCCAAAACATAAAATCCCACAAGATAACAGTTGCTTAGAGCCTGTTTATGACTTTTTTTCAAGAGCCATTTTCTTATATTTTACTGTAAAGATTATATACAGGCTCTAAAAAATTTAATATTGACTAAATAGGAGTACTAGTCGGAGGTTCAAATAATTTTCCCGGACCTGTAGGACTATAACCATTTTTTATTTCAAGCCCATCCTCATAAGTATCACCATCAGTATCAACATTGAGAGGATTTGTTTTCCAAATTATCACTTCATCACCATCACTTAATTCATCACCATCAGTATCCCAATTCAGAGGATCAGTACCAATACTATTTTCACGAACATCATCCAAACCATCACTATCTGTATCAATTATTTTTTCTCCAAAAAGAATTTGCTCATCAATTTCTTCGGGAGTTGGTATTTTTTCTTCCACAATGGTTGTCTCAGGCTGTTCTACTTCCTCAGGCTCCGTTACTTCAGGCTCAACAAACTCAGGTTCTTCTGTGGTTGTTTTTATCAGACCCTCAAAACTTGTTGGAATTTCAGGCTTGCGAATAATAGTAAAATAAACTGTTGCTACACCAATAACAATTATAGTAATAACCACAAGGGCAATTATAAAAGAGACTAATTTTCTACTTCCCACTGGCTTTTTTATCAATTGATCAGCAGATGCCTGACCCTCCATAGAACCTGGCGCAGTTGGCATTCTAGGTGGTGTTGGTGGCTGGTATTGATATTGTCCCTGAGCAGGCGGAGCAGTTCGAGCTACAGGTGGTACAGGTGCCATACCCGGAGTGGCGGGGGCAGCTGGAGTAGTAGGTTGGATTGGTGACAAACCAGGCTCAGAAGCTATCGGATCAGGTCTAGCAGGTGCTGGCGCCGGAGTCGGCATAGCAGCAGAACCAGCTGTTTTGGGACGCAAGACTCCTGCTCCAAGCGCTGAAGGCTCGGCAGGGGCTGGTGGAGGAGCTACAGGAGTACCGGACGGAGCAAAAGCCGGAGGCTCTGGTAAATCCGGCCCATCATCTGTTCCAGCAAAAATGTCTTCCGGCTCACCAGTTGGTAAATTAACCGGAGCTTGTTTTGGGTCATTTTGTTGATCTTCAAACATAGAAAATTTATTAACGTATATTTATTATTGATTGTTGAGTTACTCCAAAACCGCCAAGCTGCCCTGTTCCAAGCGGATTGAAACCATTTATAATTTCCACCCCATCCCAAAATCCATCTCCATCAGTATCTCCTCTTGTTGGATCTGTGCCATATCTCTCTATTTCTTTTTTATCACTAATACCATCTCCATCAGTATCAAAATCTAAGTGACTGGTTCCCAATTGTTTTTCCTCAGCATTAGAAAGCCCATCTCTATCGCTATCTGCTACAAAATCAAAATTAAATTCTTGTCTCATAATTGAGGCGATATTTTGATAATAAATATTAAATAAATTTTGTGTTGGCTCAGCAAAAAGTTGAGTTATTTCTCTATATAATTGAGATTGTTCTGGAGTTGAAAATTGACGTCTGATTGAATTGGAATAACCATTTGTCAAAAGCAGCATGGCATTGATATTGTGAAGTAAGATATTTTTCTGAGTTATGGTTATTTTTTCATTATTCCAATCTTCTTTTTTTTGATCAATATCCTCTATAAACTGACCTGCGCTTTTAACCAATTCAAGTGCTTTGTCCTGCTCACCATTTTCTGCAGCAAACTGAGCCAATTGCATATGCTCCATAGCATACTCAATTCGTTTTTCAGCATCTTTGAGAGGATCAAGAGTAATCAAAAGAGAAATCTTCTCTCCGACCCCGCTCCAAAACAAACTCCAATCAGAAGGTAATGAAGTATGTTCTTCAGGTTCTATATCTATTAGATAAAGCTTATCTTGTCCTGTACCATCAGGCATATATTGCCCCCCTCTTACATCTGCGTATCTACGCTCTTCCGTGGTATTTTCAGAAGCTGAATTAACTATTATATTATTTCCTGAACTAATTGTGTTGCCGACCGTAGTTGTTACTACAGTTATTGCTGACACTTCTGCCACTAAAAAAACAACCCCTATCAACAGAAACAAAATAAATAAGTTTATTTTGGGAATTTTAAACATGGTTTTCCATTTTATACCTAAATTATATTATACCACACCTATAAAAATGCTCTAAACTACCTAGCAAGGTTCTGCATTAGGTAAGTTGTTAATTATTTCACAGAAATTTGTTTCTATTGAACCGTTACTCCAATAACTATCTAATAACTCGCCAGTAATATTATCCTTTTTTTGCACATTTTCCACTACAAATTTTCCTGATTTATTAACAAAATTAAAGACATGCCAATATTTTGCACCAGGATTTGTACTTGATTCTTGGGCTGCTTTTAATTTAAACTGGTGAACCGGCTGATAAACTGAGAGTAATGAATCTTGTCCTTCATGATATTCATAAATCAGTACTTCTACATTTGAATCTGAATCAGCATACTGAGCAATCGGTTTGCCGGCATGAGAGCTAACAAAGAATGCTACGGTTTTATTTGTTGCCAGCTGGTTAGTATCAAATGTAACTGATTGTATAGACATATCATAACGTTGCTCACCTTGTGGATAATTCTGCCTTAGTCTTACTGGATGCATATAAATTCCTTTTCCTGAGCCACAGGTTCCGGTATCCGTACTTCTTGGATTCCAATACTCACCACCAATAAAATTATCAGGCCAAAGTCCTTTTTCGATTTTATTACAGATTTCTCCTGGATTTTCCGCAGCCTCTACAAAACTTTTTATCGAAGCTTCTCCTGAATTAGGAAATTCATCGCTATATAAATTAGCCACTATATATTTAGTATCATTTTCCAATGGCTGATCATTCCATTTTATAATAACTCGATAAACATCCGGTGGAACCGGTCTGGAGTAAATATATTCATGATATACCTGATTTAATTCATTGTTTACCGGATATTCAAATAAATCACCTTTTTCTGCTGACCAAGCTGTGTCTGAAAAATTAATCCCCTGATTTCCAGCCAATTCTGCAGAATTGAAGAATACTGAATATAGACCATTACATTGCATATCAGTTTCAAGCCCAATATCTTCTACCCCAAGATGATATCTCATTGGCACCTCTTCAAGTCCTTGAGCATTGGTATTGAACTTTGCAATTGTTTCTACTGCATAAAGTCCACCTTCAGCATCAAATTGATTTTCCAAAAATTCAAATTTAAATGATTCAACAGGCTTTAGAGCCATCTTACTGGTAATACTATAATCTTGCATTGGGTCTACAATAGTTACAAAACTATCCGGATGATCCAGGAAAAATCCACAACTCACACATGAGCTTTGTATAGCATTACATGAATCAGAACAAGTGTATTCTCCCATATCCGGGCAAGTAAGAGTTTGGGCAGGTTTACTGGACATACACCAATCATAGTCCACCTCACAGCCTTCACAAGTTTTGGTATTGGTTATTTTGTCTTTGAAATTTTCACAAAAATCATAATAAGGTGAATCAGGACTATTACACTCATTTACCAAATAAGTTAAATCACTGCTTTGGTTTCCTGTAAATAATTTACTACAAATTTCATTATGTGGATCATCATAATCTTCAAAAGCTTTTAAAGTAGTAAAATTAACATATTGACCTGAAAATTCACCGCCTAACACTGATCCATATAATTTATCAGGACCTGTAGGAGCGTTTGCAAAAACAGCATTCACTCTTATTCCAGGATCAAAGAAGGATGTACACACCCAAGAATTTAAACTGTCTTTTCCATGCGGCCATTTCTGATCATATGGATTACAATCCTGCTGACAAATTAAATCTTGACCATCACAATAATTTTTAACAGTTTCTGATGTGGCGTCAAGCACAGAACCGCCTGGTAATTGTTCACAAATCTCCGGACCGCTGACCACTCCATCTCCACAAAATTCTCCTGAATCTTTGGTTAAAATCTCACCACAATCTACTGAACAATAGGTACATGATTCACCATAAGCAGGATCACAAGAAATACCATTTTGATCACCAAGATCACAAGCCTCTCCCAATCCTTCCTCTACAAGACCATTTCCACAACCCGGCACTACTTGTAATTCCGGCTCAACTAGAGAACCTTCATAAACCCCATTACACTGAACTAGTAATTCTTTTTGAACCAGAGCCTGCCCAAAACCAGTCAAATCCATTTCACAAACATCTGCGCCTATTTGAGTAAGAATTGGACCTTCCAAAGAATAGGCAATTGGGTCATGGCTTAATAATTTAATTTCTTTAAGACTGTCACAAGTCAATCCATAAGCTCCACAAATCTGGTCTCCTGTAGTACCTACAATACACTCTTTGATATTTCCTGAATAATTAAGATTGCTATCAATTGCTGTTAAAATAATATTAGTTTGTTGTGTGGTTGTAGTAAACAGTGGATTTTTTGCTTTACAGGCTATATTTTCCAATTTACAATTTTGGTTGCAGCCATCAAGATTTTCATAATTTCCATCATCACATTCTTCTCCTCCTGAAAAATCTTGTACTATTCCATCTCCACAATACTGTCCATAATCCTGACAATTCCAAGAACAAGATAGTGCCTTTTGTGCAGAATAAAATTTAGGCTGATCCGGATTGATATTTATAACTGCTGACCAATCACAAAATTCATAAAGTGCTTCACCCGGATCTATACCACCATCTTGATTTATATCATTCCAGTCTTGCTTTCCATTTCCACAATATTCTGAATGAAGACCCTGACATGGTGGTATTGGCACACCATTTTGATCAAAACTACCTTCTCCAGCACAATTTCCATAAGTTCCATTGAGTGATCCGTCATCACATGCTTCACCCGGCTCTACTATGCTATTTCCACACTCTGCTACTGCTGCTTCACATAGTCCGTATTCTATTTGACACTGATCATTACAAGCTTGGGTGGCTATTTCTCCGACTGCGCACTGTTCAAAACCTGCAACAACACCACCAACACATTCTTGGGCAATGGCACCTTGCCCTCCAGATGTCCAGACCAAACAATTCTGTGGATTTTCATCTAAATATGCTTGCAATTCCTCTTTGGTATTAAAAATTACAGCTTCATCACCTAAACCAAATTGAATCGGCCCTTCAGGATATTTTGATGCATCTGAACAATGAGGACCAAAATTGCAGGAAACTAATCCATAAATTGAACTATCTGTTTCTGAATTATCTAAATCAAGGGCATAAGTGTTTAGTGCTCCAAAATCACCAAAAAGACCGCAGACAGTTTTAGAAAAAGACTGATAATACGTATTTCCTACAGGCTCAAAAGATGCATAACCACAGTCAGCCGGCCCACTAATACACTCTTGTGAAGTTATAATTTCACATTGTCCAATTTGCTCAGCAATAGATGTCTGATTTCCATAGCTTATTTTTCCCGGAGGATCACACTGTTCTGTAGCGCCAACCACACCATTTCCACAAACATCATCAAAAGGATTTATAATTTCCTGCACACACCATGGCTCTTTAGTAAAAGTAGCCGGGTCAATAAATGCTTGAGTTATCTGATCACTTTCATTGAAAAATTCAAGCGGAGCATGGAAAATATAACCTTGATTCATCAAATCATACTCATATTCATAAATTTGAGAAAATGCCGGACAAATAAATTCAGTATCAACTTCATCCCAGCAAGTTTGTGGATCAAGAAGTTTACAAGTATTGTTATCACCATCACACTGATCATCTGAAACACAATATTGAGCCTGATCCTGATCATTTAATTCAGTACATTTTCCACATGATACCCATTTGTTGATTGGATCAAGTGGTAAACCTATTGGATTTAATTCTCCTCCAAGCATTCCCCAAGAAGTATTCCAATTAGAATTTGTATATCCCGGAACAAAAGTACCTGCCTTCATACCCCCCTTGAACAAAGGAAGGCCCGCGGAATCTACAAAATATTGACTTAAACGTTTTTGGGCAAATCCAATATTTTGAACACGATCTAAATCTCTGAAAAATTTACTCTTGGCAACAGAACATTCACCATTGGTTCCTGCTTTTGGAGCACCATCTAAGCCTCTACAATCAAAATCAGTAGAACAATCAATATCTGAAATTTGATCAGGAGCAATTCGAACTGAAGCGGCATTTTGATCAAGACATTTACCATGTTCAGTTAAATTTATATTAAATTGCAACGAATCAACCAATTGTTTAAATACATTTTGTGTTTCAGCTTCAGAATCAGGATTGATACTAATCAAAAATATAAAACTCTCAATTTTACTTTGAATACCTGATTCTGTGTAATTTAAGAAATCAATATAATATGAAGATCCATTGGTCAAAGCATCGTATCCTGCAACTGTAGTCGGGCTCATACCGGCAAGATCAAAATTCTGTTCATTGTACCATTCTTGCAATGATTTTGAATCAGGGTTTTCAAATACTTGAATACCAATTACATCTTCATTATTATCAGTAAAGAAAACTTTTTTGAGTAGAGTATTTGCTGTTACCAGCGGATCTGCTCCAATACATTGTTGAGGCTCAATATTATCCATTGGCTGACAAGTTGCAGAATTAATCATTGCCATCATTTCTTCATCAGTCAAATTTGGAGCCCCCACTGCTGTCATGAAAAATTTATATTCACCTGAATCATTCATGTATCTATGAGGATCCTGACATTCTATGTCTGCGCCACAACCATATGCTTGCTTGATTGTTAGATTTTCTCCACCAATATTTATATTTTTAAATCCTTCTGAGCTAAAAGCCAGATGTGGCTCCTCACCTTCCCCTGGAAGAGTTAAATAGCAACCACTATTATATTCTCCATATTCATAAACTTGAGTACCAAGTTTTGCAAAATTTTCACATTGTGAATCTTCTAAACATGCGTTCTGGTTATACTCACAATGACCAATATCACCTGCCAAATCAATCGGAGGAATTTGTAAAAACGGCAGATCATCTGTTTTATCTCCAAAATTACCAGCATCAGCACAATAACTAAATGAATAATTAAACTGATCAGTTGGATCTGGCCATGGAGACCAACTGTTTCCAACAAATGCTGGCCAAGGATTTTCACAGAAATTTGCAGTTAGATCTATTGCCTTGCTAAAGGTAGTACCAACAGCTTGATTTCCCACCGGATCAGTATCATCCAATATTTCAGCCGTAACTATTCCATTTATATGACCTTCCAATTCTTTGGAAGTAATAATATTAGAACTATTGTCAATATCTGGAATATCAAAAACTGCGTTGTCTGGTAACCATTTCCATTTCCATTCATAAACACCAGGAATTGAAGTAATTTTTTGTTCTGAATTGTTGAGTGCTGTGACAAAAAATACTTCCTGATGATTTGGCTTATTGTATAATTGACTGTCTGGAAGAACAACTATGTCTTGAATTTTACAAATCTTATTCTGGTCTCCGGTCTTAAACAACCAAATATCATCTCTAATATCATGATCTGGTGATTTTATACCAACACCGTCAACACTTTTTATTCCATCTAATCCTCCTTCTAAAAATACTGCATAAACTGAATCAGGCTCAAGTAATTTATTAATTTTAGCAGTGGCAGCACTAATATCTTTTTTCTCTTCTGGATTAGCCGGATCTAAGACGGCAGACTCAATCGTACTTTCAGAAATAGTTAATTTTATTTCTCCGGCACACCATTTCTTAATATTTTGAATCTGAGCATTTTGTACTGTTGTGGCAAAAACATTTCCTCCAAATAATTTTACAAAGAAATTTTTAACTTTATTCCAAATTTTTTCAAAAAAACCAAATTCCACTGCCGGATCTGTAATTATTCCTAGCATTGAATTGATTTTTTCTGTAACATCATATCCACCCTCAACACTTGAACAGAGATATGTTGGATCAGTTTCTCCTCTTACAAGCGCAATATTTCCATCAAGACTTAGATCTTCAATCTTCTTATCAAAAGGTGCTTCAATCAATGAATTTAGACAAACTGTTTCATTTCCAAATCCCTGTCCATCTCTTGGATATTCATGAAAAACATCACCACTTAGACGCTGTGGCCTTGCCAAACAACAAGAATTTGAAGCAACTCCCCAATCCCCATTATCGTTTCCCGGACAATCGTTATAAGCTCCATCCTGAATAGTTGCAAATTCTGTAAACCCACACTGAAGAGTATAATCAGCTTCTTGCTTAATCAAAGGATTGGTATAGAGTTCAACTTTTACTTTGGTGGTCTGCAACTTAAGAGCTGGATCAGTTACCCCCTCTCCAACTGCAGTTGCAAGCTGAACAGGAGAACTGCTGGCAAATGCTTTTCCTTCTGGGAAAACCAATGGAATATTTTCACAAGCTGGAGCCTCTCCAATTCCGAGTTTTCCATCTCCACAGAGTGAAGGCGCGCTATACAAGACAGAAGAACCTGCCAATGTACAATCTGCATTACAACCTTGTTGGTTTAGGTCAAGAGGATCATTAGGATCACATTGTTCCAATCCTGTTTCGCAAAGATCTTGCCATAAACAAGATGTAGAGCAAGTTTCTGCTGTAGCGCCACCAATACCCACCTCGCACTCTTCTGTCTTTTCTATAGCACCATTTCCACAAACACTTATTGTCTTTTGACATTCAGGACTGTCAACAAAATCAATATTTAATGGATCTTCACACCATTTTGATTCAAGATAAGTTCCTGCATGCAGACAAGTAGATGTACATCCGATCAATGACTCGGTTAAATCTTTTCCTTGTTCAGTAGCTTTTTCAGGAGTCAAACCAATATCACAAGCTTCAATAGGCCCTTCCACTATACCATCTCCACAATAAGGTCCGGCATTTTGATCAAGATCTTGCAATTCTGTTTTTGGCGGTACTGGACCTGAACCCAACATTCCTAAATTTATTTTCTTATCATCTGAATAAGTACAATTTAATTTACAAGTTCCATCAGCCACAAGAGCAATATCACAATCTTCTCCCGGCTCAACTACACCATTCCCACACAAGTAAGGATCAGAATCTGAATCACTTGGAACTACACTTCCTTTTGGAAGACAAAATGGTGAACAAAATGATTTCCAGCCAAATCCAGTATTAAAATTAGTTATAGTTGCGACTTGATGATGTTCTGTATCCCAGGTGTATTCATAATCCCACTTGTTAAGAGCTTGACCAACAGAACTACACTTATTAGGAGTACTAAATGGAGTAACAATATATTTTGTTTGACTACCGATTAAATTTGTAGTAAATGGATCAGGATTTATTTCAAGTCTGTTCACTGTACATGGAGTTGCATCATCCTTGGTCTTGAAAACCCACTCAACAGGCTGAAGAGATTTTCCTTCAAGCGGCGGATCTATTCGCTCCAAAGCTTTTATATTATCGTCAAGAGCAACCTTATAATAAGTATTTTTGTCTAGATTTCCACCTTTTAGAGTTAGTTTCATGGTTTTATCATCTCCATCTTCTGAATCCTCATAAAGATCTTGTTGCTCTTGGTTATTGTTACATTGAGCACCATCAAGACATTTATAAACAGTAAATCCATCTTTGTAAGTTGAGCTAGCCATTATTGTATTGAAAGTAACCACTATATTGGCATTTATACATGATTCAGTACAATTTGGTTCAAAAGTTAAAACTTCAGGATCAAGTAGATTTATAAACAATTCAGATGGTTCTGCTTGTATCTCAACTCCAACCCCTCCAAGCATTTCTTGAATTTCCTGCTCAGTTAAAAGCTGTCCATACATGACTCTAAATTTATCTATGACATGATGAATAGGATTAGCTTCATCAGGATCATGACTTCCTAAAATCAAATTGTTACCATCTAACCCATCATCAGGAGCAAAACCAGCAAAGGCAACACTTGCCAATTCGCCATTTGTATCTAACATTCTTAAATTCTGTCCATCCCAAACTATAACATAGTGATATTGTTGACCAACTACAGGCGCTTGCCCACTACAAACAGAAACTGGCCCCTGATCAGCATACATCTCAAAACAAAGCCCATCTGATGCATCAATACCAGTATATATAAAGCCATACACATTTTGCACACTTGACATTGACCAATTCGGATTATTGGCAACTTCTCCCAGTAACACATAACTATACTCAAGAGTAAATGGCTGCTTAAGAGAATAATTTTTATTATCTTTTGAACCTTCAATTTCTAGAATGTCAGCATTGGCTGCAATTTCAAAAGGAGATTCTACACTGGCATTTTTGAGAAAATCAAACCAGGCATATTTTTCAGATGTTTTGGTTTTTATTTCAACCGGTACTGGATGTGCCTGCTCCAGTGCTTCAATAGTCACACGACTGTCAGTTATTCCCTTGCTTAGATCTGGAGCGTCGGTGTGCTCTGCTTTTGTAACAGGATCTGTGCTCCAATCCCAACCCATTCCATCCACGTCAAGAATTGTACAGACTTGATTTGCTTGACCATAAACATGATAGTAAAAAGGTTTTGTTTTATTCCAAGGATGCATAATATGTCCCAGGACTCCAACTGTTTTTTCTACCGGATCAACCCATGCTTTTTTCAAAGTACAAAATTGACTTGCATCACCAGTTTTAAAATCAAAATAATAAGCAACTGAATCATTTCCTGGTAATTTTTTGGTTGGCTCAAGATTGAGTTTTTGAGAATTTCCAACACCAAGATCAACGCTCATTGAGAGAATGTCTTTTTTCAATAAAACTCGGTACCAGGTATTTGGAGCAAGAAAACCATTATTCCCTTTACGTATCAATAAGGTATCTGATTGATCTTCAAACTGATCAATACTTAAATTATCAGCAGGAATGGCAGTCGCAGCATTGTACAAACAATCAGGAGTGTCCTCTACTCCACAGGAATAAATCTGAACAGTATCGCTGTTTATAGAAGCTGCATCCATTCCTATACTAAATCTAATGGCAATTGTAGCATTCAAACAAGCATTTGTTCCCTCATCCCAAAGCAAAGATGGCACAGGAGAAGGAAATTCTGTTTTAACTCCATCCTTACCCCAAGCGCCAGCATCACAATATTCTACAACCTGCGGTAAATTCGGGATTAAACCGGAAGAAAATCTCCAAACATACCCTGCTTCACGTGTTTCACCTTCACAAACAAACTGATCATCTTTCCACATACCTGCTTCAGCACCATCAGTACAACATTGGAATCCGATAAATTCTTCTTCTGAATCTCGACAATCAGAGACTTCATACTGTACTGAGTTACTTAACTCTTGCGTTACAGAAGATTTTACTTTTATAGGGCCACTATTCATAGCGATTCCCAAATCAGCATCTACAGGAATGTGAGTCTTTATGAGAGTATCTGATTTACTGCTAATAGCCGGATCACCATTTGGTTTTGGATTAATTTCTGAAGAAAGCCAAGTATCAATATTTTCTTCATCTGCTCCACTCCTCCAAAAGTAAACTATGGGATCTACTGAAAATGAATGACCTGTAAGTGTCAAACCATCATGATCAGTTGGAAGAGGCGAAGGTCCACTCTCTGGATCCAATTCACATATACTTGGTTTAATTTCTCCTTCAATAATTGCAAATTTATTTAAACCATTTGATTGCAAAGCATTATCTCCTCTTTCGACAACCATGAAATAATCCTGTACATCTATATCTGGAGTTTTTATAACAATTTGAGTATTACTCCACGGGCTTTTACATTCAGCAAGTTCAAGAGTATAACAATCTCCTGGCGCAAGACAATCTCCACCCTGATTTTTACTTAGAAATACAATTCCTGTTGAAGCTCCAAAATGATTACCAAAAACCGTGGAATAACTGCCTGGTGTATTTTCTTCAGGATCAATAGAAGTAATAACAGGCAGAGACTCTTCCAGATCTCCAGGTAAGATTGAAAATGGAACACTATTACTAAACTGTCCATTGGCAACTACTGAGACAGGAAATGTTCCTGCTGCCAAATTTACCGGAACATTTGCTTCTATAAAACTATCAAACCATGAATTTATTTTGGCTGATAAACCTGCAAAATTTAAAAAGCTATTGGATGGCGCTTCAAGTGTATTTGCTGTTTGTCCAAAGGTTTTTCCGTCTGCAATAATAAAGGCGTCTGACTGAGCAGCATGAGCACCGTTTGGAGTTCTAACCTCACAAAGACCAGGTCGTTTTATGTCATTTTTGGTAAACAAACCACCATTTTCTTGGCCATATTTTGCCAAATACTCGTCTTTGCTCATATATCCTTTTGAGCCAGCATCATCTGCCGGGACAGGTTTTATTCCATATCCATCAACGCTAGTGTCAAAAAGTTCAGGATCATCTGAACGGACAATTTTAACTGCGCTTGATTCACCCAGACCACTGACAATTCCAAATAATCCTATTTGAGAAAATTGAACATCTCCTTCTACCTCTACATCAAAGGCATCTTGCGCCGGCGCTAGAGCAAGCATCTTATTATCAAAAAATCTCCAATATCCTGCTGGATTATGAGATAAAATTAAATTTTTGTAAGCGCCAGGCTCAGATGAACCAGCTTCAAAATGTGATTTTATCTGTTCAGCACTAAGCACACTGTCAAACATTGCAAACTCATCAATCGAGCCTTTGAAATAAAAAGAATCAAGTCCAGGTATATTTCTTTTTCCAATATTAACAGCATTTCCACCTCCCTGGCTTAATGATCCAGGATTAGTATTTGATTCAAAAAATTCTTTTCCATTTACATATAAAGCCACATAATTGTCCGGGCTATAAACACCGGCGATGTGAACATACTGGCCTAGAGGTACGGTTGTATAAACCCTCCTATAAGCATGAGTTACAGTATCATATACTTCCATACTAAGAATAGGACCGGGTTTTAAATGAAAACTCCAACCACCACCAGCTTCAACCACTCCACCACTTGCTAAAACCTGTACTTCTTCATCTTCAGAATCCATTTTTGCCCAAAAACTTACAGTAAAAGGAGCTTCTGCTTCTTCACCCTTGTAAACCGGACTTGGAGTCAAACTGACTGACTGATCAAAACCACTGAACAAAGCTGCGCTAGACATATTGGCGACATTTGGAACTTCTACTACTGCATAACTATGATGCCATGAGGCAGAACCAAGAGCACACTGCACAACAGAAGCTTCTAACCATTCACTGTCGTCATAAATAGAATTGTTATTATTATCACTGGCAAATAAAATCTTTCCCGGTGTATTCCCAAAATTATGACCATAAATTGTAACCCAATTTCCTGGAGCTCCATCTTGCGGTTCTATTCCAGTAATTTCAGGGAAAGCTATACATTGACCTTCCACACATTTCAAACCTTTAAAACAAGGATTATCATCATCACAAGTGTCTATAGAACCACAACTTTTGATCTGTTCCGGGGTAAGATCAGGATCCTCACAAAATGCTGGCTTTACAAAGAAATGTGATGATTGAGTACTCTGATTGTGGTCAATATCATATGCTGTAACTGTAATAATATATTTTGTCAGTGCTGGAATATTCAATCCAAGACCCAAATGATAGCTAAATTCAAATGGCTGATCTGAATTTCCTTCTGAAGGCCCATCATAAATAGTTACACTATCAGTTCCATTTTCTTTGGCAATATTCATATGAACATATCCAACACCTTTTTCATCATTTACTGTTACCTGAATTGGATAAATTCCGCCAGCCATAAGTTTGACACCTGGCTGTGTACTTGGATTACCGTCTACAATAATTGATATGGCAGACATAATCGGAACCACAAAATCATTGACTTGTTGATTAATTTCAAAATCTACTTTTGTCACCGACTGAAAACCGTCACAAACATCGCCAAGCTCAATTGCTTCTCCATTTTTGGAAACCACATTTTTCTGCACTTCTACATGATATTCTTCAGGAAGTACAGGTAGACAATTAATACCCGGTTTTTTATTTTCTTCTGCACATAGGTTAGCGTCAATATTGTATTTTGCTTCCAATACCCTCTGATCATTTGCATCAGTAAAAGCAAATATAAAATCAGTTGTTATGTCAACTTCTGCCTCGCCACTTCCAGTTGTAATCTTGAGAACTTCTTCTGCCGGAGTTCCAACCTCTTGAGTGAAGACAGCGCGAATTACTGCATTATTCATGTTGGTTTGTTCCTGACTGGGAGTAATACTCTTAGCTAAAAAAAGATTTTCTATACACCAAGTAGGATCCTTAGGATCTGGTGGGCACTTTGGATCCTTGATACCGTCACCATCACAAACCGGTGGCGGTGTTGGTGGTTTGGTTGCTGCTTCTAATTGATTTATAACAAATTTGGTTATGGCCCATGAAGACATGATTATAATTAAACCAATGGTTCCATTGATAAGAATCTTTTTTGCTTTGTCTATTTTGTCCTGCTGTCCTCCTGCTGTCATGTAGACAAAACCGCCATACAAAATAATACCAAGAGCAAGAACACCCAACAAACCAAGTGCTGCGTTTATTATTCTAGCTATAGTTACTCTTATATCTTGAGCAGCAAGCTCAGTCGTATCTCCAAACTCTTGCAATCCAAAAGTGTCAGTCGCAGCAGCTAACACATCTGCACCAAAACCAATAAACGAAAAACTAACAATCATCAAAAAAAGTGTAGTCAAGATTGTTTTTTTAAATTTTAGTCCAAATTTATTCATATATTACAGCGGACTTTGATTTTTAATTTCTACAAGACATGTATCAATATCTGGCTGCGCCTTCTCAACTGCATCACTACCAATAACACAGCCAGTGTCATGATCAGGGTCAGATTTTCCGTCAGCGCTCTTGGTATAAACTTTCACACAACCTGCATCACTACCCGGAACCATAACACCATCATCATCTTCTTGATATTCACAAGTAAGATTATCTCCAGCTTGATCACCACCAGGTCCGCGTCCAGGATAATAACAATTTCCATTTAAAGCCAAAATTTGTGAAGAAATTCTAGGGAAATAATAGTAATCACCATCATTTGGCCCAAAAGCTCGATGAGCCATGTCTAATACAGTCTTGGTAGAACTCTTAGAAAGATCCATAAAAGGCACATACCAAAGGTTATCAATTGCTGGATCATCTGGGTATTCTTCTATGTGAATTCCAGGACTATATAATGAGCTGAAAAGCATTGGTCGATTAAAAGCAATAGTTAGAAGTTCATTTGATTTTACAAATCCCTTGTCAATTGCCGGTGCGGTTGATTCTATAAAAGGAGAACTTCTATCAATCTTATTTTCTATTTTGAAATTCCAAGCATAGTTATCTGGTTTTGCATCAGCCGGCTCTTTGGTTGAGCCTGGAACTGCCTCTGAAGGAGGTTTTCCTTCAGGACTACCATTTGGAAAACCATCAAGTGCATTGAAGGCCATATCTACCACACCAGTAAACTTAATACTTTCAAATGTGCCTGCATTCTTATCTTTTAGCGCAGCTGTACGAATTGCCACTGAATAATTATCAGAACAATCAGCACCTTGACATGTCAAAGGAAGACAATAGAGAATTCCACCACAACTATTTTGTCCACAAGCTTGATCTGAAATAAATTCAACCGTTCTATAACCATTTGAAATTCTCCACTCACCGGTTGGTTTTGCTTCTCCGCTATCAGTAAGCGTATTAAAGAGTAAGTTTTTTGCTTGTTTTTCTGCTGTGACCAGCCCTTGTATTGAAATTGGATTTATAGCTTCACTAAAATTTATCTGTATATAAGTATTTCTAGCGCTTACTGATCCATCAGTCGGATGAGTATTTACAACTTCAGGAGCAGTAAGATCAAGCTCACCATCTGTTTGGAAATCCCATGAATAAAAATCAGATTTTTGACCAAAAAAAGCACTTACTTTTTCACCACCAACTTCATTTTTCTTTTCAATTTGTTTTTTGAGTATAACTGTATACCAAACTTCTTGGCCAGGTTCTCCAAGAAACTCAAAAGGATCAAATACAAAAGTATAGGCATTTTGTTCTTCCCCATCTTCAAACATGGTATAGGCAGCAGCCTCAACCAAATTCTTTTCATCATCCGGACCTTCTAGCATTACATGAATTTCTACTGCATCTTGTTTCACCTTGTCACAATGAGTTTCCGGAGTATAATTCTCTGCTTCAGTGTCACAATTACCAAAAATACCATCAAGTTGCACATCATCTATTATTGTTGCCGGATCAATTGGCTCGGCAAAAGTCACAGATATTGCTTCATTTCTCTTTACTCCGGTTTGATCACGGAATGGATAGTGATCACGTATTATGCTTCCAAGTCCACCACTTCCAATAAAACTATCAAAGACCGGTTCAGTTCCAGAAACTTGCCCTGGTGGAACACCTTGGTTTTCAAAAGCCTTTAAAACAAAATGGACAATAGCAAGCGATGACATGATAATTGCGAGACCAATAACTGCATTAGTAAGAATTTTCTTTCCTTGATCAATCTTTTGCTCATTACCCTCAGAAGTCATTATGGTAAACCCTGCATACATAATAAGACCAACTGCGATAATTCCGAGTAGACTAAGAGCAGCGCGGATAATTCGAGCCACAATTACTCGAATATCACCAGCACCAAGAGCAGTCTGCTCACCAAATTGCTCTAAACCAAAAGTATCAGTTTCAGCGGCTGAGACAAGCTCAGGAGCTATAAATATGAAAGAAAATAAAAAAACTGCGATCACAAACAATGCTGTGCTCACAGTTTTTCTGGAGAAATAATTGTTCTGAATCCTGGCTAGCATGGAAACCGAGGATTATGAATAATTAATACAAACCTAATTTGACAAAAGTTTGCTGGCAATAGTACGTACGCGCTGACCATCAGCTTTGCCTTTCACTTCAGGCATAACAGAACCCATAAGCTTACCCAAACCACTAACATCACTTGTTCCAGATTCTTCAATATGTTTTTTGAGAATCTTTTCAAGTTCTTGATCTGAGATCTGCTCTGGTAAATATGACTCTAACAATTCAATTTCTTTTTGGGTTTTTTTGACTAACTCATCGCGGCCAGCTGATTCAAAATCAACAAAGGCATCTCGCAACTGTTTTACTTGCCTAGCAAGTACTGATTCTACTTCAGAATCGCTAAGTTCAGCTTCAGCACCTTTTTTGATTTGCTCATTTTTAACTGCAGAAAGCAGAACTTGAAATATTGACAAGGCTGCTTGATCTTTGGTTTTTCTAGCTTCGGTGTGTGCTTGAGTCAATTTGTCATGCAACGACATAAAATATATGATTATCTGCCGTAACGTTCGTCTTTTTCAGGTAATTTCCCAATCTTGCGCAAGTAGTTAATCTTGTTGGTTTTCTTAACCTTGGTAATAGTTTGGCTGCGCTGCATATTCTTACTAGGCTTACTGGAAAAAAACTGAATCTTCCGGGCTTGCAAGATAGTACCTGAACGCTTCCATTGATCTTTTACTCTACGCATGAACCCTTCAAAAGATTCACCTTTTTTGCGTTTAATTTCTGACACGTAATTCACCTCCTCACGAAGTGATATTAAAAATAATTAGTGCTTTAATAATAAACTAATTTTAGCTAAAAGTCAAATTTTTGACTAAGCCTCTACTAGTAAATTGTTAATTACTTATTTAGTAATTTCTTAACTGTTTGTTTTAGTTTATTTTGATCAATAACTTCTTGGTTTCCTGAATCCATATCTCTAAGCAAAATAGACTCATCTTGAACTTCTTTTTGACCTAAAATAAGGGTATGGGTAACGCCAAATTTGTTAGCTATCTCCATCTGAGCTTTGAGAGAAGATTTAGCTAGATTATGATGCACGATAATACCCTCTTTTCTGAGCATCTCAATAAGAGCAAGTGCGCGTCTATTGGCCTGTTCTCCTAATTGAGCAAAAAATATTCCGCCGACTTTCTCTTCTTTGTCTTCAGTTTCTCCTGAACTTATTAGTTTATTTCTTCTTTCTTTTGCTCTTTTTTGCAAAATACTCATAACTCTTTCAACCCCCATACCAAAACCTGCAGCAGGAGTTGGTTGTCCACCCAATTTTTCAATCAATCCATCATATCGCCCGCCACCAACCAGGCTTCCCTGAGAAGTTTCTTCTACACCTTCTTCAACAATTTCAAAGACAATATCAGTATAATAATCTAATCCACGAACCAAATTTGGAGCCAAAACATAAGGAATTTGCAATTCATCAAGATATTCGAGAACACTCATAAAAAAATTCTTTGATTGAGCAGAAAGCCAATCAATTATCTGGGGTGCTTCTTCTATAATAGCTTGATCCTCAGGCTCCTTTGAATCAAGAACTCGTAGAGGATTTTTGGTTATTCGTTTTTTGGATTGCTCAGAAAGATAACTTCTCTTGCTGCGAAGATAACCAACCAATTCAACAATGTATTGTTCACGCTCTTCTCGAGTTCCAATACTATTTATCTTTACAGTTACATCAATACCAAGATCAGTAATAGTATGATAAGCAATAGAAATCAATTCAGCATCAACAACAGGACTATGCTCGCCCAAAATTTCACAATTAAACTGATGAAATTCTCTATATCTTCCAGCTTGAGGTCGATCATGTCTAAAAAGCGGTCCCCAACTCCAAACTTTTACAGGCTGAGGAATGGTCTGTAAACCATGCATAATATATGCTCTCGCAACTCCGGCAGTAAATTCAGGACGAAGGCAGGATTTTGAACCTTCTTTGTCTTCAAAAGTATACATTTCTTTATCAACCACATCAGTCCCCTTTCCAATAGATTTTACAAAAAGAGAACTCTGCTCAACAATGGGAGTTTCCATATATTTAAAACCATAAGCGCGGGCAATATCTTCTGCACTACGATAAATAGACATCCAAAATTTATCTTGCTGAGGCAAAACATCTTTCATACCTCGAATAAGTGACAAAGAAAGAGGTTTTTTCTTAGTTTCTGAAGGAGCTTTTTTGGAAGCTGGTTTAGCTGGAGCTTTCTTAACTGATTTTTTAACAGGCTTTTTGGTCTTAGTTGTTTTTTTGGTATTTTTTTTTGGCGCTACTTTTTTGGAAGGTTTTTTAACAGGCTTTTTGGTCTTAGTTGTTTTTTTTGCTGGCATAAAATTTTTTATTATTTGTTTTTATTATTTGAAAATTTATTTTATAAAATTATAATCTGGAGCATCAT
>CAZFTR010000007.1:0-54245 GCA_964522405.1 uncultured Gammaproteobacteria bacterium | reverse complement strand
ATTTTGATTGAATCAGCTGGCGGTCAAAAAGATATAGCATTTTATAAACAATATATATCTTATTTATCTGCTGGTATTCCAGAATTTGATATAAATCATAAAAAAATGAAAGAGATGGTTACTGCCTTAAGTTTTGTAAGTAAAAATAATTATGATATTGAAACACAGGTTGCAGATTTGCTTGCTTATGCTATAGCCGTAAAATATCTAAATCAAAAAGGGCTAAAAACAATAGTTAAAGATAGCTATGAAGATAAAATGTGTAAAGTGCTCAATGCAAAAATAATAACATTAAAAAACAGGGATTCTTCAATTATAAATTTGCCATAGAAAGGCAAACAGCGGGGTTAACCCGCTGTTTAAATTAGTTTGTGGCATCTCGCTCACTCCCTAATTATTACCCAGTGTATTTCTAGAATTTAAAAATATGTTGGGTAATAATTAGTATCTACAATATTAAAATATTCTGTAAAAGGGCAATTAGAACTGGCGATGGTGAAATTGGTAGACACGGTGATCTCCAAAATCACTGACGGCACGTCATACGAGTTCGAACCTCGTTCGCCAGACTATTTGCCTTTTTACAAGATATTTTTAGTCAGACTAGATATTATACATAAACCAAAAAAATTGTCAAGAGTTGACAAAGAAGTGTGTTTGTTCTAGCATGGACTTCATATTTTTAAGTTCCTCCTTAATCTGATACTACTATATCAGATTTTTTATTGATACGCTAGTGTCTCAAGTCTTTGCGATTGTGTATAACTCTTACTTATGCCCCGAGGGGATAGGTGTTGATAAACCAACAAAATAAAAAAACTCGGAGCTTCCGAGTTTTTTCAAATAGGAAAAACCTCTAATTACAATCTGGCTTCTGATGGTTGTGATATGGTTTATTTGGAAATTGGCATAATTTCAACTTCATCTTTTCTTCTGCTTCTTTGAAAGCAAATATACGCGATTGACACTCTACTAAAGAATTTTCTGAGATAGAAAATAGGTAATTAATATGTGCTCCATTTACACTATTAAAATCCCAATCTCTTCTTCTTGGCATGTAGGTATTGGTTTTTTTACAACTATTTTTAATATTAAGACTTAAAAGAGTGTCAGTATCCATATCTTCATTCATGTCTTCGGTATGGTAAAAACTATGACCTTCCTGATGTAGATGATTAGCCTCATGATACATTGTTGCAGCATATCTGATTTCTTTATTTGGGTTCATTTTTTTTAAAATTTTTGAACATACATAAACCTTTCCATCTTGATAATTAGCATCACCCTTATCTTCAGTGCACTTTGTACTTTCTAATGACTCACCATAGAAATTTGGATAAGAAGCATCATAATATTTAACACCACTATTAAGAATAAAATCAAAAGGTTTTACCATCTTACCCACTAATTGATTTTGATGTTCAAGATTATTTGTATATTTCAAAATAGTAAAATATTTTATAATATATTTCAAATTATCTGGTTTTTGTCCTGTAATTTTATTAAAACAACTTAGTGGAACACCAAAATACTTTATTTCTTTGCAAGTATTTGCTTCAAAACTTTTTTCAAGACCTGCGAACACATCAGTTATTTTAAAATTAATAACCCTATATACTTTTAATTCATTCTTAGTGTTTAAAATATCTTTTTCTGTGAAACCTGTGTACTCAAGAGAGGTTAATAATCTAAAAAAAATTTTTCTTCCTGCATACCTATTAGCAACAAAAATACTTCCACAATCAGTATCTTTTTTATCACTAAGTAGAATTGCTTTCCCCTCAATACTCAAGTAACAACCTGCCTTTTTATTAGAAAAATATTTGTTTGAAAATGCCTTGGCATATGAATAATCAGACAATTCTTTACCTTTGTGAGTAATAGTAATTTTTCTAGGCATAGGTACAAAACCCCATGCTAAACCACCTACTAAAAATAAACCTATCAAGAATATAACAACTAATTTTGTTTTACTTCTTGTCTTAACTTTTAATTGCATATTTTAATTTAACTAATAATCCTTCACCAGATAACTAAGCGGATTAACAGGAATACCGTTTTTTCTAACTTCAAAATGAAGATGTGGCCCAGTTGTAAAAGGACCAGCGCCAATAGTTCCAGGCCTAGCTCCAGAATAACCAATAATATCTCCCCTAGTCACAAACTGATCTTCTTGAACAACTATTTTACTTAAGTGTCCATATACCGTTGAAATACCCCCTGAGTGAACAATCATAGCGTATGCATAACAAGAGGCTCTAAAACAATTTTTAACTCGAGCCATGTATCCTGAAGCTACTGCCCTAACCGTTGTACCCTGAGCAGCACGAATATCAACAGCATTATGCTCAAAAACATGACGATAAGGATAGCCAGGATCATGAAACTGTGCTGTTATGTATCTACTCTGGGTTGGCCAAGAAAGAATTCCTGGATCATCTGGATCTGTTGCAAAAGAATCACTGCTTTCTAAACGTTTCCTAACTTCTTGTTCAATACCGCTAATTTCTCCCTCAATTTCCTGATATTGTGATCGAAGATTATTTACTAAAGTTTTATACTGTAATTCAGATGATTGAGATTGAGCCAAAACAGTATGCTTAGCAAAAGTCTGCTCTTCCACGTCTTTCTTCTTATCTTCAAGATTTTCTTCTAGATCCTCGTAAACACCTTTTTTATTCTCTGAATTAAGTTTCTTGTCTTCAAGATCAACTTTAGCCAACTTGAGAGAATTTGCATGGACATTTAAATCTTTTTCAATTTTTTGCAAATACCTAACTCGATTATAAAAATCTGAAAAACTATCATAAGCAGCCAAAATTTCAATAAATTTTTTATCATTCTCAAAATGAAGTGTACGAATAAATTCCGCTAAAATCTCTTTTTGTCTTTCAATTAATTCTTCTTTGTCTTCAATTGCCAAAGCAAGTTGCTCAATTTCAAGATTAATAGTTTCAATCCTAGCCTCTGTAACTTCGATATCCAGTTCAATTTGTTTAAGGCGATTATCTAAAAGCCCAATTTGATTTGAAAGAGAAACTGACTCAAGGCGTTTCTGGGTAATTTTTTTCTTATAAGCTTCTATAGATTTTTCAATTTCTTTTATTTTTGCTTTTTTTTCAAGTATTTTCTGATTAAGAGTGTCAACCTCTTCTTTATTACCAGCTGTAGATACTTCTGGCGCGCTAAATACAAAATACGGCTGTGAAGCAAAGCCGAATATGATAATAATTAGAATTGTCAAAATTCGTTTCATGAGTATATTATATCACAAAACTATTTATCTGTAAGTGCCACTTTTAGACCAATAGCCACAAGCAATCCTCCAAATATCTTATTAAAAATTCCTTGAAATTTCTCAAATCCCTTCCTAATTTTATCATGCGTAAAAATAGTTGCAACAAATGAAAACCAGAGAAAGGTATTTACAACCATAATTACCCCTAAAATCAGGATAACAAACCAGGGCGTGTCTGGTGAAATTACAAAAGTGAATATACTAAGAAAAAATAAGGTAACTTTTGGATTAAGTACATTTGTAAAAAATCCCATTTTTAGCGCTTTAAACTTTGAAATATCATTCTTTATTTTTTCAATTTCTCTAATTTTTGATGATTTAGAAAAAAAAGATTTTACACCGATAAAAATCAAGTATCCAGCACCTAAAAATTTAATAAAATTAAAAATAATTATAGATTTTGAAATTATCAAAGCCAGGCCAGCAATAGAATAAAATATATGCACAGAAATTCCCAAACACAAACCAAATGATGTCCAAAAACCAATCTTACGCGAATAAGAAAGAGAATTTCTAACTGTCATAATAAAATCAGGACCTGGACTTATCAGGGCTAGAAAATGCACCAGTGTCACTGTTCCGATTAAAACAAGGTATTGCATTATAATTTATCTATAGCAAAATTAATTCTATCTAAAGCCTTTTCTTTTCCAAGTGCAGCTGCTATTTCAAAAGGACCTGGAGAATTTTTCTGACCTGATAGAGCTACTCGCGTTGGCCAAAGTACATCCCCTACTCCAAACTCATTTTCTTTTATCCAAGGAATTATTCTTTTTTCTAAATCGTCTGCATTCCAGTCTTCTTGTTTTTCAAGCTCAGCAGCTAACAAACCTAATTTTTCTTGTGCATCTTCTCTTGTGCTCTTTTTCCAAACCAGAAGTTCTGATTCATATTCCAAACTCTCAGCAAAAATAAAGCCCAAAGCCTCAACAAGTTCAGAAAAAGTTTCAGCCCGTTCTTTTTCTAGAGCTACGACCCCCTTTAACCATTCAAAGGTGTCTTCAGTGCAAGCTTCTTGGTGAGTTATAAGTCCTGCATTTACCAAAAAAGGAATTGATTTTTTGGTAAACTCACATAAGTCCGCGCTTCTAAAATATTCTTTGTTGTACCAAGCAAGTTTTTCACGGTTAAATACAGCTGGAGATTTTGCGACTTTTTCAAAATCAAATTCCTGCTCCAATTCCTTTAAACTAAAAAACTCTCTTTCATCGCCAGGATTCCAACCAAGAAAAGCAATAAAGTTTATCAATGCTTCTGGTAAATATCCCTTTTCCTTAAAATCCTCAACAGAAACATCTCCATGACGCTTGCTAAGCTTTGCTTTTTTTTCATTGACAAGTAATGATAAATGCGCAAATTCAGGGACTTCCCAACCAAACATATTATAAAGCATAATATGTTTTGGTGTTGAAGGAAGCCACTCTTCCCCACGAATTACATGGGTTATCTTCATCTCATGATCATCGACTACATTTGCCAGATGATAAGTTGGAAATCCATCTGTTTTACGAATAATCTGATCATCAATTAAACTATTTTGAAATTCAACTTCTCCACGAACCATATCTGTAAATTTGGTAACTCCATCATCAGGCATTTTCATACGTACCACAGAAGATTCTCCGGAATTGATTTTTGATTCTACCTCTTCTTTGGTCAAATTTCGACAAAGACCATCATAGCCTGTTGCCTGTTTATTTAACTCCTGCATTTTTCGAAGCTCATCCAGACGCTCCCTACTACAAAAACAATGATATGCATTCCCAGACTCTATTAGCTGATCTAGATATTTTTGATATATTTCCAATCTTTCTGATTGAATATATGGCCCATGATCACCCTTTTGAAAAATTTTGCCATTTTCATCTATATCCACACCCTCGTCAATCTCTATTCCAACCCACTTCAGAGAGTTTACCAGGTTTTCTACTCCACCCTCCACAAATCTTTCTCTATCTGTGTCTTCTATACGCATCAAAAAAACTCCATTGTTTTTCTTGGCAAAAAGATATTCAAAAAGTGCTGTTCTAAGTCCTCCAACATGTAAAAAACCGGTTGGACTTGGTGCAAATCTTGTTTTTATCATAAAATCTATACTTATTTATAATTTACTCATCAATATGGCTGCAGCAACCGCTACATTTAGTGATTCTGCACGCCCTTTTCCGAGAATAGTATACTCTGCATCAAACATATCTTCAACTTCTTTTCTTACTCCATGTGATTCACTTCCAAATATATAAACTGCCTTTTTTTCGGATTTGATACTATCTATTTGCTGACCGTTCATTGTGAGACCAAAAATCTTGTAATCGACTCTAAGTTTTTCCAAAGTTTTTAAGAGATCAAGACTCTCAAAAATATTCAAATGCATAATTGAACCCATAGTGCTACGAACCACTTTTGGGTTATATGGATCAACACAGTCTTCACTGAGTAAAATATTCTTGATTCCAAACCAATCTGCAGTTCTGATAATTGTACCAAGATTTCCAGGATCTTTGACCCCATCAAGGCAAATAACTGCCGAATTATTTAATAAACCTTCAAGAGAGATATCTTGTTGAGTAACCACAGCCATAATTCCCGGAAAAGTATCTGTGCTTTTTATATCGCCAATTTCCTTTCTGGATATAAATTCTACAACAACAGACTGTTCTTCTGCTTTTCTAATCAATTCAGCAAAATTTTCTTCATCTCTTCTACTTCCTTCAACTAGAAGCATTAAAACCTCTAGATCAGAACTGAGAGCTTCAGAAACTCCTTTTAAACCATCAACTACAAATTCTTTATTCTCTCTCCGATATTTTTTTTGTTGCAATTTATTGATATGTTTTACTATTTTTTTTGAAACCATATATTTAAATTTAATTCACACCTGGATTATTTGACTAATATTATTTTATGGATTAAAATTTGTTCAGAATTAGAGGACACGGAGGGTCCGCAACAATGTATACCAGGGAGGAAATCGGCGATGCACTCGTACGCCGATTGCCGGCGCATCATGTGCTGGCAATTCCGCATGATCTCGAGCCCATGGCTCAGGTCTACTTCGGACGTATGACCACTGGCTGCCGAGACAGCAACGGCAAGTGGCATCGGCCTGGCAAGCTGGTGATCTACGAGCTCAACCAGAACCAACACGGGGTTCGGGTTCGCATCCACGGGCGCATCTGCGCCATGAACGGCGTAAGCTTCAACATTGACTTCGTCATGTTCTTCCGCAAGGAGACTGGCGAGGCCGAGATCGAAGACTGCATCGTGGATCAGGACACGGGTTCCCGTATTCCGTTCGCCGCGCTCAGCCTCGTGGCCTGAACAACACAACCGGCCCAGTCGACGCCATCACCGCTACCCGACCCTCGGTTCGCACGAACGCGAGGGTCACACATTTTATAGAGCTTTTTTTGTAAAAAAAACCTTAAACATAAATACTGCTGTTGCTTTATAAATTCTCTTAATTCGACTTGGCTGATGAATTAATCTCCACAACCACTCAAATCCTATTCTCTGCACTAATTTTGGTGCTCTTTTTATTTTACCGGCAATATAATCAAATGATCCACCAACTCCCATAGCGATTTTTATACTTGGAAGTTGTGATAAATTTTCATCAATCCATTTTTCTTGTTTAGAGTGACCAAATCCAACAAATAATATATCAGGAGCTGCCATTATTATATCATCAACTAGTTGCTCGTTCTGATTCTGGTCTATTTTATTCACTATTCTTTCATTTTCTTTCTGCATTTCTATTTTTGGACCTTGATTTGAGCCGGCTATTCGTAAATTCGTAAATTTTAATTTTAAATTAACAATAGTTTTATCAAGCACTTCTCTACTTCCAGATCCAAGTAGATAAATACTCTTACCCTTACTTTCTGCAACCTGACAAATATCTAACATGAAATCAATACCTGGAATTCTCTGTATTTTTTCTTTTGAAACTAATTTTATACCAGAACCATCACAAATATTAAGTGAGCCACTATTAAGAACTTCTCTAAAATAATCATCCCTACTTGCATCAACCAACATTTCAGGATTTGGAGTAAAAATTTTATGTTGTCCACCGTCCAAAAAATTAACAATTTTTTCAATCGCCTTTTTTTTTGACAGATTATCTATTCGTATTCCGAGCAATATCATGACTAAATTTATGCTATAATAACGCTAGTTTATCACTAGTTGACATTTTTTTCCAGTATGTTATAGTTATTAGCACTCAAGTACTATGAGTGCTAATAAACTTCCGAAGTCATTATAAATATATGCCAGAAATGCCAAGGTCAAAAATTAATCATAATCAGGAGTTAGGTGCTGGAGAAGAAAAAAAAGTATATTCAGATGATAACCCAAAAAAAGTAATAAAGACTTTTGAAGGGCCGCATTTTTCTAAAGATACTGAATATAAAGATATTTATCGAAGTGAAAGATTTGTTAAAGTACAGTATTACCTTGGAAAAATTGCGTATTTGCTTTTTCCTGAGAATGTACCAAATATACATCTTGTCTCTGCTGCAGAGCCTAATCCACAGACAATAAATGAGAGAGTCAACATTGATAAAGAATCAAGTAGAAACATGTATGAGGAGCCAAGACCTGGACATCACTCTATTAAAAATAAATTATTAAACGCTGGTTTGGGCGTCGATAGGTCGTTCAATAATTATATTGTTGACGATAAAGGGAGAATACAATATATAGATGCTTTTAATGGCTGGTCAGATGATGGATATGGAAGAGCTAAAAAGGATTTTAATTTTTTTGAACTACACAACACTATCTTATCTGAGCTTGAAGGAGCAAAAAAAAGAAAAGCATTAGCCTATTTAAAAAGAGCAGAAGAACTATACAATGAAGAAAAGGTTGCATTGCGCCACAAAAGAGAATTTAGATCTTCTGAAACATTTCAACAGATGATTAGGTATTTTGTAACAAAATATATTACTAGATAAATTATACATATTATGCTTCCACAAAACTTTACGCATAAATCACAAGAAGCAATTCAAAATTCACAACTAATAGCAAATGAAAATGGTCATCCCCAAGTAGATCCACCTCATATTTTTATGGCATTACTTGATCAAGACGAAGGGGTGGTTGTTTCGGTTTTAAAAAAATTAAATGTAAACCTTGTACAGCTCCAGGAAACTATACAAGATCTTATTAACTCTATACCCCGTCAACAGGTTTCTGCTCCACCTACCGGTGTTGGTCAGGTTTTACTTAGTCAAGCCTCAATGTATATTTTACAGGCTTCTGAGCAAGAATCAAAAAAAATGAAAGATGAGTACATAAGTGTAGAACATATTCTACTCGCTTTTCTTATAAATAAAAATCCAATTAGCGATGCTCTTGCTTCTCAAGCAGTTCAATTTGGTGATATTTTAAAAACCCTAACCAGCATTCGTGGAAATCAGAGAGTCGATTCCCCACAACCTGAAAACAAATACAATGCTCTAGAAAAATACGGATTAAACCTTACAGAACAAGCCCAAAAGGAAAAACTTGATCCAGTCATAGGACGTGATGATGAAATCAGACGAGTCATGCAAGTACTCTCTCGAAGAACAAAAAATAATCCAGTACTGATTGGTGAACCTGGGGTTGGAAAAACCGCAGTTGCTGAAGGATTAGCCCAGAGAATTGTAAATGGAGATGTCCCTGAAAATCTAAAAGACAAAGAAATTATTTCATTGGATATTGGATCTCTTATTGCTGGAACTAAATTTAGAGGAGAATTTGAAGAGAGATTTAAGGCAGTTATAAAAGAAATTACAGAAGCAAAAGGGAAAATTATACTTTTTATCGATGAGTTGCACAGTATTGTCGGTGCTGGTAGCTCTGACGGAGCAGTTGATGCCTCTAATATGTTAAAACCAGGACTGGCCCGCGGAGAGCTGAGCATGGTTGGTGCAACCACCCTAAAAGAATATCAGAAACACATAGAGAAGGACGCTGCATTTGAAAGACGTTTTCAACCTGTACTAGTAAGTGAACCAGATGAGCAAGATGCTATTGCCATACTTCGTGGAATAAAAGAAAAATATGAAGTTCATCATGGTGTGCGCATCACTGATCCCTCACTTGTTTCAGCAGTTGAGCTATCTTCAAGATATATCAGTGATAGATATTTACCAGACAAAGCAATTGATTTAATAGATGAAGCTGCCTCAGCCCTTAAAATGCAAATTGATTCTATGCCTGATGATCTCGACAAGATGAAACGCAAGATCATGAAGATTGAAATTGAACTTAACGCACTTAAAAAAGAAACAGATCAGGATTCAAAAGACCGGGAGAAAAAATTAAAAGAAGATCTAGCAAATCTTAAAGAAAAAACCAAGGCCCTTGAACTTCAATGGCAAAATGAGAAAGGAATTATTACTAAAATTCGTGAATATAAAAAAGAAATAGATAAACTAAAGCAGCAAGCAGAAATAATGGAAAGAAAAGGCGATCTTCAAAAAGTTGCAGAAATCAGATATGGGAAAATCCCAACAACCGAAGAAGCCATTGTTGGCCTGGAGAAAAAACTGGCAAATCTACAAAAGAAAAAAGGAATTCTCAAAGAAGAAGTAACCAATGAAGACATTGCCGCAGTTGTGGCTCGCTGGACTGGAATTCCTGTATCCAAGATGCTCGAGGATGAAACTCGAAAACTGGCTAAAATGGAAGATGAGCTGAGCAAGAGAGTTATTGGTCAAACAGAAGCTATAACTACGATTTCAAACGCAATTAGAAGAAATAGAGCCGGTATCTCAGAAGAAAAACGTCCAATCGGTTCTTTTATCTTTCTTGGACCAACCGGAGTTGGAAAAACAGAACTAGCTAAAACTCTAGCAGAATTTATGTTTAATGATGAAGAGGCTCTAGTCAGAGTAGATATGACCGAATATATGGAAAAACATGCAGTGAGTAAAATGATCGGCTCTCCACCCGGGTATGTTGGATTTGATGAGGGCGGTCAATTAACTGAAATCATCAGACGTAAACCATATTCCGTAATTTTACTTGATGAAGTTGAAAAGGCCCATCCGGATGTTTTCAATATCATGCTCCAAATTCTTGAAGATGGTCATCTAACAGATGCCAAAGGAAGAAAAGTAAATTTCAAAAATACAGTTATCATTATGACCAGCAACCTGGCCAGTGATACTATTATGGATATGGGTCGCAAAGGTGATTTTGGATTTGAAGAAAAGAAAAATGGTAAAGCTAGCACTAAACAAAAAACTAACAAAATGAAAGAGAAAGTAATGGAAGCGTTGAAAGAGAGATTTAAACCGGAATTTCTCAATAGAATTGATGAAATCACTATATTCCAACCACTGGATAAAAAGGAAATTCGTCAAATCGTTGATCTTCAATTGGAAAAAGTTGCTTCAAGACTTGAAAAACAAAAAATTAAAGTAAATATAAGTACAAACGCAAAAGACTGGTTAGCAAACCATGGCTATGACCCAAATCTAGGTGCGCGACCACTTAAGCGTGTGATTCAGACAGAACTTCTTGATCCACTTGCTATGCAAATTATAGAAGGAAAGATAAATGCAGGCGCAACAGTAGATGTAGATATTGAAAAAAATAAAATTGTACTTAAATAATTTCTAAAAATTAAAAAAACAGTCTCTGATTTAGAGACTGTTTTTTATTGACAAGTAGTAAAAAATATGATTAACTCGTCTACACAACTGCTCTTTCCCTGGAGGGAAAAGATGAAGAAAACCATGATCCTGCTTCTGTTGATTGACGGCAACGATCCACAGACTGCTGAGGAGCTCTGCAAGAGCCTGCTTCAGATCGACCCGAGCCTGAACATCAACGCCGGCTGGGTGCTGCAGCAGCTCAACGAGCTGCACAGGAGCAACAAGGTGGAGCTGATCGAGCGGCATGGCAAGCCGGACACCTGGAACATCACGTTCCCCGGCAAAGTCGACCTCAAGAACAACCCGCTCCTGGTCTTCATCGCCAGCACCATGAAGAAGCTGAGCGACGGCGACGTCGGACACTCGACCCACGCCTAGAGAGAAGATCGACGACCGACACCACCCACATTCGCGGTGGCCGGTTCTGCGATGTACCTCTTGGCGACTTCAGAGGGCGGCGACACGCGCGACGCCCTCAACCCTTTTGCATATTTGTGAAAATATTTAAAGGTGTATTAAAAAAGAACCTTTATCAGGTTCTTTTTTAATTTTATTTACTATTAGTTCAGGAACTGAGCCACAGCAGCATCTACTGCACTAAGTGGCTGGGCGCCAGAAAGTGGAACTGTTTCTCCATCAGGCCCAAGAATTATAGAATATGGTGTACCTCTAGCGCCTGCTGCTAAACCGCTCTGCATATCATCATTAACTTTACTGTCAAATTTATTATCTGCAAGACATTTGTTGAATTTTGTTAGGTTCAAGCCAATTTTTGTAGCATATACTTCTGCTGAACTGGCACCGGTATCCTCAAATATGGCATCAGTCATTTCCCAGAACATATCCTGATCTGCAGCACATTCACTGGCATTTGCCAAAGACCTGGCTTTTGGATGAATACTCTCTAGAGGAAAATGTCGATAAACCCACCTAACATCGTCGCTGTATTTTTCTGAAATTTGATTCATGGTAGGGTGAAATCTTCCACAAAATGTACATTCAAAATCTGAATATTCAATAATTGTTACTTTTGCGTTCTTCTTTCCACGAATATGATCTACTTTTTCATCAACCGGCTTAACCACAATATCTCCATTTACTTGTGGAGTTGGGGCTTGAGCATTTCCCTTGTCTACCTGCACTACATTGGCTGGCTTCTTTGCTGAATCATCACCATCACTATTCATCATGATTCCTAGCATAATAAAAAATCCAATAGTACAAAGTACCAGTATTCCACCGATAATTCCCATTGAAAAAGTTTGCGCAGGCGAAAATGCTCCCAGACCTGCTGACTTCTTGTGTTCTTCTGACATATTTTGCTTGAATAAAAATAAGTAATTTAATGTACATATTCTAACAAAATTTAATAAAAAGCTCAATATGTGGATAATGAATTGAAAGCTTTCCAGACTTGACCTCTAAACAAAGAACAAATATAATAGCGGGGTATTTATTTATTTTTATATTTATGGAAAAAAAACAACATATTTGTGAGGCAGGTTCACTAATCGGAGAGAAAATAGAAAATCTTTCATTTGAATTTTATCAAGGCAATAAAATTGAAAAAACCAGCTTTGATTCTTACAAGGGAAAGTGGCTAATTTTATTTTTCTATCCTGCAGATTTTACTTTTATTTGCCCTACTGAACTTGAGGAAATGGCAGATTTATATAGTAAATTTAAGGAAATCAATACAGAAGTAATAAGTTTTAGTACGGATACAGCATTTGTTCATAAGGCATGGCATGATAATTCACCGGCCATCGGAAAAGTAGAATTCCCTATGGGCGCTGATCCAACAGGTGCAATCTGTAAGTCATTTGGAACCTACATTGCAGAAGAAGGGCTTTCACTTCGTGGTAGCTTTATTATTGACCCTGAAGGTTTTATAAAAGCCTATGAAATTCACGACAACAGCATCGGAAGAAGTGCGGAAGAACTTCTTCGAAAATTACAAGCTGCTCAATATGTAGCAGAGCACGGAGGTGAAGTTTGTCCAGCTCGCTGGAAACCAGGTGAGAAAACCCTTACACCTGGAGTTGACCTCATTGGGAAAATATAATTATTAAGAAAATAATTTATGAAATCAATAAAATTACTAAGCATATTTACCCTTTTACTCTCCCCTTCTCTGGCTCTAGCTCATAGTGGCCATCAAACAGAAGGCATTCTTACTCAAGCCTTTAACATTGAGCATATTATCCAAAATATGATTGCCTTTGCTGCAATTCTTGCTATAATTTTTGTAGTAGTGCAAAAAGCAAAATCAATCAAAATAAAGAATCAATAATATGAAAAATATATTCAAAATAAAGCAAGTACATGCTCATTGTGACGGTCCCTGCGGAGTCTATGATCCAGCCTCAGCCAGAATTGCTGCAGAAGCAGTTTTGTCCATGACCAAAAAAATTCAAGAATTAGAAATGCCCAACGCAGATAATAAGCAAGCTCTAGATGCTTATCATAACACCCTAACCAGATATATAACTATCAAAGAAGAGCAAGCCCAAATAGCAAAAGATGAATTGCTAATTCTGTGGACAGACTATTTCAAACCAAAACATTTAGAGAAATACCCTGATTTACATGAGATATTCTGGAATGCAGCAAAACTTTGCTCTTCTTGCAAAGTTGAACTTAGCATTGAGCATGCAGAGGAACTTATGCAGGCAATTGAAAAAATTCACCAAATTTTCTGGGAAACCAAGGATATAAATGTTGAATGGTATCGAGCTAACTAAGCTATGCAGATTAGAAAAGCCGGAATTCAAGATTGGTTACTCTGGCTGATTGGTATAAACAAAATCAGAAAAATAGCTGGGGACTCCATGCTACCGCTACTGCATCAAAGTGAGAAGATCTTCTGCAGAAAAGTTTATACAGGTGCAAGAGTAAAAATTGGAGATATTGTAATAGCAAAGCATCCATACAAAAAAATAGAAATTGTAAAACAGATAAATGCTATCAAGAAAAATAATACCTACAATCTCGTAGGAACAAACAAAAGCAGTTCTACAGATAGTAGAACTTATGGAAATCTAGATAGTAGTAAAATAATCTCGAAAATAATCTCGAAAATATAAAAAAGAACCAGCTGTGGTTCTTTTTTAGCCGACTAAATACTCAATAAAAGTACATAGTTGGTCTCGGAGGGGCTGATTGAATCGCCCCCCCTCCCCCTGTGAGACCTGGTGATGAAGTTGGTGGAGGCGACGGACGGAATGTGTACTAGTCGCCGACCTCCGAGATCTCGACCTGCTGGACACCGGCCGGCTTGATCCAGGGATTGAGGTTGCGCCGACGAGTGCTAGGACTGCGGCGGAACTCATGCTGCTTCCAGCCGGTCACCTGGACGATGATCTCGCTGCCGTCTTCTTCGACCAGCGGCAACCGGATGAGCAGGCCATGGCAGGCATGCTTGAGACGGAAGCTGAAGTAGTGCCCGCGAAAGACGAACCAGCTCACTGTCCTGCTCATGCGCCAGCTCCGGCAGCGCTCCTCAGAGCTCGGAAAAGCGCTGATCAAGCGCAGGTGCCGACTGACCACACTCTCCTCAACGTAGACATTAGTACCCAACTTGCGAATCACAGCCACCTCCAAGGTACTGCACCAAGTCTCAAAATCGACCGCTTGACGGCCGAACGAATTCTGCAAGTAAAATATTAAAAAAAGACTCTTTTGTCAAGAGTCTTTTCTTTTTTAGATACTGACTTCTTATAAATACTATGTTTTAATATTCATAAGAGGTCTGGGGCGTGTCTTCGCGCCCCACGGAAGCAGCGTCCTTGAGTCAGGGCGCCACGACAGGCATGTGCCACCCCCACTTCTGCTGCTCTCGATCTCAGTCAGCCCTGCCGATGTAGTCGCCGCTGTGCAGGAAGACCCGCCGGTAGTCCTGGGCTTGCAGGATCCCAGTACCACCATCGTTCCAGCGCTCGACGCAGACCACGATTCCGTTCACGAGCAGCACGTTGACGTCGTTGTCGGCCTCGCCCTCCAGGATGGCGAAGAAGCGATTGCTGTGCTCGATGAGCGCCAGTCCATCCAACTTCTCGATGTCAGCAGCCTCCTTGGCCTCGATGATCGGGAACTCCGTGATCCCGTCTGTGGTCATGCGAAGGAAGCCGATTCCTCCCACGTAGACCGGCTCTCCCCGAGCCGAAGCACGCGCATGCGCGTCCTCAGTGATCTCGAAGATGCTACCGTCGTATTCGAGCTTCATCAGCTCCTCCCTTTTATCGAACCTTGCCGGAATTTGCATACCGGCCCCAATAAATGCTTTTCTAAAATTAGCAGAAAATATGTCTTTTGTCCAGTAGAATAGCAAAATTACAAAAAAAAGCGCTTTGCAGCGCTTTTTTAATTATTTTTTTATTTTTAGTAATCCCTCAACTTATCTATAATCTCAAATCCCTTAATTTTTTCAAGAGCTTTTGCTTCAATCTGTCTAATACGCTCACGAGTTACTCCAAATTCCTTTCCAACCTCTTCTAGTGTGTGTGTAACCCCATCTGTCAAACCAAAACGCATTTCAAGAATTTTCTTTTCTCTTGGAGAGAGATCGGTTATTGCCTCATCTATATACTCCTTGAGAAGCTCAACACCTGCAGAAGCTGAAGGGCTTATATTTTTTACATCCTCAATAAAATCTGAAAGAGAAGTGTCATCTTCATCATCATCACCAACCGAGGTTTCAAGTGAAACTGTATCCTGTGAAATCTTGATAATATGGCGAATCTTATGGATTTCCTCTCCCATTTCAGCTGCTAACTCCTCTGGAGTTGCTTTTCGTCCCAAGTCCTGAAGTAAGCGCCTCTGAATTTGGGTCAAACGATTGATAGTTTCAACCATGTGTACTGGAATACGAATGGTTCGAGAGTGATCAGCAAGGGCGCGAGTTATAGCCTGTCGTATCCACCAAGTTGCATATGTTGAAAATTTATACCCTTTTCTATAATCAAATTTCTTAACAGCTCGAAACAAACCTATATTTCCCTCTTGAATCAAATCCAACAATGACAATCTCTTTCCTACAAATTTCTTAGCAATTGAAACCACCAAACGAAGATTTGCTTCAATCATTTTTCTCTCTGATTCTTTATCTCCTCTTTCTTTTCCTTTGGCTAAAATTACTTCTTCCTCTGCAGTCAATAATGGAACTTTTCCAATCTCTCTCAAATACATTTGTATTGAATCTTGAGCAATACTGGCAAGGTTAAAGTATCCCTCTTTGACATCAGGCTGCTCTCCTTGCAATCCTGCTACCACCTGTCTTTGTTCATCTCTTCTGCCGAGAAGTCCATGTTCAGCCGGGACAACTACATTTACACTATTTCTATCCAACATATCCAAAAATTGCTCATATTCTGGAATATAATGCTCAATTCTTGGAAACAGAGTGAGAACCTCTTTTTCAGTCAAAAATCCTCTGTTTCTTCCCTTGTTGAGTAGTTTTCCTACATCATCAAAAATCGGAACCACAATTGGTTCTTGATCTGTAAACCTTTTTTTGGCTTTCCTAGAAGGCCTTTTCTTAGGACGAATTTTTTTCTTTGATCTAGAAACAGCAGCTTTCTTCTTGGAAGCTACTTGTTTCTTAACTGCAACCTTAGATTTTACTTGTTTTTTCTTTTTTACAGCGGTTTTTTTTGCTGTTTTTTTCTTGATCCCGACTTTTCTTTTTTTGGCTGCTGTTTTTTTCACAGCTTTAGCCTTGGTTTTTGTTCGGGTTTTTTTCTTAACTGCTTTTTGAGCAGTTGTGGTCCTCCTTTTTTTTGTTGTTGCCTTTTTACTTGGCATGTAATTTTGCTTATCATCCACTAACTGAATGATAGAAATAAATTTTATTTTTTTGAAATTAAATCGTTGAATTCTTTTAATAATTTTATTAGCAACTCTTTATTGCCTTGTTTTTCTGCTTGAGCTATCTCAATTTCAAGTTCTTTTTGTTTTGACTTTCTAAAACTCTTTGAAATCTGATTTATGAGTTTTTCCAGCTCCTGCTCAATCTCCTTGCCCCTAACTGCCAAAAAATCCAACTCAGCTTTCATGAGCAGGATATCTACTGGGTTTTCTGAATTGTCCTTATGTAATAAATCACGAAGATTATCTACATTTATAGACTTATCTGTATTATACTGCTTTTTGAGCTCTAGGTAAAGGGGTAGATACTTTGATGTGGAAAAGTCAATTTTTTCAATCTCAGACCAAGATTTACTAGCTACTTCTGGAAATCTTAATATTAATGATAGTAAACTCTCAATCATCAGCTGATAACGGGGTGTTTTATCAATCTGTCTTTTTTCTTGAACTCCCGCAGTTTGGGCACCTATTGTTTTTTTATTGTTCACTATCCTATTTATGTCTTGTTTGAGAACCTCAATCTCAACACCCAACCTGACTGATAACTCTTTCATCCAATGATCCTTTTCAACAGCATAAGGAATCCTACTAATCTCATCCAATAAAATATTAGCTATTTTTTGTTTTTGCTGAAGATCAGTTTTATCAAATTTAGTAAAAACTCTATCAAAATACCAATCCATTACATCTTTTGCTGAATCAACACAATTAAACCAAATCTGTTGATCTTTCTTTATGCATTCATCTGGATCTTTTCCAGCCCCTTCTGGAATTATGATAACTTTAACAGATAAACCCGCCTCAAGCGCCAAATCAATACCTCGTTTAGCTGCGGCAAATCCAGCATCATCAGCATCAAAAGCCATTCTAATATTTGAAGTGTATCTTTTAATTAATTTAATTTGTTTTTCAGTTAAGGCTGTTCCGCTAGTAGCAACAACATTTGAAAGACCAGCCTGATGCGAAGATATGGTATCTGTTTGACCTTCAACGAGAACAATGAAATCTTTGTTTCTAGCCTCTTTCTTGCCTTGATCCAATCCAAAAACTACATTTGATTTATCATAGACCAATGTTTGTGGAGTATTAACATATTTTCCACCAGATCTATCTGTCTCAATCAACACTCGTCCAGTAAAACCGACTACAACGCCATGAACGTCTCGTATAGGAAACATGATTCTACCCCTAAATCTATCATAAAAACCTCTTCCGCTATTGGCATCAGCCCCATCACGCTTAATAGTAAAACCAGATGCAACCAAGTCATCAATAGCATGTCCTTTTTTGAGCATATACTTTGTCAACAAATCCCACTGATCAGGCACAAAACCAATCTGCCATTCCTCTATTGTCTTCTGACTCAATCCCCTTTTCTCTAAATATTCTCTAGCATCTCGAGATATATCGATTTTCAAAAGAAAATTATGAAAAAATCTAGCAGCTTGTAGATTAATTTCTTTTATGCGATTTTTTTGGCTTGATTTAACCTTATCCTGAACTGAAAATTCCAGATCTATACCAGCCTTGGTAGCAAGGAACTTGAGTGCTTCAATAAACTCCATACCTTCAATTTCTTCTACAAAACTAAAGATATCTCCACCTTTTGAACAGCCAAAACAATGCCAACTCTGACGTTCACGATTAACCATAAATGAGGGAGTTTTTTCCTGGTGAAAGGGACAAAGCCCCTTGTGATTGATACCAGCAGTTTTCAATTGAATGTATTCACCAATAAAATCCACAATATCTAATTTTTCCTTAATTTTCTGAGTATCAGACATACTTTCTGTGACAGGATACAAAATACATGGAATAGAATACAATCTTACTTAATAAGAAATTAGATTAAATGATCTTCTGTCTTGTAATTTATTCCAGGTATTTTGTCTCTTATTTTAGTAGCTTAGCTCGTTTGAGTCGAAAAAGCAATATGCAGGATAATATGATATACTTTACGATAAAAAAGAGAATACACAAAATAAGATATAAACTTATCAAGAAAGACATTCGATTAATTCATAGTCTATCTTGTATTTTTTTCCATGTATTTTGTTTTTTTCACATCACTATGCATATAACAAAACGCTACAAAAAACAAATATCCCTTACTGAATGGTTTGAAAATATTGATCATGAGGATGCGCAAGAAATGCGCAAGGAAGATAATGATAAACGTGACAGAATGGGATTTATGAACACAATTATTGATTTTCCAAATGATCAACCAACGAAATTTCCTGCCTTGGATGTTTTTAATAGATCTGATAATTTTAAAGAATTTCTAAATGATCGAGGCAATGAATTATGTGGACTTCGTCTAATTCCTACTGACTCAAGACTTCCAAAATTAAGAATGCGGGGATTTGCCATAAAAGACGTAATAAATGGATGGTTTACTGAGCAAAAAATTGATCATTCAAAATATATTGCCAGTTTTATTCCGCATCCCCGTGACCATAATTGGGGTACGATTTTTGTTGTCAATAGAAATGGAATTTTTGGCGAAATAATCAATGAAAGTCATGAAAAATTAACTCAGGGATTCTATGAAAAAATAAAACCAATAAATTTTTCATTTGATTTTAAAACATGGAAATTAAGTGAGGAAAACCAAGAAGCACTTGCAGAATTGAAACGTATAGTTTCATACCTACACATAACAAACATTGAAAAGCAAAATGAACTCATAGAAAGAGTAAACTCTAGTTTTGCAAACGACTATATTTGTGGATATTTTGAAACAGTAACTACTGAAGAGTTTGGAATGACATTTATTGATTACAACCGTATTCTTGGTAAAATTTACAGTGACTATGAAATTAATCTTGACAAAGCTGATAATGATTATATTTTAAAAGGACAAATAGGAAGTCCCGGACTAGCTGAGGGTCGCGTCAAAATTATATCAGAAAAAGAGATTCCAAATACAAATCTTGAAAAGGATGAAATTCTTGTTTGTGACATGACCACACCCAGTTATGTTCCACTTATGAAGCAAGCTGCTGCAATTCTTACAAATCGAGGTGGGATTCTAACTCATGCAGCAATCATTAGTCGAGAATTAAAAAAACCCTGTATTGTAGGTACAGGGAATTCTACTCAAATTTTAAAAAATGGTGATTTAATTGAAGTTGATGCGACGAATGGAATAGTTCGAAGAATTTAATCCTACCAAACTATAGTCCCCTTAAAACGCTCTCCATTAACAGCTTTTTTTACTTCTTTTAAGTTGGTTCCGTCAAGAATAGAAACCCTTAATCCCAGCTTCTCTGCTTTTTTACTGGCAATTGGATCAAAAGGCACATTTTTTCCTGGAATCCATTTATTTCCAACTATCTCCTTTCGAAAACTCTTCCAATCAATTTGCTCAATCTTTTTGGCATTTTTATGTTTTGCAGGATCTCTATCATAAACATATTCAATATTTGAAAGATTTAGAAGATCACTTGCTCCATAAGTCTTAGCAAGAATAACAGCATCATTATCAGTTGAGCAGCCTGGTTTCCAACCAGAGGCAATGACAATTGGCTTTCTTGTTTTTACTTTGTGTCCAGGGTCAGCAATAACCTGACTATGAGCATACTTTCCAAACATCAAGCGAACAAATTCAGCATTGAGCTCAGTAGTGTAAATTCCCAACCAATCAAGATCAGCATCGGTTAGCTTGGTTACTCGGTCAGCTGCATCTTGATATTTTCTGCAAGTAGCTCCCCCACCAATTACCAATATAAATTTATCTCCTTTTTTGACTTGATCAAGAATTAATTTTTTAAATTTTTTTAAAAATTTAATATCAAATCCAGTTTTTGGAATAATTATTGAACCACCAACAGAAATAATTTTCATCTTTGACATAAATTTAATTTTTCTCTTTTAGAAATAAATTGGCAAACCAACTAACCAAAGTTAAAATTAAGGCACCCCAGAAAGCCGGCCAAAAACCACTAACTTCAAAATTCTCTACAATAGTCGCCACAAACCAAAAAAGCACGCCATTAATAATAAATGTAAAAAGTCCAAGGGTAATAATATTTATAGGTAAAGTGAAAAAAACCACTACAGGACGAATAATGGCATTAACCAAACCCAAAACTAGAGCAGTAATAAGAGCTGCATAAAACCCATTTACAGTAATCCCCTCTATATACTGAGCAATAAGTAAAAGCGTCGCCGCGCTTATGATCCAGCGTAATATTAATTTCATATATTTCTAATTAAAATAATTGACTAAATTATATACAAAATCAGCGATAAAATCAAGAAAAAAACTTGCAAATACTTTCCTAATCAGGTTAAATAGGCATAGTTGACTGAGCGGGTTTTCCCGCAGGAGAAAGCATAATGCTTACTATTCGGGCAGTACCTGCTCTCGCTGAAGACAACGCCGAGCGGATTCTGCGCATGGAGCACACTTCCGGAGGCAATGACCAGGGGCTGGGTCTGGTTCACTGCTACGACAGACGGGGTCGGCGCATCTTCCTCGATGCCGACGCGCGCTTCGAGGTCTCGCGCATGACCAGAAGTGCGGCCTATTTCCAGGCTGCGCTGATCTCAGCAGCTCTCGGCCACAACTACGGCGCGCTGGTGCATACCAGCACCGACGGTCGGGTCACCATTTTCACCTTCCTGGGTGAGATGGGCGGAGCCAAGGCCCTGGCCGAGGTGATGCGCAGAGATCTCAACCAGCGGATACGCAGATTCCGTCTGCAAACCGGCGATGTGCTCAGCTGTGTGTCCCACAACAGCGGCGACGCCAACGCGCACATCAGCAAGCATGGTGACCGCGACGAGCGACTGGCTCTGCAGGCCATCTTCCACCGCGCCTGGGAGGAGTACAGCTCCTTCGTGGTCAACTACAGCACGGAGGAGGGCGAGCGCTTCTCGCTGCGCTGGAGCTTCACCCGCAAGGAGGACGTGGAGGTCGTCACCGAGTGATGCCACTTCCAACATGCCCTTCGCCCCGACGACGACGAGCCTGGCGCTGTTCTCTCTTCGGGGCGGACGGCGCAGGCACTTTTCAGAAGAATAAACCAAGTTTTCATTAAAAATCCTTCAAACTTTTCAAATACTATCAACTCAAGCTGTCTTATTTACAAAAACATGATGATTGAATATAATATCATGGATAATGAAAAGTATTTCAAACATTTCCAGCTTTTCAATTCCTTTTCTTATGCTCAAATTATACAATACACGCACTCGCCAAAAAGAACAATTTAAACCACTATCAGGGAAAAATGTTGGACTTTATACTTGTGGTCCAACAGTTTATAATTATGCTCACATTGGAAATCTTCGAACCTATGTTTTTGAGGATATTTTGAGACGAGTATTGAGAATAAATGATTATTTTGTTAATCATGTTATGAATATTACTGATGTTGGACATCTTACAGATGATGCTGACCAGGGAGAAGATAAAATGGAAAAGGGTTCGAAGCGAGAAGGAAAAACTGCCTGGGAAATTGCAGAATTTTATACACAAGCATTTAAAAATGATATAAGGGATCTGAATATACTTGAACCAGGCACTTGGTGCAAGGCAACAGATCATATTCAAGAGCAAATTGACATGGTGGAAAGTCTGATCAAAAAAGGTCTCACCTACGAAACTGATGATGGTATTTATTTTGATACTACAAAAATTGATGATTATGGAAAGCTGGCACTACTCGATAAGCAGGAACTCAAAGCCGGAGCTAGAATAGAAATGGGCGAAAAAAGAAATTTAAGAGATTTTGCGCTTTGGAAATTTAGCAAACCAGGAGAAACCAGACAAATGGAATGGGATGCTTTTGACCGAAAAGGATTTCCAGGCTGGCATATTGAATGCTCAGCTATGAGTACAAAATATCTAGGTGAACAATTTGATATTCACTGTGGTGGAATTGATCACATACCAATTCATCACACCAATGAAATTGCTCAGACTGAATCAGTTACCGGTACAAAACCCTGGGTTAATTTTTGGCTACATGGTGAATTCTTAAATATGGGGGATATCAAAATGGCAAAATCTGAAGATAATTTTGTTAGATTGCAAACTTTGAAGGATAATGGTATATCTCCTCTAGCCTATCGTTACTTTCTATTGCAGGCGCATTATCGCAAGCAGTTAAATTTCACTATCGAGGCCTTGCAAGGAGCTGAGCAAGGTTTAAAAAATCTAAGAGAGAAGGTATCAAGAATCGATAAAACTATCCAAGAAGACCCGAAAATGGTTCAAGAATTTTTTTCAGCTGTAAATGATGATTTAAACATGCCAGAAGCCTTGGCAATTTTGCAGACGGGTTTAAAAACAAATAGTTTTAGTTTGGAATCTATTACTAAGTTTGATAAAATTCTTGCTCTTGATCTGAAAAATAACCAAGAGGAAGAAATTGAGATTTCAGAGGAAATTCAAGAGTTATTAAACGCGAGGGAAATAGCTCGGGAGAGTAGAGATTATGCAAGGAGTGATGAATTACGAAATAAAATTTCTAGTCTAGGATTTACTGTTGAAGATAAAAAAGAGGGTCAGGAATTAAAGAAAAACTAGTCTTTAGCACATTTTCAAAAAAAGTTATTCAAATAAAAGAGTTTTCATAGCTCTTTTTATATTTTTTTGATATAATGTATATAACTAATTTAATTAGGATTTTTTTGGTAATTTCCCCCATTTAAATAATATGCCTACTCAACAACCTCCAGAATACAACCCTCAATTTGAACCGGCAACTGAACATGTTTTAACTGAGCAGCCAAAAATGTCTGAAAAACCTCCGACTGCCCAAGAGCTAATTAAAGCTGAGAAAGTACAAGAAAAAAAATCAGTCCTCTCGGAAAAAGAAACGGTCCCTGTAAAAGAAGTTGAAAAAATTGAACCTCCAAAAGATGAGGAAGGTTTTATGGATGAAACTATTTCCAACCTCAAGAAAAAATTAAGAGCCAAGAAGAAAAAACAAATTACAATACCCCAGGTAAAGGATCCAGTAACTGTTCAAATAGAACAAATCATGGAAGAGGGTCTTGGCGATGCCTATAGCGAATTAACTCCAGTTCAAAAACAAGAATTCAAAATCAAAGGTGAAGAAACTGCTTGGGAAATAAGAAAAATACTAGGAAAAACCAGAATCAAATTCAAAGAGATTTTTAAGCTGGTTATAGAATGGCTCAAAATGCTCCCTGGAGTTAATAGATTCTTTATGGAACAAGAAGCCAAAATAAAAGTGGACAGAATAATTGCGCTAAGTAAGCGCAAATAAGAATATGTTTTTATTCCAATTTGCAATAAATGCAGGTGGAGGAAATAGCTTTCAAAATGCTACTGCCGTCTATTCAGAGCTTTTTTTTAGTTTATTGCTGATTATTGTTGGAATTTTGTTGGTATTTGTTTTGCTTTTTATAGTTAGAATCTTTACTAAAAATATTTTCAAAGCTAGCAAGGCTTTTGATAGAGTAATTCTACAAATTCAAGTACCAAAGGAAAAAAAATCAGAAAGCAGTGGGCAGGGATCTTCCGAGGATCGACTTGAACAAATAAAGGAAGAAATTGGAATTACAGAAACTTTTTTCTCAACTATTGCCGGCCTTAGAGCTGAACGTGGTATGGGTTCATGGTTTAGAGGAAGAAATGATCATATTGCATTTGAATTAGTAGTACATGAAGGGCTTATTTATTTCTACGTCGCTGTCCCCCATCGAGTGCAGAAATTTATTGAACAACAGATACATGCTCAATATCCATATGCACAGATAGAAGAAATTGGCGATTACAATATATTCGGAGAGCACAGCAAAATAGTTTCTGCAAATCTAACTTCAAAAAAAATTCACATTTTCCCTTTTAAATCATACAAAAAAAGTGAATCAGATCCTCTATCCGCACTTCTCAATGCTCTTGCTAGAATTAGAGAAAATAACAGCTCAGCGGCAATTCAGTTTGTTGTGCGATCAGCACCTAGAAAATGGCGAAGGAAAGGTGTAAAAGTGGTCCGTGAAGTCAAAAAAGGAGAAAAATTTGAAAATGTTATTCATAAAACATTTTTTACCAAAGCCCTAGGTACCAGCGCCAAAACTACTAAAGAACTATTTGTACCCAAAGATCCAAAAGACATTACCAAAGACAACAGATATCAACTTTCTGCCATGGAAGAAGAGATGCTTAAAGGAATTGAAGAGAAGTTGGCAAAGGGCGGACTTGGTACAACTATCAGAATTGTAAGTGTCTCAGATCAAGAAGAAATGGCCAAAATAAATCTGGAAAATATTGTAAATTCGTTTAGCCAATATAATCTCTATCGCTATGGAAACGAATTTTCTATTACTATTCCTAGAAATCAAAAAACTATAATTAGGGACTTTATATATAGAAGTTTTCATGATAATAGATCTGTAATCCTTAACACCGAAGAAATGGCCAGTATGTGGCACTTACCTCTTCATTCAACAGAAACACCGAATATAAAATGGCTGTCAGGTAGAACTGCCCCACCACCAACAAACCTTCCAGATTCAGGCCTTCTTCTTGGGCATGTAAAGTACCGCGGAACAGACACAGAAATTAGAATGAAAGAAGCTGACAGAAGGAGACATCTCTATGTTATTGGTAAATCTGGAACTGGAAAATCAGTATTTTTATCAAATCTGATTATTCAGGATATTCAAAATGGCAAGGGTGTTTGTCTGATTGATCCACATGGAGATTTAGTAGAAGATGTACTTGCTCATGTACCCAAAAACCGAGCTGACGATGTTATAGTATTCAATCCTTCAGACATGGAACGTCCAATTGGTTTGAATATGCTCGAGGCAAAAACTGATGATCAAAAAGATTTTGCAGTCCAAGAGATGATTTCAATCTTCTATAAACTATTCCCACCTGAAATTATCGGCCCCATGTTTGAACACAATATGAGAAACGTCATGTTGACTCTTATGGCTGACTTGAGCGACACAGGAACCATCATTGATATTCCTAGAATGTTTACAGATGATAATTATGTTAAAAAATATCTGAAAAAATTGAAGGATCCGGTGGTGAGAGCTTTTTGGGAAAAGGAAATGGCTAAAACTAGTGATTTTCACAAATCTGAGATGCTTGGTTACCTAATATCAAAAGTTGGACGTTTTGTTGAAAATGAAATGATGAGAAATATTATGGGACAGCAAAAATCAGGTTTTAGTTTCAAAGAAGTAATGGATCAGGAAAAAATTCTACTTGTAAATCTGGCCAAAGGTGTAACCGGTGAGGTTAATGCTAACTTAATCGGCCTAATAGTAGTAGCAAAACTACAAATGGCTGCCATGGCAAGAGCAGAACTGTCAAAAGAAGAAAGAAAAGATTTTTATCTATATATTGATGAGTTCCAAAATGTAGTTACAGACTCAATAGCTATTATTTTGTCTGAGGCACGTAAATACAAACTGGATCTAACTATTGCCCATCAATATATGGGTCAGCTGGTTGAAGGTCAAAAAACCGAGGTCAAAGACGCAGTACTCGGTAATGTGGGTACCATGTGTATTGGTCGAGTTGGACCTGATGATACTGATATTCTTGCCAAAGAATTTGCACCAACTTTTGGAGCCTATGACTTACTCAATCCCCCACCTTTTTCTTTTTATACCAAGATGATTATTGACAATGAAACTACCAAACCATTTAACATGCTTTCTTATCCGCCAAAAGAAGGTAATCGCGAACTTGCTGACGCTATAAAACAATTATCTCGACTAAAGTACGGAAGAGATCGAAGTATTGTTGAAGCAGAGATAATGGAAAGAACCAAACTTGGAGAGTCCGAAGGGACTGCCAAAACTGACATGATTGAAGCCAGTTTATAAACAGAATGTACACAATCGGTAAACAAATTAACTGCTTAGTGCAGTTTTTTTGTGCTATAATTCTTTTAAGATTTAATAGAAATTTTTAAAACTAACATAAATATGAACAACCTCACAGATCTTCTAAACCAACACAAACATTCTGCACTATTACCTGATGAACAAAAAGAAACTGATCCTATTGTTGAGGAAAAAACTAATCCACTTGAGGCCCATCAAATTTTAGAAAATCAGGTTGCCAGTCATGACACTACTGGCGAACAAATTACAGAAGCAAAGAAGCTGCTGGAAAGCGAAAATCAGCCAATAAGAGATGTTGAAGAGGAAGATAATAACCAAGAATTAGAAAAAAATAATGAAAATTCAAGCAGCCTTGATACTGCGCAAATAAAAAAAAGTCTATACAGTATAAAAGACCAAATTGATGCGCTTCTGGATCAAATAGATGGTAAATCTAATGCCAAACTCAAAGTTAAAATAGAAGATAGAAATTTGGACACAGGAGAGCAAATTGTTGAGGGTATTTTCAATGGTGAAAAAATGATTGATTCAGAACAGAAAGAATATGCAGTACCACCAAATTATGCCAGCAAATCAAAGTTAGTTGATGGAGATCTAATGAAACTAACCATTAAACCCAATGGTTCATTCATTTACAAACAAATCAAACCAATTGAGAGAAAAAGACTTATTGGAAAGGTTGAATTTGACGAAGAATCACAAAAATGGACAATAGCTTATAATGGCAAAAAATACAAAGTTCTTACAGCTTCAGTAACATTTTATCGAGGTAAACCCGGAGATGAGGCAGTGATATTGGTAGCAGAGGACGGTTCAAGCTCTTGGGGTGCAGTTGAAAATATTATTTCCAAGTAAATTTTATGAAAAATCTTATGGAAACATTAACAAAAACAAAAGTACAACCTCATGTTGGTATTGTTGTAGGTTTCTTAGTTACCTGCTCTATTGTAGTTGGGATTGGATTTGCCTCAACACTCGACAGCTTAGCAGCGGCTTCAAGCGCAAGACAATTAAAATCTCGCGTAACAGTAAAACCAATGACAGAGAGAAGTAGCAGTCTGTACCGTAAGTTCGTAAAATTGGGCGAAAAAAATTATCTTGTAACTAATAATTGGGCACCAAAATCTAATAGAGAGCCTTTAAGAAGCGGTAAAAAAATGTTTCGCATCTATCCTTTTTCCATTGTTAAAGGAGTGAATCCCCCACTTACAAAGCAATATGCTGACTTTACTGCTAAGAATAAAGATTGGCAGCATGCCGGTATAAAAGGAATGGGAGTTATTAGAAGTGTTGATTATGATCGACAAACAGAAACCCACCTCCTAATTTCTGCTGACAGCGGATTATATCGAAGCTACAGTTTTGGTAACGCGTGGGATAAATTAAATCCACCAGCTCCTGTTAATATTGAATACGTTCGAATAAATCCTACAAATCCAAAACATTATGTTATTTTATACAAGGATTATGCCCAAAAGAAGGTGTTGGTTTCAGACCTGAAAACCACAAATACAGATATTTATAATTCTATTTATCAATCGTATAATTCTGGAAAAACTTGGAAAAAATTAGAGATAAATGATTTGTTAGATTCAAAAACCAAAACTATTGGCTATCTGGATAAAGTTTATCATATAAATTTTGTTGGTAATGAACTCAATATTTTAGGTAGATTTGCCTATAATAATATAATTGAGAATACAGATAATTCTGATTTAGCCTCTATATCTATTAATAATAATGAATTAAAATCCTTTGTTGTTCATAACGATTTAATACCGAGTTTCGAAAATCCATATGCTGATAATTCCTTCAAAAAACCTAATCTTTTCAAAATAAATGATACTGGATATGGATTGATGTCAGACATGATAGAACTACATATGACAAGTGACTCTGGTAAATATTGGAAAAAAATATTCAATGTACAGAACAATTTTCCCGGTGCCAAAATTAGAGCTTTTGATATTTCTAATAATGGAAAGATTATATATTTAGTACTAAAAACCAGTAAAGCGGGCGAAGTCTACAACACAATAGCTAAAAGTACTAATGGCGGATTATTGTGGGACATAATTAAAATAGATAAATATATAGAAAAAAGCCCAGGATATTACAACGAATGGGACAGTAAGAATTTTAGTAGTTTATGGTCTCAAGATCTTACCATTGATCCACAAAATAGTGACCATATATATCTATTTCAGTACATGCGCGGTTTATTTGAATCATATGATTCTGGTGTAACTTGGACAAAAGATACCCAGCTATATAGTAAAATGAGTTATGTTCTTAATCCAGACTCTGAATTAATGATGATAAATCCGGGAGATCTGAGAATTGATAAAATGCATGTCATTAATGTTGGCTCAAAGGGTCAATATCTACTCATGCCGGGAGATCAGGGACTATTCGCTTATGGAAACAAGAAAAGCATACTCAGAAATTTAGTTTCAGATTTATATTTAGGAGATACCCGAGGAGTCTCAATAACAAGCTGCCCTCGTATCTATGCAGGACTTTGGCATCATGGATCATATTGGTTAGACAAGGATGGTAGTGTACACGGACTGAACAGTGGAGAATCACGAGGGTATGGTATTGGAGAAGATCTAGGATGTGAAACACCGGCTTTTGATCCTCATGGATCCTATCTGTACGATGGTATGCATATTGATTATGAAAAAACTGACTGGATATTAAATCAAATAAAATTTGAAAGCATACCATTTGCACCACCTCTTTTTACATATGCAGATGGATGGTGGTATTTCTTAGGTAAAGTAAACATGGATCCAAGCTCATATGAGGGTGTTGATTCTACTTTCATCCCACTTGATATCAAATTCATTCGAGTAAATAAAGATTTTACTCAAACTGAAATTTTAGCTGATGATTCAGTTGTAGCCTATTTTGTGGAAGAATCAACAACAGGAAATCAGCCAACAATTATATGGAAAACAAATGGTAAAATGATTGATAGATCAACAGATGGACAAAATTGGGAAAAAGTTTCTGAACTACCTGAAGCTGCATATATTAGGAGGATTTATGTAGGCGACCAAACAATTTATATTGCAGAAAACAGTGGTTTTATGTATTCACATGACGGAGGAGCAACTTGGAAAAAATCCTTAGATGGTTATTCACTCTTAGATATTGAAGTTGACTCATGCGGGACTATTTACACCAATGTACGACTACCTTTATATTTAGAAAATAAAGGCGGTGTATATTATTCAAAAGATGGTGGTGCCACCTTCAATAACCTAGGAAAGCTCGATGATAAACTCATAATTGAAGACTTAGACATTGATGAAGTAAACAATGTGCTTTATGCAGCAACTTTTGGTGAATCACTAGTAAAAATTGGATTAGAGCAATGCAGTTAAAAAGATCTACACTTAAAAAACCCCTCATTTGAGGGGTTTTAAAATTTCGTAAATCCAATCTTAAGCTTTATCAGGATCTGTTAGATGAGAAGAAACAAGTTTTGTCATTTCAAACATAGTAACTTCTTTTTTCCCGAAAATTGGCATTAGCTTATCATCTGCAAAGATGTTTCTCTTGTTTTCTGGGTTTTGAAGATCATTCTTCTTGATGTATTCCCAAAGTTTCTTAACTACTTGACCACGTGGAAGCGGTCCCTTACCTATAACAGCTTCTAATTCCTCTGAAAGATTTAGAGGTTTCATTAGCGCTGGGTTTGCTTTTCTAGGCATAGCATTTTGTGTTAGCTAATTAAAGACTTAATTTAATAACTACACTATAGCATATATTGCAAATATATACAACCCTTGGACTCACAATAATCAAATAAGGGCATATTTACCGCAATCGAAAATTAGGATATAATATCTGCAACCAACTCACAAAAAAATGTGAAATTTTATATTTTAAGACCTCAAAGGACAATATTATGGCACTATATCACATTCATAGACCTCAAACATTCGCAGATGTAATAGGACAAAATCATATTTTACAAACTCTTATAAACCAAATCAAGCAAGACAAGGTTGCGCATGCATACTTATTTTCCGGACCAAGAGGTGTGGGGAAAACAACTTTAGCTCGCCTTTTGGCCAAGGCAGTCAACTGCCCTCGAGAGAAAAATTCTGCTGAACCAGACAACAGTTCAGAGTGTTCTATTGAGATAAGCCAAGGTAGATCAATAGATGTTATAGAAATAGATGCAGCAAGCCACACCGGGGTAGATAATGTTCGCCAAAATATTATAGAAAATGCTCAATTTAAACCAACTAAACTCAAATACAAGGTTTTTATCATTGACGAAGTACACATGCTTTCAACAGCAGCATTTAATGCGCTTCTCAAAACCTTGGAAGAGCCCCCTGAGCATGTACTATTTATACTTGCCACCACAGAAATCCACAAACTCCCAGTTACAATAGTTTCAAGGTGTCAAAGGTTTAATTTTAAAAAAGTATCAAACCAAGAAATTCAAACGCATCTTGAAAAAATTGCAAAATCAGAATCAGTAGAAGTTGAAAATGAAATTATCAAAAGAATAGCCCGAAAAAGCGAAGGTTGTGTTCGTGATGCTATCAGCCTCCTAGACCAAATAATCAGCTCAGGAGAAAAGAAAATAACAGCAAAATCTGTTGAATTTATACTTCCAACTACAAATATAGAAGATCAATTAGATTTTCTTAATTTTCTAGCCGAGAAAAACGCTCAGCAAGCACTTAGTAAAATTGGTAGTCTGATAGAAAATGGAGTGAGAATTGAAGAATATATGAATGAAATTATTGAAATTATGCGATCAATGATGATTTTTCAAATTGATAAATCATTAATTGAAAGTGAATTGGATTTAGATCAAAAAAATACAGAAGAACTTGCTAAAATCTCAAATAAATTAAGCCCAAGTGATCTGGTTAAGCTAACAGATCTATTTATCAAAAGAAAAAAAGAAGTAAAATCAAATCCCATTGAACAATTTCCACTTGAGATGCTGGTTATAGAATGGTGCGGACTCGGAGAAGAGCAAACAGAACCGGAAACTGTAGAAAAAAAAGAAATAAAAGAAGAGGTCCATGAGAAAATCCAAGAAGAAGTTGTACCTAAAAAAAGCATAACTAGCACAGTAAAAAAAATACTCAAAAAATCAGATATTTCATTGGAAAAAATTCAAGAAAAATGGCCAGCCATAATTTCTGAAATTGAAAAAGAATTTCCTACTTTGGTTTTTATCCTAAAAATGGTAGAATTAAAAGAAGTTGATGGAAACACTCTGGTAATGTCTGCACAATATTCATTTCATCAAGAAAAATTATCAGAAGCTAAATGCAAAGACAATTTGGAATCAATAATTTCAAATCTCTGTGAATCAAAAATAAGAATCAATGTCATAGTTTCTGATCAATCTACTCAAAATACTCAAAACAATGAACTAACAGAACTGGTTTCAGCTTTTGGTGGAGAGATAATACACTAGAACCAGAATATAGCTTACAATCAATGAGAATAAAAAAATACAAAACATTATTTGTCATGCTTGTCTCCATACTAAGTTTTGTTTTTGTACCCAATGTTATTGCCAAAACAATACCTGTACCTTTTACACTTCAAGCGCCATATAGTGATTGGCGTCAGCCTTGGCAAGATGCTTGTGAAGAAGCGTCCACAATCATGATTGATCATTTCTATAGAGGTGATCACAGCGATCGAATCCCCAAAGAAATTGCTAAAAAAGAAATTTTGCAAATAGTAGATCTAGAAGATCAATATCTTGGATTTAACAAAGATACAAATGCCAGAGAAATGGTTGAGATTATAAATGGTTTTTTTGAATGGGAAGCATATTTAGTAGAAAACCCAACACTAGAACAAATAAAATCAGAAATAGATGCAGAACGACCGGTAATCCTTCCTTTTTACGGTAGAATTGTTAATAATCCCTATTTTCTAGGTGGAGGTCCGTATTATCATGTTGTAGTTGTAAAGGGCTATGATGATCAAACTCAAGATTTTATAACCCATGAACCTGGTGTTGGAAAGGGTCTTGACTATCGCTATAATTATGATACAATGATGAACGCAATTCATGATTTTTTACCCAACAGACAAACCAAGTATGGTGAGAAATTAGCTGTTTTTACTAGAGGCACTGTATTTGAGTCTGGAGGAACAGATGCTGACGCTGACGGCCTAAATAAGGCTCAAGAGATGCTCTATGGCACTAGCCTGAAGACAGATGATACAGATGGGGATGGTTACAAGGATGGAACAGAAGTTGACTTTGGTTTTTCACCATTAATAAACGAATCAGAAATTGCCAACCATGAACTGGTTAAAACTGCTGGCTCCCCTGCTGTCTACTATGTAAAAAGTAGAATTAAGCATTATATAATAAATGAAAATGTTTTTGTAAACCGAGGTTGGCAGTGGCACAAGATCAAAACCATCAGCCCAAAATACATGGATTTACTGAAAACCGGCATCCCTATTACAAACTAACATTCGGAGATCGTCTAATGGTAGGACTTTGGTTTCTGGTACCAACTATCGGGGTTCGAATCCCTGTCTCCGAGCTATGAAAGACCAAAAATTTGTTATTCATCTATCAGGGGGATCTTGCACGGGCAAATCAAGTGTAGCTGACATTCTATCAGACAGAATACCAGACATATTCCATTTATCATATGATAATGTAAAATGGAATTTTTCTAATTATCACCGGGACACACACAAGGAGAAGGTCAAAAAAATAGTAAAAGAATTTTTTGAAATTATCTGCAAAACCGACTCTTCAATTTTGCTTTTGACAATTATTGAAGATGAGCAGGAATATAACCATCTTACTGAGATAGCTGAGCAGTATGCTTATAATTTTTTGAATATAAAACTAAAGGCACCCAAAGAAATACTATTGCAACGTTTTCGCGAGCGCGTAAGGAGTGCCAAAAAAGCAGGCAGTAAAATCTCTATTACAGATGAAAAACTTTTTTTAAATAATTCTTCAAAAGATTTTTTTACACCGAATAATGCTAAAATATTTGACTCTTCGAAATTGAGCCCTGAGGAAATAGCAGATGAAATACTGAAGCTATTAAACTAATAAATACAATTATTAATACAAAAGTAGGATATTTATCCTATTTTTGTATAGATTACGAATGATTCTTGTTAAATATCAAGAAAATATCTACTGCAATATCTCACCATCTGGATAATTCTCGCTATCCTCAATTGTTACTATTCTATCCCATCTAAATCCAAGCTCCTCAAACACTTTCTCATTTATTATATGTCGCTTAATCTGCTTCGCAGGCTCTAGAGCATCAGGCTCAAGTCTATAAACTTTTGGTGATCCAATATATTTGACAATTGTATAATTTGGATGTTTAGCTATTTCAGATATCTCACTGCCCATTTGATATTTATCCAACAATGTATTTGAAATATTCTCTATCCAATCCCAAAGATAATTTAAACTTTCAAATATTACCTCACTTGTTATCCAATATCGCTTACCACCTAAAAGTAGATAAACTTTCGGGTCAGAATCAATCTTCACCAGAGCGCCATATTTTGGGTCATAGAGTGGCCCCCATGCCATAGAGGTCACTTTTTGTCAGTCTCAATACTATCTAAGTCAATTTTATGCACTTTTTTTACATCTGCCCATGACTTAAAATAGGAGAAAAACTTTTCACCACTATTAAATACTCGTTTAGTACAATTATTTGTGATATACCAAACTCCTTTTGATTTATTGTGTTTGTATGCTTTACCCGCATCGAGAGCACATTCATCTGAACTGATTTCAGATGAATCTTCTTCTGCTTCGATATTTTCTTCAATCTCAACAAGATCAGGTAGTTCAGTAGTATTTGAAGAGTCTAAAGGAATATTGTAGAAGCCACAAACATCAGTGCGTGTAGATAATTCAACTGATGGAGTTTCATACTGGAATGAATTCCGAGATTTTATACTAAGCACATATGGTACAGCACATTGCAGAGAATTCATTGTGTAGGATGTTCCACTTATCCAACCTGAATTAACCCCGTTGGTTGTATTTTCAATATAGTACTGATTATTTGTCGAATTTCCATTTGCATCCCAGGAAAAGGTAAGAGATGTTTGATTTTTTTGACTTTCTGCAAAGTCAGAGGGTGTAGATGTAGAAGAAAAACCAAAACTATATTCATGCCCATTGCTTGTTTTAAAATTATCAAAATGAGGATCATATTTTCTCACCTGAACAATATTATCATTAGGTTTGAATATATAAATTGCCACATAGGCATTAGTTTCCGCATCTCCATTATAAGCTGCATATGAATAGTGAAAGGCTTGATGAATTAAATTATTGTTATTACCCAAATCACTTCTATAGGCATGGCCATCACCCAAAACATGTGAGCTATGCACCAAAACAATATTATCATGAAGCTTCACTAACTCATCCCAAATCTGTTGACCATCATTTTTGTCTGTACCATTTTCAAAACTTGGATCAAAAAAATCTCCACAACCAAGATAATCATCCATTAGAAGTAAATTATTATCATGATTAAGATATGCATGGGTTACTAATATAACATTTCTGGTACTATTGTCTGAAATCAAAGTATTGGCCCAAGCAATAGAATCATCACTCGGACAAAATTCTAATTGCACGAACATATAATCAATTCCAAAAATTGTTAGATATTGATAAGTATTCACATTTGTACTACCTTTTTGACCACCCCACCATGTTTCAGATGAATAATTGGCAAGAGGAAAATATGTTTCAAGATTTGTAGCAGCTCGAGTCCCGGAATTATCCGGAATCAGATTATCATCATAATCATGATTTCCAATTGAGAGCGCATATGGTATATTAGCAGTATCTAACAAAGACAAATTTGTTTGTAAGGTTGACCAATCAGCAGTTCTACTACCATCTATTACTGAATCACCGGCATAGGTTACAAATTGTATATTCATATTTGATTGCTGATCCACAATCCATTGAGTTTGCTCCTCACCAATATAACCATAATTTGCAGAATGAGTAGAAGCATTATTTGGTACCATAAATACAAATTCATCGCTGTCAATGATTTCAATTGTCAATGTTACACTGTCACTATTTGAATCATCATCTGTACAATACCCAATAACCGTATGTTGACTGGCACTATAATCAGCACCTGAAAATGTAAAAGACTGGGTCGAGGCAGCTGCGACTCCATCAACTGTCCATGAATAGGTTAGGCTATCTCCATCCTCATCAACACAATCCCAAATATTCAAAGTAATTGAACCTGTCGAAGCAATCCAATTATTATTCCTAGCCTGATTGTGACTACTAATAACTGGGGTAGTATCTGATCGAGCAACAATTGTTAGAGCATTTGAAGTTTCACTACTAGCATCATAAACTCCATTATTCTGCACAATTTCAGCACTCCAAGCCTCTCCTACAGCTGCCTGACCGGCAACAATTCTGTCATGTGATCCATCATACAGCGTACTTATTTGGGAAGCAGTGAGAACCTTATTCCAGACAACCACCTCATCAACAACACCATCTATATAATGACCACTTGAGTCAGCATAGTATCTACCTATTGTAAGCGCATCACCAGACTCACAAATTGTTTGTGTGGTTGTCTGCTCTTGCAGTGTACCATCGATAAAAAAACTAACCGTACTACTTGAAACTTGCATTCCAACATGATGCCAACCGTAATCAACTGAATTAGTAGTGCCTATGTCTGAAGCAATTGTGGAAATAGTACCATCACATCCAACTGTTACCGAATATCTGGATTTTACTGAGTCATAATTTATAGACCATCCATTAGGAGAACCGTCATTCCAGGCCATTTTTCCAACAAAACCATCATAAGCAGCTGTTGTATCTTTTCTTACCCAGGCTGTAACAGTAAAATTATTTGTCAAAGCTAAGGATGCATCATGAGCCACCGAAATATAATCCCCTGAACCATCAAAATCATAGGCTCCTTCACCATCAAAACCTGCAGTTGATGAGGCAACTGCATTGTAGACAGTTCCATTATTTCCACTGTCTGAATAGTCCACGACCGAAGAGGCATCATCATAATTTTGTTCCATTGGCATATTCAATACTGCAACAGAACTACCATCTACTTTCCAATCAACAATACTTTTGAATGTTCCAGTAGCACTATAATAGCCGCTATCAATTATCAAATTTGAAGTAGTAAATATATCAGGATCAGCGCTTGAAGCTAAAACCGGCTCCTGATGAACTGACTGAATTTGAGATAATTTAGCCTGCTCAGTAGCATTTTGAGACATAGAAAAAGCGCGCCAGCCAAATGTTCCTGTAGCACTAAAAGTAGAAATATTTGTATTTATAGTAGACGATGTATTGTAGTGTAAATTTGTAGTTGCTTGAGCCCATGCTCCACCATCCCAATAATACCAAGTTGGAGTTGTACTAGCTGCGTTGTTTGAAACCTGATAATATATTTTACCTTCACCACTCTCAGTTGTAGAAAAACTAGTTACTGATGAACCAACATTTAAAGCAGTGCTAGTGGTGATGGTTGTTGTTGGTGAACCACCATAATAATGAGCCGGGCCTATTGATACAGAATTAACATCCGGACCATAAAGCGTACTGGATGATTGAAGCAAAACACTGTATTGAAAATATCTATTATTACTCAAGCCAGATAAGGTGTAACTTGGAGTTGAGGTAGTTGTACTCAAAAGTTCAGTATAATAAGCATTTGTGTCTCCGGAAGGACCTACAAACGACTCCCCGGAACAAGCATCATCATCACAAGTTCGAACCTGATATTTTGCCCTAAAAGCTCCCCTCTTGTAGTGGTTAAGCATCTCAGTAACAGTCGCTGCATGACTGTGGATAGCAATTTCATCTATAACAGCAGGTAGCTCTCTTGGGTCATAATTCTCCATATCTCCAATTTTCAAATCAAGACCAGATGAGGATCGAAATGCAGTAGCTCCGGCAGTACCCGCTTGAGTTATTGTAAGCGCTGTTCCATTTCTGTACATTTTTACTTTATCAACCTCAGTGCCGGCAGTACCATCCCAAACAAGAGCTAGATGATACCAGGTATCAGCCACAAGATTTGCATCTGTTGTGCGCCACCACTCATTAGTCGAACCAGCTGCATTTTGAGAGACATAAAAGGCTAACTCATCTGAAACTGTGTGGGTCTGCCAAGAAAAACGCGCATCTGTACCATTATTCCACTGAGAAACAAGCACATCACTAGCATTAACCGAAGTAAATTTGAACCAACCCTCAATCGTTAAAGTTTCTGCTCCAGAGGTGTCGTCAAAATCTGCAACAATAATATTATCATCAATACCATCAAATTCAATAGCAGTATTGTACACTCCATCCCGGCTATATGCTGTGCCACTAGTTGTACCGGTATAACCATTTCCTGAAGTGTCAATAACATTTCCAGATGATTCATCCAAGTGCAACAACAAGAGATTATTTGTCATGTCTGCATTTTGCTCAGCATAGTCAGTTTCAACAGCTTGCGAATCTGGTAATTCTTTTTGATAAGGAGCTGCATTTATTGGTTGCAGGGTGGTCCATGAAGTGGTTGTTCCTGAATCAATAATTCTGGACGTAAATGTACCTGTTCCATTGGTCAAACCTGTGGAATCTAGCTCAATATGATCAGTGTCAAATTGAGTATCACTATGAGAACCCCCGGCAAAACCGGTAGTTGTATTATCATCATCCACCTGATCTACCAAATCTAGCGTAGATGAACTGTTAGTTATACTAAGAAACGAATCATTGTATATATAATCACTTGCTGTCCCAAAATCCCAAGTTGTAGTTGTTATTGATATGACTTTTTCTAAACCAAAAAAAAGAACCAAGAGACAACAAAAGATATAAAAGAGTATGTTCCAGTTCCTTTTACCTCGCATATTAAATTTCATTTTTTAGCTAATTCAATTTTAGGATGATATATTTAAATTCAAAAGCCAATATATCATAAAAAAACTTTTTAACAGCTCAATTATACGACAATATGCTGAAATTGTAAATATTAATATATAAAAGCTCTTATAAACAAACTTAAGCTAATATTGCCCTTGCTCAAATGAAATGATAAAATTAATTATATATTATTTAAAACTATCGGGATCAGACTTGAACTAAAACCCATCCCCTGCTATTATACATCTACACTAATTAGCTAAAACTAGCCAAAATTATGCCAGCTCAAATCATAGATGGACGCAAAACAGCAGAAAAAATACTTGAAAAAGCTAAACTAAAAGTTGAAAGACTCACAAAACAAGGAATTAAGCCCAAACTTGCTGTAGTTTTGGTAGGCGAAGACCAGGCTTCTCAAACTTATGTCAGAAAAAAAGGCAAAACAGCTGAAAAAATCGGTATGGATTTTGAGCTTCATAAATACCCCAAAGAAATTTTGCAGGATGACTTAGAGCTTGAAATTAAAAAAATCCAAAAAGATCAAGACTTATCCGGTCTTATTATCCAGCTCCCAGTACCAGAAAATTTTTATCCGAGTATTTTAAATGTTGTAGATCCAAAATTTGATGTAGATTGTTTAACATACTACAATCTTGGAAAACTGGTTATGAAAACCAATAAAATTGTACCTCCGACCCCGGGGGCTGTTTTATCTATTTTGGAAGATCTGGATATTGATTTAAAAGGAAAAAAAGTTGTCATAGTTGGCGCTGGAGTTCTAGTAGGAAAACCTCTTTCCATAATTATGATGAACCAGGAAGCAACCGTGACCACTGTAAATGAACATACAGAAAATATTGAAAAATATACACTGGACGCAGACATTCTTGTTAGTGGGGTTGGAAAAAAGCATATAATTACTGAAGATATGGTCAGTGAGGGAGCTATTGTTATTGACTCAGGCGTAGATTTTGAGAACAAACAAATGTTTGGGGATGTTGATTTTGAAAATGTTAGTAAAAAAGCAAGCTATATAACCCCCACTCCCGGCGGAGTTGGGCCGATTACAGTGGCAAGATTACTTTTAAATACTGCAATAATAGCAGGACTTAATTCTGAGTAAATTCACAATATGGCACAAATTACAACTATTGTAGGAGCACAATGGGGGGATGAGGGAAAAGGAAAAGTAACAGACGTATACGCAAAGGAGGCAGATTATGTAGTTCGTTTCCATGGTGGAAATAATGCAGGACATACATTGGTTGTAGGAGAAAAAACATATAAACTTCATTTAATCCCCTCAGGTATTCTCTATCCTGATACCATTTCAGTTATTGGAACCGGAGTTGTGATAGATCCAAAAGTTCTTATCAATGAAATAAAGGGATTACAAGAAGATGGACTTGATCCATTACTAAAAATTAGTGAAAGAGCACATGTGATCATGCCTTATCATATTGCCATGGATGAAGGATTAACAGGACATCAAGGAAAGCTAGCAGCAGGAAGCACAAAACGTGGAATAGCCCCCGTCTATGCTGACAAGGCATATCGCCATGGTATTCGCGTAGGAGATCTGCTTGATCCTGAATTATTTAGAGAAAAACTAGAAAAATCATATAAATTCAATGCAGATATTTTGAAAAATAGTTTTCATATAGAATATAACAAAACTAAGGAAGAAATTTATCAGGAATATATAGAATATGGAAAAATTTTAGAAAAATATATAGGTGATACAGAATTAGAACTTTATCAAGCATATACAAAGGGAAAAAATATTCTTTTCGAAGGTGCGCAAGGAATGTCACTTGATCCAGATCATGGAATGTATCCTCACACAACTAGTTCAAATAATATCTCAGCGCATGCAGCCGCGGGAAGCGGACTTGGATTCAATGAACCGCGAAAAATAATTGGAATTGTCAAAGCCTATGTGAGTCGAGTTGGAATTAGCCCTTTTACAACCGAACTAACTGACGAACTAGGTGATAAAATTAGAGAACGTGGACATGAATTTGGCACAACCACAGGAAGACCGAGAAGAATTGGCTGGCTTGATCTGGTTCAAGTTAGACAAGCAGTAAGATGCAGCGGACTTACAGACCTGGCAATGACTAAATTGGATGTACTTAGTGGTTTAAATGAGGTAAAAATTTGTATAGCCTATTCAATAGACGGTGAAGTTGTTTATGAAATGCCAGCCAGCCTGTCTAAGATCCGAAAAGCAAAAGCAATTTATGTAACTATGCCAGGATGGGGATATATGAATCCTAATGCATGTCTAAAAATTGCAGAAAAAGGATATGAATCTTTACCAACAAATATGAAGGAATTTGTAAGTTTTGTAGAAACTACAGTTGATTGCAAAGCAAGCATAATTTCTATTGGCCCAAAAAGATCTGAAACTATTTTTAGATAAATGATTGAAGAGTTAAATAAAATTTCACCAATAGATGGTCGCTATAATTCATACACAGAGGAGTTGAGTGATTATTTTTCAGAAAAAGCTCTGATTAAATACCGGATTTTTGTTGAAATAGAATATTTTATTGCACTTTGTGAGTCGGAACTAGAAGAATTACCAACCCTCTCCCCTATTAACCGGGAGGGACTGAGATTTTTTCATAAAAATTTCACAGACCAAGACGCACTTGAAGTAAAAGAAATAGAAAAAACTACAAATCATGATCTAAAGGCTGTTGAAATTTTTCTAGCAAGGAAATTAGAAAAAACTCCACTTAAACCCTTCATCAGTTTTCTACATTTTGCCCTTACTTCTGAGGATGTTAATAATATAGCCTATACACTGATGTGGAAAAATGCGCTGCATGATATTTATTTTCCTGAAATTGATAAACTAGAAACAGAACTATTAAAATTAGCAAAAAAATATACCAAAACTCCTCTACTTTCCAAAACCCACGGTCAAAGCGCTACTCCCACAACAATTGGTAAAGAATTTATGGTTTTTTATTCACGAATTGTCAGGCAAACCAACCAACTCAGAGAACAGAAATTTCAAGCAAAATTAAATGGCGCAACCGGAACCTGGGCAGCTCACGCCATAGCTTATCCTGAAATCGACTGGGTTAGTTTTTCTCGAAAATTCATACAGTCGTTTGGATTGGAAAATATTTTATTCACCACTCAAGTAAATTCATATGATTCATTGGCTGAGTCATACCATAAAATCTCCAGAACCAATACAATTCTAATAGATCTATGTCAGGATATGTGGATGTATATAGCTCGAGGAATTTTTACTCAAAGGAAAAAGGAAAATGAAGTTGGATCAAGCACCATGCCCCACAAAGTGAACCCTATAAATTTTGAAAATGCAGAGGGAAATGCCGGAATTGCTAATGCAAATTTAATTTTCTTAGCAAAAAAATTGCCAATCTCGCGTCTGCAGCGTGACCTATCAGGAAGTACAGTAATAAGAAACCAGGGCGTTGCCCTAGCCCACTGTTTAATTAGTATAAAAAATATTTTAAAAGGAATAGAAAAACTTGAAATAAACCAACAGAAACTCAAACAAGAACTTAGCGAACACTGGGAGGTTTTGGCAGAGGCAATTCAAACAATTATGCGCAAAAATGGAGATATACAGGCTTATAACAAGATAAAAAACCTAACTCATGGTAAAATACTAGATAAGATATCTGTTCGAGAAATAATTGAAGAGTTAGATATAACTCCAGCAGAAAAACAAAAACTGCTTGGGCTGCGGCCTGAGACTTACATTGGAGTGGTATAACTAACAGTCATCTCGAGCGGAATTTTCTGAAAGAAAAATGAAGTTGAGAGATCCTTTTCAATATAATATTCGAATGAATAAAAATTTTACCTTAGCTATATAGACAGAGATCTCTCGATTACCTGCTTTTCAGCAGACTTCACTCGAGATGACACTTTCTATTTTTACTTTCTACTTTTCATGCCCACAATAATTATCCCCACCTACAACGAAGCAAAAAACATTGAAATTCTAATCAAGCGGGTTTTTCAGCAGGAAATACCAAATCTTGAAATAATAGTAGTAGATGATAATTCACCAGACGGTACAGCAGAAATAGCAAAAAAACTTTCTCAGAATTTTCCTATTCATATACTTGAAAGAGAATCAAAACAAGGAATAGGCTCAGCCTACATAGCCGGATTCAAAAAAGCATTATCACTCGGAGCTGATTATATATATGAAATGGATGCCGATCTTTCTCATGATCCAGCAGATCTAAAGGAGATGTTACGAGCTGCAGAAAACGCAGATCTGGTAATCGGATCTAGAAAAATTCCCGGTGGACAGGTAGTCGGCTGGGGTTGGACCAGAAAATTTATGAGCAACGGAGCCATGTGGTTTTCAAAAATGTTTCTCGGATTAAAAACCAGAGATGTCACTGCAGGATTTAGATGTTTTAGTAGAAAAGTACTGCAATCAATAGAACTGGATAAGATTAAAAGCAATGGCTATGCTTTTCAAGAAGAAATGCTCTATAGAACTGAAAAAATGGGATTTAGAGTTGCAGAAGTTCCAGTAGTTTTTGTAGATCGCCAAGAAGGAAAATCAAAACTAAGCAGAAAAGACATAATTGAGTTTTTTGTGGTTATGTTTAAGTTGAAATTTGGGAAAAAATAAGATCTCTATTAAAAAACTCATAGGATTTCTATGAGTTTTTTGTTTATGAAATTTTTCTCTCTTCTTTTGGTTTCATATATTACCTATCTAAAAGCTCATTTAGTATATCAGCCAACTCATCAATTGTCGAAACCCGCACCAATCTAGCTCTAAACTGCTTAATTCCCTCAAGCTCAAAACCAAGTTTATTTATTTTAAAATACCAAGCCAGATGTTTTCGGAATGTAACTAGAGCTTTTTCTCCGTATTCTTCAATATGTAGCTTTGCGTGATCAAGTATTATTTTTATTCTCTCTTCTAGACTAACTCTAAATTCCGGGTCAAGAGCTTGCTTGAAAAACCAGGGATTCCCCAGAGCTCCCCGAGCAATCATAACTCCATCGCATCCGGTTTGCTCCAGCGCTTCTGCCACTTGATGTGGCTCGTGGATATCTCCATTGGCAAGAACTGGAACAGTTGCAAGTTCTTTTGCCTGTCTGATTCTCTCCCAATCACTTGTGCCAGAATATCCCTGGACTCGAGTTCTGCCGTGAATTGTAATTAGATCTGCTCCAGCTTTTTCCAGGACTGGAATAAAAGTTTTAAAATCATCCGGATCTGACCAACCAAGTCTAATTTTCACTGACAAAGGCACATCTCCTATCTCCTTTTTTACAGCCCTTACTATTTTACCCGCTAGTTCTGGATCTTTCATCAAAGCTGAGCCGTTGAATTGACTGGTTAATTTCTGGACTGGGCAACCCATATTTATGTCAATTCCCTCAGGAGAATTTCTGTCGAGAATAATTCTAGCAGCCTGAGCCATTTTCTGAGGATCTGCACCAAAAATTTGCTGAACAATTGGTCGCTCTTCTTCGTGAAAATCTGTCATTTTGAGAGTTTTTTCACTATCTCGAATAAGAGCCTCACTGCTAACCATTTCTCTAAATACAATATCAGCACCACCAATATTTCTGACTACGCGACAAAAGGCAGAATCAGTCATATCTGCCATTGGTGAAAGTGCCAGGATTTTTTGCTTGTTTTCTAAAAACTTATTTATCCACATATGGACATATATTAGCTTATTTAAGCCAAAAAAGCAAGTTGTTATCTTGACAAAAGTCTTTTTTTATGCTATATTTCTTTGTTCTTTTACAACTTAATTAGAAATTATAGTGGGTGCTCGTTGGAAGGAAAGACAGTCTTGAGAATTCTCATCACTCTCCTCCTGGCTCTCGCGGTTTCCGCGTGTGCCAAGAAGGACATGATCGATTCCCCCGTTTCCTCCATCCCCAACCGCGTCAGCTCCGAGCAGACGCAACCCGTTCTGAGCACCGTCGAGACGACGGAGCCCTCCACGCCGGAGTACGACTACTGGCGCAACCCCAAGTTCGACCTGCACTACGTGGGCAGCGACATCAGCTTCCTGCGGGACAACCTGCAGACCGCCGAGCTCTGGATCTGCCCGGACAAGTGCGACAGCCCCAACTCCACGGGTCTGCAGCGCATCATGGGCAAGATCGTCGAGGACGAGAGCTTCGTGCGCAAGGCGGTCTTCGAGATCCCGGAGGAGCATGCCCTGCGCTGGGACCAGATCGAGGTCTCGGTCTACAAGACGTTCCTCGACGGCGAGCAGCGCATCTGGGCTCAGATCTACGCCATCTCCACCAAGTTCGGGAACAAGGGCTGCGTGCGCAGCTTCCGGGCCAAGCAGACCTGGTCCAAGTACCACGACGGCCAGACCATGACCACCTGGGAGATCCCGGAGAGGGTCACCGGCGTCACCGGCTGTGAGGACGAGTACTTGCCGAAGCACTTCCGGAACCCGCCCGAATGACCCCAAGGGGCAACAACGCCCCGGTGGGTCACGAATGGAACAACAACGAGCACCCGACCCACTATAGTTTCTAAGCATCGACAATATACAAAATACATGGAATAAAATACAAACTTTAAGTAAAGTTTATAATAAATTCCGTGTATTTTTTTATTTGTATATTACTCTATGTATCTTATCTTTTATATAAATTTGTTATCCACTTTTTATTAACTTCTTATCCTAAGTACATAATTGACATATAAAAAATATCTGTATATAATCCCATTACAACTAACCGCTATTTGTGTCCAAATGGACAGCTCTGAAATTTTCAGAGTCGGAACTAGGGTGAGATCCCCTGACTGTGCCGCAACGGTAATATGGCTTCGTTCGCCTGCGGGCGAACTACGCCATACAAGTACGCTTTCTTGAACTGTGCTTGTATGGAAAATGCCATGAGTCCGATCTGCAAATACGCGTGTATCCCGAGCAGGAAGGTAATTATTGTTTTAGATAATCTTTTCTTCTCGGAAAAGATTTTTTTATGTCTGAATTTTATAAGAAACATAAATTAGTGGTATTTGTTTTCATTGCTTTTGTTCTAGTAACTGCAATTAGCGGATATTTTGCTTTTTCTGATGCAGAAAATGAAGTTTCAAAACTTCCAATAAATACAAAATCAGAGGATGTAAACTACAACACTGAACAAGATCTTCAACTTGAAAGCGAGGAAGACTCAAGAGCAAGCATGGAAACGCAAGATCTTCCAAATTCTCAAGTAGAAAAAAAAGAAGTAAAAGATCTAAAAATCGAAATTCTTCCAGTAAAAACAGAAGCTGTAGGCACAAAACTTATTGTTGGTGAAAAAACTTACACCCTAGACTTTGAAGGTGAAAAAACTGTTCAGGAAGTTATGAACTTGATGCAAGACTCAACAGATTTTAGTTTTACTACAAGAGATTACGGAAAAACTCTTGGAGAAATGGTAACAGAGATAAATGGAGTAAAAAATAATCCAAAATCTAATAAATACTGGATTTATTCAGTAGATGGAGAAAAAGCTAAGGTTGGGATTTCAAATAATTTAATAACTAAAAATAATTTAATTGAATGGACTTATGAAGATTCTGAATACTAAGAGAATTTTGCAGATCATCGCCTTTGCAGTAGTTTGCCTGTCACCAAGTGTTGCTCATGGAGCCACAACAAGCTCATCTGAGATTAATTTAAATAGTTTTAATCCAGGAAGCGTTAGTATTTCAGCAAGCTCTGCAATAGAAAATACTGAAATTATTAGTTTTGAATATGCTGAGCCGGTTTGTGATACAAGCGGAGAACTGAGCATAGAACTAAATATCCTGGATAGAGTGGATACTGTTTCAAGTACACTTAATTTGAATTCAGTTTCAAATTCATTTCTACTAAGTGAAGAATGTCTGATTCGTGATGGAGTTACAGAGAATACTGTTTCTGTAAATTCTTCTGAATTTGCAGAACTTTCTACTTCTTTGTCGTTTACTCTTGAAGCTCTTGAAACAAATGCGGTCAATCTACACTTGGAAACATATGATCAAGTTTTATATAGTGGAGAGTTCACTTATACAGAGTGTCCAATTGCAGAAGGTCAAACAACCTATAGCTTAAGTACTTGGTGTGCCATTGACCAGCTAGGAATCCAAGAAGGCTGGACACTAGAAGGTTCAAACTATGATGGACAAGTTTTTCTTTCAAAAATAAATGGCTATGATGGAGCAGATTGGAATTGGTGGGCTTTTTTTCACAATCTTGAGTTTGCAAGTGAAGCACTGAACGAATATATTCCAGCATATGGCGAGGATATATTACTTTCTTACGGAATCATGCCCATGAAAATTGAAGTCAGTGATCTTTCTCCTGCTTTTGGAGCTGAAACAACTATTACAGCTTATGAATTTGGCTTTGATCCTACTACCTACTCCCCTGTTTGGCTTGAGTCATCCAGCTCAACAGTTACCATAAATGGGATTGGATATGATTCAGCTGATGGAACTTATATTTTAACTACAGGTAGCTCAACAACATATATTGCAAGCACTAGTAAAGCTGGTTTTATTGCCAGCTCAGAAATTAGTATAACTCCTGCACTTCCTACAGCAATCACAAATATTCAAATTGAGACTTATGACACAACACTGTTCAATGGAAGTTTTGAGTTTACTGCTTGTGAAGCTGTAGAAGACAGTGGTGAATATGCTCTAAGTGCTTGGTGTGCAATCAAACAACTTGGAGCACAGGAAGACTGGACTGTAGAAGGTTCAAACTATGATGGACAAGTTTTTCTTTCAAAAATAAATGGCTATGATGGAACAGACTGGAACTGGTGGGCATTTTTCCATAATTTAGACTTTGCCAGTGAAGCCTTAAATGAATATATTCCCAGTGAAACTGATCAAATTCTGCTTACTTATGGAACAATGCCGCTTAGAATTGAATCTTCAAGCGCAAATCAGGAAGTTGGAACAAATGTAAATCTAACAGTCCTGGAATTTGGCTTTGATCCTGCAACATTCTCTCCTGTTTGGTCTGCTGCTGCAAGTAGTAGTGTGACAGTCAATTCAGAAGTAGTGACCACAACCGACGGAGTCTATTCTCTAGAAATAACAACTACAACAACATATACAATCAGTGGTACAAAAACTGGATTTGTGGATAGTGCTGAAACCACTGTGACAGGAATTGAGCCGATTGTAGAAGAGGAGGAAGATGATACAACTCCCCCATCTTCACCGCCAGCCTCTCCACCAGCAAGTGGCGGTGATCCTGATCCGAACACAAACACATATGATCAGTTTCAGTCGGCAATCTATTCTGCAATCCAATTTCTAATTGCAAATCAGGATCAAGACGGTGGCTTTGGCAGTGAAATGTTCTCAGATTGGGTTGCGATTGCTTATGGAGATATTACTGAAGATTATAGTGGCTTGCAAACAAGTAAAGATTCACTAAAAACATATCTAAGCGCACAAGAAATTGATCAAATTACTACAGGAATTGAGAGACAAATATTAGCCAGAACAGCACTAGGACTGGAAACTAATGGGTTTCAAACAACACTGGTGCCTATTCTTGAGCAAGGTCTTTTAGAAGACAATTTAGCAGCAAATGAAGTAATATTCGGTATTCTTAGCCTGGACTCATTAAATTGTTGTTCAGAGCTAATTCTGGAGCTTACAAGCTATATGGAAACCAATCTGGAAGTAGAAAATTTCGTTTCAGGACTGGATTTGCGCGCAGCAACAATTCGAGCACTTCTAGTTACAAAAAATTCTTCTGATGAGCAAGTAGTAAGCCTTCGATCAGAACTAAAAGAGAGCTTGCAAACAGATGGAAGCATAAACAATAACATAGACACAACCAGTTGGGCACTAGATGCGTTATTTGAACTTGGAGAAACAGATTTATCTGACTGGAGCATAAACTCAACCAACCCACTTAAGTACTTACTAGATTCTCAGAGTTCAGACGGAAGTTTTGGAACCAGCAACCAAGTTTGGTCAACATCATATGCCTTGCAGGTAATCTCTGCCTCATGGGATGCAAGTGCATTGGTAGTAGAAACAGTGGTAAATGATTCCCCTGCCCCACCACCGGCAGCACCAAAAAAAGAAGTAAAGAAAACGATTTCATTGATTGATCTTTTGACAGTGAAAGTTCCGGAAATAGAAATTATAGAAGAAAAGGAAACTTTGAATGAGATAATAGAAACAGAAGAGATGCTAGAAGACCAGCCAGTTAAAGAAGAAAAATCCCATGAGGTTAATCCACAAACTTCAACAGACACAAGTCCACGCCAGACTGCCACAAATCCAGTGGTAGAAATACCAGTGACTGCGGTTGCTGAAGAGCAAGTAGAAGAAAAGGAACTTGAAAAACAGGTCCTAGCTGAACCACTGTCTGATGATAAACCAGAAGAACCAGTAGATGAGGAAAACCAGAAAGAAGCGGTTTTAGTAGGAGATCAGGAAATATCAAGCGAAGGACCATTGCAAAAAACAGCCAGAAAAGTATTTGGTAGCGCACTTGCTGCAAGTCTGGCAGCAGGAGCATTTCTAGGTTGGAGGTTGCTGAAGACTCTGGTATAATGAAGTTGTCATCCCGAGTGGAGTCTGCTGAAAAGCAGACGGAATCGAGGGATCCCTGTCTATGCAGTACAGTATTTCATTCTTAATTCGCTCATTTTACTGAATAGACAGGGATCCCTCGGCTGTCGCTCGGGATGACAAATTATTTCAGCTAAAACAAAGGTATGAAAAACACAAAAACAATTCTCCTAGTTTTGTCAGTCGTACTCCTACTCGGCACAGGCTGCGCCAAAAAAGAAATAGAGCAAGTCCCAGATGAACCAACAGTAACTGGAATGGAATATATAGTAAAAGTGAGAACAGGACTAAATGGTGTAGAACAAAAATCCTTCTTCTCAGAAACAGATACAGAACTGGGAAAAATAGTAGAAGAACTGCAGTTAGAGATCAAATCACAGATGCAAGACAAAGAAGTGATTACAGAACTAGATGGAATACTTTCAACACAGCTGAAAAAATGGATCTTATATATAAACGGAGAGGAACAAGAATACAATGAGGGGTTAGTGCTTGCGCCAGACACGATAATAGAATTTAGATATGAAAAAATTTAGAGAATGGGAAAAGGGAGAATTAGTAAAAATGGGAATAGTAGTTCTGCTGATAATACTGGGATTCAGCGCTCGGCTAATAGATCACCCGGCAAACTTTGCACCTATAGGAGCGATAGCAATCTTCTCAGGGATCTATATGGCACGGAGAATTTACCTAGTCGTTCCCCTAGTTGCTCTATTTACTAGTGATCTAATCATTGGTCTCTATGATTGGAGGGTCATGTTGGCAGTCTACACAAGTTTTGTACTCATGTTTGCAGTAGGAAGACTTGTGAAGCGAAATAAAAAATGGCATACAATCCTCGGCGGAACAGTACTTGGGTCAGTTTTGTTTTTCCTAATTACAAACGCAGCAGTTTGGGCATTTGGAACTATGTATGTTCACAATTTTGCTGGTTTGATGGAGAGCTATGCCATGGCTGTGCCGTTTTTTCGGAATAGTTTGATGGGTGATTTGTTTTATACAGGGATTCTCGTTGGAGCTGTTGAGTTGGGGTTTGTTGGGGTGAGGAGGTTGGTTTTTGTGAGAGAAACTAGATAAACTAATAATATGCCAAGCTGTAAACGATGCTACAAAACAGTAAAATCTGGATTTAGCAAATGTTTCAGCTGTCTTAGTAAAGAAAAAAAGACAGATTTTAATACCTACGGCAAGCGCAAATGCCCGAGATGTAAAATTACTTTAATTCCTAGAAATAGGGCGAGGTGTTTTAATTGTTATAAGAAGTAGGGTTGGTTTGAAGTGAAAATATATTAGATAGTTCGCCTAATGTTCCATATCAGTATAAATTAAGATTAAAAGTTCGTATAAAAGCGAGTTGCACAAAATAAGTTTAAAATTTTTTAATAAAATAAACGGTGAATTTTAAACTTACATCGTGCAACAACGCATATACGACATTAAAACGATCGTATATACGCAAACGTTAAGTGAAATTTTATTTTTGCCTACCAATGAGGAAACATTTATATTCTATTAAATAATAACAATTATTATGAGAGGAAGAACTATTTCAATTTATATACCAGATGCAAATCCAAGAGGAATTAAGATTTGTGATACTAAAGATGGTATTGTTAAAGCCATTTTTATCCCCAGAAACAAATTAGCAGATGCAGTAAAAAGACAAGAATTACAAGATCCAGGAATTTATTTTTTAATTGGTGAACAAAATGAAATTGGAAAACCTAGAATTTATATTGGTGAAGCAGAAGTTTTAATAACAAGAATAAAACAGCATAATTCTTCAAAAGATTTTTGGAATTCAGTTATTTGTTTTGTTTCAGAAAAAAAGAACATAAACAAAGCACACATAAAATATTTAGAAAATTATTCTTGTTCTCAAGCAAAAAAAATCAATAAATGCGAATTAGAAAATAACACTAATCCAACACAATCTAGTTTAACTGAACAAGATCAAGATTTTGTAATGAGTTTTTTTGATGATTTAAAACTTCTTATTGCAACTTTAGGTTTTCCAATTTTTGAAGAATCTAAGAAAGACCAATCAAAAACATATTTTTGCAAAGGAAGAGATGCTTACGCTACTGGTGAATATACTGAAGATGGTTTTCTTATCTTTAAAAATTCTAAAGCGAATCTTGAAGAATCAAAAACTGCTGGAACATGGGTTACAGGCATGCGTAAAAATTTAATTGAAAAAGGAATTTTAAAACAAGATGGCTCAGTTTTAATTTTTACAGAAGATTATCTATTTAATTCTCCTAGTGCATCCGCAGCAGTAATCCTTGCAAGACGTGCTAATGGTTGGACTGAATGGAAGGATAAAAATGGCAAAACAATGGATGAAAAAATTAGAAAAAATAGTTCTTCCTCTTAATGTTTCTACTTGATGTATAACGGCAAAAATAAAACTCAAGCCACGCTGCGCTCTCACTACACTTCGTTTCGTTCGGGTCACTTAACAAGGGATATACGGTTCAGCCCTCGGCTCGGGCTTCACCCAAATTTTTCTTCCGCTACGCTACAGAAAAACTTCGTATATCCCTAACGTTATATGAAATATCCCAACCCCACCCCTTTATGAACCACCCAAATAAAAATATAATGGAAAAAGCCATCAACTTAGCCAAAGCAAAACACCAGGAAGGCGGTCACGCAGTCGCAGCGATAATAGTTAAGGGTGATGAGGTAATTTCTGAAGCTTTTACATCTGTAAGAAGAGACATTGATCCCACTGCACACGCTGAGATAAATACCATAAGAGCAGCAGCCAAAAAGCTTGGTAATAAGCTAATTGATTGTTACTTGTATACTACCTATGAACCATGTCCAATGTGTGCTTCTGCTGCTGTCTGGGCGAAAATGAAAGGAATTGTATACGGAGCCAGCCGAGATGATCAAACCGAGGAGCATCCATGGAGAGTTTATGTTCCGGCTTCTGAAATTATAAAAAACGGCACTCCAAAATTAGAACTTATTGAAGAGTTTATGAGAAACGAATGTAAAGAATTACTTCATTTGAAAAATGATTGAAATTTGACTCTTAACACCCACTTATGAAAAAAATTCTTAAAATCACCATCATCATCTTCATCACAGTAGTCGCCATAATTGCTCTCGCTGGAATGTACAAATTCAACTACTTAGCAAGTAAACCTGGCTACGATGTTGACGGCAACAAAATAGAAAATACCAAAAAAATGCATCCAAGTTGGGACTTGGATGGTGACGGAGTTAATGATTGCGAAAAAACAAATGAGTGTGATCATACAATTGACTACACCAAACCGAAAAATTCCACCATATAAATATGAAAACCCTCCTCCTAACTTCCTCCGCCACCTTTATTTGTCAATAATCTGCTATCATATATATAGAACTACTCGTTCTACTTCCCAAAAAACACTGCAGCACTACAAATATAATGAATAAATTTATATGCCCCCAATAGAATTCCTCAGACAATTTAGAATTGCAGAATACGCAGTCTTTGATTTTGTAGCTTCTTTTATTGGAATCTATTTACTTGCTCCATTTTTATCTAAACTTTTTTTAAAACTTCGGGTAGATATTCCAAAAAGAAATTGGCTTTTTTTAACTTTGCCAATAGGAATTGTTGTACATCTACTTGTTGGGAGTATCACTCCTATGACTAGGGATTTTCTAGATTTAGGTGGTCATTATATTTTAAAAATATTTATTCTTGTTTTATTATTTTTTGGCCTAAAAGGTATTAAAATTATTAAGAAAAATAAAAAATATGACTCCTGAGCAAAAAAAGAGGAAATCTACAGTAATTTTCATTTCGATTTTCTTAGCTGCAATTATTGCACGAGCAAGTCGTGGTTTTTTAGAAGAAAAAAGTTTCTTTGTTGAAAGCCTGATTTTCATTGTAGTATTTGTTGCGACTAACACTATTGCAAATAAATTTTTTCGAAATCAAAAAAAAATAATTAAAAAGTTTAATTAATATTTAAATTAAAATATGAATAAAAAAAAATCGATTATAGTAATTTTCCTAGTGATTGTTTTAGCTGTGGCTTATTATCTGATCTCCCCTCTCTGGAGAGTAATTGAGGTACAAGATGAAACACCCCTGGTTGAATCTGAAATAGAAATACAAATTTCTGAACCAGAAATAAACGATCAAATAGAAAAAATGGAGAAGGATGTTAGAGAAGAATTTGAAAAAGAAATGGTAGTAGCCAAGAAAATAACCATGATCAAAAAAGAGGAAATGCCTCCTACTGTAAAATTATTAGCTCAGGGAGTTTTCAAAGAAGATGCACATGAAGTTATGGGTAATGCTAAATTAATCCAAAACGGAGATTCAAATATTCTACGTTTCGAGGATTTTGAAACTGTAAATGGACCAAATCTACACATTTATTTGGCCTCAAGCTTAGACGCTACTGATTTTATTGATCTGGGAGAGATCAGAGCTACCAAAGGAAATGTTAATTATACTATTCCAGATGGTGCAGACCTTGAGAAATACAATAAAGCACTGGTCTGGTGTGTACCATTTAAAGTTTTGTTCAGCCATGCTGAACTAAAATAGAAACAAAACTATGAAAGATCAATACAATTCACTCAACCCAGAAGAGAAAAAGGTAATTCTTGACAAAGGAACTGAGGCACCTTTCTCAGGAGAGTATAACAAACACTTTGAACATGGGATTTATACTTGCAAGCAATGCGATGCCCCCCTATTCACATCAGATCATAAATTTAGATCAGACTGTGGCTGGCCAAGTTTTGATGATCAAATAGCTGATGCTATCAAAAAAGTTAAAGATGCAGATGGCCTAAGAACTGAAATACTCTGTAATAATTGTGGAGGGCATTTGGGACATGTTTTCGAAGATGAAGGTTTAACAGAGAAAAATATCCGTCATTGTGTAAATTCGATATCTTTAAATTTTAAATTGAAGCAAAAAAATGAATAAATTTTGTTTTAAATAAGCTAACTGATTATAAATATATGCTCATAAAGAAACTCCAAAACTGTGATGAATTCATAGCTGGTGATAACACCATTCTCCG
>CAZFTR010000006.1:0-67119 GCA_964522405.1 uncultured Gammaproteobacteria bacterium | reverse complement strand
TCAGTTTTCGCACTTAAGAGACTGTCATTTATAAAATGCTGTTTTTCATGAGTAACTATTTGCTCTCTATCATCTGCATCGTTACGAATTAAAATTACGGTAATATCACGACTAAAGTCAGTCAAGCAATAGCTAGGATGATAAGAACCCGTACTATCTGACTCCTTTCCTCTAAAGTAGGAATAATCTTTTTTATCAATAAATTCAATAAACAAATAACCACCGCTTATTTCTGCGCTAACTCTGCCATTTGGTTTAAAATTTTTATCCATTAGCCGACAAATAAATTCTCCAAATCTCTCAGGGTCTTTGACTAACTCATCTGAATCTTCAGCCAGAAAAGCTAATTCTTCTTTGAAATCTTCCATACGCTCAATTTGTTTATTATATCTTTCAACAATATCTACAAAATGATTTTCCAAATATTCTGGCAAATCCTCTAGGTTCATCTTTCTCACAAATTCATCCTTAGAAGGATTTTTTGAACTAAACAAATACTCCTCAAAATCAAGAGCCAAAGAAGCAATTTCATGCCTCTCATCTAACTCTTCTCTAAGCCAAGCCCTTAGCGCTTCCTTATCTCTGCCAAATTCATAGGGACTTTCTACCATTCCTTGATCAAATTTTCTTTTTTCCATGTTCATAAACTAATATTGATTTACTATCAATTCTATTTTTAAATCTTGTCCAATTTGTTTGATTTTCTTTTGTTCTAATTTCAGAACTTGGTTTATTTTTCTAATACCATTTCCAGCTACAGAATCCACTGAATTCTCTCCGCCAATTATTTTTGGAGATAGATACCACAATACTCGATCTACCAGTATTTTATCAGACAAAGCTGCATCATGGAATGATCCATGAACTCCCCCACCACCTTCTACAAAAATATGCTGAATTGATTTTTGTCCCAGATATTTTAACAAAGCTTTTATAGAAACTTTTTTCTTTCCAAAAGACTTGATGTTTATTCTTGATTTTTTAAATTTTAAAATATTTTTCTTGCTTGCCCGATCTGTGTGAGCAATAAATACATTCTGATCTCTAAAAATCTTTGATTTGATATTTGATTTTAATTCCGGATCAATTACTACTCTTAATAATTTTTTATTTTTGAATTTACCATGTGCTGCAAGTTCCGGATTATCTGCATTAACAGTTCCAACTCCAACCAAAACTGAATCAGCCGCACCTCTTTCTATTCTAGAATCTTTTCTGGAACTTTCAGAGCTAATCCATTTTGAATCTCCGACTCTTGTGGCAATTTTTCCGTCAAGAGAAACTGCTGCTTTTAAAGTCACAAAAGGCAAACCTGTTTTTACAAATTTCAAAAAAGGCTGATTTAAGTTTTTTACTTCCTGAAATAATTCCAATTTTTTATTCAAGAGTTCAACTCCAATTCCAGCTTTTTTCAATTTTCCAATTCCTTTTCCATTAACTTCTGTGAAAGGATCTTTCATGCCAATAACTACTTTTTTTATTCCGGCTGAGACAACTGCATCTGCACAAGGTGCTGTTTTTCCAGAATGAGCACAAGGTTCAAGAGTGACATACATGGTTGCATCCTTTAGTAATTTTTTATTTTTAACTGAATTTAATGCTTCTATCTCAGCATGATTTTTTCCGGCTTGTTTGGTATATCCTTTTCCAATAACTTTTCCATTTCGAACAATCAAAGCACCAACTGCAGGATTGGGAGAAACCAAACCAACCGCTTCCTTTGCCAAATCGATTGCTTGAATTAGAAATTGATCCATAATAATTTATACTTTTTTCAAAATATGCCCCATTTTATTTTTTTTTGCTTTTAGATAATCATCATCTACACCATTTGGCTCAATTTCAATTGGAACTTGCTCTGTCACTTCAATTCCATAACCTGATATGCCTCCCATTTTTTTTGGATTATTAGTCATCAAACGAATTTTGCCACAACCAATATCTTTGAGAATTTGAGCTCCTACACCATAATCTCTTAAATCTTCTGCAAAACCTAATTTTTTATTTGCTTCATAAGTATCAAGCTTATCTCTGTGTTGGAGCTCATAAGCCCTTATTTTATTCACCAAACCAATACCCCTTCCTTCTTGCCTCATATAAAGTAACACGCCCTCACCTTCTTGATTTATGATTTCCATTGATTTATCCAGTTGTTGACCACAATCACAATGTTTTGAAGAAAAAATATCTCCGGTCATGCATTCTGAATGTACTCTAACCAGCGTGGGTAGATCTTTGTTCAATTTTCCTTTTATCAAAGCTATCTGTTCAGTCTTGTGCAATAAATCATGGTAAACTTTCAAATGCCAATTTCCACTTTCTGTCTTTAAATCAGTTTCAGCCAAAAGTTCAATAAAAGTTTCTGTCTTATGCCTATGTTCGATAATCTCTGCAACTGATATTACCAAAAGATCATTTTCTTTGGCAAAATTTTCAATATCGCTCATCCTCATCATAGTTCCATCATCATTCATAAGCTCACTTATTACAGCAGCTGATTTCAGTCCTGCTATCTTGCATAAATCCACTGAAGCCTCGGTATGACCACCTCTCCAGAGAACTCCACCATCATGCGCGCGTAAAGGAAAAACATGACCAGGTTTAACCAGGTCTTCTGCTTGCGCTTTGTCATTTATGGCCGCTTGAATAGTAGTTACTCGATCTTTTGCTGAAATGCCAGTATCAACCCCCTCTTTGGCTTCAATACTTACAGTAAATGGTGTTTCTCTTTTAGAAGTATTATTTGGGACCATATGAGGCAGTTGCAGTTTGTCTACAATCTGATTTGAAAGAGCTAAACAAACAACTCCACCTGTATAGCGAATTATAAAACTCATTTTTTCCGGTGTAATATGCTCTGCAGAAATCACTAAATCCCCCTCATTTTCTCTATTCTCATCATCAACAATGATCACTATTTCACCTTTTTTTAATTTTTCTATAGCCAGATCTATCTTACTAAGATCATTCATAAAATTGCAGTTTACTTAGTAGACAAAACGCTTCTCTTATAATTTTCCAGATTTTCAAGCGCAACACCGGTTCCTTTGGCCACGCAAAGAAGTGGATCATCAGCAACATAGCAAGCAACACCGGTGGCTTCGGCAAAAAGTTCATCAAGATTGCGAAGCTGACTAGAACCTCCGGACATAATAATACCCTTATCCATCACATCTGCTGAAAGTTCCGGTGGAGTTTTATGAAGGACTTCTTTAACAGCTTGAACCAAACCCTCTAGGTCATGCTGAAGTGCTTCAGTAGTATCATCTGAAGTCACTGTAAGAGTTCTCGGCAAACCACTGACCATATCTCTTCCCTTTACTTCCATTTCAAGGGGCTTATTCATAAACATGGCTGAACCCACTTTTATTTTTACATCTTCTGAACTTCTCTCTCCTATTGCCAAACCATGCTTTCTTCTAATATGTTCACTAATCGAAGCGTCAAATTTATTTCCACCAATTCTAACTGATCCACAAGATACAATTCCACCAAGTGAAATAACTGCAATCTCAGCAGTTCCACCACCAATGTCTATAATCATATGACCAGAAGCGCTCCCAATTGGAATATCCGCTCCAATAGCTGCCACAATTGGTTCCTTGATAATATATGCTGCTCTTGCTCCTGCTGTCATAGCAGCATCAATCACAGCACGACGTTCTGTAGAAGTAATCCCGGCAGGAACTGCAATCATAACTTCCGGGCGGAACAAACGAAAGCCACCCAGAGCTTTATTTATAAAATATCTTAGCATAGCTTCTGTTGTCTTGTAGCTGGCTATTACTCCATCTTTTAGCGGTCTATCTGCCACAATAGTATCCGGAGTCCTTCCAATCATTTCTTTGGCCTCTACTCCAACCGCCAAAATTTTTCCATCTTCTTTGGAAACCGCCACTACAGATGGTTCATTGATTACTATTCCATGTTTAGGAACATGAACCAATACATTGGTAGTTCCAAGATCAATTGCTACTTTTTTTATCAACATACTTACTCTTTAAATTTAATTGAAAACTCCCTATCTATTCTTAAATCTGTTTGGTATGAATATGAATTATCAGACTTATGATCTGATTCCACCGGCTCAGTCTGTAGTATATTTTTATCAAAATTCAGACCTAGAGTCAATCCCGGATTTTTAGTTCCGGCCTGCTTCTGAACAAAAAGTTTGTACAAACTACCATTGCTATATATGACTGTTTCCGGCAAAGAATAATTAAACTCCAGACTGACTCTTTCTCCCGGTTCAATTGAAATAAAAACTCCAAACCATTGTTTACCTAATTCTTGACCCAGATCAACATCTTCCATGTCAAATTCCTTGAGCGTATCTCCATTATCAAAAATAATAGAATTTAATTTTGCGCCATTTGGAACAAAAAGACGAGTATAACTTCGGTATCTGGAGGTTCTCCAATCAAATGATCCTGAGTGAGTATATTGCATTTTTGCTTTAGCAAGGTACTCCTCATTTTTATTTTCTATTGTATAACTCAAATCTCTCTCAAGAGCATGATCGGTTTTAAGTGCAGCCAGATTAGCATCAATCCACATCAGATAATCGCCATCCACCTCCTCTATTTCATTTGTCCAGCCGATCTTCTTGGCAATTTCATGCAACTCTTGGTCAGGAGAATAAAATAAAATCTGCTTTTCACTGGCCAATTTTTCTAAAACTGAAAAATACTTTTTCATATTATATATGCCTTTTTTTGCCAGCCTATTCAAAACCTCATGCATAAAAGGCTCAATAATTCTTTTTCGATCAGCAAATGAAATTCCTCTTTCTTTGTAAGCATATTCAACCTCATATTCCAGCTTTTCAGTTACATTTTCAGAATTAAACTCAATTTCCTGAACACTGACAGGACCGGTGAGCAAGAGTAACTCTTCCAATACATCTGTTGTTATTCCCACCACAGCATCAATCTTATTTGCAGCAAGACCATTTTCAAGCCTGTATAATTCAAGGGCTTTTTTTGAACTCTCACTAAAATCCGGAGACCAATTACTATCCCTAAAAAACCATCTGTCAACCAATAATTGTTCTTTCATGATTGGTAGCGGCTCAGGAAGTAAAGATTTATCAGCTGCATTATCAATACTTTCAGTTCCTTCAAGTTTAAGAACTCTGGTTTTCCCCTTATTCATCTCAATAACAGCATAAGTTCCTATAAATCCTCCCCCAGGCCTTAATTCAGTATTATTTAAAAACAAAACTAAAATAGTTTTTGGTTTTTCAAAACCAAGCAGATAAGGAGCCAATTCAAAAGCCCCGACATTTTCAGATCCAATTCGTTTTTTAATCTCTTTTTGAACTGAGGGATGACTTGCAAAGGAAACCGGATCAAAATTAACAACAAAATTATATAAGTAAATTCCAGAAAAAAATAAAAAAATAAAAAAGACCAACAATACATATGGCCAAAATCTTCTTTTTTTTCTAATCTCAAACATATTTTATTTAATAGCTTTTAATGCGACTTCCCGGTTTTTCTTTCTTTGTTTTTGGGAAACATTGAAACCAAGATACTTGCCAAACATCAGATGAGTAACAGCATCAATTGCCGGAATAGCACTAACAAAAATCATAGAGATCGGTAAAAGCGTCCATTGTAAAAGCATAGTAATATACTTATGTTTTGGATGAGAATCCGGACGCTTAGGCAACAATGGAAAACTAAGCAAAGCTGACAAAAGAAGACCAAGCATGGCCAAAGTCATAAGTATTTGCAGCATATGCGGAGCATTGAAAAATAATGCGCTTTGCCGAACAGACTCAGAAGCAAAAAGCAAAGGTAGCTGTCCCAAAAAAGTAATCAATAAGGCCACCAGTGACCAGGACCATTTTCCTTCCCACTCCACAAAAATCCATTTAAATCTTTTATACCAAGGAATTTGTTTTCTTTTTTTTCTAAATTCCCACATCAAATAAGGAACATGCTCAACTCCCCAAGCCCAACGCCTCTGCTGCTTATAAAGATTTTTCACACTAGTCCACCATTTGTCATCACGCACTGTATCCATGGATACAGGCAGATAAATTGGGGTTACAGAATAATTTCCATTGTATCTGAGCAAGCACTGATAAAAAATCCTGGAATCCTCGCTGACAATTCTCTTTTCATGGAAACCGGCGTCAACAATGGCCTGAAAACTCATAGAATGTGAAGAAAAAGTTACCAAAGCATCTTGACGCGCCAAGGAAGTCAGCATCCAAAAGGTAGTACCAAAAGCCATAATTCGAAGCACAGAAGGCGAATCCCACATATTATTATTGTAGACTGCTATTGGTTGATATGAACTTCTGGTAGGATTTGGATGTTTACAATAAACATAAGTCAGATAAGCAAAATACTCATGATGAACTACAGTATCTATATCAAAAATAGTGGCAATTACTTTTTTGTAATCCCAACCTTTTTCATCAATATACCTTTTTATCCTTCTTTCAGCAAAATGCAGGTTTGAACCTTTTCCCGGGATCTCACCTTTAAGATCTTTTGGATGTGCAATATAAACAATATCTCCAAAAGAATCTGTAAATTTCTGACGGACCTTCTTGCAAATCTTTTCAAAATGTTCCTTTTTTCTTTCTTCTCCAGCAATTACCACCACAAATTTCTCCCTGTCATAAATTGAATTTTCAAGACTTTTCAGAGAACTTTCAACCACTTCCCACTCCTCATTATAAAGAGTAAGAAAAACCACATGCATTTTATCTTGCCAATTATCAACTTCATGCTTGAGACGATCTTTCCAATCAGATGAACGCACCCGCCTAAACCTATACCAAGCTAGTGACAGATAAAAACAAAAATTAATTACTTTCAAAACCCAATAAACATCAAAAATAATTATAAAATAAATCATCCATAGAGGTTTGATGAATGACAATGATAAAGCTAATATCAAAGTAGACCAGACAGACAAGCCTGGAAGAATTTCATAAAATCTATAACGTTGATAATCAGTAAGCATTTTAATCAATTATTTATAAATTATGTTAAAATCACTAAATTTTCCATGTTCTATCTCTTGCCAATCTTCTTCAATTTTTTCTATCTTGGCAAATTCAGGACCATTCTGACAGAGAGCTTTTAATTTTTCTAATTCTGTTTTTTGACCTTCTGCCATGATTTCCAAAGTTCCATCAGTCGCGTTCAATACAGTCCCAACCAGACCCAACTTCCTGGCATTTTCTTGGACAAAAACTCGGAAAAAAACTCCCTGAACTGATCCGTAAATTTTTAATTTTAAATTATACATCTATCCAATATTTGGCTCGCCACTATAAGTGGCTGAGATAAATTGATCTTTTGGCTGATCAAGCAATTTTGGTATTAGATCTTGGATACTATCTACCTGATTTTCAGTAATACAGAGAACTGGAATAGCTTGTGCATAAGAAAAAGCATTGGCAATCACAGTTGAGATTCTGGTACTGGTAAACCCTCCTGCTCCAACCACAACCATAATTCCTTGAACATCTTTTTTGTTCAATTTTTTTCCTGAAAGTGAATGCTCCACGAGTGCTTTTTTTAAAAACTGATCAATAGAAACTAGTAGATCTCGATTTGGCCCCTCACTCTGCCAATCTTTCTTGGTTTTACTATCGAACAAAGATAGGTTGATTTGGTTTTTTTGAGAAAGATTGATCAATAAATACATATTTATACTAATTCATTTACAGCCTTGAGATGTTTGCACTCAAACAAAGAAAAAATAAATTTATCCATTACATATCGCCTCTCTTCAAATTCTTCAGCACTCATCACAGTATATCGTATGTCAAAACCAAATTCTTTTTCATACTGACCAACCATTTTTGCCAACACCCTTTCCTTTATCTTTCCAACAATAAGCAAATCAGTGGCAGAAATCAGATCTCCGGTAAATTTTCCAGATAAAACCAAAAGTTTAATATCACCTGCTTTTTTCTTCAAATCTTCTATAAACCTCTGCTCTCCCATAAGTTGTTCTTTCAGCAAAAGCGCTTGCAATTCAGAATAAATAATTGAGCTATCATCAAGTCGATAATATTTTCTCAGACTTGCCCCACTCTTTTCTTCATCTTCAGGTTGATGATCAATTTCCACAACTAAACCAATCTCTACCAGTAATTTAAGCTCTCTTCTTACTGCATTTATCTGCATATCAATAGCCCGAGCCAGCTCGCGCACAAAAAAAGCCCGCTCTGTTTCTCTAAAAAAAGTCCTTAGTAGTTTTAGTCTGGTCTTTGAACCAAATAATTGTTCAAGCATATAATTAACTATGATTCTTAGCAAAAAAATAAAATATCAGCAATATCTTGTAGATATCTAATTGTTATAAAATAGTAGAATATAGTATAATAATTCCTAGGTATTATGTCAAAACTGGCAATTATTGATTTATAGGCAAAATTTAGCAAAATATGAATAATATATTAGAATTGCATGAATTTTTTGTAGAGGGGAAAAACCACAAAAAATCACATGTGCTCTTGCATATTGCCGAACCAGTCTCTGAATATGAGAAAAAAAGAGGCTATTTTTTTGTTGTAGCAGAAATAAAAAATGGATATGAAGAACAAATTGAATATCTACAAAAAATAATCGATGACATAGAGAGCAGATACTATGACGAAGAAGAACAATCTGAAAATTTGCTTGAGCAGATTTTACAGGAAATAAATAGAAGAGCTCATCATATATTGCAATACGAAAATACTGAGATACACTGCATAGTTGGTGTTATGCAAGACAAAAAATTATCTCTTACTTATCATGGTGATCCTAAGGTTGCTCTTTTTTTCAAAAACAAAGACAAACTCTCATACACCAGAATTATTGATCAGGAGACAGAGCAAACTGAACAATTATTTTCTGAAATGATAGAAGGAAATATAAACCCTGGAGATTATGTATTAATATGCACACCTCATATTCTTGATTATTTTAGCTATGATAGAATAAGAAAAATATTTACCAATAAATCCACCAGAATCAGCGCAGAACATATTCAAAAAGTTTTACAAGACATGAGTGAAGATACTTCTTTTGGTGGAATAGTTCTACACATAACAGACAAACATGATACGCCCAGAACCGGACAAGCTCCAAAAGACCATCAACAAGGTTCAAAAGAATCTCTAAACAAACTACTGGAATCAGCAAAGACAACCGAAGAAACCCTATCCCCTCCTATCTTGGGATATTTAAAAGGAAGAGTAAAAGATATTGGCAAGCAAAAAAAGGGAAAGGGTTCAGAAAAAAAATCAGTATCAAAATCTTCAAAACATAAAGAAGACACAAAAGAAAACAAGCCAAAAAGAGAGCATAGACAATATCGAGTTGAAACAAATTATAGAAAAAAAGCTGAAAAACCAGAAAATACTTTTTGGGGCAAACTACTTATATCACTAGGACAGGCAATTTTCACTATTGGAAAAGGTATTGGTTTAATTATTTTAAAGGCAGTATCCAAAGTACTGGAAATGTTGCGTACTTTGTTTTTTATTATCACCAACAAAAAAGACGTTCGGTCTCACACAGTTCGCTCACTGAAAAAAACAGTTGGGGATAAAAAAGAATTTGTTCAGAGAATGCCGATTATAAGCAAATTAATCCTAAGCATAACTATTGTCCTTGGTATATTTTTTGTCAGCAGCCTAACCTACTTGAAGGTAAAAGAAAACAGGGACGCACAAGCTGAACAATACAATAACACAGTTCAAGCAGTAATAGACAAAAAAGATGCAGCAGAAGCAGCACTAGTATATGATGAAAAGAAAAAAGCATTTGAACTACTCAAAGAAGCTGAAGAACTGGTAAAAACACTCCCTGATAAAAAGAAAAAAGAAAAAGAAAAAATAACTGAATTAAATTCACAGCTTGATGTATTTCTACAAAAATTAAGAAATATGAAAGTTGTTCAACCAGAATTATTTTTTGCAATTGAATCATTAAACGAAAATGCTCAAGCTGAAACTATGGAACTCATAGATGGTAAATTGATTGTTTTTGGATCAGAAGACGGCATGCTCTACGAGATAAATACCAGTAATGCTGAAAACTCAGTTCAAACACTTGATACTATTAAAAACTTTATCGCTTCTGCAGCAGATCATGAAAAAAACTATGCCGTATTGCTAACTAAAGATAACAGGATAGCTGGTTATAACATAGAATCAGGAGCAATAACAGCCAAAGACATCTCATACCAAAATGAAAATATCAGCATAAAATCTCTAAACATCTACAATAGAAAAATCTACAGTTTAGATACTCAAAATAATCAAATCTACAAACACAATCCCACACAAACCGGCTATGATCAAGGCTCTCCCTGGATACAAGACACCTCAACAGACCTTAGCGATGGAGTATCGATAATAGTAGATGGAAATATATTTGTACTCAAACAAAATGGAGAAATTGTTAAATTTTTCAGAGGAAATCCTCAATCATTTGAAATCAGTGGACTTGATCCAAAACTTGAAAATCCAAAATTGATTTGGACAAATTCAGACTCAAACAATCTTTACATCCTTGAATCAACCAATCAGCGCATCATAGTATTGAATAAAGATGGAAAATTCAGACAGCAATTTACTGCCCAAGAGTGGCAGGATCCAAAATCAATGGCAATAGATGAGGAGGATGGATCAGTTTATGTTTTGGATAGTAACAGAATATACAAATTTGCATTGTAATCTATAAAAACAAAAAATCCCTGAAATTATCAGGGATTTTTTGATTGTAAAACTATTATTTAAGTTCAGCTTTACCACCAGCTTCTTCAATAGAAGCTTTAAGAGCTTCAGCCTCTTCTTTTTTAACAGCTTCCCTAATAGTAGCAGGAGCGCCATCAACAAGAGCTTTAGCGTCAGCAAGACCAAGACCAGTTGCAGCTTTAACAGCTTTGATAACTGCAATCTTGTTTCCACCAATGTCAGTTAACTCAACATTGAATTCAGTCTTTTCTTCAGCAGCACCAGCATCACCAGCGCCAGCTGCAGGACCAGCCATCATCATAGCTGGAGCAGCAGCACTAACACCAAACTTGTCTTCTAGAATTGAAACCAATTCAGAAAGATCAAGAACAGACATTTTTTCAATCTCTTCTACAAGAGATTTGAATTTTGCTGGAACTTCCACTGGAGTTTTTTCTTGTGTTTCTTCAGTCATAAATTTATATATTAATATTTTTATTAAGCTTTTGATTCTTTAATAGAATTAAGAACACCAACTAAGCCACGCAAATTGCCAGCAAGTACATTTACAAAACCAGAAACTGGAGCATTGATTGATCCAACCAATTTTGCATAAAGTTCTTGCTTGCTTGGTAATTTAGAAAGTTCAGTAACTTTTGCTGCATCAATAAAATTGCCTTCCAAAATTCCACCGAAGATTTTTACAACTTCGTGGTCTTTGGCATAGCCAGCAATAACTTGAGCAGGAGCTACTTCATCCTCTGTACCAAATACAGCAGCAACACCACCTTCAAAGCTCTTAGTGTCAACATCAAAGCCAGCTTCAGACAATGCTTTTTTAAGCAAAGTTTTTTTACTAGCAAGATAGTCAATTTTCTGTTCACGACATTTGCCACGAAGTTCTTCTGACTCACTAACTTTTAAGCCTTGAAAATTAGCAAATACCACTGATTTAGCAGATTTAATATTATCTACCAAATCTTGTATAGCTTGTTCTTTTAATTGTTTAGTTTTTGCCATAACTTATTATTAAGTTATATTGTGTTTCTAAAAAAATAGAAACAAAAAAGTGGTTTATTCAACCACAGAAACGTTTAGGCGCGACCTTTGTATACTCTCAGTCAAGAAAGTATTTGTCACCTCGGTAGCGTATTTAACTCCGATATACATCGGAGAGCTACTGTCTGCGGTATGTGAGCTATATATTACTTGTTTTTGTGTTTTTAGTCAATAGATAAGTGTGGAAAAGCGATTTTTGCCTAAAATAAGGAATATTCTGAACTGTCTGTCTTCCTTCGCAAAGTAATGGCTTTAGTGTCTTGTGGAGGAAATATAATCAAAATCTTGACTAAATTTCAAAAAACAGATATAATCTTCTCATCTATTTTAAATAGAAACTAAGACGGCCCCATCGTCTAGTGGTTAGGACATCTGGTTTTCATCCAGAAAACAGGGGTTCGATTCCCCTTGGGGCTACAATAAAAGACAACCGACTGAAAGTTGGTTGTCTTTTATTGTAGATTGGTGAGGGAATCGAACTGGGGGATGGTAAGGGGGCAGAGCCCCCTTACATGCTGAGGAAAGGTTGGGAAAACCAGAAGGTTTTCCCAGGAGCACGAAGTAGCGACTGAGATTCCCCTTGGGGCTACCAAACGGTATGACATACGTTTACCGTTTATTCCTTGCAACAGAACCATTTTTGGTTCTGTTGTTTTTTTATAAATATATTTTATAAAACCAAACTAAAAACCTTGACAAATAATAAATTCTATATATAATAAAGCAGTCTTAAAGTTCGATTCAGAATCGGACGGAACAACTACGGAGATTGCACGGACCATGACTATCGAGCTCAGCAACAAAAGAATCAAAGGCGTTCAGGCCTTCCTGATCGTCGCGGGACACAACACCGAGAACCTCATCGCCGACGGCGAGCTCGGTGAGCAGACCGAGCTGGCGCTGCGCCAGTACCAGGAGGCCACGGACGGCCTCGAGGTCACCGGCCAGATCGACCGCGCCACCGTGCAGCGCATGTACGACGACGAGGTCAGTCTGCCCGACGGGATGCCGACGCTCAAGCAGATCCAGGCCTACCTGATCATGCTCATCCTCTCCGAGGGACTGGAGGACACCGACCTCATCGCCGACGGCGAGCTCGGCGAGCAGACCCTCCTCACCCTGAAGAAAGAGCTCTTGGAGGGAGGCGCCTACCCGCACGAACCCATCGACGGAGAGTTCGACAACGACTAACCCACCACCGCGGTGCCCTGCCGCAATTGCTCGCCGTTCTGGTGAACATCCAATCCCAGGCTCTTTTACCCAAAACCAAGGAGGCGTCAAAAGGAGGACGCCCAGAAGACTATCTTATTTAAGGTAGTTTTTTATTTACTCTAGAAAAAAACCCCTCTTTCTGTTAGAATTGTTTTGTAGAATAAAAATATGAAAATCTTAGCCATTGAAAGCTCATGTGACGACACATCTGTTGCTCTGCTCAAAATTGACCAAGGCATTTTTGAAATTATCTCAGAAAAAACCGCTAGTCAAATTGACATTCACCAAAAATATGGCGGTGTAGTTCCGGAAGTAGCTGGAAGAGCCCACGCAGAAAACATCATGCCGGTGATTGAAGAAGTAATGAAAAACCAGGAAAAACCCGATATTATCGCAGCCACAACTGGCCCAGGGCTTATCACTGGACTATTGGTTGGAACAGAAGCTGCAAAAGCTCTGAGCTATCTCTGGGATATTCCTTTTATCTCTATAAATCATATCGAAGGACATATCCACTCGGTTCTTCTCGATAATCAAAAAATTGAATTTCCAGCTATTGCACTTATAGTTAGTGGTGGGCACACAGAACTAATCTTGATGAAAAATCATGGCCAATACGAACTAATTGGAAAAACTACAGACGATGCTGCTGGTGAAGCTTTTGATAAGGTTGCCAAACTTCTGGGATTGGATTATCCGGGTGGACCAAAAATTTCTAAACATGCTGAAAATGGAAATGCTAACGCAATTCCATTTCCGCGCCCCATGCTGGATAAAAAGAATTTTGATTTTAGTTTTTCCGGTCTTAAAACCTCTGCGCTCTATTGGTTGCGAGATAATAAATTGGCAACTCTTAGAACTAACCCTCTTGGAAAAATTTCAACTTGGTTTGGACAATCTAATCAGAACCAAATCACTATAGATGATTTCTGTGCCAGTTTTGAACAAGCGATAGTTGATGTCTTGGTAAAAAAAACCTTTAGAGCCGCAAAAAAATATCAACCAAAAACTATAATTGTCGCTGGTGGAGTTTCTGCAAACAAAAAACTTAGAAAAACTCTAAAGTCAGCTCTAGATATTCCAGTTCTCTACCCTGAGCCTAAATATTGCATGGACAATGCTGCCATGATCGGAGCCGCTGCATATTTCAAAGCCTCAAAAAAAGAATTTAATGACTGGAAAGCGGTAAAAGCAAATCCAAACTGGAAGGTTTATGAATAATATTTCTCTTCCTGTTCTCAAGCAACTCCTGGTTTCGCACACTTTCTGGGTATTCACCAGAACTCTTTTTAGGCTTTTTATAAGTCTTTATATTTGGAATCTTACCAATGATCTTTCCCAGATTGCCATCTTTGAAATTGCTTTTTATATTTCCCATACTATATTCTTCTGGCTTTTCGCTCCCTTAGCCAAAAAAGGCTATGTGAGATCGATCAAAAATATAGGAACACTGGGAATGGGGCTTTACTTGTTTCTAATGTTTATTGTTGGCGACAATGTTGCCAATCATATTATACCTGTTGCTGTTGGATATGGAATTTTCAATGCCATGTACTGGCTTAGCTATCATGTCTTAAGTTTTGATCTAACTCACACCAAAAATCGTGGTAATTATGCAGGACTAGACAGATCACTAACTACTGTAGCAAATCTACTTGCCCCGGCTCTGGGTGGTTTTCTAATCAGTATCAATGCTTTTGGTTTTGGTTATGGAAACATTTTCTTGCTTGGACTTGCGGGTATTTTTGCCTGTCTTTTGCTGGGTAATATACAAACTCATGTTCACACAAAAAATAAATTTCATCTTTTTGAAACTCTCAAAATCGTAAAAAAGAAAACAGACCTCAAATTGGCAACAGTAAACTATTTCTTTATTAATTTTGGACAGATAGGAGCAATACGAAAAATAATTCCTATTTTTCTGTTAACAATTTTAGCCAGCGAATTCAAAGTTGGAAGCTGGATTTCTTTTTTCACATTTTGGTCTATTATTACTACCTTAATTATTGGAAAATATTTTCACTATAAATATTATAAAAAATTAGCTTTGTTTTCAGGAGGATTATTATCAGCTGCAACTCTTTCACTTATTGCTTGGCCAGGCTTTGTGATTTATATTATTTATGGTTCAATAAAAGAAATGCTGGAACCAACCATAACTCTAGTCGGAAGAGTTTATTATCAAAATCTACTCCATGGACTCAAAGATCATATCACCCACCGAGTTGAATATCTGGTTATACGAGAAACAGTAAACCTGACCGGTCGATCACTTAGTTTTGTTCCTTTGCTTTTTATAACAACTTTTGATTCGTCAGGTTTATATTTATTATTAGTATTAATGGCGCTTTCAACTTTTATTGCACCACTATTGCTTAATAGAATAAAAACAGATTTAACTAAATTGTAATTTTTAGTTTACAGCTGACAGTTTACAGTTAGTAGTAAACAAAAAAACAACTATTAACTATCAGCTGTAAACTGTTAACTATTAACTAAAATTCTATGCCCTACATTCTACAAGAAGACCGAGATCGCCTAGATCCAAAAATTAATGCCCTCGCGGAAATCATAAATACAGACCAAAGAGCAGGAGAAATAAATTATACAATTACCAAACTTCTTCTAAAACTACGCGGAGAAGGAAGATACGCAGACTACAATGAACTTATCGGTGCACTTGAATCAGCCAAGCTGGAATTCTACCGTCGCCAGATTGCTCCATATGAAGACAAAAAAGCAAAAGAAAATGGGGATGTAGCATTTGACTAAAATCCAAGCAAGCGGTAATATAGCCGCAATATCAGTTTGCCCGGCATGAGCCGGCTAGTGATTCCGGAGGAATGAGGTCAATGTTCGATAACCCCAAGAGAAGCGAAACAACAGAGAGACTGGAGGCGAGACTGAGAAGAATCGTGGCGTTTCTCAACCGCAAGGTTGGGGTGGCGACGTTCACGGAGTTCAGCGACTCCAAGATCGTCGGCTACGCCGCCGGCACCGACCCCTCAGAGCGCGTACTGATCATCGCGCCCGACAGCAATGTCAGCGTCAGCATCGAAGCTGCCGCGGAGATGATCAAGAACGCCTCAGACAGCGCCGAACTGGAACCCTTCTGGCGTCTCTACGTCCGGGTCGACCGATTCGGACGCACAGTGATCAAGATCATCCACGTCAGGGACTCGTCCAAGGATCGCAGGATCGACAGCCACGACTACCTGGCGGTCAAGCGCTGGTCCTGGCTGGGACCACGCTGGACAATCGAGATCCGCCCCGAGAAACCCAAACTCAACCGCTGAGCCCCCACCACCATTCCCTCCTCCCCACCCCGCCCCCGCGCCTGCCCCGAGCGACACGGACGGCGGGCACTCAAAATCAAACACCCTCTGAAGTAATTCAGGGGGTGCTTTTTATATTGTCATCTCGAGCGGAGTTTTCTGAAAGAAAAACGAAGTCGAGAGATCCCTTGATTTACTTCCCACTTCACTTATTTACCAAGGGATTCCCCCACTTCATTCGCTCTCGCCTCGCCCTGTCGCTCGCGAGCAACAGGGCTTTGCTCGGCCTTATTCCGCTCGAGATGACAGTTCTATTCAAACTTCCTAAACTTGCCTTCTCCAATTATCTCTTCAAGTTCTTTTTCAAACTCCTCACTCGCTTCAATCTTAGTCTGAGTTTTTACTTTTTGTCCGAGAATATCCAGGTATAATAAATACTGCCCTGGAAATTTTTCAAATAATTCTTTTAATTCATCTGTAAGAGATTTTAATTCTTCTTTTGAAATAGAAATTTGAGCGGTTTTGATTTTTTCTTTTTTGGCTTCAACTGAACTTCCAAGCGAGACATGTCGGCTAACCTGCTCAGCATTTTCTAGGTTTAATACATGTACATTTTCTACAAATATTTTATTATCCCCTTCTTCTTTGGGGGTTTTTCCAACTATACAAACTACTTTTCCCTCTTCCCAAAGATCTTTGGTTTCTTCAAACTTCTTTGGAAAAACTAACATCTCCATTGAACCGGACCTGTCAGCCAGGGTTACAAAAAGCATTACTGAACCTTTTTTAGTAATTTTTCTGGTAACTTTATCTATTACCCCACCAACTGTAACCCAAGCATCTCTTTCACCGTCTTCTATTTGGTTAAGTGGTATCACCTTATCTTTTAATTTTTCTTCAAATGGCGCAAATGGATGTGAAGAAACATACAAACCCAAAAGTGTTTTTTCCCAAACTAATTTTTCATCCATGGTTGCTTCTTCTGCCGGTTTTAAAACCACTTTCTCATCAAATGCTATTGCTGTTCCGGAAAAAAGCGAATCCTGATTATTGGTTGATTTTTCTCGAAACTGTTTTACAAAAAATAATATATTTTCAATATTTGCCAGAAGCACTCCCCTGTCATGTCCAAAACAATCCAGTGATCCTGATTTAATCAGAGCATCGAGTGATCTTTTGTTGAGATCTTTATCATCAATTCTCTCTAACATATTTTCCAAACTGGTATATTGACCATGTTTTTTTCTTTCCTGATAAATAACTCCGGAAATATGTTCACCAAGACCCTTTATCGTTGTCATTCCAAAACGGATTCTTCCTTTCTCACCTTGCTTGGAAACCATGGCAAAATTTCTAAAACTTTCATTTACATCCGGAGGAAGCACATCAATTCCCATGCGATCACACTCATGAACAATTGCTGCAACTTTCTCAGTATCTTTTGCTTCTGCTTGAAGAACTGATGTCATGTACTGCACCGGATAATGTGCTTTCATATATGCAGTTTGATAAGCAACAATTCCATAACTGGCTGCATGAGCCTTGTTAAATCCATAAGCAGCAAAGGGTTCAATTGCTTTCCAAAGATCATCAATTAAGTCTTTCTTTAAATTTCCATGATCACGGCATCCCTGATAAAACTTAATTTTCTGTTTGGCCATTTCTTCGGGAATTTTCTTTCCCATGGCTTTTCGAAATTTATCTGCTTCCATCCAATCATAACCTGCCAGTTCAATAGCAGTAAGCATGACGTCATCCTGATAAACCAAAAGACCATAAGACGCCTCAAGAATATTCTCCAATCTTGGGTCAGGATAGCTGACTGCCTCCGGATGATATTTTCGGTAAATATAATCTGGAATCACATCCATTGGGCCTGGACGATAGAGCGCCACCATGGCCATAATATCTTCAATTCGATTGGGCTTTAGTTCTTTGAGCCATCTGGTCATTCCAGAACCTGAGAGCTGAAAAACTCCCATTGTTTCTCCTCGTGCTAATTTCTCAAATGTATCCTGATCATCAAGTGGAAGATTATAAATATCTATCTTATCTCCGGTAGTTTTTTCTACGATCTCAACTGCGTTTCCAAGAATTGCCAGATTTCTAATTCCCAGAAAATCGTTTTTTAAAACTCCAGCAGCCTCTACTGAATGCATTTCATATTGGGTGGTAATCCTATCTCCTCCGGTTTCTCTTTGAACCGGAGAAAAATCTATAAGTGGAGTTGGTGAGATAACCACTCCAGCTGCATGAATCGAAGTATGGCGAGCACATCCTTCTACTTGTTGCGCAAGATCAAGCAATTTTTTTACATCTTCATTGGTATCGTAGAGTTTTTTTAAATCAGGCTCTTCTTTTAGAGCCCTTTCTATAGTCATAGGAAAACCTTGCGCTCCCGGAGGAATTAATTTTGCAACCTGGTCACAAAAACCATAAGCAAAGCCCATTGCTCTTCCCACATCTCGAACACTGGCACGCGCTGCCATGGTTCCGAAAGTAATGATTTGGGCAACTTTATCTGAACCATATTTCTTGGTAACATACTGAATCATTTCATCGCGACGATCATCAGCAAAATCTGTATCAACATCAGGTGGACTGGGCCTAAAAGGATTTAAAAATCTTTCAAATGGAAGTTTAAATCTCATCGGATCAACTGTAGTAATTCCCAAAACATAAGAAACCAAAGAACCGGCAGCAGACCCACGAGTTGATTCTACAATTCCATTTTGTTTTGCATAACGAACATAGTCTGCAACACAGATAAAATATGGAGAATAACCTTTTGTCTTGATAATATCTAATTCATAATCAATACGCTTGGTTAATTCATCGGTCAACTCCGGATAAAAATCTGTAACACAACGAAAAGCCTCATCTCGCAAATGCTGATCTGCTGTTTTTCCAGGCGGCAGGTCAACCGGAGCAAAATGCCAATTATCCAGTTCAATTTCTATGTTGACTCGATCAGCAATTTTTCCTGTGTTTTCTATAGCCTCTGAAACATGGCGAAAACGAGAAGAAATATCTTGAGCAGTATTTAGAGATCGATCAACTTGACGATAATCTTCTCTGTTAGGCTGACCAACTTTCCAACCATTTCCAATACAAGTAAGAATATCTTGAGCATCAGCATCGGTTGGCTCCAGATAGTGAACATCTCGAGTAACCACCAACGGAATATTTAAATCCTTTGATAATTGAATAAGTTTTGTGTTCACATCAACTTGCCCGGAAATTGCCGGATGATCCTGGAGCTCAAGAAAGAAATTATCTTGTCCCAAAATATCATGGTATTTTTTGGCAAGTTCAGTTGCTTCCTCTATTTTGTTATTTTTGAGAAATTGTGGAATTTGACCTTTTATTGATCCGGAAAGCACAATAACCCCATCATGATATTTTTCAAGAAGCTCTAAATCAATTCTCGGTTTTTCATTGAAAAAACCTTCAAGATGACCAAGAGAAGATAATTTCATCAGATTTCTATATCCATCATAGTTTTCTGCCAGAAGTGTTAGATTATATACTTCTTTGTCATGTTCAGGATCTTTGTCATGTCTACTGCGAGGAGCCACAAAAGCTTCAAATCCAATAATCGGCTTAATCTCCTCTGCCTGGCAAGCTCGGTAAAACTCAATAGCCCCATACATTGATCCATAATCAGTAAGCGCAAGAGCATCAAATCCCCGCTTTTTGGCAGCTTTAACCAGCGGTTTTATCTTGGTAAGACCATTTAAAAGCGAGTAATGAGAGTGCACATGAAGATGTGTGAACTTGGACATAGTAGATGTATAATATACTAATAGTTGGTTTTTATCAATTTTAATCATAGCACCGGCTACTTGAGAAGAAAATTCAATTCTGATATACTAGATTGCATAAATTTTAATCAAAATATATGCAAAAAATATATAAATTATCAGCAATCCTATTTGTATTGCTAATTACAGTTGGGGCTGGATGCACTCCATCAGAAACTCCAACTCAAGAAAAAGCAGCTATGAAAGAAGTTGAGGTAAAACTAGAACTAGATTCTGATTCAGAAACAAAAATTATCGCTGAAGAGGAAAAGATAGAGGTTGAGATGGTAAAAGAAGAAGAGAAAATAAAAGATGAGATAGTAAAAGAAGAGATGGTAAAAAAAGAGCAGAAGATAGAAGTTGAGATGGTAAAAGAAAAAATTGAGAAAAAATCTGAAACTACGGAAGTGATTCCAGAAGAAATAAAAACAGAGACAAAAGAATTTAATATCACTGCTAAAAAATGGCAATTTGAACCATCTGTAATTACTGTTAATAAAGGTGATAAAGTGCGGCTAGTGGTAAAAAGTATTGATGTCAGTCACGGTCTTATAATTTCAGAATTTGGTATCAATCAAGAACTTGAACCCGGTGAAACTAAAATCATTGAATTTACCGCAGACAAAATAGGAACTTTTTCATTCTTCTGTTCAGTTTATTGTGGATCTGGGCATGGGGAGATGAAAGGTAGTTTAATTGTAAAATAAAATAGACAATTTAAAAGCCCCGATTTACGGGGCTTTTTTTATTTCTTCTTCTTTTTGGCTGTGGTCTTTTTCTTGGGCTTTTTCTTCTTTTCCAACTTATCTACTTTTTCTTGAAGCTTGCCTGAAATTTTCCCAATTACAAATTTATCTACTACAGTTGACATCATCGAACCAAACATTCCCATTTTCCCACTCATGGTGTCTACTTTTTTTCTGATGAACTCAATTGCGTCAGCAATAAGCTCTAATTTCTCGGTAAGATTTTCAATAATCTTGTTGGCATTTCTGAGAACTCTTGCTGCTTGATAAAGCAGCCAGCAAAGAAATACTGTAAACCAAATTATTGAAAAAGATAATACTATATAGAGTAAATCCTGACTAGTATTGAAGTCCATAGTTTTTCCCCTCCATCCGGGTGACAGGCATTTTTCACCAGTGATGGTTAAATTTATAAGTATGAATATTATAACACAAAATCCGCACAATGAACAATAATCAGTAAACAATGATCAATGTCACATATAACTTATTATTTGTTTTCTGTATTATATTGTTGGCCTCTTATTGTTTATTGCTCTTTGATTATTGTTCATTGTCATTTACCTAACCTCAACACCAAATTTACTCTTAAGCTCTTCAATCAATTTCTCATGAATCTGATCAACCTCACCAGCCTCAAGAGTTTTCTGATCTGACCTATACTCCACATGATAAGCCATGCTCTTTTTTCCTTTCTCAATTCCTTTTCCAGTATAAACATCAAATAATTCTATTTTTGAAATTAGCTTATCCAGATTTTTCATTGATTCTACTAAACCTACATGTGCAACTTGCGCATCACAAACAAAAGCAATATCTCTGCCAACCTCTGGATATTCAGCTGGAGACTCATACCTAATAATTTCTTCTAAATTCTCTGATAAGATACTTAAATTTAGTTCAAGAATTGCAACTCTCTCCACAATTCCCATTTTTTGTTGTAATTTTGGATGTAATTCTGAAATATACCCAACATTTTGTTTTCCTAGCATAATTTCACCCAATCTTCCTGGATGAGCAAGTAAATATTTTTTTGAATCTGATTTAATAACTTTCAAATCAGTACTAAGAGCTCTAGAAACCCTATCAATACATCCTGAAACTTCATAAAATGGAGCGTCTAAATCTTTCTGAGCAAATACAACCCCTAGAATAGTATCCTGTTTTGGCAAAAACTCCCCTGTTCCAGGTTTCATTTCCATGCCCTTTTCTTCTGCAATATAAGTTCTACCAACTTCAAATAAAGCAACTCGGTCGAACCTATGCAAATTTGACTCAACATTTTCCAGCATATTTGCAATTAGTGTTCTGCGCAAAAATGGACGGTCCTTTGAAACTGGATTATCTAATTCGATATATTTTCTTGTGTCTAATTCTAATTTTTCTAACAACTCTGGAGAAATAAATGAATAATTACTCGTCTCATTGAAGCCACATTCTCGAGCAAGTGTAGTCTGAACAGAACGAATTATATCTCGAAGTGCATTTTCCGGCGGAGGTGTAATTGAAAACTTTGGCAAACTAACCGGAATATTTTCATATCCATATATACGAGCCACCTCTTCGACAAGATCTTCTGGAATTGAAATATCCTTGGTAGCGCGCCAACTTGGGACACTAACCACTAAAATGTCTTTTTTATCTTTCACCCCAAAACCCAAATTCTCAAGAATACTAATCACTTTTTTCTTTTCGATTTCTACTCCAATTTTTTCATTTAAAAAATCTAATTCAAGTCGAATTGGACCTTGATTTAAATTAAAATTTGAGTCATCAGCAACACGGCTGCTAACTCGTGAACCTGGTATAATTTCTAAAACTAACTCAACAGCTCTTCTTAGTGCTAATTCACAATTATTTGGATCAAGTGATTTTTCAAATCTTGTTGATGAATCAGTCCGAATCCCAAGCGCTAACGCAGTTCTGCGCACATTTGTAGAATGGAAATTTGCTGATTCAAAAACTACACTTGTTGTGTTCTCTGTAACCCCACTATCTTCTCCTCCAATAACACCAGCAACTGCAACTGGTTTTGATGAATCAGCAATAACCAGCATTTCTTCTGTTAATTTATGTTTTGTTTTATCTAAGGCAGTAAACTTCTCACCCCTTTCTGCATGTCTAATTTTAATTTCACTTCCTAGCTTTTGCGCATCAAAGGCATGCATTGGTTGACCAATTTCTTGCATAATATAATTTGTAATGTCCACAATATTGTTTATTGGCCGAAGACCTACTGAAAGAAGCTTTTTCTGCATCCATTCTGGAGAGTCTCCTATCTTAATTCCTTCCATCCCCACTGCCATATATCTAGGACAAAGTACTGGATCTTCTACATCTACTTCTATTTTATTTTTTCCTTCTTTTATGCGTGCAGGATCTAATTTCTTTAGTTTTTCTCCTCTTAATGCGGCAATCTCACGAGCAACACCATAATGCCCCCAAAGATCCGGCCGATGAGTAATAGATTTATTATCCACATCTATTACCAAGTCATCAAAACCAAGAGCACTAGCAAGTGGTGTACCTGGATTATCCTCAATATCTCCAAGATCCAGAATTTCTTTTTCATCACTCTTCGGGAAAATCTCACCAAGACCAATCTCTTCTGCAGCGCAAATCATCCCAAGCGATTTTACTCCACGAATTTTGGTTGGTTTTAATTCAACAAGATCTCCTTCTCCATGCCATTTAACTTTTGCCCCGACTTTCCCAAGCGCGATTTTCATTCCTTCTCGAAGATTTGAACCACCACAAACAATCTCAACTGTTTCATCACCGATGCCAACTTCACAGACTGTTAACTTATCTGCATCAGGATGTTTTGACAAAGTTTTAATTTCACCAACTACGACATTTTCCAGGTTCTCTGAAAGATCTCTTATTTCTTCAACTTCAAAAGAATGCATTGTAAGTTGCAATGAAAGCTCCTCTGAATCAATTTTCTCCTCCAGAGAAACAAAGTCTTTTAGCCAATTAGTACTTATAAGCATATTAAAACTGATTTAAAAATCTAAGATCACCTGACTGGAAAAGTCGTATATCTTTTATTCCATATTTCATCATGGCCAGCCGAGTCAATCCCATACCAAAAGCAAATGCTCGCCATTCATTTGGATCATAACCTCCAGCTCGAATAACTTCCGGATGAGTTAGACCACAACCAAGCATCTCTACCCAGCCAGTATGTTTACAAACTGGGCAACCATCACCTGAGCAAAGCATGCAGGCAATATCCATTTCAAATCCAGGCTCTACAAAAGGAAAATGCCCGGGTCGCAAACGAATTTTTACATCTTTTTTAAAGAGTCCTCTGAGTAACTCCTTGATAACCCCAATCAGGTGCCCAATATTTATATCTCGATCAATTACAATTGCTTCAAACTGATCAAAAGTGTGCTCATGACTGGCATCAGTGGCTTCATTTCGAAAAACTCTTCCCGGATAGGCAGCCCGCAGAGGCACTCCGTGTTTCTCCGGCATTCTAACTTGCAGATTTGATACATGAGCTCTCATGCACTGATCTTTGTTATTTTTTATATAAAAAGTATCCATGCTTTCTCTCGCTGGATGATCTGGAGGAAAATTTAATCCCTCAAAAACATAAAAATCACTTTCAAGTTCAGGACCATCCTCTATAATAAAGCCCATAGAACGAGCAACATCTTCCATGGCCCATCTGGCTCGAGTTACCGGATGGATGCTTCCCTTATTCTTGTCTGTTAAATTTGGAGTTGTTACGTCAAGCGCATCTTCTGACTCTATTGAATCCCATTTCACACTCTCAAGTTCGCTTCTTTTGGTTTCTATGTCTGCAATAAATTGGATCTTTATTTGATTACTTAATTTTCCTATTTCTTTTTTGTCTTCAACTGAAAGATCTTTCATATCTTTCATAATAACAGACATTTTTCCGGATTTTCTAGAAAAATATTCCTGCTCAAAAGACTCAAGTTCAGAAATAGATTTGATTCCACTCATTCCTTTTTCAAAATCTTTTTGAATTGTTTCTAATTGTTTTTTCATAAGAAATTATTTTTTTCTTGGTTTTGTGAAATCAGGTCGGTGTATTTCTGCATCTGCTCTGGGTGTTTTTACTTCTTTTTTGGCATCAACTACTTTATCTAAAGCTAACAAAATATACATTTCAATAATTCCATGATTTGCCTCTCGGACCATTTGAAAAAAAGGTCGCATCTGTCTCCAAGTTTCATGAACTTTTTCCTCATAACTACCTTCTTTCAAATCTGAAAACTGCTCTACAAAACCATCTACTAACTCTTCTCTTTCTATACCATAATCTCCATCTTCAGGAAAGATTTCTTCCAACCATTTTCTATATCTTACACTCTCAATATTAGTTAAATTGTTATTATCATCACTGCTCATAATTTTAAAATAACCCAATCACATCTTTGACAGTAATAAATATAATCAAAGCCATAAGTAATAAAAATCCAATTGTATGTGCCACCTGCTCATACTTAAGCGGAACCGGCCTACCAGTAATCTTTTCAATAATCACAAACAATGCTCGACCACCATCAAGTGCTGGAATAGGCAAAATATTTATAACTGCCAAACTAAGAGAAATCATTGCTGTCACATTTATCAAGTAATTCAACCCAAGTCTGGCACTCTTACCAACCACCACAGCTATTCCCACAGGACCGGCCACACTAAATGGCACTCCTTGCCCTAATATCAACCCCTTAATAAGTGCGTAAAAAGCAATAATTATATTGATTGTAGCAAACCAAGCAGCACTAAACCCCTTGAATATGGCTATATACCAAGGATATCGCACAATTCCGGCATCTGCAAGCATAACTCCGATCTTTGCTGGCCCATCTTCTTTTAATTTTTTTGGTGTAATAGCCAAATTTAGACTTTCATCTCCCCTAAGAATTTCAATTTCAATGGTTTTTTCGCCATTTTCTCCGACTGCCTCAACTAGCTGAGCAGCATCCACCACTTCTGTACCATTTATTTGCAAAATTTTATCCCCAAACTGTAAACCTGCCTCTTCTGCCGGAGTTTCTGGATCAACTTGCTGAATTATGACTGACGGCTCTTCTACCACTACTGCATGCTTATCTGAAAGCATCTGAGCATCGGCTGGCAACCCAATCATAAACCCAAATCCAAGTAAAACTGCTGCCAAGACAAAATTCATAAATACACCTGCTACCAAAACAACTAATTTTTTCCAAGCAGGATGATATCCAAAACTATCCGGATCTTGAGCATTTTCTCCATTTTCTCCCTTAATCTTTACAAAACCACCCAAAGGAAGCCAATTTATAGAATAAAGAGTGGATGGGAATTCATCAGTAACTTCTTTTTCTTCTCCACCAACTGTTTCACTGAGCTTACTTTTACCCTTTCCACCAACAAAAACAAATTTTCCGGTTTTTGGATCCTTGTAAAAGCCAAAAGCGCGGGGTGGAAAACCAATTCCAAACTCATAAACCTTCATGCCGGATTTTCGGGCAGTAATAAAATGACCCCACTCATGGGCCAATACTAAAATACTTAAAATTACGATAAAAATTATTGCTGTAATCATAGATTGACTGAAATGTACTAAAAAAGGTAAAATAATGGAAGTATTATGTCATAATAATACAGTTTATTCAAGTTAATAATTAATATGAAATTAAGCTATTTTATAATAGGGATTGTAGTGCTACTAGCACTATGGATAATTGGAGTTTTCAACAGCCTAATTAGGCTAAAAAATCGTGCCAAGGAAGGTTGGAGTGATATTGATGTGCAACTAAAAAGACGTCATGACCTGATCCCCAATCTGGTCTCCAGCGTAAAAGGCTTTATGAAGCATGAAAGAGAGTTACTGGAAAAAATAACTAAATACCGATCAAAGGCTGTAGAAGAACAAAAAGGTGGGAAAACCAAAGAACTAGCAAAAACAGAAGGAATGTTGGGAAATATGTTGGGACAACTACAAATTGCTGTTGAAGCGTACCCAGACCTAAAAGCAAACCAAAATGTTGCCCAACTAATGGATGAGCTGTCTGATACAGAGAACAAAATCCAAGCCTCTCGCAGATTTTACAACGGAATGGTTCGGGATTTTAATACCAAGATTGAAACTTTTCCCAATAATATGATTGCTGGAATGCTCAAATTCACTAAATTTGAATTTTTTGAAGTAGAAGATGAAAAAGAAAGAGAAAATGTAGAGGTAAAATTATAAATCTGCAAATTGTTAACTGTAAACTACAAACTGTCAGCTACTAACTAGATATGTACTCAGAAATAGACTCTAATAAAAGAAAAACCAATCTTCTAATTTTGATTTTTGTGGTTTTTGTAATTGCAATTGGCTGGGCTTTCAATGAATTTATGGGTTATGGATACGGCGCAGTGGTCTTTGCTATGATAATCGCAATTACAATGTCACTCACTGGATATTACAAAGGAGACAAAATAGCACTCAAATCAACCAAAGCAAAACAAATAGAGAAAAAAGACCATCCCAAACTTTGGCGCTTAGTAGAAAACCTCTCAATTACTGCTGGAATTCCCATGCCAAAAATTCATATTATCAATTCAAATGCCCTGAATGCATTTGCAACCGGACGAGATCCAGAGCATGCTTCAATTGCAGTGACCCAAGGATTGTTAAACTCGCTTGAAAAACAAGAGCTTGAAGGAGTAATAGCACATGAACTTTCACATATCAGAAACTTTGATATCCGACTAATGACTATTGTCGTGGTTCTAGTTGGAACAATTGCCCTACTTGCTGATTATACTTTTCGTATGCGAATATACGGAGGAAGAAGCAGAAAAGGAAATACTAGTGGGATTATAGCACTGGTCGGCCTAGCACTTCTAATACTATCTCCTATTATTTCAGAACTAATAAAACTAGCAATATCTAGAAAAAGAGAATTTCTTGCTGACGCTTCCGGTTCACTACTTACCAGATATCCGGAAGGGCTGGCCAGCGCATTAGAAAAAATATCCAATTCAAAAATAGGTCTTGAAACTGCCAGCACTGCAACTGCACACTTATTTATATCAAATCCCATCAAGAAAAAAACCTTTGTAAATATGTTCTCTACTCATCCACCAGCACATGAGAGAATAAAAAGATTAAGAACCATGACATGAAATATAAACATCACATAATAAAAAACTTCACCAAAGACGCCAGTATTTGGGAAAAAATAGCTGCAAATCTAATGTTCATGTTTTCTGTTACAAAAATAAGTTTTCGTGAAAAAATGCTAACCAAAAAAGAATACCACCAGATCAAAAAAATTATCCGAGCTGGAGATATTCTATTAGTAGGATCTTTGAGAAGAGCAGTCAGACTAACAACATTTGAGCCGGTTACTCACTCAATATTGTATGTTGGCCACAGAAGAGGTGTTCATGCAGCAGCTGATGGGGTTGAATATATTTCACTCAAAAAAATTTTTAAAGAATATGATAGCCTGATTCTTCTACGACCAAAAATTAATGAGGAGGGAAGAAAGAAAATTACATCTTCAGCAGTCAAATACGCAAAAAGCCAAATCGGCAAACCATTTGATTTTCTTTTTGAAAATGGCCCGGATAAATTTTACTGTACTCATCTAGTATATGACAGTTTTAAAAATGCAGATTTTGATACTGGAATAAAAGTAAGTCCGGGAGATATTTTGAGAATTATTAAACCAATAGAATTTGAAAAAGGCAATTTTGAAAAGATATTCTTATCAAAATGGTTAATAGAAAAAGACGGAGAAGTGGTATTCACCGGAAAGATTTAATCCTTCTGACATATTTGCAACAATACTTACCAACAAATAAGAAAGATCTTTAATTACTAAAATATGGAAGAAAAAGAAACAAAACAATTAAAATTTCCAACAATTCATCCTTTAAAAATTGCCCTGCTTTCAATTTGCACTTTTGGAATTTATGAACTGTACTGGTTTTGGATGAATTGGATGATTGTTAAACAACATGAAAAATCAAAAATCATGCCAATTTTTAGAGCGCTTTTTTCTGTTATTTATTGTTTCCCGCTTTTCGACCGAATTACAAATTTATACAAAAAGAAAAAAATTGTCTTTTCTTCAATTCAGCTGGCCGTATTTTATATTGTCATTTCTCTGCTCGGTTTTCTACCGGAACCATACCTACTTCTTGGTTTTGCCAGTTTTTGGCCAATTATGGAAGCGCAAAATATCATCAATGAAATTAACAAAAAAGATCCGTCTGAGAAACTTGAATTAACTTTTACAACACTTGAAAAATTAGTGATTGGAATTGGCGGGGCCATATTGATTCTGGCTATTATGGATATGCTTTTTGGATAATTATTATGGACAAAAAACACACAGTACTGATCACAGGAGCGACAAGTGGCATAGGTCTGGAATTTGCAAAACTTTTTGCATCCAGAAACTATGATCTTGTTTTAGTTGCACGAACAAAAGAAAAATTGGATAATATCTCTAAAGAATTATCTGAAAAAAATCAGGTAAAAATTTATACTATTCAAGCTGATTTGGTAAATACAGATTCTCCTCAAAAAATTTATAATGAACTGAAAGAAAAAGGAATCGAGGTAGATATTTTGATAAACAATGCCGGGATCGGTGCTTATGGTTTTTTTCATGAACTGAATTTAGATCAGCAAACCAAGATGATTAACTTAAATATTTCAGCTCTAACATCTCTAACCCATCTTTTTGTCAAAGATATGATTGAAAGAAAATCCGGAAGTATTCTCAATATTGCTTCAACTGCTGCTTTTCAACCGGGACCGATAATGGCAGTATATTTTGCCACCAAGGCCTATGTCTTAAGTTTTTCAGAAGCGCTTGCTAATGAATTAAATGGAACCGGAGTTTATATTGGAACACTTGCACCAGGTGCTACCAGAACAGAATTTGAAAAAACTGCCAACATAAAAGGAGCTAGGTTTTTTGAAGGAAAAATCATGACTCCGGAAAAAGTGGCTCTCGCGGGATATAGGCAGATTATCAATAAAAAAACTATTTTTATTCCCGGTTTAAAAAACAAGGTTTTGATTTTTTTAAACAGATTTGTGAGTAGAAGAATCTCAGCAAAAATAGTTAGAAAACTTAATAAAATCTAGTATGCAAATCTGGCATTTATTAATTCTTGGTCATGTTGCAGCAATGAGCATAGGGCAATATTTTGGTAAAATTTTTGTTCACAAAATTCACCCCTATCAAATATTGTTTTATCAATACATTGCTTCAATAGCCACCATCTCAATTTATCTTGCTGTTCTCAAACCTGACGCAAAATTTGGTGATGCAACATTTTGGTTTCTGGGAATTGGTTTTATGTACGCCTTTGGCATTTCAGCAACCTATCACTCCAAAAAACAATCACTCTCCAAAACCACAGTAACCAAAAAAATGTCAGATTTGATTCCCATATTCTTGGCAATTCTCTTTCTCGGAGAACATCAGATTCTTTCTACCTCCACTCCAGGTGGCATCAAAAAGATCATTGGACTAATTCTGGCAATCACAGCAACACTTTTGTTTTACCAAAAAAATACACACCGGGGCAGTGAAAAAAGCTTTAACTACCTTAAATGGATCAAATGGATAACAATAGCAATAGTTGTTCAAGGATTTGCCAAATTCATTGTAAAATTCGCAGTTGACCACAACGAACCATTACAGGTTTTACAACTTCAATACATCGGATCCTTTATTACTATCACCCTACTGGCACTTTTTTCAAAAAAGAATCTGACTATTGGTTGGAAAAATTCTATTGGTTCGCTGGGAATTGGTATTTTGATCTCAACCTCTTTGGCAGCACTCTATACAGCACTTTCACTCTCAACCGCAACCCAAGTTTTTTCTCTGGTTTCAATTGGAACTCTGGTAGTAATTTCATCGATTGGAATTTTTGTATTCAAAGAAAAATTTACCAAGAAAATGATTTTACCTTTTATACTAGCTCTTATTGCCATCTACCTCCTTAAATAATTATTTTTCATAAGCACCCACATCACAAGAATTTAAAGGTCGGATTTTTCCTCTCTGATCTCTTTTTATCTGACTTCCCTCAAAATCATAGCAGCCATTTGGATTCCCTGCATTTATTGCAGGACTGTCTTGTTTCAAAGCTTGAGTCTTGGTAAATCCCCCATTATTTTTTAAATCTGCAAGTTTTGAACTCAAGCCTTGTTTATCTCCAAGACCACTCAGCTTACAAGTATAATCTGACGAGATATTATATCCATCTGTGGCCAATTTGTAATTGCAATTTTCTCCTGGATTATCTAAAATTGTATTTTTCAATCTGACATCAGAAAGTCCGGTATAAACTGCAAATACTGCAGAGCCCACCCCTGAAACATTTCCAGAATTGTAACTAGACATATTTAATTTATTGTTGGCAATAGTCGAGTTGGCAAAATATGTTTTTGTATGAGCTGCAAGATACACAGCACCACCATGAGCAAATCCAAAACTATTCGGTCCTCCGGCTTTTACAAATGTCTGATTACCACTTATAGTAGTGTTGGTAATGTGCATTTCTGTCCAAGCTTTTCCATAAATTCCCGCACCCTGTGCTCTGGCATTCAAACCTATTTCAGAGATGGTTGCATAAACTCTATTATTATAAATTGCTGAATTATCAATATCCACTCGTTCAAATGTGACATTGTAAATCCCTCCTCCCCTACTTTTTGCAAATCCCACTTCTCCGGTAGATTTAGCAAAAACATAATTATTAAATATATTAGTCTTTTTAATTTCTAATTCTCCTGCATTAAAAATTCCAGCTCCATGCGCTTCTGCATCAAATCCCGACCCTTTTAAAATATTTCTAGGACCAATATTTGAACGAAAAATACTTAATTTTCCCTTACTTGAATTAAATATTCCTGCTCCACGAATATATGAACCATCAATCTGATCATCATGCTTTACAATATTTCCAAAAATACTAACATCAAATAAATCTAAATTACCATGATTGGTAATTCCAGCCCCTTCTAGATTTGATCCTGTTTTCACCATACCGCCGGTTATACCAATATGACTCATAACCACATTGGCGCCCTCTGCAATTTGAAATACTTTATCCTGATATTTAGCATCAATGGCAATATTTCCACGAATTATGGTACTATTTTGACCTGGGAAATTATCAGGCTCTATCTTTAATCTTTCATTTACCAATATATTTTTTATTTGATGCAAAAAATAAATAATATCACTCTCACCATTTACATTTGACTCTTCTATGGCAGCGCGCAAACTGCACTCCTCTTGCTCCACACCACTAACAACTATCATATCCCCAGTACTACACTTCTGATCCAAATCGCTCTGATCAGATTTATCTCCAGAACTATTGACATAAAAAACTTTTGCCTGAACCGGACTGACTACAAAAAAACTGACTAATACCAAACTTAAACTTGCACCCCAAATAAAAATTTTCTCCTTATACATAAAAAACTTATTTAATTAATTATTCCGGGCCACGAATCCTCCGATTGACCGAGGGGCTAGACAGTCAACCCATTTCGTGACCGGGAACAACCAACAAAACGTATTTAGATGGTAACATAATATCCATTAAATAATTCTTAAAAGGCACTACTGCTCATTTTAGTGATAGTTCTAACAAAAAAAGACCTATCAAGATCTATAAATAAAATCCAGCCCTGTCGAGGAGCTGGATTGATTGAGATAAAATCTAATTAAATCTCTAGATTGTCGATAGCGCTTGTATCAATATCTTCAGTTGAAGTTTCACTTGATTCTTCGCGTGTATCACGACGACGGTGTTCACTACCTTCTGGTTCATTAATCTTAAGATTAACACTGGCACTGTTTTTAGCACCAACCACACGTAGTAATGTACGTAAAGCACGCACAGTTTGACCACGTCTTCCGATAACATAACCGATGTCACTTTGGTTTACATCCAAAGTAAGCAACACACCACGTTCATCAACAGTTCTTGTTGACTTAACGTCCTCTGGGTGGTTCACAATTGCTTTGGCAATGAACTCCAGAAACTGTTGGTCTTGATGTTCTTCCATATCTTCTGTCTATATAAATTATTAATTACACATAAAGCTGTCGACATCCCGAAAAACCGGGACAACTTCATAGGGCTATACTATAACAGATATTTTGACTATTGTCAATATACAAAAAATTCTCAAAAAGAGTTATAATAGATGCGTAATTCAAACAACTATAATATATGAAAAAACAAACAGCTCTTAAAACTATCCTGGCAATTTCAATTGCAGGACTTCTCTTTTCAGGATATTTATCCTATGGAGAACTGTTCAGACAAACTTGCCCAATAGATGGCGGATGCTCATACATGATTGGACTACCGGTATGTGTGTATGGTTTTGTCATGTACCTTTTTATTTTTGCTTTATCAATATCCGGCTTGAAAGCAAAAAAATAATTACCAATTTAAAAACCCCGAATCAGTCGGGGTTTTTACTTTGTTTCTAGATTACTCTTTTGATTCTTCTACTTTTGGCTCTTCTTTTACTTCCTCAGCCTTAGACTCCTCTACAAGAGCCTCTTCTTTCTTTTCTTCTTCTGCAGGTTTTTCTTCAACTGTCGGCTCTGGAGTTTCTTCTACTTTTTCTTCTACTTTTTCTTCAGCTTTTAGTTCTTCTGCAGGGGTTTCTTCTTTTACTTCTGGCTCTGCAGGTTTTTCAGCTTCTTCTTTTGCTTTTGCTGCCTCTTCTGCAGCTTTGGCTTTTTCTTCTTCTTTTGCTTGCTCAGCTGCAGCTTTAGCTTCTTTTGCTTTTTCTTCTTCAGCTGATTTCTTTTCATCTAGCTTGACCTGTCTTTTTTTTGAAATATTTACTGATCTGCGTTTTTGTCCTTCAATCACACCCTCTTTAACAAGGATATTATGGACAGTATCAGAAAGTGTAGCACCTTGTGATAGCCAAAACTCGATTCTATCTTTCTTGATCTCAAGTACTTTTGGATCTTGAATAGGATCATAATGACCTAAAATTTCAAGGCTTTTGGCTTGTGGATCACGAGTTTTTTCTGAAATCACAAAACGATAGCTTGGTCGCTTCTTCTTTCCAATTCTTTGAAGGCGAATTACCAACATAATTGTATTTTATAAAAATAAACAGCTTAATTACCTAAGAGCGATCCGACTAAGCCGGGTTTGACGGTTTTTAAGCTGGCGATATTATAGCAAAAATGCTTTTTTTTGTCAATATTTAAGCAAAAAACCAAGATTAGACCTCAATAAATCCAGAATACACCTCCTCAACCTCTCCTCTCATACTAACCTCACCATTTTCATTTTCCGAAATGTTTATAGACCCTCCAGGAAGTAAAACCTCTGCCGTAGACTCAATATTATGAATTTTTCTACTAACTGCGAATGCTGCGCAGGCTCCGGTTCCACAAGCAAGAGTTACACCTGATCCTCTTTCCCAAACTATCATTTTTATCTGATCTTTATCTACAACCTCTACAAATTCAACATTTATACCCTTTGGAAAATATTCATGAGTTTCAACATTTGGACCTACTGAGGCAAGTGGAATATTGTCTACTTTTGGTACAAAAGCCACAGCATGGGGATTTCCCATTGAAGCAAAATGGAAATTAAAACTAAAAAGCTTGGTTGGTCTTGAAGGAAAATTCTCACTTTGAAAAAGTGGTTTACCCAGATTTACTGTAAAAGTATTTTCATTATTAACTAAAATATCTTTTATCCCGGATCTGGTCTCAATTTTCAATACTTCTTTTAAATTACCTGAAATTTTTCTAAAAAAACCAGCTGTACATCTGGCGCCATTTCCACACATTTCAACAGGTGTACCATCGCCATTATAGTAATTCATAAAACAATCTGCGCCTTTTTTACTACTTTCAACCAAAATTAAACCATCAGCCCCAACACCAAAATGTCTATCACATATATTTTTTATTTGCTCCTTAGAAAGAGAAATTGCACCAAGAAGATTATCGATCATTATCATGTCATTTCCAGTACCATGAAATTTTGTGAATTCAAGTTTCATAATTGTATCTAGAAAATAGGTCATCAAAAGTTTCTCTTTTTCTGATCTCAACCAATTGATCTCCATCTATCATTATTTCTGCTGGCAACCCTCTAAACTGATAATTATATGCCATGGCCATTCCATAAGCTCCGGCAATATCTATACTAAGAAGATCCCCCTCTCGGATTTCAGGAAGCATTCGGTTTCTTGCAAAAAAATCAGCACATTCACAAATATTTCCAGTGACATCATACTCTTGCATCATACCATCCAGATTACTGGCATTAACTATGGGATGATATGAATCGTACATGGCTACTCGCACCAGATGATGCATTCCGGTATCTGTTCCAACAATGATTTTTCTGCTAATTGATTCTTTTATTGTATTTACTCTAGTTAGTAAATGACCTGATTCAGCCACTACATATCTACCAGGCTCAAACCTAAGTGTGATTTCGCGACCATATTTCTGACAAAACGCTGAAAAGCGTTTATTGATTTGTTCTCCCAAAAGCCCAATGTCTAGACGATTTTGCTCTGGCTTATAGGGAATACCAAAACCACCACCAACATCGACAAATTCAAGATTTGAAAATTGCTCAGCAATCTCCAGAATAACATCAAGAGCAAGAATTGGTTCGCGCAAACGTAACCATCCAGAACCAATATGTTGATGAACACCAATTATGTTCAAGTTATACTTGTTTGCGATTTCTTTTACTTCTTCTACTTTTTTAAATGAGATACCGAATTTCGAATCAGGCCCACCGGTAATATTGCTTTCATGAGAGGCAATTCCAATATTTGGATTAAATCTAATGCTTACCTTGCTTCCTGGAAACTCCTTTCCGTATTTCTCTAAACGCGAAAGTGACCCAATATTTAGTAAAACTCCAAGCTCATGAACACTTCTCATCTCCTCATCTGTCATATTGTTTCCAGTGAACATGATTTTGGATTTATCAGCTCCGCATTTAATAGCAAGCAAGACCTCTTCTGCTGAAACTGCATCAATTCCACAACCCAAATTTATAATCTCACCCACCAAAAAAGGATTATAATTTGCTTTTACAGCATAAAGAAACTCAGTTTTAGGATAAGCACCAATTCTTTTTTGCAAGTCCTCTACCCTATCTCGGACAACCTGCAAATCATAAACATAGGTAGGCGTTCCAAATTTTTCTACTATATCTGTTGCTTTATGATTACCTATTTTAAATTCTTGATTCATATATTTTTATTATAGCATAAAATTTTTCCTTTCCACCCCGAGGAGAGCGCAATGTCGCCCCGGAGTGGATGTTGGTGTAGCCAATGCAGACTAAGGAACCATGGTCGTGATCCGACCTCGGTTCTGGCGCACCCTTCCACCGATGATGTAGATCTCAGCGATCCCCTCGAGTCCGTCCTGGATCTGAACCTCCTGACCCTCGAACGAGACAACGCCGTCCGACTCGATCCAGTCGCCCTTCGCAATCTTGGCGTCGCAGGGCGGGAACCCGCCGCATGAGTCGCCATCACGAAGCGACAAGACCACCTGATCAGTGCAGATCATCACTGAGACGACTGCGAACTCTTTCTTCTTTTCTTCTTCTGCCATTTGGCATCCTCCGATTAAGCCCTTTATAAAAACTTATGAAAAATTTCTAGAAAGGGCTTGCGAATGTCTGCGGAGTAACATTCGCGCCCGCCTTCCCCAGCTCCCCCGTAAGCTTGGGGCCGATACTGCTTGCGCAGCGAATCCTACTGGTCAGCGTCTAGTCCGCAGCGTAACGAGTAGAATTGTAGATCAGGCCTGTCGGCGCAACTTGGCCATTCGCACCAACCGTCCGAGCTTGTTGCCCGCTCGAGTGAGGACAGTTCCCGGACGCATCAGCCGAAGCCGGGCACGTCCAAGCGCCAGCAGCTTGCCCGAGAACGTAGAGCTGGCGAACACGTCGTGCAGAGCACGTATGGCGTCCTCGAGCTCAGACTTGTTGACTCCGACGATAACGTTCTGCTGAGACGACCCCATCTCGACCAAACGCACCCCCTCGATGCCAGCGTTCCAGAGCCCGGCGTGAGCATAGGCCAGGACCTTGTTGGAGTTGACACCCACCTGGTCGCCCACCAGGCAGATCAGCGCCAAATCGTCGAGCGGAACCAGACGGTCAGGCTCGACCTGATCTCGAATGGCCTGAATCGCGTCCCGAAGCTTGCCATTGCTCAGTGCCTCGGCAGGGATGATGACACTGATCGAATCGATACTGGTCGCCACGTGGTGGAACCAAATCCCCTCAGCCTTGAGCACCTCGAGGATGGTAGCTGCGTAGCCGATCTCGTCGTTGCTCTCGTCCCGACCAATGCACAGACTCACGAAGCCACTACGGCCCGCGATGATCTGCACCAGGCGTTCGTTAGGTCGACGATCTCGCACCACCATGGTTCCGGGGTGATCAGGACGCAGAGTGCAACGGATGTTGATGGGGATCCCGTGCTTGCGAACCGGCTGAACGGCGTCCTCGTGGAGGACCTGGGCGTAAACTGCTTCACGAAGCTCTCGGTAGCTGATCTCCGAGATCCACTTGACCCAGCGTCGGCCGTTCTTTCCGAAGAACCGAGGATCAGCCATGGCCACGCCAGGCACATCGGTCCAGTTCTCGTAGACGTCGGTCGAAAGTGCTGCAGCGATCAGCGCCCCCGAGATGTCCGAACCACCACGAGAGAAGACCAGAATCTGATCCTGGTTCTCGATGCTCGAGCCGTAGAAGCCGGGGATGACGCACTTGTGTCCCAGACAGTGAGCCTGGATCTGCTTCTTGGTCTCGTGCTCGTTGAGCCGAACGTTGCCAGCCTGGTCGACGTCGAACTTGACCAACTGAGCCGCGTCAACGAACTCGTAACCGAGCACTTGAGCCACGATGCACGCCATAAGGTACTCGCCGCGGCTGACAGTGAATGCTCGACCCTTCTTGGTAACGATCTCGTTCTTGATCTTGCCGAGGATGGGCTCGATGTCGAAGTTGATCTCGTCATGACTGGCGATCTGGCGATGATGCTCGGCAATGAATTCCCAGAGTGTGTCCACGCTCAGGTTGTTCTCGCCGCCCGCCCACTTGCAGACCGTCTGGAAGTCTGACGCTTTGACCTGGTGGTCATTGGGCGTGCTGTCCTCCATCAAGTTCTGCAAGATGATCAGCAGATCAGTGACTTTTACATCACCTTTGACCTGCCTGCGCTTGCCCGCAGCCGAGACCACGATCCAATCGCGCTGCCGCCGTCGCCGGTCTTTTACGATCTCGGAGATGGTGAGCAGCATGACTGCCGAAGCCACCGAGCTGCCGCCGAACTTGGCGACTACCCTTTTCCGCCTTCCTGGATGTCTTCTCAAGGAACTCTCCCTACTCTTTACGGTGAAATGAACTCTAAGGGGATACAAGCACGCCACTCGTGCTCACATCCTTTATTAAATTCACTTCTACAATAAAAAATCCCGCTTTCTGCGGGACATGTAAATGTATACAACAAAACACTAACCCGCGAGCGAGATCTTCTTTGTCTTCTTAGCAGTTTTAATAATACATTGGTGATTCATATAAGTATTAAATTATCATTTATAATTTTTTTTGTCAAATTCAGTGGTGGACGGAGGGAGAATCGAACTCCAATATTCAAAATGGTAAGTTTGAATTTGGCCCAGCCAGCCTCCGCCCTTTCCACCGATAATATTTTATAATAAACACCATTAAAAAAATCTTAATTGTTTCAAAGTATATAAAAATCCCCTTTTGGGGATTTTTATATACAAAGTTCGATTACTGAGCTTCAAACTTACCAATATTTAAAGTATATAACATTACTAATTATTGTCAACGAAAAACATTAAGAAAAACTAAACTAACCACCCAAGCCAATACTAACCAACTTACTCACTCCGTCATTTCCCATAGTCACACCATAGAGCACATCTGCTGAGTGCATAGTAGCTCTATTATGTGTAATCAATATAAATTGAGACTGCTCAGCCAATTCCTGCAAAATCTTTGTAAAACGAACAGTATTTGCTTCATCAAGCGCTGCTTCGACTTCATCTAACAATACAAATGGCGGTGGATTTGTATGTAAAATAGCGCAAACCAGAGCAATTGATGTTAAAGTTCTTTCACCTCCGGAAAGCGCTGTAATATTTTTAATTTTCTTTCCTGGAGGAGTAGCTGAAATATCTATTCCCTGTAAAATTTTTCTTTTTCTTTTTTTCTTTTTTTGATCAAGCTCCTCATCCTCTATTTCTTCTTCATCATCTTCTCTCTCTTCTTCACCTTCTTTTCCATAAACTTCTAACAATTCTGCCTTGCCACCTTCAAATAAAATCTTAAAGTATCTGGCAAATTCTTTTTTGATTTTCTTAAATGCTTGCGCATGCCTCTTTTTCATCACCTTATCCAATTCTTTTATAAGCTCTTCCAGGTCTATTGAAGCTTTTTTCAAATCATTCAAATCAGCAATCAAATGTTGATATTTTTCTTTGGTCTCTTCATACTCTTGCATAACTTCTTCATCAATTCCACCTATCAAGCTCAATTTATATTTTATTTTTTCAATTTGAACCTTTGCACTGTCCAATTCTTTTTGATCAAACAACTTTCCTGCTTTTCTAACTATCAACTCTATATGTTCTTTTAATTCCTGATAAGCATCTTCTTCCAGATCCTCACGCCTAGTATAGACTTTGGCAAGTTCGACTTGGATATGATTTTTCTTATCAGAAATAGTATTTAACTCAGACTGAACAACCTGCATCTGATCCTGCAATTCAAAAATTCTTTTTCTTTTCTCTTCTTCTTTTTCATTGAACTGCTCAATTTGTTTTTGAACCTGATTTATTTCTTTGACAATTGATTCTATTGAACCTGAAACATCTTCTTTGCTTTTTTCTATTTCTTTCATCATATCGTCATACTCAGCAGGATCCAATTTATTGAGTGACAACTCCTGCTCAAAAGATGATTTTTCACCAGCCAGGTCATTTTGTTTTTTAACAGTTAATTCAAGCTTATTTTCCAAAACTCCATTCTCTGATTTAAATTCCATTATTTGCTTTTGTTTTTGAGAAAACTGATCCTCGACCTCGCCAAGTGATTCTTTTAACTCTTGTAATTTTTCTTCAGTATTCTGAGTATTTGTCAAAAGAGAGCTTACGTCAGATGAAAAACCAATTGAATAGTTTGTTTTTCTCCTGTAACCACCCTTCATAGAACCTCCTGTGCTCAACATATCTCCCTCGAGAGTGACCATTCTAGCCCTTCCAATTCCTACATCTCTGGCTGATTTTACATCTTTTACTACGAGTGTGGCGCCAAAAACATAGGAAAAAATATTTTTAAATTTCTGATCATGCTCTATTAAATCCACTGCAAGACCTTCCACACCTGGATTATTTAACAATTGATCAATATTATGTGGAACCGGACGGGCTTTAATTTTATTTAAAGGCAAAAAAGTAGCAAGACCAAGCTGATGCTTTTTTAAAAAATTTATACACTCACTCGCAACCTGATCATTTTCAACCACAATTGAGGTGAGATTAAATCCTGCAGCAACCTCAAGAGATAACTTAAGTCTGTCATCCACCCTTCCAAGCTCTGCAACCATTCCATAAATTAATCCGCTAAATTGATTTTTCTGATTTAAGATAGCTTCAACCGCTCTAAATCCTGATCTAGGCATTATTCTCTCTGTATTATTTGTTTCAAAAATTCCTTTTTCTAATTCCACAATTTGTTTTTGTGTTTTGAATTTATTTTGTTCAAGTTCAGACAATTGATGATTTAATTCTACTAAATTTTCCTTAGCTTTTTTGAATTTAGACTCATATACCTCTACATCTTTGCTAATTTTCTGATATTCTAAATCCAGATCTTCTATCTTTTTTTCTAACCAAGCAATATTTTGCTTTCCTGCTTTTGAATATTCTGTATGAAGCCTACCTACCAAAACTGCTCTGTCTCTCTCCATTTGATTTTTTTTGTGAACCAAATCCTGATATTGATTTTGTAATGCTTGAAACTGATCATGTCTTGATTCTTCTTTTGCAAGTGAACTTAATTCTTCTTGAACTCCCCCAAGTGATGTATGGACTTTTTTATATTCTTCTTCATGATGTTTTTGTTCACTTTCTAATTTTTCTATAGTTTCTGAAAGACTATTATAAACCGTTGCATAATATCTCTCTTGTAAATCATCAAGATTTGTTTCAAGATCTTGTCTTTGTTCAAGTTTTTTTACTTGTCTTCTAAGTGATTTCATTCTTGGTTCAACTTCAGAAAGGATCATATCAGCCTGTTTGATATTCTCATTGGTTCTATTTAATTTCAAAACTGCCTGATGTCTTTTGATCTGAAACTCCTTGATACCAACAGCCTCATCAAAAAAATTTTTACGCTCTGCAGAACTTTGTAAAAGCAGTTGATCAATCATCCCCTGTCCAACTATTGAATAGGATCCCTGACCAAACTGAGCCTGTGCCAAAAGTATATGCAAATCAAGCAATCTTACAGAATTTCCATTTATAATATATTCACTCTCTCCACTTCTATAAACTCTTCTGGTTATAACTAATTCCTCATAATCAACAGGTGCCCTTTTATCACTATTATCAAGAGTAATAGTAACACTTGCTACACTCATTTTCCCTTTTCCTTCTGAGCCACCAAATATTACATCTTCACTTTTCTTGCCTCGAATTTGCTTGAGACTCTGTTCACCCATTACCCAACGAATAGCATCAGCAACATTGCTTTTACCACTACCATTTGGACCCACTATTGCTGTAATACTAAATAATCCCTTTTTTGGTTTAGGGAATTCTAGAATAGTTGAATTTGCAAATGACTTAAAGCCATTAAGTTCGATTTTCTTCAAATACATAAATAATCACGAAAATCTCAATTAAAAACAATTGATTTTGCTAAAATTATATCATTATTGACAAACTCTGGCAATCCATATATAATGCTTTGCTAGGGTTCTTTAAGGGTCAATGAGAGATCCTGGGAGGGAAAATGGACTCTGATAATGCCAACGCTCAGGCTGGAGCGTTCGTCATGGCCCTCATCGGCCTGATCCTGCCCGAGCTCATCGTGGCAGCAACCGGCAATCCGCCCATCGGACAGATCCTGATTAGCGTCGTGGTCATCTTCCTCGGCATTATGCTGGCCTGGATCCTGGTTAGGAACAGGAGCTGGATGCACTTGATGCTGTCCTTCGGTTTCTGCGCCTCGGTGCTGACTCCGGACAGCTGGGCCACAGGCATGATGTTCGCCACCTGCTTCTTCGCGCTCTTCGCGACCGACCTCAACTTCGAAGACGGTCAGATGATGGCGTGAACAAGCGTGGACAAAACAAGGAGAAAGGAGGTCCACATTTGTAATTTATACTAAATTATAAATGTGAAAATAGATATATGCCACAAAGAATAGCAAAACAAATTTATAATGAGCTAAAAAAAGCTGACAGCATAATGATAGTCCCCCATCAGAACCCTGATGGAGATGCAATGGGTGCTGCAACTGCTATGGCTCAAATACTTGATCGCATGAACATCAAACATGTTATTTTTTGCGCAACTGAATCTCCCTCAACTCTTTCTTTCCTGGAACATGCCAATGAACTCAAAACAAGTCCGTCAATTTGGAAAAAAGAAAAATTTTCGCATATTTTAACTGTTGATTGTAGTAGTCTTGATTATGCAGGAATTGAAGAATTTATAAATAAACTGGATTATCAGCCCACTCTTATAAATATTGATCATCACAGTTCAAATGAACTCTACGGAAATATAAATTTAGTGATTCCAGACTCTTCATCAACAACAGAAATTCTGTATAATTTTTTTAAAGTAAATGATATTGATATAGATGAAGAAATTGCCACCAGTCTAATGACAGGACTTTTATATGATACCAGCAATTTTTCTAATTCAGGTACTTCAAAAAAAGCACTTTCTATAGCCAGTGAACTCTCAAGACAGCATGCCAACACCGGAATTATTAGAAAATGCATGATTCAAAACAAATCAGTAGCTGCTTTAAAAACCACTGGGATTGTACTATCTAGACTTGTTATCGACCCAACAACAAATATTGCTTATACAATCTTAAAACAAGAAGACTTTGGCAAAAACCAGGTAAAAGAGGAAGAGCTTGAAGGTATTGCTAACATGTTAAACCATCTAAAAGAAGGGGTAGCTTCAATGGTATTCAAGGAAAACCAAGACAAAACTGTAAAAATAAGCATGAGGACTACAAAGAACGATGTTGATGTGTCAAAAATCGCAAAGATGTTCGGTGGTGGTGGCCATAAAAAAGCTTCTGGATTTAGCATAAATAAACCACTTGACCAAGCTGTAAAATACTTTTTTGAAACATTGGAAAAAAATAAAATAACATTTGTTAAACAATAATTTGCGTGTTATAATTTATTCAGAATTAAATAGAAAAATATGCACACACTTAGACAAGAAAAAATTGATATAACTCCTGAAATCAGATCACAATATCTTATACCTACAGTAATAGAAAAAAGTTCTCACGGAGAGCGCGCCTATGATATTTATTCTCGCCTTTTAAAAGACAGAATAATTTTCCTGGGAAGTGCCATTGACGACAATGTAGCAAATCTAGTAATTGCCCAGATGCTCTTTCTAGAGAACCAAGACCCAGACAAAGATATCAAATTATATATCAACTCTCCTGGAGGTTCAGTTACAGCAGGAATGGCAATTTATGACACCATGCAATATATTAAATCTGATGTGTCCACTATATGTATTGGTATGGCAGCAAGCATGGGCTCAGTTCTACTTACAGCCGGAGCAAAAGGCAAGAGATTCTGTCTGCCAAATAGTGAAGTAATGATCCATCAAGTTCTGGGTGGGACACAGGGACAGGCCAGCGATATTAAAATCCATGCAGAGAGAATACTTAGAATAAAAGATAAACTCAACCACATCCTCGCCGAACATAGCGGACAAGATCTGGCAAAAATAGAAAAAGACAGTGATCGGGACTATTTTATGAATGCAACTGAATCAGTTAAATATGGATTAGTTGATAAGGTGATTAAATAAAAGATTCGAAAAAACATAAAATTCCGCCTAGAGGCGGAATTTTATGTTTTTTTAATCCCAAATCTGCTATAATAAAAACCTGCATAAGTTTAGCTAAAATAAGCCAATTTTTAACAAATCCACATCCTAGGTATTGACAAAGAGTCAATTTTATGTTATTATTGTCAGTTCGCTAGAAACCAAGGATTATGTATACAGGACAGGGCTTATTTAACAGGTTAATCAAGTTAAAAGGTTAAGTAAGTGCAATCCTGTATCCACGACAAGCATGGGGGTGTGTTTCAGGGAAGTACAGGCCAAGGCTCGTCTTTGCCTCGAATACACCTTCTTGGATACGGGTTAGGAAGATAATCCTAAAAATCTAGCTACCCCTCCGATGAATATCGGAGGGGTTTTATTTTAGTCAAAAATAGCCTAGCATCATAAAGTTGCTAGGCTATTTTAATTATAGAAGATTATTAACCTATTTGTTCTGGGTTTAGAGGAGAATCTGAATTTTCGTTATTTTCATCCTCTTCTTCGGCAATTTCATCAACTACACATTCTTCATCATCTTCTTGACATTCTTTTTCTTCTTCTCGGCCAATATAACAAGTTTTTGGAACTGCTCTATATCTACTATTAAATACTCTTTCTTCTTTTTCTCCATTTGCCAATTCCCGAATATAGGTAAATGAAGCAACTGCTCCCGGATGCGCGCTCTGACATTCTTTTTCTCCAGGCTCAAGGTCATCTGTTATAATTTCTTTGTACTCACCTACTGGGATCCATTTGGATACTTTTGGTGGGGTATAACTCCCTTTTCTACCATCACTTGTGCCCCACATAGCAAATTCGAGATGTCCAGTGCTTACATTCATAGAAACAGTTATGAGAATATGAGAACCTGTATCATTTTTAAATCTAAAATCCGGCCAGCCATCATAAATAGTGGCATCTGTACCCGGATTTCCATTTGAAGGATCGTTATAATAGCCAACAACTAGACCATGGTTAACTCTCTGAGTAATTGGCATTCCAGAATTCATAGTTGCTCTAAAAATTGTTGTACCAACTTGACATAAACCTCCGGCAACTTCCGGCTTGATTCTATCTCCGACTATAACCAACTCTGGCAAATACCCTGCCTCTAGAGTAAAAGGTCTGAGAGAATTTACTAATGAAAATTCTTCTTCAGGAGGAACAAGAGTTCCATGAAGTTTATTATAAACAGCATTTTTAATATTTAAAATACGATTTCTAGGACTTCCTGAAAAATTTGAAAAGCCACTCCCCAACTTTTCTTTTATTCCGAGATCATTAGCATCTTCAAGTTTCAAATCCGGATCAACAACCTGAACAGTAAGATCTGTGCTGGTAGAAATCTCCATTTCAGTTAAAAATCTGGACCAAATTGCTGAATTTATATCAGCATAAGTCTGTTCTCTGTCAATGCCAACACCATATAAAGAACTTTGGAAATCAACAACTTTTTTACCTTCAGAATTCAACTCAAAAATTGCATCGCGAGACTCAGTTTCAACTAAATCAGCTATTTCATACTCTATAAATTCTATAGTTGAAGAAGGAGCAAGTCCAAGTATTACCAAATTATTAACACTTATTTGAGGCACAAGGAATTCTGCGATTTTCTGCTTAGAAATTTTCCAAACTTGCTCTTTTTTACTATCGGGATATTGGTAATGTATAAAATGCGGACCTACCTCAAATATCATTTCTAATTTTTCTTCAATACTGTCAAGATCTTTGGTGGCAATTAGAGGCTGATCAATATTGGTAGCAACTTTAATATCAGGCACAGACAATTTTGACCAAGAAGATAAAACCTGTCCAGCTGCATCACTGTATTCAAATGCTATTCCAGGATGAGAATCAGTAATTGTATATTTGAGAGGTTCGACAGAATCAATAATCAACTCAGCATTTTTGGCTTTGACTTCATGACCATTTATACCTTGATCAATTAATTCCAATAGCCTACTCCTGTTCAAAGAAACAGAACTTAAATTGATCTCTGGCTGTCTAACTCTCGAAAAAACTGTTGAAATTGACCTGACCAAGGTACTTCCATGTTTCCCATAATTGATAATCTGATCAGCAGCTAGCTCTGTGTCCAACTCTGCATTCAAAAGATTCTCCTGATCTAAAGGATCAATAACAAATGATTTTTCCTGATCAAGAACTGAATAAGAAATATGTATTCCATCTTTGAAGAGTTTGTCTTTCATGGTTTCCAAAAATCTATTCAGTTCTGCACGATCCATTCCACCTATGGAAATAGATCCGACATGCACACCAGGGGAAACGCGATCTTTATAACCCTGAGCATAAGAAATTAATCCAAAAAGTAAAACCGAAATCAAGACAACAAAAAAAGCAAGGGCTATTCCTATCCTTCTCCATGAAATCTTGATATTCTTTTTTTTATCTAAAAAAGACTTTAGGTCAAACTTCATAAATCATTTTTACTCTTCTACTACAATAACTGGAATCTTATTATCAGTTTTTCTTTTCGGTATTTCTATCTTTAATATTCCGCTTTTGAATTCTGCACTTGCCAATTCACCTTTTACTTCTGAAGGCAAAACAATAGTACGAGAAAATTTCCCCCAAAAGCACTCTTCGTGGATATAATTTATTTCTTCACTAAGCTCTACTGGAGAAACTCGCTCACCTCTGATAGTAAGAACATCGTTTTGGACATAAACTTCTATGCTGTCTACAAGTGAACCGGCCATAGTGGACACTACCATAATTTTGTCATCTGTTTGGGCAATATCTACTGCCAATTTCCCCTCTTCTTGGGATATATCCCAAGATTCAGGCGCTTTTGTGGGAAAAGCTGACATTGACGCTTTGCCACCAGGAGCAATAGTCTTAAAAAACATTGCAAAAGCATCACTATTATCAGGCTGTATATTAGGTTTCATATGATAAAATTATAGCAAATTTAGCCAAATTCGTAAATGTGTGGATTAAGATAATAATAGATAATCTTAAATTTCACGAACAATACAAAATGGAGTTTGTTCGTTTGACTGACCAAGAGGATTATCCTGAAAAACTTTTTCAGCAAACTCCATCCCAATATTTTTATCTGAGATTCCAAGAACATCTACACCCAGATCATTGGCATCTATTACCACAAAGTCATGATTAAATTTTGATTTTAATTCTTTTGCAACTTGGTTAGGATTTGCCGGAGCAAGAGTTGCGTATTGGTTATAAGGAGGCAAAGTATATGAACACGGACCATCAATTGCAGCAGCTTGTCTTCCTGCTATTCTATAAAACATACCCTTTAGACCAAAAGGCTTAGTAGCTGCGGCTACAAAAGCAGCAAATAATATTCTAATCAATCCCACCTCTTCAATTGCTAGCTGCATAGTCTCTGGAATTCCCAAACCAATTCCATATGGAGATTTATGAACAAACTTTGTTAAAAATTTTGCAAAAAAGCTGGGCCTGATATCTTTTATAGGTATAGCCCGACCTTGGGTAATAGCTACAACTCTTTCACTCATAAAAACCAGGTCATTCTCTTTTAAATAATTTTTAAGATATTTTTGTACTAAATCTTCAATATTATCTGAGTCTACAATAACATGAGTTTTTACAGGAATTCTCTGATATTTCCTGCCACTGACTTCAATTTCTAGTTTTTTACCAGGATTTGCTTGATGCATATTTTAATTATATAAATATATAATAATATAGCATAAATAAAAAAAGCCGCAAACTGTGTGGCTTTTTATATTTATTAAAATGGCGGAGGGAAAGAGATTCGAACTCTTGGTCCGCTTTCACGGACAACGGTTTTCAAGACCGTCGCATTCAACCGCTCTGCCATCCCTCCACCATTTTAACAAAAATTCAACTATTCAATGTGCAAAACATCTGGGCAAAGCCCGGCGGAGAGAGAGGGATTCGAACCCTCGGTACCCGTTAGGATACAACACCTTAGCAGGGTGCCCCTTTCAACCACTCAGGCATCTCTCCATAGTGGTATCTGGATATTGGTTAATACATTGTAAATGAAAATGGCAAAAAAGTCAACCTCTAGCCAAGGTAAATGCCCGTATCTTAACTGCCTTGAAATTATCCTTGAACTGCCTGGCACAAGCTTGCATAGTTGAGCCAGTGGTTAAAACATCATCAACTAACAATAATGATTTATTGGCTAAATTTAGAGAATTTTTTTGGTTTATAACAAAAGCGCTATCTATATTTTTCTGTCTTTCGGTCTTGGTTAATTTGGCTTGTTGAGAAGTATTTACAATCCTCTTTAAGACTGAATCCAAGACAGGCCGATCAATCTTAGAAGCTAAAACCAAAGCAAGGTCATCTGCTTGATTAAATCCCCTTTCTGCAAAACGCCTCCTATGAAGTGGAACTGAAACAATAAAATCAATTTCAAGAAAAAAACTCTTATATCTATCAATAAAATTATCAATTAATTTCTCAAAAATTTTCAAAATATCCAAGACATAATTATACTTATATTCATACAATAATTTTTGTATTATTGAATCTTCTGAAAATCTACCAAGAGCAAGATGTTTTTGTAGAAATGAATCTGACAAGCACTTTTTACAAACCTCTCCTGTATTATTATTGAGACCACAAACAGGACAGGCAAAAACAGCATATGTCTCAAGGGCTATGTAGCAAGTCTGGCATAAAATATCACCCTCAGCTGAACAAGAGATACAAAAAAGAGGAAACAAAGCCTCTTTTGATAAATACAAAAATGTTTTAAAATATTTTTTTAAATTCATAAGTCCCTCCTAAAATATACTATGACCAAAAAATCTATTCCCAAAAAAATCCATCTACTTTCCACTCTCCAGCTTGTTTTATAAGTTCAACTCTGGCTTTTTTCTGAATAATTTCTTCTGACAGACCAACTTGTCCATCAACTTGAGAACGGACAACCTGCTGAGCATTTATTTTTACAATTGTTTTCTCTTCTGATTGCTCTTGTATTTCAATACTCATAACATCAGTAGTAACACCGCTATATTTAGTATTCTGCTCAATTTTCTGTGTATCAATCCAGCTAATCATTCTGTCAGTTGCTAAGGGCTTTACATCTTCTATATGTTGATTTTTATTTTGATTGGAATAAGTTGCAAATCTCTCAACAAATACCCGCGCTAAATTTTGAGCATAAAGCGCGCCCGGTTCAATAGCTTGTTTTGGAGATATTACAGATATACCCCCGCTCACTTCAAACTCAGTCTCACTAACAACTTCTTCACTTGCCTGAAGTGGCTGATCTCCACCATCATATTCTATTTCAGTCGGTACTTGTGATTTCCTATAAAGAAATAATAAAACAATAGCAAGAACAACTGCCATAATAATACTGATTGCCACAAAAACTCTTTGTCTGAGGGTTAACATATTTTTCTAATTAAATTTGTTGATCTTTGAATTGCTTATTAAATTCTGCTTTTGAACGCTCTATCTCTAAAAGCTGTTTAGGGTCAGATGTGATTAGTTGATGTTCTGTATAAGAAGCAACTACTTTTATGGCTGCATGTTTGTTCCCAGCAAAAAAGATTCCTTCACCTTCTACCCCTTCAAGTAAAAGATATTTCTCTCCTTCTGTCAACATAAATACTTTTTTGACCAAATCAACTGATGCTGGAGATTGACGCATCAAAAGCTGAGCAGCTGAATTGGTAATAATTGCTTGTCCATAAGGTGATAATAAGAAATCATTAACGTCCTGGGTAATAGTAGTAACACCCAGGTAGTATTTTCGACAACGTTTGACCAAGGCATGAATAAATTTGGCACTATCTTCATGTCTCATCAACCACCAAGCCTCATCGATTACCAGTATTCTTTTCTTTAGTTCTGACCGAACCAAAGCCCAAATATAATTTATCAAAGTATAGATTGCCAATGGCCTAAGCTCATCTTCTAAGTCACGCACACTGAAAACTACCAGCTGATTGTTCATATCAACATTGGTGGGAGAATTAAATAATCCTGAAAAGGTACCTTCTGTGTATTTTTGTAATTTGAGGACCATGGTTTCAGCACCTTCCATACCCTCCAAAATATCCAATAAATCCTGCATAATTGGAGGTTCTGCATTTGAAAAATCTGATGATGGTGTAATGTCTTTTTTGGCATAAGTTTCCTTCAGTGCTGTATCCAAAATAGAATCTTCCTGAGGAGTAAAACCGGAAAACATAATTTTGAGCAAACCCTTGACTGTACTAATAGCTTTTCGGATAACATCTTCGGCAGATTCACCACCGATCGGCTTGGTCGGCAAATCAAAAGGATTCACCTTGCTATCTGAACCTAGAGAAATATTTATATAAGTACCACCAACAGCTTCTGCAAGATGCAAGTATTCCATCTCCGGGTCTATGACAATGATATCTGTTCCAAACATCAAACTTCTAAGCACTTCGAGCTTAATCGCATAAGATTTACCAGCACCGGCAGTAGCAAAAACTACCATATTTCCATTTTGCAAACTAAATCTGTCAAACAAAATTAAACTATTATTATGTCGATTGATACCATATAAAATTCCATTATCACTAGTCAACTCAGACGAAACAAAAGGAAATGAAGCTGCTATCGGAGAAGAATTCATGTTAAAAGCAATGCTTAACTCATCTATGCCGAGTGGAAGTGTAGAAGTAAAACCTTGTTCAGCTTGAAAAAGCACATTTTTGGTATAAATTAATTTTGAACCAAAAATATTTTCAATGTCCTCGGTAGTCTTGTCTAGTTCATCTTTGTCCTGTGAATAAATGGTCACATAAAAAGCGTACTGGAAAAAATGTTCAACTCCCTGAGTAAGATCATCTCTAAGCTGTTCAATATCTCTCAGAGCTGTTTCACGAATCGGATCTCGAGGAGCACCTTTTTCTGCATCTGCAGAAATCTGTGCTTCTATAGCTCCAACTTTTTTCTTGAGTTGTTTGAGGATAATAGTAGATTTCACAGGATAAAAAAACATGCTGATATCCATGGTAATATTCAAATTCAAAATAGGAGTATTCCAACCAACTGCAATATATCTCGGATAGGTTACTACAAAAATAGTGCGCAAAAATGTATTTCCAAGCTGGATAAAAGTAGATTCAACCTTGAAAGCAGAAGGAGCAATCAAATCACGAATAGCCACTGTCCCCTCTCTGTACAATCGCTCTTCTTCCAAACTTACCAGAGTTTCTTCAACCTCTTTTTCGCTTTTTTTCTTACGCAAAAATGACGGCCTTTTTTCAGGTGCTTCTTGTCCAAAACTTACAGGTTTAAATGCCATAATTATTCTTTAGAGCATGCGCTCAATATTTATATCTTCAACATCTCCCAATGTTTCTGAAAACCCTACATCGGGATTGTAAGTTGCATAAAATAATTCAATCAATGTTTGAGTATCCAACTGCTCTACTCGGAGACCAATACTTGATAAACCATTTTTAACATGTCTTAATCTCAAATCTAGCTCCTCTCTTCTCTCTTGAAATCTCTCCTCTTTTAAACGAATACTTATAATCGGTTTCACAACTTCTTTGAATCTATTCCAAAAACTTTTTTTTCTATTTGAAAGTGGATCATAAGGAACCACCACAAAATATCTCTTAGTCATGATCTGACCCATTTCAACCAACTCCTTGATAAATGAACGATAATCTGCAATCTGCATTCTTAGAAGCTGATTGTCTTTTTGTTTTTTCTGCAACTCATCTAATTGTTCAAGATAAGGTCGTATTTGTAATTTTCTGGATTGAACAACAATCTGTAAAGGAAAATCAATAGAATTCAAAAAACCAACATAAGCTGATATAACTGCATTCTGTTCATCTTCAGACTTAAGAGCAAAATTTATACTGGAAACAAGCAAAACAGCTCGCAAAGTTCCGTCTTTTAGGACTACAGTACCGTCTTTTACCTCTGCAATCGGCAAATGAACCTGAGTTGAAGGTTTTTTTGTTTTTTGTTTTTTGTTTTTTTTGTTCTTCATATATCTAGCTATATTCGTCTGGACGGTAAAAACCTCCTGTATTTACAAGTAAAGCCAAATCTCTAATTCTATCTCTTTTTACTTCTTTGGTTTCAATATGTTCAATAGGTTCAAAATCAGATGCTTCTTTTCTATAAAACTCTAATTCTTTTTTGGTATAATTTTTATTCCAAATTCTAAGAGATGGTTTTTTGGCTGTTTGAGTAATATTGAGCAAAAAATAATGAAAAGTTTGGCCATTCACTTTTATAAATGCAAATGTAAGAGACAGACCACCTACAATAACTGCTGTAGTTATAAACAAAGATAAATCACCATATCTAAAGGCCAAAAAAATCAAAAGTCCACCAAACAATAAAATAATAAACTGTCGTATGGTAATAGGACCAAAAATCTTATCTTCTACATCGATAAATTGTGGAACAACAAATTGTTGCATACCTACATTATATCACACTTAATATACCAAAAACACATTTCCTTAAAAAAATATAAACTTATTCTCATTTATAAAGCCAGCGCTTTATTTACCTCAAGAATAGCTAGAAATTCCGGCAAAGACAATCCTAGATCTTTTGAACCTTCAACTGTTTTTTTTATAGTTAAACGTTTATTAATAGCCTTCAACGCAGAGTCTTGAAATTGTTTGTATAAAGGACTTTTAAACCATGCAGCTCTAGCTTGCAGATACATCATAAAAGACTCTTCTTTCCAACCATTAAACTTAGCAATCAAACGTCTGGCAGCATGCTCGGGGTCACTGGCTAATCTATTAAAATCAATTTTGGCATATCTCAACATTTCTTCCTGAGGACCGACAGTCTTATGCTCTGTTCTTATATGACTAACATCATGTACCAGCTTATTTGTTTTCTTTTGATTGACAACACTGGTTTTTATGGTCGGTGTAGTCGGTCTTGATTGTATATTTTTTACAGCTTCTACTAAATCGATATTTCTAGCTTCAGGCTTTTGTTCTTCTATTGTTGGTTCCTTTTTAACCACATTAACTTTTTCTGCCTGCTTCTTGGCAATTGCCTGATCAATAAAACTATCCACTAGCGGAGTTGTGGTTGCCAGATCATCTATTGGTTCTTTGACAAGAGCTTTTTGAATTTTTGATGGGTTTTGTTTTTGAATCTTTTTAGTTTCTGGCTTATAAGCGCTAACAGGTTTAACTGGTACTCCTCGAGCTTTGAGCCTACTACTCAAAACTGCTTTTTTTGCTTGACTCTTGGTTTTTTCTATTTTTCCACTTTCATACTCTTTTCTATTTTTTTCTATAACAAGTACCAACCTAGAAGCTTGTTCATCAGTCAAACCAATACCACCGCTCCCCGCAGCCTGTATAGCATATTCATGAAACTGATGCTTATCTCGAACTCCTCTTAAAAAAGAAACAATAAGAGATCTCATGCGCATCTGAAGCTCAGGAGCAATTGACATGGGAAACTCTTGCACAACTTCGTCAACAATATGATCATGAGTTGTAATATCAGATAAATCCCTCTCAATCAGATCCTGCTCTTCAAGTTTTTCATGCAAAAGAGGTAGAGAATCTTTTTTTGTCAATTTTGGAGCTGAAATTTTTGGTTTGCTGACTACAGTTTTGGTCTTTCTAGCACGAATTATTCTTGGATCAGACAAAGGCATCTTGGTTTTAACCTGATCTTCGATCTTTTTCTGAACAGGTTGCGGCGGAGCTACTGCTCTCTTTTTTTGCAAAAGACCAGGTCTCTTCCTGGCAATGCGTTGACCTTTTATAGAAGATATCTGTTCTTTTTCTGCAAAATCTTTTACTTTTTTTGCTACTTTTTCAGATCTTTTTTTCGGTATAGCCGGTGGCTCTACAACCTGTTCTGCCGGCTGTTTCCTAGAAATGTTTTCTCTGAGTCTTTTAAATTCATCAAAAGAAACTCGAACTGTACTACCGTCTGCCTTTTTAACCAAAATGCCCTGATTAACAGGACCTTGGGCTGATTGAGTCTGTTTTTTAACAGCTGGAGGCATAATTTTCTATTCTTTTATATCTAATTTCTCAGGCATAGTTAACACTTGGGGTCTTGGTTTTTCTCCATATAATTTTACATACTCAACCTCTTCTTTTAGAGCTTCAATTATGTCTTGATTCCATCTAAAACCTGAAGTTTCCTCATCATAGTAAACCAAATCAGAACCAAGTGACCATTCATTTTTTTGCAAAGCCTCCATCAAATCTACAAAATAACCTAATTCTTCAACATCATCCAAATCAACTTTCTGAGTAAGAATATAAAATAATTGATTCATAAACTCATCACTTTTTCCAACAGCAAGTACCCAATCTACAAAATGATCATAACTCGTGAGCCAGATAAGAAATCCTTCTTTATCAGCTTCTTGGAGCATTTGCAAGTAATATTGATCTGCAGTCTTATTTTCTCTCACTTTTTTGTTTTCATATCCGGCAATATGCAAATCTTCTGAAATTTCTCTCCAGACAGATCCGGATCTAAGCCCCCAATAAAGAGTAAAGATTTTTCTCAAAACATTTTGAACTCCTTGATCAAATCTATTTACTTCCAAATTATCTACAAAATAATCATCAATTCTACCACCAAAATTAGTAAATGGTTTTTCATTGAATTTCCTAACCCACTCTTCAACAGTTAATTCCGCTCTACCCTCTTCTCCTACCGGCGCCCAATTTCTCTCAATAGAATCAGCCATGAGAATAGCATCATTTCTCATACCTTCCACAAAGGCATATCTGGAAAAATAAAGTTGTACATTGACATAGACCGGAATTTCCCAGATACAGGCCAAAACAAGAAATCTAGATTCAAGCAAAAATAATTTTCTCTTAAATTCAATATAAGCAAAATTCAAAAATCCAATAAAACAATAAAATCTCTGATAAAATTCATTTTGTTCTTTGTTTAGGCCTTCAAAAATAATTATTCCGTCTGACCATTCTTCCAATGATCTCATAATTTCGTCAACCCCGCCCCAATATGAATGCTGAGAAGTGTGAATAGTGCGAATCAAATTAAGAATAACCTCTTCTTTGCCCAGATCTTCTTTTTTTACTTCTTTCCAAGTTCGGTGATAATAATTTGCTCCACCCCTAAGACAAGCATCAGAAATAGCCTGAATCTCTTCTTCAGTCTTACCCGGATAAAGTTGCATTATTATAGTTGGCAATGAAAACATATTTTTAATTAGCGCCAAAATTATTTTTTATTCATCGAGATAATAATCCTCATCTGCCTTTCCACTTGACGGAGTGAAATGTTGCAATTGAGATGAAGGTTTAGAACTTCTACTAAATCTTCCATTGGCATCCATTTCCCAATCTCCTCTATTGAAATCATCGATCAATCTGTTTACATCTCGATATCTTATTTCTTTTCCTTCTGCGGGATTATACATTTTAAAATTAATTTTACCATCACGCGCTGCCTGGGTTGGATCCATACCGGCAGCTTCTGCAGCAAGCATGAGGAATCCATGAGTATTTCCACGAATCTCACGAGCATAGAGCCTATTCATAATACCGGCTGACATCAATTCCTGTTGGCGATCTCTAGTTTTGGCTTTTTTGAAATGACTACCATACACACTATCCTGAGAAAGTTCTTGAGACCAAGTTTTTCCGGCATTGGTAAGCGCGCCGGTACTATCAGTCATTCGAGCTGCTGTAAATGAACCATCAGATCCATCTCGAAAATCAGAGTATTTATCACTACCGGAAAGACCCATCATATGCACACGAGCACGCGGGTTAATACTGTTAAAAGTTCTAGGATCAATACCATTGAAAGTATCTGTAAATTGACCTTCTCTGATCTGGGTTACTACTTGTCCATTTCTCTCATCCAGATCAGCCCAAGAATGAGTCTGAGATTTAGCACGAGTTCGCACATCTGATTTTCTCACATCTCCCATCACATGAGCTCTAGCGCTTCTCAAACCCTGAGCTACATAGAGTGATTCACCACCACCAACTTCACGGGTCAGAGCCCAACCGGCGTTTTCATAGTGGCCGTTGGCAATGGCTTCCGGACGCAGATTACCTAAATATTGCATTTCTGATTGTCTGGCTCTGATTTCTTTCATCCAACCACCAACAATTTTATTTCTCTGAGATTGCACGTCCAGCAATGCCTGCTCATCTCCCTTAACTAGATGCTTAAAGAAATTTACAAAATTCTGTTCTTGTTCACTACTGAATTTTGTATTGGTAGACGCCATTGATTCACGAACTTTATCATGTACTTGTTGACTAACATCCACACCTGATTTATCCAAATAAACACCTGTGCTCATCATCTTCATCACTTCTTCTGTATTTCTAATTCCATGATCATTTTCAAGAACATCTGAAATTGAAGTTACCACAGCATTGTCTTTTACAAAATCAACATTTGCTCCAGTGGCAAAAAGCATTTGAATATCTCTTACTTTTTCATCAGAATACTTTGAATTTGTCCATCCCAACTCATCACCAATTAATTCTTTGGCTTCTTCATTGTCCATAATGGCATAAATAGCGTCATCAATCCAAGCTCGATCAAACCCACGCTTAAAAAGTCCCATGAGAGCTGCTCGATCTTGCTCAGTCATAGTACCTGCTTTATTTTTCTTGAGCATTTTAGTTAGCATAGGTCCGGCATTGGCTACAAAACTATCAACTGACATCTCACCAAAACTCTTTCCATATTCCTCAATCAGTTCAGTAAGAGTTGATTTCGGTGTATCAAGTCCTCTTTCATCATGAATTGCCCTCTGTTCTGCTTCTGAAAGCAAGAGATTATGAGCATATTTATAACCACGAGTAGCATCAGCCTGCTTACCTTTGGCCACACCATAGCGCCAAGCCAGACCTGCCCTTCCAATCTTGGACTTAATCTTGCGCATGGAAGTAAGATCACCTTTTAGTTTGTCAATTTTTGCTTCATCTCTGGCTGCGACAGGTTTAGCTTGTTCTTCACTAAGAGCTGTTTCAATAGATTCAATGATCTCATTGGCAGCACCAGTGTCTCCAGAACGCAATCGATTAGCCCTTTTATCGAGGCTGGTTTGTTCATCTTTTACCTTTCTTGCATTTTGTTTTTTTCTGCGCATCAATTCTGCCCAGTAAGTATCAGTTTCTTCCAAAGCTTTTTCTTTATCTTTTATAGTTGAAGAAAGAGTAAATATGTCTGAATCAGTAGTATTTAATTGTGTCTTAATGGCAGCCTCACCTTCTTCTCTCTTCGTCTTCTTTTCATCGTCTGACATTCCTTTTTCCACACCAGCAAGCTTATCTCGATCTTTTGTGGCTTTCTTCAAATCATCAGCCATTTTTTGTCTGTTTTGTGCCAGAGCAGCCAGTTGCTTATCAAGAGCATCTTTCTTTTTCTTTTTATTTTGATCAGAGTCAGCGCTAGCATCAACCGCATCTTTCTGATCTCTCAATTCTTGTGCTTTGGCATCAAGCCCGGTCATTGCTTTTTCAATTCTAGAAGCAGCTCCATAAGTATCAGCCTGCTTCTGCAGTTCTCCTCTTTTATCTTGTAAACCGCTAAGCTGCCTATCAAAATTTCCAATTTCAATTTTTCTTTTTTTATCGATCTCAGCTGCGATTACTTTTCCTTCTTCACGAGCCGCTTGCACACTCTTACTCCAATCTCCTCGATTGTCTTGAGAAGCAGCGGCATCAACCAAAGCACCAAGATTATATTCCTTCTGAAGTTGACCTTCTACCAATCTCTTTTCATCTGCATCAAGAATTTCGCTTACTATTTGCGCTTCTGCCTTGGTTTGTAAGAATGAACCATAGGTTACACCGGTCATTGTCTTGACAACGCCTTGTTGTACTTTTTTGAGTGCTGCTTGTTGATCATCTATCTGAGCACTGATTGCTGCTTTGGCGCTTTGGCGAGCAGCTTGGACTTGAGTTCTTTTTGCTGCCGTCCGTTCAGTATGTTCAGCACGCAAATCTTCTATTTCTCTTTCGGTTCCAGCTCTACCGGCAGGACCAAAATCAACTAATTGTTTTGCAATGGCTTCATCTAGTTGCCCTATCTTTTCAGTGATTGTTTGATTTAGTGCTGTATCTAAATCATCATTAGAAAACACATCAGCTATCATACCATGTCTACGTTCTGCTCTTGCATGATTGGTATCAATATCTGCTTTTTCAGCATTTAAAGTACCTATGCTTTGGGCAGCAGTAGCCTTGTTTTCATCTGATTCATTTGGATCATCTATTATAGCTTGCAATCCTTGCATCTCAGTATCAATCTCTCTTTTTCTATCTTCATAACCTCTGATTTCATCACTTAAACCATTTTGAATGCCAACCACTCTATTAAAAGCTTTTCTTTCATTTGAATTGTGATCAGTAAACACAGCATCCATATCTGCAAATCTCTGAGCAGCTTGATCTCTCTCATCTTGAGTTAAATCTTCATCTTGAGAGTCATGTCTAGCTTGTGACCAATCTCTATAATATTGCAAACCATACATATATCCGTCCATGGACTCCAACAACCTTAAATCCTCAGGTAATTCTTGTTGCGCTTGCAAACGAGCTCTTCCTTCATCGCTATTAATATCAATACCATTTAACTGAGCCTCTTTTTGAGAAATTTGTTCTTGTAATTCTTTAGCCCTAACATCATCCTCCGCAAAAGGAGCGTATTCTTCTCTCAACCTCGCCAACTCTGCCTCTTTCTCAGTTCTCTCTGCTCTATACGCCTCAGCCTCTTCAGCATCAGCTGGAACCCAATCTGTGAATCTTCTTTGAGCAGCATCAATTTCTTTTTCAACCAAATCTAAATTATCAGGATCATCAAGTAATGATCGTCGAGATTTTAAATCTGTAATTATTGAAGCAGATTTGGAGTCATGCTCCTCTCCTCTTTCGATCATTTTTATAATCCTAGCTCGTTCATCTTCATCGGTAACTGTTTTCAATTCTTCTCTTTTTTGTTCAGTAATCTCTCTATTCTGCTCTCTTCTTCTCTCTTCATGAAGAATTCCATCGTCTAGATCTGTTTTCCAACTTTCCCATTTTTGTATTTTCTGTTCTCCACCTTCTGCACTAAATTCTTCTCTTAGACGCTCCAATTCACGCAACATTTCCTGACCCTTCTCAGAACTTGGGTCAAAACCGTCTGCAGTGGTTTGAGCTTCTAAATCCTGTATATTTTTTTGAGCTTGAGCAAAAGCTAATGAATCTCTAACACCCTTAAAAACTTTAATTTCATCAGTCAACTTCTGTCCTTCCTCACTTCCCCTCTCCACACCTGATAACTCTTGCTCCAACTGTTCAATTCTCTTTTTAATTTTATTGGCAAATTCCGGACTATCAACATTTTCTAATTCTTTTTTCAATTTATCTATTTCTGCTGAAATATTATTAGATTTTGACATATTAGCATCAAAATCAGCAACAATTTTCAATCTTGCCTCACCTTGCAGCTTCTTAATTGCATCTTGATACTGATCACGTCCAACTTCATGCTCTGCTATTCTCTCTGCTACAGTTCCTTTGGTATCTTCATAAGTAATCTCTCCAGTATTTACATTGTATTTAAGACGTGGCTTGGCCAGAACTTCCATTTTTCCCATGGTTTCATACTCTTCATCTTTGGCCTTGGAGCGCATAGACTCAGCTGCTAGCCAGCCACGCTCCACACGATCTTGTGCTTCTCTTCCTCTGTATACATCACCGACACGACCCATTCCAACCAAATAACCACCAGCCTGGGAACCGGTTCTTTTCCAGAGTAATTGTTTTCTTTCATCTGCCTGTCTTTCAGTTTTAGCGAGACGTTTTTGAGATTTGATATTGGCGCGAGCCATAGCACCTATTAGGCCACTCACTCTTCCTCCGCCTCGACCACCAACTTGACCTTTTAATTGTTTTTGCAGATCTTGGATATTTTGCTCAATTTCATCCACATCATCCGCTGTATAACCTTCACGGTCAATTCTTTCCTTAACCCTCTTATTTGTTGCAAGATGACCTTCTATGGTTTCGAGCTCACGTTCTGTTTCTGCTATACCTGCTCTAGTCTTCTCTGCATTCACCATATCTCCAGCGGCCTCTTGTGCTTCTAAGTTTGTTCTTTGACCCTCTAAATTGATATTAGCTGCCGATTGCTGTGCTTCTAATCTTTCTATATCTCCAGCCAGTGCTTCTGAACCACCAGCCTTTAATGCTTTTGCCAATGTCTGTTCTTCGCGCAAATCCCCCTGTATCTGCTCACCCTTTTCTGTAATTTCAAAACCCTTACCCATGTACATACCTTTTATTCCATGACCAAAAGTCTTAGCATATCTTTCCCATTTTTCTCCACCAACAAGAGGAAGTCGATAAAGACCTTCTTTTACACCTTTTTTACCGACATCTGCTGCGCCGCCAACCAACCATCTTCCTGTGGCATATCCACTTGCAATAACTCCGATCTTCTTGGCTGTACTCATGGTATTTTGCAGAATTTTTCCTCCATAAGCGCCTGATTCACCAACTTTTTGAATACCAATATACATGAAAGTTATAGCCAACAAGAAATTGGCCATGTTTTCCCAAGTTGAAATTTTGGTCAAAGATACAGAATAGTCAGTTGTGGTTTTTATCTTCAGTGGTACTGCACCTGGGGAAGAATTGATTTGTTCAAGCGCTTGTCCGCTTCCGAGCGCTGCAAAAGACAACCATAGGAAAAATACCATGATTGGCGCCACCATGACCTGCTCTCCAAATTCTTTCCACCATTCTTGAGAATATTTCTCAGTCTTCGGTAAAACTGCAAAAATATAAGCAAGTGGTGACAAAATTATAAGAGCCCAAAGCAAAACTACACGAAGCATCATAACGAGAACATAGGCTCCCATAGCTGCCATAGCCATAAATGAAAAAACAAAGGCAACTATAGAACCACCCAGAACTTCAAACTTAAGCTCACCAGGAGGCTTGTTCGAAGCAAAATCCAGCATCTTATCGAGCTGGAACATGGTGATCAGATTACCACCTGCTGTAACTGAAATTGCGTTTAAAAATGTAATTGTAAAAACATGTGCTGCGTCAATAAAAACCTGAGCAATCAAATTACTGAAATTGATAAATACTGCTGCCAGTATGACTTTTACCAGACCTTTTTTGAATTCATATTGCTCAATTCCAAGAATTGTAGCAAAAGCAATAACCAACATAGCCACTACAAATCCCATATTGGCCACATCACGAACCATGATCCAACCCAGCTTAACAATATCGGCATTTATATAATCATTGTAGCTGGCCAAAGTTATAAAAAATCTTAGGAAAAATATAGTAAAACCAATACAAATACGAGCAGTAACAATTAGCATCCAAGATACAGCACTGATTAAACCATTGATAAGATCAGTAACCGGACCTTGTCCTGCCTGAGCAACACTCGAAATAAAAAATAATGATCCAAGCAAAACGAACGCAAAAAGCGCTATTTTTTGATAACGTTTAAGCTTACTAGGCAGTAGTTTTTTGACTGCCGTTTTTATCTGCATAATTGTGTGTCTTGTGGACCCACGCATGCTTAATAGAAATTATCTATGCCAAAAATTGCATAGTCATAAGATCTGCAAAAATTGTATTTTTTGCCAATTATCTTATGAAAATATTATAGCACATTTTATAAAATCCGTGTAGTATATTCTGCTTCTTAGGGTTTGATGCGATTAAGCATTCTTGGAAATGGAATTGTTTCCCGAATATGATGTATACCAGCCATCCAACGAGTCATGCGCTCAATACCAATTCCAAAGCCACAATGAGGAACTGAACCATATTTTCGAAGATCTAGATACCATTCAAATACTTCTAAATCCAAACCTTCTTTTTCTATTCTTGATCTTAGTAGATCATAGTCATCTTCACGCTGAGATCCGCCGATTATTTCTCCAAAACCTTTTGAAGCTAAGACATCGGCATTTAACACCACTCCTTCTTTTTCTGGATGATCTTTCATATAAAAAGGTTTGATCTTCTTTGGCCAATTTTTCACTATCACAGGAACTAGAGAATCTTCTGTCAAAAGCACTTCATCTTCTGCTCCGAGATCATCTCCATACTGAATCTTGGAACCGCGTTTTTGTAATTCTTCTATTGCGTCTGCATATTCATAATGCATAAATTGACCATCTACTATTGCTTGCAATTCTGAGATATCTCTTTCAAGCAGTTCTAATTCCTGTTTACCATGCTCAAGAACATATTTAACCATATGCTTTGTGCACTCTTCTTGAATTTTCAAACTTTCTTCATGATCTATAAAAGCAATTTCCGGATTGAGCGACCAAAATTCTGTAAGATGTTTTCTGGTTTTAGATTTTTCCGCACGAAAATTTGGACAAAGATCATAGACTTTTCCAAAAGACATGGCCATTGCTTCCAAATATAATTGTCCGTTCTGAGTTAAGTAAGCTGTAGTCCCAAAATAATCTACTTCAAATAAGTCAGTAGTTCCTTCGCAAGCATTTGGTGTGAAAGTTGGAGTGTCTAATTCAATATAGCCATTGGAATTAAAATAATCTTGAAATCCAGTTTTTACTAAATGGCGAAGACGAAGAACAGCCCATTGTTTTTTACTTCTAAGCCAGAGATGACGATTATCAAGAAGAAATTCTGGACCATGTTCTTTTTTGGTAATTGGATACTCATTTGAAATATGAACTATTTCAATTCCTGAAACTTGAAGTTCAAAAACATTTTCTTTTTTGGGATGTTTAGAGATTTTACCGGTTACTGAGAGTGATGTTTCTTGGGTTGCTTTTTCAACACTCTGCCAAACTTTTTCATCAATTGCATTTTTGGCAACTACGGCTTGGATAAACCCAGAGCCATCTCGAAGCTCAAGAAAAGCAATTGAACCGGATGAACGTTTGTTGTTTAGCCAGCCTTGAATTGTTACTTCTTGGTCGATATGTTGGGATGCGGATTTTATATGGATGTTCATAATAATAACCTTTATGTAATTTAGTGGCTGTATCCGGATATTCGAATAAATAAAGTGTATCCGAATTATCAGAATTTATCCGTAAATCCGAATACCTTGTAAAATTAATTTAGTAACTCTTAAAAAATCCAAAGAGTAAACTGTTAAAATAGTATCATTTTTGGCTAAAATTGGCAATATTTTGGCTTTTTTGCCTTGACAAAAGGCTTTTTTTATGATATACTACACTGTTTTCTTGTGGATTAAGTTTGGATGAATATCTAGATTTTGTCCACAAGAACACGTTAAGGGGGACTAAACGTGAGCAGAGGTGGCTGTATTTTCTTGGTTGTGTTGACCATAATGACAGGTGGACTGGCGTTGGCCATCTACGTTGGCTACCGCATCGTGCGTTGGGCGATCAGCCGTTTCGACAACGCCCACGAAGTCCACTGGGACACGCGCGAGGCCGAGGCCGCTTTCCGCGCCTTGCCCACACCGACCGAGCTGGACTGGATCCAACTCGAGCGTCAGCGCCGTCGCCGGCTGCTGGCCTACGTCGGTGTCGGGGTCGGCGTCGTGGTCCTGCTGATCTTGATCGGATTGGCGGGCTGAAAGGTCATCAACACAACGCACTCAAAACTCACACTGGCGCGGCGACAGAGATCGAACATCTCTGTCGCCGCCCAAAGGAAAATTTTAAAACCAGCTAGGCGCTGGATTTTTTGTTTGCGCGAAACCACCCCCTAACCCACTCCCTGGAAAGGAGGGGAAATTACCTATCATCCGCCACTATTCATCACTCACCAATCACTACTGTTAACTGTTTTCTGTTAACTACTAACTATTAATCTCCCCCAATCAACAATCTTCTTCTCTGAATGATAAAGTGTATATTGATAAATCAAACCATGTAATCTTTTCTGCTCAGCACGAGAAATTTCAAGAGTACTTACGGCTTTTAAATTTGCCTTGAGCAAAAAAATCATATTACTTATTTCTTTTAATCCACATATTGATACCTGCTCCCCCACCTGAATTTTCTCTACTCTACAATCCGGGCAAACTATTCCACCGCCTGCAAAATAAAATCCTGCGGGTTTTCTTTTTTCTTTGTCTGTATTTAATTGTTTTTTTACTATCTCTCTAAATGTTTTGGAACATAAAACACAACTATCAAGCATTGGACTTAGACCGAAAATTCTCAAGATTCCAAGAATATAGGCATCTAGTAGAATTGATTTTGGACTTGGCGTTAATTCCAAAAATTTTAAAAAATCTTTTAAATATTCAAAAACTCTTTTATCTGAATATTCAACTTGAACTAATTTGGTCAAAAACAAAACTGCAAATTGAGCACTTAGACTTTTTTCCAAATCTGATCTGATTTTGGGAAAATAATAAACCGATCTAACTTTGGTTAGTATATTAAATTCTTTGCCATTTGCTGTTTCAATATCAACAAAAGAAAAAGGCTCAAGATGAGCCGAATTTCTGCTTGTAGTTTTTTTTACTCCGCGTGCAATTAAATCCAATCTTCCTTTTTCTTTGGTATATACTGAAATTACCTGATCGTATTCTCGGAAATTTTTGCGACTGAGTGTAATTGCTTGCATAATACCGCACTATCCACTTAAATAACTTTGAAGAATAAGCATGGCTGATTTCTCATCAAGACTCACTTCTCCCCCCATACTTTCTGCTTCTTTGGTGGTATATTCCTCACCTATAAATTCTATTTTAATACCAACCTTTTTCTTAATTTCTTCTGCAAATTTTCTAATCTTCTTGGTGTTCATATTTTCCTCTCCTTCAAGACCAAAAGGAAGCCCAAAAACAATCATATCTATTCCTTCTTTTTTTATCAAATCCAACATTTCCTCAAAAGATTGATTAAGATTTTCTGTCTTTATAATTCCATAAGGCAGAACCACATCTAAACCTGACTGAACCCAAGCTAAGCCTATGCGTTTTGTTCCGAAGTCAACTCCAAGTATGTTCATAATTTAAATGAAAAATTTAAAAATTCATAAATCTACAAATTATAACGATCGTTGATGCGTTGATTAAACTGGCTGGGTGGTATTCGGATTTACGGATGATACAGATAATACGGATTGAGTTCTACAGATCTACAAATTTGATTAAACTGTGATCAATCACCACTCGCAACTGGATTGTTCACTGTTATCTGTTTACTTCTTACCGAGATGTTTACAATCTTTCGGACATCTCCAGCTTTTTAAGCTTTTCAGGCCTTTTCACTAGGTCTAAGTGTGGCCACTACTGGTCCATCTTCTGTAACACAAATTGTATGTTCATAATGAGCACTTAGACTGCCATCCACAGTATTTATAGTCCAGCCATCAGGTCCTGTGGTTATATCATATTTCCCTATGGTTATCATCGGCTCAATAGCAATAACCACCCCTGGCTCTATCAACCAAGTCTCCAAATTTTTATCATAAAAATTGGGAACTCTGGGTTCTTCGTGAACAGCATGACCAACTCCATGCCCTACCAAATCTCGAACAATTCCATATCCCAGTGGATCTATAAAATTTTGAATATTTTTGCCAATATCTGCAATAGTATTTCCCGACTTTGCTTGTTTAATTCCAAGATCAAGTGCTTTTTTGGTGGCATCCATAAGCTTGAGTGTTTCTTCTGCAACTTCCCCAACCGCAATTGTCAGAGCTGTGTCAGTAAAATAACCTCCGTCTTTGGGCCACTTCATACCAATATCAATGGTAAAAATATCTCCATCTTTTAGAACCTTTTCTCTTGTTGGGATTGCATGAACTATTTCACTATTTACTGAAGCGCAAATTATAGCAGGAAATGCCGGATCAACTTTTCTACCTTTATAACCTTTGAAAGCAGGAATTCCTCCGACCTCCAATATCATTCGTTCTGCTTCTGCATCTATGTCCAAAGTACAAGCTCCAGGCACTGCCATAGCTGCAAGCTTATCCAAAATCTCACCAAGCATTCGCCCGCCTTTGATAATTTGTTCTACCTCATGTTGTTTTTTCTTGTACATACTATGAATTTTCTAATACATTTCTTACAGCCCTGTCCACATCCTGAATCTGCTGCTCACCATCTACCTCTACATGAACAGCAAGACCCTTGTAATAGTCCAAAATTGACTTTATAGCGAGGTTTCCCTGTTCTTTCAGTCTTTTACCCACTATATCAGGATGATCATCTGCGCGGACAATTAATTTACCATTGCACTCTTCACAATGTTCTTTGGTTTGATTTTCTGGACTATATGGAATTATGCGACCGCATTCTTCACAAACCTTTCTATTTGTCAGTCTATGCAAACTGGTCTCATCTGCCATTTTTAGCTCTATGACAATTACTTCTTTTTCAAGTTCATTTTCTTTGAAATACTCTCCATATTTTTTGGCTTGTGGTAAATTTCGTATAGCCCCATCAAGGACAACGCCTGTTCCCTGATCCAAATATTTTTTTATCTCAGCAAACGCAAGTTTGTAAATCAAATCATCTGAAACTAATTTTCCTGATTTCATAGCTACTAATGCTTCCTTGTCCGCTGGATCTGCATCCGGGTCTTGCTCTAAAGCTCGCAAAAGATCACCTGTTGAGATATGACCATACTGATATCTATCTACCAGGCGATGAGCCTGAGTTCCTTTTCCACTTCCTGGAATTCCCATTAAAATTATAATTTTCTTCATATTTATTTGAAATGTCTTTTATAATAATCAACAAATGTCTTCATCAGAGCTTGTTTGTCTGAAAGACTAATCTTCCTAGTACTATACAAGTGACTCAAAACCTCGTGAACCTGCCTAAGAGAAATTTTTCCATCTCCGTGCCGAGCACTTAAGATCTCCTGTTCTACCAGTGTTTCTTCATCAGCGTCAACGCTTGTTATCTTGTGATGAGATACAATTCTCTTGATCTCACGTTCTGGTAAAGCTTTTTGCTCATTTGAGTATTTGTATGCTGATTTGCTGCCAAATACCGCACTAAATATAGACATATTTTATGTTATTTAACTGTTTATTCTAGGCAAATTATAGCAAAATGAGGCACTTAAGTAAATAGTGAATATTTTATTTAAATTATCAATAATTAGAGAATTTCATATTTTATAAATTAAAAAATACATTAAAGCAAGCTTTTTGAGTAAATATATTTTCAAGAAAATTTATTGGATTAAGATTGATCTACTAATAAGTATATTGCAAAATGAAACGT